>NZ_WOTO01000072.1 GCF_010993775.1 Fodinicola feengrottensis | reverse complement strand
GTGGGTGCGGTCTTCCTGCTCTGCGCGCTGGCCGACACACCGGTGGTCGAGGCCATCGAGAAATCGGCGCGTACGCAGACATTCACCAGCCCACCAATGGCTGTTCTGGTCAGCTCGGAATTCGTCCGCGGACTCCTGCACGCGGCGGTTTTTCGTTGTCATCGTGGCACTTCTGCGCCGCAGGTGGCCAGTGGCCTGGCTGTGGTGCGCGGTGTCGTTGGCGCTGCTGAATGGCTGGATTCCGATCATCACGCAAACCACGCTGGCGCCGCTGATCCGGGTGGCGAACGGCGTCGAGATCACCCTCAGCTCAGTCATCTTCGGCCTGCTCGCGGCCTGGTTGCTGGCCCACCGAGCGGCCCCGGCACCGGATCGGCATGCTGGGTAGATGCCACCCCCCGGCCGGCGCAAAGCTGCTGTCCGCACCCGAACGCTCGGCCAGCGTCCTCGCGGCGGCCGCCCGAGTATTCGCGGCCGGCGGGTACGCGCGTACGTCCATCGACGACATCGCCGCCGAGGCCGGCATCACCAAAAACTCATCGTCTACCGGCATTTTGCCTCCAAACAGGCGCTCTACCGGGCCGTGATCGACCAGATCGCCGGAAAACTCGGCGCCGTCGAACGAGCGCCGGTGAACGGGACGACGTACGAAGATCTGCTCGCGGGCGTGACGCGGACGCTGGCCGACACCATGCGAGTCGCCAGACAGGCACCGGACGCTTTCCGGCTGCTCATTCGCGACGCCCAGCATGAGCCGGAATTCGCCGACTATGCCAAGGAAATTCTGGCGAGGAGCGTGCCGATCAGCGCCCAGGCGCTGGCTGGGATCGCCGATCCGGCGATCCGCCGGTGGACCGCGGAGGTGATCGCTACCACCGTGGACAACGCGATGCTGAGATGGCTGGAACTGGGCGCCGGCCGACCGGGATGACGAGATGGCGCCGATCCTAGCCCGCATGCTGGCTGGCATCGGCGGTGCCGCTTTAAGACCGTAAGGTCCTTGTAAGGAGGATCCTGTCCATCTCGTGGTTAGCATCGGGCCATGTCATTTCGGGTCCGCGCGGTGGCGGGTTTTTTCGTTGCTGGCGCTGCTGGTCGCGGGATGCGGCGGCGGAGCTACCAAAAAACCGTTCCGTCCGGTACGCCGGGAGAGCCCACCTGGGCGCCCTGGCCGTCCGCGCTGCACGACGCCCGGCACAGTGGCGCGTCGACCTCCGATGGCCCGCAGAGCGGGAAATTCCGCTGGCAGCGCCAGCTCGAAACGTCGATCACACCTGGCCCGGTGATCGGCGCGGACGGGACGATTTACGTCGCGTCCAACACCGGAATTTTCCACGCACTCGATCCGGCGACCGGAAATGACCGCTGGACGTACGATCTCGGCCATGCCGGCGGTGGTGACCTGTCGGTCTCTCCGCACTCGTGCTGCCCAGTGGCGACATTCTCGTACCGAGCGCACAACAGCTGGTCGCACTGTCGCCAGCGGGCGTACACCTCTGGACACAGGACCTCCCGGGCGTACCGACTTCTCCGGTCACCGCCAACGGAGACCGCGTCTATGTCGGCGACATGTCCGGCGGCGTGAGCGCGATCGACGTGACTGGGGGAAAGTCTCACCGTCTGGTGTGGACGGTCCAGGCCGGCTCGGGGTCGTACGGGTCGGTGGTCGCCACCGGAACGGGCCGGCTTTACACCACCGCCGACTCCGGCCTGGTCGCTGTCGACGACCACGGCAGCACTGGGAAAGTGGCCTGGCGAGCCAATCCCAGCGACGGCATCACCGAAGTCTCAGCCGGCTTGGCCGCCGACGGCACCGCGATCCTTGGTACGAACGGAAAGCGGGAGTGGGCCTACCATCCGGACGGCACGCGGGCCTGGGACTCGCCGCGGACCATCACTTATTCTTCGCCGTCAGTTCACCGCGAACGGCCTGGTCTATGTCGGTGACCACGCTGGTTTTGTGCACGTTTTCAGCGTGAAAGACGGAACTGAATCCGCCACCTACGGGCCCGTACCCACTTTGATCTGGAGCTCCACCGTGGTCGACCGCCGCTCAGACGTGTATTTCGCCGGCCAGAACGGCCATGTGTACGGC
Source organism: Fodinicola feengrottensis (assembly GCF_010993775.1). GTDB lineage: Bacteria > Actinomycetota > Actinomycetes > Mycobacteriales > HKI-0501 > Fodinicola > Fodinicola feengrottensis. The sequence continues at coordinate 43,298 of NZ_WOTO01000072.1, read as the reverse complement.
GTCACCGCTGCCGGTAAGCGTTTGTTCGACGTAAAAGTGGGTGGCCAGGTGGACAGCTATCCGGCCCTGACAGCCGACGGCGCCCTGATTGTCGGCGCCCGCAACGGCATTCTCACTTCGATTAGCTGAGATCCGCGCTGCAGATGACATCCTGGTAGGGGCCGCTGGTGACGGCCTTGGAGTCCACCTGCCTGCCATCGACAGTGATGGAGCAGGTAACCGGCGAGTCGCCGCCCATTTGATTGACATTCAGCGTGATGTAGTCGACCACGCCACTGTCGATCGTCTCAGTGTCGGTCCAGGGCGATGTGACATCGTAGATGTTTTGATCAAGGCCAGTGGAGTCGTAGAAACCGATCTCGCCGATCGAACTGCCGGGGCTCGATGCCGAATACGTCACCACGTGCGGCTGGCCGGTGCCCGAACTGCTGGGCGGCGTGGCCGAGGCTGTCGTCGGATTCTGTGCGTTGCCGGCGGTGAACAGCAGCACGGCACCCATCACCCCAGCGCACAGACACAGCACAACCACCAGGCCGCCGGCCATCATGCCGATGATCACACCGGTGCTGAGTCCGGCTCTGGGCGGCGGTGGAACGAAACCAGAAAACGGCGAATTAGCCGGATATGCCATCTTTCTCCCCGTCTTTCCCCGTACTTGCCGACAAGCAGCATACGGGGGCAGACGGGCGGCTGTTGCCAGAATTTTGTGAGGCCCGTCGGCCGCATGATCCTTTAAGCGATCTCGGCGAGCACCTCGATTTCCAACGCCAGGTTGGCCGGAAGGGAGTTGACGCCAACCGCGATGCGCGCATGCTGCCCGGCCGGGCCGAACACCTTGATGAACACGTCCGATGCGCCGTCGATCACTTTCGTGTGCTCGACGAAATTCGGTGTCGCGTTTACCCATCCGCGGACCATGACGATGCGCCGTACCCGGTCCAATGAGCCAAGTTCGGCTCGCATGCTGGCAAGTGCGCTGTATGCGGCGCGGCCGGCGGCCTCATAGCCGGCCGCGGTGTCCAGCTCCTCACCAAGTTTTCCCAGTACCACAGAACCGTCCACCCCAATCGGGATGTGCCCGCCGAGGACGAGAAGACTGCCGACGACCACGGAGTTGACGTACGAGCCGGCCGGCGGAAAGGGCGCCGGCAGGTCCAGATCCAATTCGTTTGACATAGGCCCGGACACTGGCACAGGACTTGTCGACCGTCGATTACCTCAGAGGTAAGCGTCCCCAGCCGACGTTATTCAGTGATGACTATCCATTGCCACCAGTCACGATGATCCGATTCGGCACGATCGCGCCGGCCGGCAGCGGCGGCACCAGTACGAAATGAATGCCGTCAGCGGAAACCACCTCGCCATACGGAGTACTCTTCGGCCACAATGCGGCGGAGTAGGACCCGAGAACGGTCCGATAGGGAATGCCGCCCGGAGCCGGTTTCGTGGAGATCCGCTGGAAAGTAGCGCCAGCGTCGGTGCTGCGGATGACCGGAGACGAATCACCGCCGGCAGTGTTCATGTCGATCGTCGCGACCGACCCATCGCCGAGAACGCCTAAACCGGAGACAACCCTGCCGATCGTCTGGGTCTTCTGCCAGGTCAGGCCACCGTCGGTGGTGCGAAGGAGCACCTGCGGACCAGGAATGTACTCCACCAGGGCATATCCGGTATGGCCGTCGAGGCTGTCCACGGTGACCTGCCGATCCGGGTGTTTCGGTCCATCCTTGGCAAAGTTGACGCCACTGGAGCCTTTCGCCGCCGGGGCGTCGAACGTGTGCCAGGTCGCGCCGCGGTCGCGGCTGACGGCGACCGCGCCATCGCCTCCAGCCAGAGCGAACCGTTCGTGGGCTGTCGCTCGTTCGTCGGTAGGCAGCCCCTCGCGGCGGTGCCGAGCGGGTGTAGCTGACCGGACCCCGGATCAACGGCCATCGGGACGGTGGGCGGCTGGCCAGCCTTGGCCACCGGGCCGGCGGCCAGCTCGCCAGCTGAGGCGTTCGCGGCCGGCTGGGCGAGCAGGGCGTCCGTGCTCAGCGGCGTCAGCAGTTGCCACTGGGTGGGCAATGAACGTACGGCCGCGCCGGCTGCTGGGCGTACGGACCAGGTTTCCCCGCCGTCGTGTGTGATGAGGTTCCCGACCATCGTGGTCTGCGCGTCCAGCGCGACCACCGCATGCGGGTTGGCCAGGCTGGATGGCAGTTTGCGAGTGTCCCACGTGTGCCCGCCATCGGCCGTACGCGACCAGGCGAACCCGCCCGCCGCCAGTTTGCTGACGACCTCGTTAATCGTCGTACTCAGGACAACCGAACCGACCACGTTGGTGTTGGCCGGCAACCTACCGGCGATCACGGTGGCCGCCAGATCGCCGGTCAGCCGATCGGAATGGCTGGCGAACTGGGTGCCAGTCACCCCGACCGCCAGCGCCGCCACCGCGGCGGTCGCGCCGACGGCGAGCCGGCGCTGTTTGATCCGCCGGCCCTGCTGGACCACGGCCCGCACATCGACCCGTACGCCCGGATCGAAGGTGCGCAGAGCCGTCTTCACATCCTGGTCATCAAACATCTGCTACTCCTTCAGGCTGGGGAATTCGACCGCTGGCCGCGAAAACCGGGTCGGCGCGGAGCTTGCCGAGAGCGCGCGAAGCCGTGGACTTCACCGTGCCGGTCGTCACTCCCAGCTGCGCGGCCACACTGTCGGACGGCAGATCGAGGAAATACCGCAGGACCACGACCAGCCGCTCGCGCCGGGTCAACCGGCTCATCGCGTCGGCCAACTCCTGCCGGTCGATCACCACGCTCGCGAAATCGGGCTGCGGAGCTGGCTCCCGCAGTCCTGCGACCGGCACCTCGAGTCGACTCCGTCGCCGCCACCAGTCGATGTGACTGTTCAGCAGGATTCGCCGGGTGAACGCGTACGGGTCCTCCATCCGGATTCGCCGCCACGCCACGTACGTCTTCGCGTACGCGGTCTGCGTCAGGTCCTCCGCACGCCCCTGGTCGCCCGTCAGCAAATACGCGATCGCGGTGAACTGCCTGGTCGTACGGTGCACGTAGCTGGTGAAGTCGTCCACTTCATCCGAAGTCATCCCCGTCCCTTCGCTGCCACCCACAACGACGCAGGCATTGCCGGAAAGGTTGAGAACGAGTTATCCGAGTGGACCGGTGAGGTAGCGTTGAATGGTCGGGCCGAATCGCGCGACCAGCTGATCGATGGTGAGCTCGGCCAGCGGCGGCACGCCCAGCACGTACCGGCAGGTGCCCAGGCCGACAAGCTGGGTCATCACCGCGGACGCACGCTGCTCAGCCTCGGCTGGCACCGCGCGAGCAGGGCCGCGGTGTGCGGGATGACCTGCTCGCGAAAGACGGTGAGCATGCGCGCCGCGGCGAGCTCGTTTCCCATCGCGGCACGGAAAAGGAAGATGTACGCCTCCCGGAACCGCTCATCCTCCCATTTGCCGATGAAATGCCGGATAATCCGCTCGCCGAGCTGCTCTCTCGGTACGTTTCCCAGGTCTGGCAACGTAAGATCGACGTCCAGAACGGCGTGGAACAGCTTTTCCTTGGAGCCATAGTAACGCATCACCAGCGCCGGATCGATGCCCGCGTCGGCGGCGATGGCCCGGATCGTCGAGCGCTGGTAGCCGCTGCTCGCGAACTCGGTCCTCGCGGCAGCGAGGATGGCCGCCTTCGTACGCTCCGACCGCCGCTGCAGGGAGCTGGGCTCGGCCTCGGTCTGGTCCGGCTGACTCGCCATCGGTGTCCTCGCTGATCGGTTCGCCGCCGAGTTTACGGCGAGTGTCAACGGGCGTTGATATGCGGTGGGCTCCGGGGCTAAAGTCATGTCAACACGCGTTGACCTCAGTCTAGCGAGAGGGGTAACGGTGGACTGGACCTTCGCGGCGGCCGGACTGGTCACCGGATTCCTGGTCGGCCTGACCGGCACCGGCGGCGGCGCTCTGATGACGCCGATCCTGACGCTGCTGCTCGGCGTGCCACCGCTGGCCGCGGTGTCCACCGACCTGGTGACCAGCGTGGTGATGAAGCCGTTCGCCGTGCTGGTGCACTTGCGCCAGCACACCATCCGCTGGCGGATCGCACTGTGGCTGTGTGTCGGATCGGTGCCGGCGGCATTCGTCGGCGCGATGGTGGACGGCCTGCTCCGCTCCGCACGAGTGGACGGCATTCTGCGCATCCTGCTGGGCGCGGCCCTACTGCTGGCGGTCGCTTCCACCGTCGTACGAATGTATCTGGATCTGCGCAAACGCCCGGAAAACCCAGGCGTGGAGCCGGAAGCGGCGGTGGCGCCGGGCCGGCTCGTGCTGATCGGCGTGGTGGTGGGCTTCATTGTCGGAGTCACGTCCGTCGGCTCCGGGTCTCTCGTCATGGTCACGCTTTTGCTGATGTATCCACGCCTTTCGGCCGGCCGGCTGGTGGGCACCGACCTCGCCCAGGCACTGCCCCTGGTGGCCTCGGCCGCCCTCGGACACCTGTTCTTTGGCGAAGTACACTTTGGCCTGGTGGCTGGCCTTCTGGTCGGCTCGATCCCGGGCGCCGTCATCGGCGCGCTGCTCTCGTCGCGCGCACCCCCAGCCGAGTCATCCGGGTGACGCTCGCCGTCGTTCTGCTCGCCTCCGGCCTCAGCCTGCTCGGACTGGCCGCACTCACCACCCTGATTGTGGTCGCGGTGGCCGCACTTATCGCCGCGACGGCGTGGTTTTTACTGGCGCGTACGACACACTCGGCTGCCGCCAACGAGAAAACGACCGTACCTTCGAAAGGAAGGGAACTACTATGAAGGTCATCGGCGCGGGCTTCCCGCGTACTGCACCTCCACCCAGCAGACCGTGCTCAATAAACTGGGCTTTGGCCCCTGCTATCACATGCGCGAAGTCATGGAACACCCCGAGCACATCGACAGCTGGGTCGCCGCCTATTCCGGGGAAAAGATCGACCTGGTGGCCACCTTCGCCGGATACCAGTCGACCACCGACTCGCCCGGCTGTTATTTCTGGCGCGAGCTAATGGAAGCGTACCCGGACGCGAAGGTCCTGCTCAGCGTACGGGACCCAGAGAAATGGTACCAAAGCATGATCAAAACCGTCCTCAACGAAGACCTCTTCAAGGAGGTGGACGGCCCGACTACCTCCGCGCGGCGACTGGTACCGGTGATGTTCGACCGGATGTTTGGCGGATCCCGGGAAAAAAGACCACCTCATCAACGTCTTCAGCCGCCACAACGAAGCCGTAAGACGCGAGGTGCCGGCTGAGAAGCTGCTCGTGTACGAGGTCAGCGACGGCTGGGAGCCGTTGTGCGCATTCCTTGGCGTGCCGGTGCCGGACGAGGAATTCCCCTGGCTCAACGACTCGGCGGCCTTTGTTCGTACGGTCGCAGAATTCCGCAGTCGCCAGTAGGCGTACCAACAAAGTTTGGCCGCCGGGAGCAACGCTGCATCCCGGCGGCCAAACGGCAGGTTTCCCTTATCCCTCAGGTAAGGAGTCGACCACGGTGGCGGCCAACTTGAGGTAGGCATCCTGGGTGTGGTGGGACAGCAGAAGCCACTGCGGCACCCCGCCGGCGGCGAGATGCCGGTCATGCGGCACCCGCAGGACATGGGCCACCTGCCTGCTCAACTCCGCCTCCAACCGGTCCAGGTCCAGCTCCCCCGCGACCGTGTGAGAGGCGTTGACGACCACCGTCGAGGTGGCCACCTTGAGCGGGAATCGCCTGGCCAGCCAGTCCATTCCCTCCACCAGCACCTCCGCGGCGTCGAAACTCGGCCTGGTCACCGCGACCACCGCGTCGGCAGCCTCCACAATGGACAGAAGGCCGCCTCGCGCATGCCGGTGCCCAGATCCACCACGATGATGGAATAGAAACGCGAGAGCACCCCGAGGACCTCGCGATATTCCACCGGCCCGAGCCGGCCGGCCGCGGCGGTGTCCGAGCGGACCACGCACAGCCCGCCTTCGGCCTCGGTCACATAAGGCATCAGGTCCGCGTACCGCTGCACATGCTCGCTGTAACACCGAAGTTCGCTGGCGCTGCCCGGACTGTACGGCTCGGCCACCCGCTTGATCAGGTTGCCGGAGTCCGGGTTGGCGTCCAGCGCGGCGATCAGATCTCCCCGCAGCCGGGCCAAAACCTGCCCCAGCTGCAAGGCGGTAGTCGACTTGCCGACGCCGCCTTTCGGGCTGAACACCGCGATCACCTTCGGTGCCGCGAGCGGCCGGCGGGACAGTCGGGCCCATCGGCGGTGGCGGCGCTCGCGGGCACCTGGGCGCACCCCTCGCGCACCCAGCCGCCAAGCGATCCGCTGCCACCCCAGGATCGGCGGCTGTCGCGACTCGCGGAGATAGTCCTCCGGCCGCAAAAGCCGGCTCTGGTCCACTTTCGCCAGGGTGCTCGGCTCCGCTCCCGCGTCGGCACCCGTACGATCCGGGAACCACAGCGGGGCGTCCAACTCCGGCGTACCGGACCTGGACACCACCGGCCGCTGTTCCCCGCGCGGCCTTGCGCCGCGCGCCGGCTCACCCACCGGCCGGACTCCCTTCGTCATTGATATTCCCGGTGTCCGCGGCAGGTCCGGCATCTGGCGGCGGACCTGCGTCTGGCGGCGGGCTTGTGTCTGGGGGCGGACCTGCGTCTGGGGGCGGACCGGCATCTGGCGGCGGACCCGCGTCCGGCGGCGGTCCGGCGTCTGGCGGCGGACCCGCGTCCGGAGGCGGCCCGGCATCTGGCGGCGGAGCGACGTTGTCCGGAGTATCGCCCTGACCATTCACCCCGGCCTGGCCCGGACCGGCGTCTGGCGGTGGGCCGCCTTCGTTGTTGATGTTTCCGTTGTCCGGGTACGAACCGCCGTCAGGTGCGCCCAGGTTGTCCGGCGTATCACCCTGACCATTCACCCCAGCCTGCCCCGGAACGGCCTCATCATTGATGTTTCCGTTGTCCGGGTACGAACCGCCGTCAGGTGCGCCCAGGTTGTCCGGCGTATCACCCTGACCATTCACCCCAGCCTGCCCCGGAACGGCCTCATCATTGATGTTTCCGTTGTCCGGGTACGAACCGCCGTCAGGTGCGCCCAGGTTGTCCGGCGTATCACCCTGACCATTCACCCCAGCCTGCCCCGGAACGGCCTCATCATTGATGTTTCCGGTGTCCGCGGCCGCGCTGCCGTCCGGCACGCCCAGGTTGTTCGGAGTATCACCCTGACCGTTGACGCCCGCCTGCGCTGGCGCCGATTCGGGGCATGCCTCGGATTGGCAGTAAACACCGTTCTTGACGCCGAAAGGCGCACCCGGCGAGCCGGGTGGCACGTTGGCCGCCGGTCAGTGGGCGGAGCCGAGTCGGCTCCCAACATGGAATAGAGAAAACCAGCCCAGTTGAGCCTGCCCGCGATGCTCGTCGGCGCGCCGACCGGCGGCAGCCTCCGGAACCAGTCACCCCAGTCCGAACTGGACGGTTCGGTCGGGGTGCGTACGTCCGGAGGGCTGCCCTCGGCCGACACATTCGACGAATCCCCGGCAACACCCGCATCCCCAGCCACCCCCGGCGGGTCGGCCGGCGGCCCTTCGACCGGACCGGTCTCGCCTTCCACCGCGCCGGGTTCCGCCGGCGCACCTTCGGCCGGTTGTTCGGTCGGCGCACCCTCAACCGGTGCACCTTCAGCCGGCGCCTCGTCCGCCGGACCACTTTCGGCCGGTGCACCCTCAGTCGGAGCACCCTCAACTGGTGCACCCTCAGCCGGTACGGTCTCGTCCGGTGGAGCCTGTTCCGCGGGCGGAGCCTGCTCGTCCGGGGGTGCCTGTTCGTCCCCGCCGTTCGGATCGGCTTCGGACGGAGGCTGCGCATCGGGGCCGTACACCGGATCCTCGCCGGCCGGCGAGCCCTCGGCCGGAGTTTCCGGGCTTGCTTCGGACGGCGCCTCGGGAGGCGTCATCTTCTGCAGGGAGCGCAGCATCTTGCTCACCAGCCATGGCTCACTGCCCGGTGGCAGGCAGCTTCCGTCGACGCCCTCGCTGGTGGCGACGCAGGTTGCCGTCACGTTGATATCCGACTCGTTGCCCTTACCGAGCGGTTTCGCCCCGAACTGGATGATCGGCTGGCACTCGTCCTTGGTCTGGGACTGTTCACAGACGCCACCGACCCGACCTTTTCCGTTTCCCACCCGGGAGTTTTCGAAGAGGTGACAGTTTCGGCCGTACTGATCGCAGCCAAAACCCACGTCGTTGTACGTCGATCCCGGCAAGCCGATGGGTCCGTTGTTCGCCTTTTGGACGTAGAGAACATTGTTTCCGGGTTTGGGCATCGGCACCAGCCGGCCGTAGACGACCGCACCGCCCTTGCCGTAACCCAGGCCACTGGTGAGTGCCGCCGCGGGTTTTCCGTTCTCGTCCTTGCCCAACGTCAGTTCCACCATGCCGCCCGGGCCGTCGTAAACCCCCAGGCGCGCGTTGTATCCGTAACCGTTCGGGATCGCGTCCCAGGTCTTGCCGACCGCGTTCACGATGCCGTTCCAGGCCGCTCCCGCCGCCGATCCCACCGGATTCCCCTGATCGCCGCCAGGAGGCGCCGGCGGCGCCGGCGCCGACAGCAGCGTCGGCACCAGTCCACCACTTTCGGCCGCCGCGTGCTGCGGTGTGTACGGCGAACCCGCCGGCGGCACGGCAGCCGGATTCTGTTGCGGAGCAACGGAATTCTGCGGTGAATGCAGGGGTTCCTGCGCCGGGTCTACGGAATCCGGGGCAGCGCCGGCACCACCCTGTTGGACGACCGGGGCCGGCGCCAGCGCCAGCGGTGTGGGCATCACCGGGGCCGCCGCCGAGATGTTCGCCAACACCAGCGCGCTGGCGATGCCGGTGGCGCCCACCAAACCCAGTCTGGCCAACCGGGGCCCGATCGTAGGCGCCGCATGACCTGGACGGGACCAGATTTTGCGTTCCGGCCGGGCCGGGGTGGCCGGCAGCGAGTTCGCCATCACCGCCCGGACAAAGCCACGCGCGGTGGTGACCGGCACCATCAACGTGTACGAGTCGCCCTGCCCGCGCAGTTTCTTACGCTCACTGCCCGGAGGCATTCCCACATAGCTGGTCAGGCCCAGATTTCGCAGGTCCGCAAGCAATCCGTCCTCGCACAGCGCGACCAGCACCGGACTCTCGCCGGCCGGCAGGTGCTCCGCGCACCAGTTGCCCACCAGCCGTTCGTACGCGGGAGCAGTGAAATCCCGGCCACGCAGGGGTGGCACAAGTGCGGAAACGCTGCGGTCGCGAGCCGCCGCCCGAGCTTCGATTTCAGTGGCGACCGCATACGCGAACCGGCTTTCGCGGGATGATCACCACATACGTACCGTCCCGGGCTCCTTTCCTGACATTGGCACCCAGCCAGCGGTCCGGCGACGCCCGCAGGCCACCGGCCCCGGCGTCTTCGTCCGGCTTGATAAGCACAGCAGACACTCCTTTCGTTCGTACGATCGCAGGATGATCGGTCAGCTCACCGGGCCGGCGACAGCCAAGGTCGCAGAAACGGCGGAATCCACGAGTTGCCTCCGTCGGGGTCGCGCTTGGGTGGCGCAGGGGTGGACCGATGGCCGCTCGGCAAGGTGGCCCGTACGGCTTTCGCGGCCTCCGAGGGAAAACCTGGCGAACGGGGGTGCTGGCTCGCCGGCACGGCCCTGGCGGCCGTCGCCGATGCGCCGGGCACGGAGTCCGCTGGCTGATACACCCCGACGATCGCGACCAGGCCCCCGACGATCACCGCTCCCAACAGCAGGGTTAGCAGGCTCACCAACCAGAATCTTCGTGCCCACCCGACCGCGCTCATCCGCGCAATGCCTGATATCCAGGCGGCGGTGTCGACCACATTCGGGTGGCGGCTCCGGGTCGACGGGAAGTGGGACGGTGTTTTGCTGCGCGCGGCGGCGCGAATCGCTCCGGAGTGGAGTCCGTCTGACCAGGCATTTGCATGTCTCCCCTGTCGGGAACATTCATCGTTGACTGTTCACGGAAATCCGGAAAACATTTTGCTCCGCCAACAAGGGACCCGAGATTACCCGTGACCGCCAACAGAAAACAATCCAGACCAGAAGATTTTTTCTTTTTTTCCGAGTTCGGCAGTTCTCCGGACCGGCGTTACCCACCCTGGCAGTTTGCCCAGGATACGCCCGCGGCGCTCACGAGTGTTCCTAAGGAACTGTAAAGAACGCCGTCATTTCCTTGCTCCGCGGCACATCGGCCACCAAGGTGACGCTGACGCCAGCAAAGGAGAGATCTTTTGAATTCCGCGAGTTCGATGGTCGTACGAACGAACAGGCACAGCGTTGCCGGCAATGTGGTCAGGGGTTCTCTCGGCAATCTCATCGAGTGGTACGACTGGTATGCGTACGCCGCCTTCAGCGTCTACTTCGCGGCGACTTTCTTCCCGTCCGGCGATCTCACCGCCAAGCTGCTGGACACCGCCGGGGTGTTCGCGGTCGGTTTCCTGATGCGGCCGGTCGGCGGTTGGATTCTCGGTCGCTACGCCGATCGGCATGGCCGGCGGGCCGCACTCACCCTGTCGGTGAGCCTGATGGCGGTCGGTGCGTTACTGATCGCGGCGAACCCCCGCTATGCGGTCATCGGTACGGCCGCGCCAGCATTACTCCTGCTGGCCCGGCTCGTCCAGGGCATCTCGGTCGGCGGCGAATATTCCACCGCGGCAACATATCTGTCCGAGGTGGCACCGCGCGGCCGTCGGGGGTACTACTCGGCTTTCCAGTACGTGACCCTGGTGATGGGGCAGTTGGTGGCGCTCGGCCTGCAGATCGGCCTGCAGCACCTGCTGACCGATCGGCAGCTGACCCTGTGGGGCTGGCGAATCGCCTTCGCGGTCGGCGCTTTCGCGGCCGTCGCCGTGGTGTGGCTGCGCCGGACCATGGACGAGTCGGCCAGTTTCCGGCAGGCCGGCCCACAGACCGCCGAAAGACGCGGGACCATCCGGTCGCTGATGCGCCACCCCCGATCGTTCTTCCTGGTGGTGGGCCTGACCATGGGCGGCACGGTGGCGTTTTACACGTACACCACGTATATGCAGAAATTCATGATCAACACCAGCGGCATCGACAAAACCTCGGTGACCACCATCAACTTCGTCGCGCTGCTGATCTTCGTGGTGATGCAACCCCTTTACGGCGCGCTGTCGGACCGGATCGGGCGCCGCCCGCTGCTGCTGTTCTTCGGGATCGCCGGATCACTGGGCACCGTACCGATTCTCACCCTGCTGGCCGGCACCCACAATCCGCTCACGGCCTTCGTCCTGATGATGTCCGCCCTGGTCATCGTGGCCGGCTACACTCGATCAGCGCGGTGGTCAAGGCGGAACTCTTCCCGGTGCATATCCGGGCCCTGGGTGTCGGCCTCCCGTACGCGCTGGCGACCGCGATCTTCGGTGGAACCGCCGAATACATCGCGCTCGCACTGAAACAGCAGGGCCACGAGAACTGGTTCTACTGGTATGTGACCGCCTGCATACTGGTCTCTTTCGTGGTGTACGCACGAATGCGGGAAACTTCGCAGCGATCCTGGATAGACCGCGACACCGAAAACCTCGACTGAGATGAGAACGACATGCGGGTGATGGTGGTCGAGGACGACGACGGAGTCGCGGACGCACTGACCGACGGGCTGCGCGGTTTCGCGATTCGAACCCTGCGGGTTCGCCGCGCGGACGACATGTTGCGCGATCACACCATGGCCGACCTGGTGCTGCTGGATCTCGGGCTGCCGGACCTGGACGGTCTCGATGGCCTGCGCAAACTCCGACGGATCTCCAATGTGCCGGTTATCGTGCTCACCGCTCGAAACGACGATCGGAGCGTGATCCGCGGCCTGCGCCTGGGCGCGGACGACTACCTGGTGAAACCGGTCGGCCTGACCGTCCTGCTGGCCCGAATCGAAGCGGTACGCCGACGCGGACGTACGGTCCGCGCCGACGCTCACGCCGTCGTCCAGATCGCGGATATCCACATTGAACTGGATTCCCGGCAGGTCATTGTCGGCGGCACGCCGGTCGCGCTCACCCCGATCGAATTCGGCATTCTGGCGTCCCTCGCGCGCCGGGTCGGGGAGGCGGTCAGCCGGCAGCTGGTGATGGACGAAGTGTGGGGAGACGCGTATCTTGCGGTGTCCCGGTCGTTGGATGTCCACATCGGTGCTCTACGGGGCAAACTCGGCCGCCCCGGACTGATCACCACCATTCGCGGATTCGGTTTTCGGCTGGAGGAATCACCAGGATGCGCAGTCGACTCCTCGCCGCGGTCCTAGTTCTCGCCCTGGTGGTCAGCACCGCTCTCGCGGTCCCGCTTGCGCTGATGATCGCGTCGGCACGTACGGCCTCGTTCGCGGCCCAGCGACAGCACGACCTGGCCTGGTTCGTGACGCTGGCGCTGGATCATTCTCCCGGTGGCATCAGGAGGGTGACCACCGAAATGGCGCGCTACACGGCCGTTTACGGCGACGGCCTGGTGCTCGTGGACAGCCGCGGAGACCAGCTGGCGGCCACCGGATCCGGCTCGCTCACCCGTCCGGCCATCGCCGCCGCGGCCGCGAATGCCCTGCGCAGCCAACAAATCGCGGCTCCGCCCCTGCTCCTGCCCTGGTCGAGGGGAACCGTGGTCTTCGCGCTCCCAGTAGGTGGCCCGACGACAGTCAGCGGCGCCGTCGTGCTGGACGCGAATGTGCGCTTGGCCGCGGCGGATCTGGCGGTTTCGTGGGGCGTGGTCGGCGCAGGCCTCGCCGCGGTCGCGCTGTCTTTTGCCCTGTTGGCACTGGGATTGACCCGGTGGCTGCTGCAGCCGCTGCGCGAGTTGCAGGCCGCGACCCAGGCATTGGCGGCCGGGACCGGGGATGTGCGGGTGGCCGGCCGCAGCGGACCGCCGGAAATCCGCGAGCTCGGGGCCCGATTCAACGGGCTTTGCGAGGCACTCGCGCAAGCCGCGCAACAGCAGCGCGACCTGGTCGCGGACGCCTCCCACCAGCTGCGCAATCCGATGGCCGCGTTGCGCCTGCGACTGGATGCGGCCGCCACCGATCCTGGCTCTATAAGGAAAAACCGGCTCGCGCTGGGCGCGGCCGCGACCGAGCTGAGCCGGCTGGAACAGCTGCTGGACGGCCTTCTGCAGTTGGCCCGGGCGGACAGTTTCGCGGTCGGCACCGCCACCAGCGCGCAGGCCGCGGAGATTCGGTGCACCGGCTGGTGGGTGCTGTCCGAGCGGGTCGACGCCTGGCGGCCAACCGCATGCAGGTCGCAAATCACCCTATGTGCCGACGAAAACAGCTGGTCGGGTGAGGTGGCGATCAGCGAGCTCGACCTCGGGCAGATGCTGGATGTGTTCCTGGACAACGCGATCCGCTATGCGGGGCGAAGCGCCGAGGTGCGTACGAGCATCCAGCGGCATGGATCCACCGGCCGATTCGTGTTGTGTGACAACGGTACGGGACTGCCGGCGAACGAGCTGGCAGCGGCGACCCGGCGGTTCTGGCGGTCGGCGCGTACATCCGCACAGCCGGGCAGCGGCCTGGGCCTCGCGATAGCCGACCAACTCGCCCCGCGCGCATCACGGGAGAGTTTCCCTGCGGCACACCGATCCGGCCGGCCTGACCGTCGTACTGGAGCTTCCGATCGCCCGGGCGCAGGGAAAGTAGGACACCATGAAACGCCGGCTGTTGTTACGTGCCGTCCCCGGCACGGCCGCGCTCGGCGTTTTGGGCGCCTGCGGGCCGCAGACCTACCGCGGACCGACCACCTCGCTGCGGATCGCGGCCGGCGAGCGCGGCGGGCTTTTCTACGCCTTCGCCACCCTGCTCGCCGGGCAGATCGCCGCCACCGAACCGAAACTGCGGCCCACCGTGGTGGAAACCGATGCCAGTCAGCAAAATCTGCGGCTGCTGACGACTTTCTCGGCCGACCTCGCGCTGACGCTGCTCGACTCGGCCACCGGCGAGCCCGGCCGCAGCTGGCTGCGAGCACTCGGCCGGACGTACGAGGACTACCTGCAACTGCTGGTGTCTGCTGGCGGCCGGATTCAGCAACTCGCCGATCTGGCCGGCGCCCGCATCTCGCTGGGCGCCGCCGGCTCAGGTGCTGCTTTCACCGGCCAACGTCTGCTGGCGGTGGCGGGGCTGGAAAACCATGCCCTGGACGTCCGCCATTACCCGATCGCCCAGGCGGCCGTCGCGTTGCGGACCGGGTCCGTCGACGCCCTGCTGTGGTCCGGCGGCATACCCACTCCGCTGCTGTCCGCCCTGGCCCGAAAGTTTCCGGTACGGATGCTCGATCTTCAGCTGGTTCTCGCTGATCTGCAGGGAAAGTTCCCGGATCTGTACGATGCCGCGGTAGCCCCTCCAGGGGTGTACGGCCAACAGCTCGCGGTCCGTACGGTCGGGGTGGCCACGCTGCTGACCTGCCGAGCCGACCTCGACCCGGCCATCGCGGCGGCGGTGACCAACGTCCTGGTCACCCGTTCCGCCCAGCTCGTCCCGCCCGAGGTTGTCGGCACCCAGTTCCTGGACACCCCGACTTTGCTGGCCACCGGCCGGATTCCGCTGCATCCGGGAGCCATCACGGCGTACCGACAACTCCGCCACTGAGAGACCTCTGGTGTTCGACTGGCGTCTTTTCGAGGTTGAATTTCTTCGTTAAGGTGCGTTGCCGGTGAGAGTGGTCGCCAGCGCCTGCCAGGCCCGCGCGGATTCCAGCGCCAGCGCGGCCACCACGTCCGTGCAGTGCGGCGGGACGCTGTCCAGCCAGCCCTGCCAGTCGGTGGGTTCGACCAGGTGCGCATCCATCCAGCGCAGCAGCAGATCCCGGCCGGCCTCGTTGTAGCGCAACGAAGGATCGTCCTTGAGCGCCCGCAACCGGGTCCGACCGCCGGCCGGACCGGTCTCTTTTTCGGTAGCACAAAGCCGCAGCGGCCGGGCGCCGCCCTGCTGGCCAGCCGGCACCGGGTCCTCCCCCAGCTGAACGCGCCGCCGGACGTCGTGCGCGGTGCTCACCGAAATTCCACTGGCCTGGGCGACCGCACGCAGAGCCACGCCCGGATCGGCGAGAATAAGCGCGCTGGCCCGGCGTCGGCCGTTGGCGCTGTTCAACGGCCGGGTCCTGCCGTCCCGGCCGACGCGTTTTTCGTCACCGGAAACACCTTCCACCATGGACTGCCGCCTGATCGTGCGTACGGTGCCTTCCGAAAGGCCAGCCGCCTCGCCGACCGTACGATTCGACCAGTTCGGATGAAACTGCAGGATCCGCACCGCGGCGGCCTTGCGGTCGCCCCGGGACAGCGGCAGACCATGCGCGACATTTCTCTCGTACGGCAAGGACAAACGCGTCCCGCTCGGAGCCGTCGAAGAAGCCGGCGGCGATGTGGCTGCGGCCGCGCAGCTGCGCGGCCCGCACTCTGTGCATTCCGTCGATCACCCGCATCGTCCGCCGGTGCACAAGAATGGGCGGCAGGTTGTCGTTCAGCTCGGCGAGCAGCCGGGAGTGTTCGGCGATTTCCCCACTCAGCCGCGGCCAACTTGTCAGTACCAGTGAGGAAATTCGTACCAGCTCCACGGAATTCTGGTCGACGGCCAGGTCGTTCCCGGCGGACGGCGCCACCGCGCACCCACTTCCTGTTTCGTTCGGATGGACCTTCGAGACCGCGATGATGTGCACTTGTTCCCCCAGCGCGCGGAAACCCCGAGACCAGACGCTTCTGGCATTACCCGCCAAATCGGATGTCTACCTGACCATTACAACCCCGCCCAAGCCCTGGCGACAGTTGTTAATACGCGCAGTTTTATTGCCGAAGAACTACCCAGGCCGGTAGAAATGTACCCTCCGCGTCACGGACAGTTATGCCTTGACACTCACTGTCGACAGTTCTACTCTCGATCGAGAAATCGATATCTGACTTCCCGAAAACATCTTCCGGAATGCCGTGAAAATGGACCCGGAAGCCGTGACGAAAGTGGCACCATGACCACCGGCGGTTTCCTGCACCGACTGCGAACCCGACAGAACCGCACCACGATCACCATGCACGACGCCATGATCACCCTCGTCCCCGGTTATCACCGGTTACCCGCGAGTAAATGCGCCCTTTTGCTGGACGAGGTCCGCGAGACATGGGACGTCACGCTGAAACGTGCGATGACGAACGAGCCTTTCACCGCCGAGGATTTGAGTCTGCTCGCCATGATTGGCCAGCGCCGCGCGACGGACCATTTCCCGCTGGCGGACATTCGGGCCGGATTCGAGGTGGCATATGTGACCGGCCTGCGGGAATGTTTCGCCTCCGCGGCCGCGGACGACCGAGCCCGAACTGATCGATTTCACTTCCTGGGGAGTCGACCAGCTCGACCGGGCCGTCCAGGCGGTCACGAACACCTATCTCCAGGTGTGCCGCGATACCGGCGATCTCCGGCCAGCTCGTGAGTTGTTGCTGCAAAACCTGCTGGACGGTACGCCCGCGCCCACCGTCGCGACCACCGCTGGAGTCGATCCGGCCACTGGATTTCTGGTGCTGCTGTGCCGACCCCGAAACGGCGTCGACTGGAGCCGGTGCGCGGCCACCGTACGAGCTGCCCTTCCCGACGCGCTTTTTCGAGCGGATTCCGGCGAACTCATCATTCTGCTTCCCACGTTGGAAAATGCGGCGCCCGCCCGAGTCGGGATCGCGGACCTGGTCCTCGCGTTGGGAAGAACCGCCGGCCCGGGAATGTACGCGACGCAGGCCTTCGCGCCGACGCCGCAAGCCGTCCCAGCCGCCGTGGACGAAGCCCGCGAAGCGCTTTTGCTGGTGGCCGCGATGCCCGACGTACGACTGCGCCCGTACCAAATGCAGGAGTTGCTGATCGAGTTGGCGGTCGCCCGGCAACCGGCTGTCCGGCAGCGGTTGGCCGACCTGCTGACCCCGTTGGGGTCCGGGAAAGATCTCACCCACACGCTGGAAACTCTTTTCGACTGCGGACTGGATCGGGAGCGGACCACCAAAGCGCTGCACATCCACCGGCGGACCCTCACCTATCGACTGCAGCGCATTCGCGAGCTCACCGGAATTAATCCAGCCACCGCACATGGCATTCAGGTCCTGCGGTCGGCCTTGGTCGCCACCCGGCTGCCGGTGTTGACGGATCCGCGCCACAAAAAGCCCTGATTTATCCGCAGTCGAACAATTCCCCGTACCCAACCGCCGATCGCTATTCTTTAGAGGCCTCGACGCGACCGGAGGTGACCAACGGACAAGAACCCTGATCGACCGTTCTTCCGGCCGGTGACCCGACGCGGCGGTGAGCCTGCCCCCTCGCCCAACCGCGGCGAAGGGCGCCGGTTCGGAAGACGGTGAATGGCGGCGGTGACCGGGACCTCTCGCGGTCACCGCCGTCGCCCTGTCACCAGGGCCCGGCCGCATCGGCTGATGTGCCGCCATATGCTGACTTCCCCTCCCGAAGCCGCCTTCTTCGGTCCACTCCACGATCGGCAGCAGCGCTGAGTGCGCTGCCATCTGGCTGATAGAGAGTGAGAGCGGTTACACCATCACGCGGGGAACTGAAATATCTTGGTAGCGGCGATGAGTTCTGGCCTAGTACACAGTCCCTATTGCTACAAGACCTCAGGCAAGACATCGAAGGGCCATAACCATGCCAACCAACGACACAGCTCGCCGGACCAGCGCCGCGCGCGACGTCGACGAACGTACTGAAGGGCAGCGGTCCGTGGACCTGACAACGCTCAGTGACCCCGCTGTCACCGACCCGAACAAGATGAGCGCCCGCGACCGTACGGTCATCGGCGTTCTGCTCGTCTCGACGTTTGTTGTGCTGCTCAATGAGACCATCATGAGCGTCGCGCTGCCAGTGCTGATGCAGAAGTTGAACGTCGATCCGAACACCGGCCAATGGCTCACCGCCGGCTTCCTGCTGACGATGGCGGTGATCATCCCGATCACCGGCTTCCTGATCCGCCGCGTCCACACTCGTACGCTCTACGGCATCGCCATGGTGCTCTTCAGCACCGGCACCCTCACCGCCGCGCTGGCTCCCGGCTTCCCGGTGCTGCTGGCTGCCAGGTTCATCCAGGCCAGCGGTACGGCGATCATGATGCCGCTGTTGATGACGACCGTCATGACGCTGGTCCCGCCGGCCCGCCGCGGCGCGGTGATGGGCAAACCTGTCGATCGTCATCTCGGTGGCGCCGGCGATCGGCCCGACCATCTCCGGCATCCTGCTCAACCTGCTCGGCTGGCGCGCGATGTTCTGGACAGTGCTGCCGATCGCGCTGGTCACGCTGGTCATCGGCGTACGGCAGATGAAGACGTCGGCGAGCAGAGCCACACGCCCATCGACATCCCGTCGGTGATCCTGTCCGTCTTCGGGTTCGGCGGCCTGGTGTACGGGCTGAGCAGCATCGGCCAGACCTCGTCTGCGCCATCCGTGCTCCCGCTCTGGCTGCCGTTCGTGGTCGGTGGCGTCGGGCTGACCGCTTTCGTGGTTCGCCAGCTGCTCCTGCAGCGCACCGATCGCGCGCTGCTGGACCTGCGTACGTTCAAGTCGCGTACGTTCACGCTCTCCTCGGCGATGATGGCGCTGATGATGATGACCCTGCTGGGCACCATCGTGCTGCTGCCGATCTACCTGCAGACCGTGTTGCACCTGGAGCCGGTCGTCACCGGCTTGCTGCTGCTGCCCGGCGGGTTGCTGATGGGACTGCTGGGACCGGTGGTGGGACGGCTCTACGACCGCTTCGGCATCCGCAAGCTGTTGGTGCCCGGCGCGGTGATCACCAGCGCGGCGCTCTGGTCGACCACGTTCTTCAAAACCGCGACCAGCCCGATCTGGCTGGTGCTGGTTTTCCACCTGCTGCTCAGCACCGGGCTGGCCTTCGTCTTCACCCCGCTGTTCACCGGCGGTCTCGGCGCGGTCGAGCCGAAGCTCTACTCGTACGGCAGCGCGATCTTCGCGACCACCCAGCAGCTCGCCGGCGCCGCCGGGGTGGCCCTGCTGGTCGCCATCCTCAGCGTCCGTTCCGCCGCCCTCGCCGGCGCTGGTGCCAACGCGATCGAAAGCACCGCTGGCGGCATCCACACCGCTTTCCTGGTCGCCGCCATCGTGTCGCTAGTCGCGATTTTCGGGGCTTTCCTCATCAAAACGCCCGCCAACGACTAATTCGCGTCGAACTGCTCGCCGATCCCTCGTGCCGGGATCGGCGAGTTTTGTTTCTGCCGGAATGGCCAATTTTGGCCTGAACAGCTGGTTGCGCGTGGCCGTTCGGCCGGATCACCATCGGTGGTGCGGGAAAACGCGGCCAAGCGACTGGCTCTCATCGTCATCGTGGCCTGCCAGGTCACCTTGGTCGTCGACTCGACGATCGTCAATGTGGCACTGCCCAGCATCCAACGCGGGCTGGGATTCTCCGCGGCTGACCTGTCGTGGGTGGCGAACGCGTACACCCTCGCCTTCGGCGGGCTGATGCTCCTCGGTGGCCGGGCCGGCGACATTCTCGGCCACCGCCGGGTGTTCCTCACCGGAGTCATGCTCTTCAGCCTGGCGTCGGTGGCCGGCGGCTGCGCGCTCACGCCGAGCTGGCTGCTGGCCGCCAGGGCCGTTCAGGGCGTCGGCGCCGCGCTCGCCGGCCCGGGCGCCCTCGCGCTTATCAACACCACTTTCGACGAAGGCCCCCAGCGGTCCCGCGCGATCGCCATCTTCGCTAGCACGAACAGTGTGGCGATGGTGTTCGGGCTGGTCCTGGGTGGTGTTCTTGCCGCGTGGACGTGGCGCGCGACGCTGTTCGTGACCGTCCCGGTCGGCATCGCGATCGTGATCCTCACCCCGCTGTGCATCGGCGAGTCCAGCCGCCGCCGGGCCCGTTTCGACTTCGCCGGCGCACTGACCGTGACCACCGGCATGACCCTGCTGGTGTACGGCTTCATCCGAGCCGCCGAGAACGGCTGGACCGAGCCGCTGACAGTCGCCATTCTCGCCGTCGCCGCCGTCCTGCTGGCGACCTTCGTGGCGGTGGAGAGCCGAGCCAGCCAGCCCATCGTGCCGCTGTGGTTGTTCCGCGACCGGGAACGCTCCGGTGCGTACGCAATGCGCGCGCTGGTTTTCGCGTCGAACGGCGGCGCGCTGTTCTTCCTGACGATCTACCTGCAAACCGTGCTGGGCTACACCCCGCTACAGTCCGGCCTCGCGGTTCTTCCTTCCACCGTCCCGTATCTGGTGGCCAGCCGGGCCGTGCCACGGCTGCTGCGGCGTACCGGCCCGAAACCGGTGATGGTGGCCGGCGCGGTCCTGATGCTGGCGGGCATGGCGTGGCTGACGCAGGTTTCCGCGACAAGCACCTTCCTTTCCGTTGTGCTGGGCCCCTTTCTGCTCTTCGGCGTTGGCACCGGATTCATCTCGGTGGCCGCCATGGTGCTCGGCATGACCGGGATCCCGGACGGCGAGTTCGGCGTCGCCTCCGGTGTCCTGCAGGCCACCCCACCGATCGGCAACACCCTCGGCGTGGCGATTTTCGTGACAGTGCTCGCATCGCTGTCACCGCCGGCGCCCAAGGTGGTCGGCATCGCCGGCGGCTACACCGCCGGCCTGGTCTTCGGCATCGGCATGATCGCGATCGCCCTGCTGGCCTTTCGCGGCAGCCGCCGCAAAACCCTCGCCCCGGTCAGCTGAAGCAGCGAGGCCGGACAGGAGCCTCTGCTCCTGTCCGGCGTACTCGTCGCGAAACGTCTATGAGCTCATTTCCACACATGGCAGGCCCCAGGAGCCGTACCCGCCGCCAGGCTTGTGGTTCCACAGCTCACCACACACACCACCGCACGGCCGGCACTGGCACGTTGTAGACGTTCCCCGGCACCACTCGCAGGGCATAGTTGTACGCAGGAGTGTTGTAATCCCAGCCGCCGCCGGCCCGCCAGAAATGGACGTTGTACACGCCCGCCGGCTCATCCTCGATCCACTGCTCCCAGTTGATCACCCCGCCAGACGCCCGAATCCAGAGCGCCACACTGGACCCACTGTCCGCGGACGCCGGCGTCGCTGTGGTGGCGAGGATCCCAGCAGAGGCCAGCAGGAGCCCCGCCGACAACGAAACCCGCCGGACAACTCTCGCCGAGCGCGAGCCGGTCAAAGTTTTACGCATGATTGTTCCTCCACATAGTCTGGATGGAAAAATGATCGGACTCAGGCGATCGCCCGAGCGATACCGACACTAGCCAGGCGCCCTTTCTTGGGCCTTTCAGTTGCCCTGTACGCGCTGCTTGTACGTGAACGCGCTCGCTCTACGTTTTGTTGGTGGCATTGAGAAAATGAGCATTTCCTGATAGGCGAAACGCGGTCGAACTGTCGGTGGTGGCGGTAGAATTAGCGGCTGGGCCGACGGACGAAGACCCATCCGCGGAATCAACCAACTCGCCGCATAGAAAATCCAACCGGCCGTCCAAGCCCTGCCACCATCTACGGAAATCCACTCGCCCTTGCCGACATCAGCTACCGTGGAAAGCGTGACCACAGTCCAGCAGGATTTCCCCGTACCACCGGCCCAGCTGTGGAAGGCAATCCCGGCCGCCATCGAAGCGGTCAAGGGGAAAAATCCCCTCTACCAGCAAAAGAACGGCGTCGTCACCTTCACTATTGGCACCAGCGTGCTCACCTGGGGAATGGTCGTCGAGGCGACCGTCCAGCCGGCCGCCGGTGGGGCACGGCTGACCATGGAAATCGATCTGAGAGTCGGCCTGATCGACTATGGCGCCCGAAAACGTCTCGGCCGCCGCTTCATCACCGCAGCCCGCGACGCGACCCAGCGATAGCCCACGTCACGGGCTGATCGCAGTGCAACGCCAGCAACGGGCAGTCCTGAATGACCGGCGGCACGATCCGAATCTTCACCCCAACGCCCACCAACCCGCGGTGCCCGCCGACGCCGACCGACACGCCGACATGCAGCGGCGGGACACCTACCCGTACGCGCACTCGAATCCCACTCCGAGCGGGCGGCGTCGGCGGCACCCGTGATGCACTGGCCGACGGTTGCGGGGACGGCGACGCCGGTGGCGCGGCGGATGGGGAAAGAGACGGAACCACCCCGGGCGGCGGCTTCACCGCGGCCGGTGGCTGGCCAGCCGGAGCGTTCGGCGCCGCTGGCGGCGGATGCGGCGCCGTACCACCGCCGCCTCCTGGCGGCGCTGCTGGCGGTGCCGCTGCCGCGCCGCCGCCGGCGGCTTGGTCGGTTTCTGCGGGCTGTCCGAAAGCACAAATGCGAATGCCGCCAGAGCAATCAGCACGATCGCCCCGGCCACCGTCGCCACCCCGGCCGGCTGCCGGGCGAAGTCCTTGGTCCGCTGGGCGCCGAACACCACTCCGTGCCAGATGCCCGCGAGACCACTGCCAGCACCGGCGATGATCCCAGCCGGCTTCAGGAAGTAGCCGGTGACGGCAGCGGTCAGGATCAGCGGAGCGAGTACGCCACGCAGGCCCGAGTTGAGCTCGCCCAGCTCGCCGTAGAGCACCTCGCATTGCGCACAATCGTGCAGGTGGGCATCCACCTTGGTGGCTTCCCGCTTGCTGAGGCCACCGCGCACCCGGGCGCCCAGATGCTCGGTGGTCCAGCCGCAGGTAGTGCCCGCGACCACCGTGTTCTGCGGGACGTCGGCGCAGTGGACGGACAGGTACGCCTGTCGCAGTCGCTCGCGAGCCCGGTACGCCAATGCCGCTACGCCGTTCGGCGTCAACCCCAACAACGGGGCCACTTCGGCGGGCGAGTCGCCTTCCACCTCGGTGTGCCAGAGGACCATCTGCCACCGCTCTGGCAGCGTCGCGAACGCGCGGGCCGCGAGCGTACGTTCGAAGCCGTCCACCACGGTGTCAGCGAACGCCACCGGGGTGTCGTGCCGCTCCATGTCGTCGGTCACGTCGACCCGGCGCTCCTGCCGCGTCCGGTCATAGAAGGCGTTCCGTACGACCGAAAGAAGGTACGAACGGAACGCCAGATCCGGGCCGCCGCCGGCTCGCAACGCCGACAACACCTTGGCGAACGCCTCCGAGACGAGGTCGTCGCGGTCAGCCGGATTGCCGGCGAGGCTCAACGCGTATCGCCGCGCGGCCTCGCAATGCCGGCGGTAGAGCGTCTCGTACGCGTCGGCTTCACCGCTTCTGGCTGCGGTGATCAGCTCCGCATCACTCGGTCCGGCCGGCACTTCACCAGCGCTGACACCGACTTCCGCGTCGCCAGACATCGCCCGAACCAGCTCCCATCAGACATTCGCGGTCTCGCCTGAGAAGGGTAGGGCCTCCCGGCTACCCGCGTCCCCACACTTCCGCGTGGTTGCCCTCGCCAACCCGGTTACAGGGATTTGTCGAGGAAGTCGGTGAGAGCGGCGATCGCGGGACCGATAGATGCCTCGTCGTCGTAGAAACCGATGTGGGTGTCGACCGGGAGCCACTCCAGCCGCGCCGGACCGGCCAGCCGATCGTGGACCGCGACGGCCCGCTCCGGCGGACATGCCCCGTCCTTTTCACCGTGCACGATCAGTGCCGGGACACCGACCAGGTCGGCGGCCGTCGCAGTGTCGAGAGTCAGCATCGTGTACATGGTGTCCGCGGTAATTTCGTTGCGATAGTTCGCAGAGGCGGCTCGCTCAGAGCCGTAGAACTCGTACACCTCGCCGCCTTGGAGCAGGGCATGAGCGCCGATTGGGCCGACGTGTGGGAGATACCCGACCTCGCCCGTACGATCCTCTTCCGCCAGCACCTCGATCGCCTGCCGGAGCGCGGCGCGGTAGCCGTCTTCGCCCATCGCGTCCCGCAGCGTCCGCAGATCCGGGTAGAAGCCTGCGATGCCGGCGAACGCGGCCAGCCGCGGATCCTGGGCGGCGGCTTTGAGCGCGTATCCGGCCCCGGCGCAGATCCCGACGATCGCTATCCGGTCGGCGTCGATGTCCGGTTGGGCGGCCAGGAAACTGACGGCCGCTCGTAGATCGGCGAGCTTGCCGGCCGGCATCTCGCGCAGCCGGGGCTGGCCTTCGGACTCACCGAAGCCGCGGAAGTCGATCGTCAGGGCCGGGAAGCCAGCAGCCGCGATCCGTACCGCGTACGTGTCCGGGACCTGCTCTTTGACCTGCGGCGATGGGCCCGCGACCAGCACCGCTGGGCGGGCGCCCGCGTCCCTGGTATCGGGTTCGTGCAGAGTCCCGGCGAGGCTCAGACCGTCGACAGTGAAACGTATGTTGCGCCTGGTGACCATGGTGTCCTTTCGCAGAGATGCCCTCGACGACAGAACATACATACTGTCTAGACAGTATGTATAGTCCACCGAGGACTTTCCGCATAGAGCGTGGTCATCCACATATGCGTCAGTACGTCCACCAGCTCGGACTGGTTGTCGAATGGCGGCGTGCCGGTCGCGGCGAGATAGTAGAGCCGCTCGCCGAGCCAGGTCAGGGTGGCCGCGAGGGTCTGCGAGTCGATCGCGTGGTGGCTGATCGCCCCGGCCGCGCGGTCCGCGTCAATGCGCTCGGCGGTGGTCTTCGCGAAACTGTCCATCTGGCCGCGCCAGAGCTCCTCCAGCGCGGGGTCGTCGCGCCAGTGCTCGACGATGGCGCGCAACACCGCCGCCTGCTCGCTCCACAGCTGGGCGCCGTCCGCGATCGACCGCCGGATCGCGGCACGGCGATCCGATTCGTCCCGGTGCCCCAGCCAGCTGGCCGACGTTTTTGTGGCCCTGGTCGATCGCTTGCCGGACCAGCTCGGCCAGCACCTCATGTTTGCCCTGGAAGTAGAAATAGAAGCTGCCACGGGAAATCCCGGCTTCGGCGAGGATGTCCGCGACGGTGAGGTCGGCGAACTTGCACCGGCCGAGCAGCCGCGTGGTGGCGTCCAGAATGTTCCGGCGAAGCTCGCGGTCCTCCCGCCGGGTCTCTCGCGCCATGCTGGGAAGGGTAGCCGGCGGCCCACTAGACAGCACGTATAGACACCACATCCAGTACGCTGGCGGCATGGAGTTCCGGGAGCTGGAGACGTTCCTGGTGCTCGCGCAGGAGTTGCATTTCGGCCGGTCAGCGACCCGATTGCATGTCAGCCAAGCGCGCGTGAGCCAGCTTATTCGCGATCTTGAACGCGAGCTCGGCGGACCGCTGTTCGACCGGACCAGCCGCCGCGTCACGCTGACCGCGCTCGGCGAGCGATTCCGGCAGACCGTCCAGCAGCCGTACGAGCAGCTGCTCCTTGCCGTGCGGGACACCCGGGCGGCGTCCCGGGAGGTCGCCGCGGAGCTTCGCGTCGGCTACATGCAGTCGATCGGCGGCTCGCGCTCGCTCGCGAGCGAGCTCATCGCGCCCTTCGAGCGGGCGTATCCGCACTGCCGAACAACGGTGGTCGCGCTGCCGATGCGGCATGCCATGGTGCCGCGGGCCGATCTCGACGACGGTACGGCCGAGGTCGTGCTGTGCTGGTCACCGGGCGGCTCCGGGGACGCGCTGACCGAGCCGGGCCTGTCTGTCGGCCCGGTGCTGATTCGCCTCCCGAGAGGCGTGCTCGTACGCGAGGACCATCCGTTCGCCAACCGGTCGACGATCGATGTGGAGGAACTCGCCGACTACGAGATCGTCGATCCGAGCCGCCCGGCCGGGAAATACGTGGAGGCGTGGGTGCCGCGAACCACCCCGGCCGGCCGACCCATCCACCGGACCGAACAGGATCTGCCCGGGCTGTTGGGCCGGACGGAACCAGTTCTGGAGGATATTTTCACCATCGTTACCCGTACGAAAGCGCTGCATGTGACTTTCGTCGGGCTGCTGGATCGCTATCCGCGCCCCGGACATGCGAGTGGTCGAGGTCAATGGCCTGGCACCGATGGTGCTGCTGCCGATGTGGCGAACGGCCCACGAAAACACCACCATTCGGGCGTTTGTCGAGGAAAAATCTCGGCTCATCGATAAACCGATTCGGCACTGCCCATTAGAGACTGGTCATTGTTCACCAACTGGGACTGTTGAAGGCTCTGAGTAGGTCGTTGGCACTCTGCACGACCGGCACAGAGTGGAGATTCCCATGGTTCACATAAGCTCCCCACCAGAGGCGTTGAGCCAGCGAAGGGCGAACGTCGTTCTCGTCACGCTGTTCCTCGCTACGTTCGTGCTGGGCAGTGCCGAGCTGCTCGTGGTCGGCGTACTGGACCTGATAGCGGCCGACCTTCGCGTCTCCATCCCCTCCGCCGGCGGGTTGCTCACCGCCAACGCCCTGGGGCTGGCGCTCGGCGGCCCCGTCCTGACCGCCGCGACGATCAAACTCAACAAGCGGACCGTACTGATCGGCGCGCCCTCGCGCTGTTTGTCCTGGCCAACCTGGTGCCTGCACTGACTTCCAGCCTTGGCCTGTTCATCGCCGCCCGGGCGGTTGGCGGCGCGCGCTGCAAGGGCTGTTCATCGGGGTCGCTTTTGTGGCAGCTACGACGATCGTGCGGCCTGAGCGCAGGGGACGGGCCATGGGCGTGGTCCTGTCCGGCGTCTCGGTGTCGGCCGCCGTGGGCGTGCCGCTGGGGACGTGGGTCGGCCAGGCGCTGGGCTGGCGTGGCTCCTTTGTCGGGGTTGTCGTACTCGGCGTTCTCGCGCTGATCGCGATTTTGGCGCTGGTCCCATCCGTCCCCAGTACCGGCGGCGCAGCAGGCCAAGCCAGATATGCATTCGCCCCACGGGTACTAGCCGTGCTCGGACTCAACTTCCTGACGTTCGCCGCGATCTTCGCAGCAGTGACCTACATCGTGCCGTTCCTGCAGCACATCACCGGAATCTCCGGTCCGCTGATCAGCGTCTTCCTGCTGGTGTACGGAAATAGCTACAGCAGTGGGCACCTTCGGCGGCGGCCGGTACGCAGACCGAAACGCCGCGCGCACCCTGCTCGTCGGCACCATCGGTGTCGCAGTATCCCTGCTGGCCCTCAGCCTCGTCGGCGCAGTCGCCGCCCCCTGGTAGCCCTGGCGTTGGCGGCTCTCGGGCTGTTCGCGATGGGAATGACCCCATCGATCCAGTACCGGGTAGTCAGCCTGGCTGGGCCCGGAGGTGCCTTGGCCTCTTCGCTACCCGCCTCTGCGATCAACGTGGGCATCGCCTTCGGCTCAACCGCGGGCGGCCTGGCGATCAGTACGTTCACCACCTCGTCCGCGGTGATCGCAGGCCTGGTCATCGCAGCCCTCGCGGTCCCGGTCGCCGTGGCCACCAGACACCTCAAACCGCCAACCGTCGAGACAGCGCCGAACCAAAGGGCAGCGAAAACGAGTGCCGAGCTCACCGTCTGAGTAGATGCGGCTATATGACAATCGTCAATGTCTCGCTGCCGGCGATGGGTACGTCTCTGCGTTTTCACCGATCAAGGAGCGGAGTTTTCGATGAAAATCCTCGACCGTCGATGGGCGGTGTTGGCGTTGCTCGCCGCCACACAGTTCATTGTGGTGCTGGATATGACAATCGTCAATGTCGCACTGCCTGCTATTGGTACGTCCCTGCATTTCACTGACCAAGGTCTTTCCTGGGTCGTCAACGCTTATGTGTTGGCGTTCGGCGGTTTTCTGTTGCTGGGCGGGCGAGCAGCTGACCTGTTCGGCCGGCGTCGAGTGTTCATGGCCGGGTTGCTGGTTTTCGCGCTCGCGTCGCTGGCCAACGGGGCCGCACCAACCGCTGGCCTGCTGATCGCCTCACGTGCATTGCAGGGCGTTGGCGGCGCACTGCTCGCGCCCCCCGCGCTTTCCTTGGTAGCGACCGTTTTCACCGAACCAGCCGAGCGAAACACGGCCATGGGCGTTTGGGGCGCGTCGCCGGCGGTGGCGGCGCGGCCGGTGTCCTGCTCGGCGGAGTGCTCACCAACACGGTTGGCTGGCCGTGGATTTTCTGGGTGAACGCACCGGTCGCGCTGGTGGTCGCGCTGCTCGCGCCACGACTGCTGCCGGCCGGTGGCGGCGAACAGGGGCACCCCCGGCTGGACCTTCCCGGTGCGGTGACTGTCACCGCCGGGCTTTCACTGTTGGTCTTCGCGTTGGTTGGCACCCAGGAAGCCGGCTGGATTTCGGTGCGTACGATTGGATTCCTGCTGACAGCGGCGGTTCTGCTGGGGGTTTTCGTCGTCATCGAGATCCGGTCGCCGGCTCCGCTGGTGCATTTCCGGTTCTTCCGGATGCGGGTGCCAACAGTGGCCAACATTGCCCTGCTGATCTTCGGCGCTGGCATGTTCTCGATGCTCTATTTCCTTTCGCTCTACATGCAGCAGGCCCTGCACTATCCGCCGCTCGCCGCCGGACTGGCGTTCCTGCCGCAGGCCGCTGCGTGATGATTTTCGCTCAGATTTCGGCCCGAGTGGTCACAAAAATGGGCTTGAAGACGGCGATGGTGACCGGGCTGGTGCTGGCCGCCGCCGGCCTGGGCTGGTTCAGCCAGGTAAGTCCGACCGGCAGCTTCCTCGCCGACATTCTCGGTCCGTCCATTGTGGTCTCGGCCGGTGGCGGTCTCGCGTCGGTGGCCATCAACATTTCCGCGGTCACCGCAGTGCCAGCCGCCGACTCCGGGCTCGCCGGCGGCCTGGTCAATGTCAGCCAGCAGGTGGGATCCGCGTTGGGGTTGGCGATCCTGGCCACCCTCGCGAGCACTCGGACTCACGCACTGCTGGCCGCCGGCGCGTCCGACCCGGTCGCGCGCTGACCGGCGGATTCCGGCTGGGCTTCCTGGTCGGCGCGAGTTTCGCCCTGGCAGCGGCCATTATCTGCGTCATCTGGATGCCCAACCAGAAGGGGCGTACGACCGTACCGCAGCCCGTCGTGGCCGAGCCCGTACCGAGCGGCCGATAGTCCCCCAGGCTGAGCCGCCCTGGGTCGCGAGGACGAGCGACGGTTCCGGAGGTTTCTGGGAATATCTCCCGTGACTTTGGCGGCGATGCCTGATCGCGTGCGGGTGGCGCACGCGATGAGGCATCGCGGCCAAAACGTCCACCGCTACGCGAGGGCGATGTCGTCCACGTAGTACGTGCCGGTGCCGTACCAGCCGTGGGTGAAGACGGTGATGCTGCTGGTGGCGGCGCCGGTGGTGAAGGTGAGCGTGAGTTTCTGCCAGCCGCCGCTGGTGGTGGCCCAGGTGGAGGGATCCGTTCCGCCGGTGCCGGTGGCGCCCAGATAGGTGTTGCTGCCGTTCACCCAGCCGGTCAGTGTGTAAGCCGTTCCCGGTTTGACGGCCACCGTTTGGGTGCATTGAGCGGTGTCACTGTTGCTTGGTGTTGCTGACAAAGCGTGCGTTCCACTGTGGACAGTGCCGCCTTGTACGCTGCCCCGAGAGCCAGCGGTGCAGGTCCACGGAGTGAGGCTGCCGGTCTCAAAAGTGCCGTTGGTGACAGCTCCCGATCCGCCCGGCGGAGTCGGAGTGGGGCTGGGACTGGCCGGCGGAGTCGGTGTCGGCGAGGCTGGCGGAGTCGGTCCCGCTGACGTCGTGCTCGGTGTCGGCGTGGGGCCGGCCGGGCAGCTCGCCGCCGAGCCACCGGTGTCGGTTACCGCCGCGTTGAACAAGGTGGTGCCCGGATCGAGGTCGTAGAGCGAGAACATCATGGTGCCGCCGAGTCCGTTGCAGTGCAGGTAGTCGGCCTTGGCCTGGATGGACCGGGTGTTCTCCCCCGACCAGAAATTCGTGCCGTCGTAGAAATAGGAGGCTTTCGCGCTGTCGTCCCAGAAAGTGTCGCTCGGGTTGTCGACAACCCCGGAAAGTTCTTTGTACATCCGGATTCCAGCCACGTTTCCGGAGTCGGCCGCACCTGGCGCCGGACCGGTGGCGGTCTGGAAGAGCCCGTGGTTGCTGCCGGCTGGTACGCCCGTCCAGCCGCGATAGTAGAACGGCACGCCAATGTTCAGCTTGGCGGCTGGGAAACCACCAGGAATGCCGTACTGGGAATCCCCGACGGTGAACGCCTTGATGGCCTCGTCGACGTTGTATTTCGCGGTGCCCGGCGGGATCGGGGCCATCGGGTCGTTCGGGCCGGAGAACAGCGGCGACTGGTGGTTGGTCGGTCCGGTCGCCTCCCAACCGCCGTGCATGTCATACGTCATCGGGTCCCCGAAGGTGAGGTACTGGCCAATCTTGTCGGTCTCCAGGTTCTTGATCTTGTCCTGCCCAGCGCCCAAAGCAGCGGTCAGCGCGTACGTTTTACCGTCCGCCGAGCCCTGCGTGTTGAGCTCGGACCGGAATTCGGCCAGCAGCGCGGTGAAGTTCTGCTTGTCGGCGGCACTGGAGTGGTTGCCGGTGTGGCCGCCACCGCCCGGGTATTCCCAGTCGATGTCGAGCCGTCGAAGATGCCCTTCGCCGTACCGTCGCCGCCATAGCCACCCTGTACGGGCAGGTTTCCCTTGATGAACATGTTGATGCAGGACGAGACCAGTTTCTTGCGGGCCGCGTCACTGGCCGCCGCGTCGGAGAAGAACTTGGAATACGTCCAGCCGCCGATCGACAGCAGCACCTTCAGGTTCGGGTGCCGCGCCTTCAACTCCTGCAACTGGTGGAAATTGCCGACGATGGGCTGGTTCCACACGTCCGCGGTGCCGTCGACGCTGATGTCCGAGCCGAACGACTTCTGGTAGTCCGCGAAGGAGTCTCCGGCGCCGTCACCGGCGTTCGGGTCGTTCTCGTCCTGCGAAGCCGCCTTGTTCGCCTCGAAACAGGTCAGGTTGGTCGGATCGACGTTCGCGAAGTCGTACAGCATGTAGTCGAGTTTCCCAGCGATGCCTTCGTTGTCGACGTTCTTGAGATAGAAGGCGTTCTGGTAGATCGACCACTGGTCGTAATAGGCCACCTTGATGCCACCGCTGGTGGCCGGCGCGCCGGTGGTGTTGGCGGTGGCCGGACTGGCCGCACCCAGCAGCGCGGTGGTCAGGGCCAGCAGCGAGGCGACCGCGAACGCGGCACCGGTGAAGGCCAGCCTTCTGTTGGTTCGCACAAGAATCCTCCTGGGATTGGGGCTGCTTCCACTGCTCAACAGGCGCCGTTGTCGGCCCAGACGCCGGCGGGACCGCCGGGAATGTCACCGTAGCTCCACCATTTCGCGGTCCACTGGTGGCTGCCGTACGAGACGACCGCGCCGCCGTTGTACGTCGTGGTGGCGCTCCACGCGGCCGCCGAGCAGCCGCCGCCCGGAGGCGCGGAGGTCGGCGGCGGCGGCGCCGTCGGCGAGGACGACGGGCCGCTGGTGGGTGGCGTGGCGCCGGCGAATGTCGCCGAGTATTTGGTGAAGTCCCAGGAATTCTGCGTGACACTGCTGCAGACGCCGGAGGTCTGGCCGTTGTTGTCCGGCGGCGAACACTGCCGGTCCCGGTTCACCGCCCAGAAGGTGAAGCGGGCCAGGCCGTGGCTGGTCGCGTAGTTCAACACGGACTGGAAATCGGCTTGCCGGAAGAATTCACCGGTGTCCGAGCGGCCGTTCATCAACGACGCGCCTTCGTGGGCGTACGCGGTGGCGCTGCTCCAGCCGAGGTGCGATTCGAGCAGTCCGTGAAAACTTTCCAACGCGTTGATCTGATCCGTGGCGCCGTTGAAACCGCCGTCGAACGGCATGATGGAGAAGTTGTCCGGAGTGAAGCCCAAAGTCTTGGACTTGTCCAGCAACAAAGTGCCGAAGTAGCCGGCGCCGGAGGTGGTGCCGGGCATCGTGACGGACACGTAAAGCCCGGAGTTGTTGCGCTGCAGGATCTGCGCCGCACCGAGCTCGTTGTTCACCGCCGCGTCGTTTTCGTACTCCGGCTCCTCCAGGTCGAAGTCGATTGCGTGCAGGCTGTATTTGCTGCACCTGCTGGTACGCGGCCGCGGTAGCCGCCGGGCTGCCACAGTTCTGGCCCAGTTTGGTGCCGCCGTAACCGCCGATGGAGACCGAAACATCCCCACCTTTGCTCCGAACGGTTGTTGATCAGCGCGCCAGCCGCGGTGTCCGACGAGATCGGCGAGGTGCCGCCCCACGATGGCGTGCAGCCGCCGGAATCCAGAATAAAGGCCAATTGGAACGCTTTTTGACCGGTCGCGTCCATGACGGCGGCCACGTCCGGCGGGCTGTTGTCTTCCGGCATCACGTACGGCGCGGAGGCGTACCAGTTGCTGCCCAGGGCGGCGGTGGCCGCCTGGCCGGTGCCGGAGAACAGGGCGAGTCCGGCGACGGTGGCCAGGGCCACCGCCGCGCGTGCCAACAGCGGCGATCTTCCAGCTGCGCATGAGGCTGCTCCTTTGCGTTGGAGAGATGGGATTCAGGCGCCTAGCAGACCACCGAGCCCGCTCGCCTGCGTCCGCCAGTCCGGCGTTCGGTGTCGCCCCAGCCCAGCGTTGACCTATTCGGTTCAGCGGATCGCGATCGTGCTGCCAGATCGCATCCGCCTGCCGTTGGGCGTACCCCCGATATCCGGAGTCGCCGGTCGCGGTCAAAAGATCCAGCAAATACCGCATGAAGATGCCCTTGAACTGCTTTTGGTTGTCGTCGCAGGTGTTGGCCGGGTCGCACGACTCGGTGAGAATGCCGTTCGGGCTCAACGAAGATGACGTGATCGCCGCGTCGGCGAGCCGACGGGCCGCCGCGAGTTGAGTCGGATCACCGGTGGCTCGCCACAGTTCCAGCGCTGCACCCATCGCGAGTCCCTGGTTGTACGTCCACACCGTGCCGCCATTGTTGTGGCAGCCGCTGTCGATGCCGTCGTTGACCAATCCGCTGGCATTGATCATGCCGCTGGCCGAGAACCAGTTCCAACCCGCGATCGCCCGGCCCAACCAGGTGGTGTCTGCGAGCAGCCGATTGTGCAGGGCGGCCGCCAACCGGACATAAAGGCCGTTGGTGATCGCGTTTTTGTACGTACGCTCGCGGTTCCACCACACCCCCCCACCGCAGGTGGTATCCCAATATCCCTGCACGTACTGCCCAATGGTCTGGGCCATCGACAGGTATTTCGCGTCATGGGTCAGGTCGTACGCCTGGATCCAAGCGATGCCCCACCATTCGGTGTCGTCGATCGCCCGGCTGGCGAAGTTTCCCTCGATCGGGTCGCTGCTTTTCACCCCGGCCGGGAAGACGCCTTTGTTGACCTCGAATGTGCGGTCGACAATCCAGCGCTGACTGGTGCTTCCGGTCCGCTGCAGGTAATCCATCATCGTGGTGACCGCGACGGCCGAGTTCCACCAGCTCGACGGCCACCAGGCGGTGTTCGGGTCGTACGAATACATCAACGCGTCAGCGGCCGCCGCCGGACGATCGCGCTGGCCGGCCGAGCCCACGCCGTACAGCTGCCGTTGGAGCCCTCGACGACCGCCCGGCCGCAGGCCCGTACGGCACCGCCATAGAGCAGCGATTTCGGATCTCGGGTGGCGAAAAGTGCGGTCCGGGTGGAAGTCGCGCCGGAGCCGACACTGAGGCGTCCCAGCGATGATCCGTCCGGCCAGGAGGCGCCCTCGTTCCAGGACCGGTCCAACCACACCTCGTCGCCGGCACGGCCGGCCGAAAGGGTTGCCCAGGCCATCCCGCGATTGTCCATATGCAGGGCGAACTCCCGGCCATTCAAGGTCGTCGGCGGCACCGGCTGATCGTCGCCGACCGCGCCGGACGCGTCGGTGCCATCACAGGCCGCGTCGCACACTCGTACGTACGCCCAATCCGTGCAGGCAACGCCCTGCGCGTCGCCACAGGCACGCAGCAGACCTCGACGGTGATTCGACGGGTCCGCGAGGTTGTACATGAGCGTACGAGTGCCGGTCCACGTCGCGGGAATGCTTGCCTTTCCCAGCAATCCGTCCCACGTCGTGCCGCCGTCCCCCAGCTCCGGTCGAGCCAGACCGAGTCCCCGGTCGTCCCATCGTCGATGCTGGCCCACGCCATCGCGTCGGCATCGGAAACGTGCAGGACAATACGTCGCCCATTAACGATCTTATTCGAAACGGGGAAAGTTTCCTGCCGCGCCAACGACGGATCACGGGTGTCGCAATAGACCGAGCACACCTGGGTCCCCGCGACCGCCGGCTGGGATGGCGTTATTGCGGCCAAAACCGCGATGATCAGGAAGATTTTCGGGGCCAGCCACCACCGCGAACGTCCGGACATGGGCCAGCTCCTTCTCCGGAGGCGGAATCCCGTGAAATCCTGAATAATCGTGCGGTTGATCAATACCGGTTAAGCCGGCTATGAGATCCACAGGATTACACCGATTGACGCAGCTCAGAACAACCCGCGACACAGTGGCCGGATCCGGCCATCGGCCGCCTCGCCGCGAACGGAAAAAAATCATTGGCGCTGACGGCAGGTTTTCCCGTACGACAATAGATGCGCCAGTCGCGGCAGGCCAATTCTGCTCACATTGAACAATACCCTCGTTCATTTCCCCGGCAGGTTCGAAAATCGGCCAGGGCAGGCACGTAACCACCCAGCCGCGAACACCAGTCCACCGGCCCGCCGCCGGATCGGCCGCGTCGCTGTCGTACGTTGGACTCGACGGTGGACAACGGAAGGACGGTGGTCGCTCATGCTCGCGGGGCGTCTGAACGTGAAGACCCGGGAATTCGCGATGGTGGACGTGCCGGTTCCGGAGCCCGCCCGCGACCAGGTGCGCATCAAGGTCGCGGCGGCCGGAGTGTGCCTGTCCGACGTGCACCTGATCGACGGCACCCTGGGGCTCGGCCGGGAAAACACCGTCACCCTCGGGCACGAGGTGGCCGGCACCATCGACGCGCTGGGCGCCGAGGTCACCGGCTGGCAGCCGGGCCAGCGGGTCATCCTGCAGGCCGGCGAGCGAAACCCGAGCGGCCGGATGCTCACCCGTGGCGTCGACTACGACGGCGGGTGGGCCGAATACGCGCTGGCCACCGCGACCACGCTGGTGGCGATCCCGGACAGCCTCCCGTTCGACCAGGCCGCGATCATCCCAGACGCGGTTTCCACGCCGTGGGGCGCGATCGTCGAGACGGCGAACGTACGTCCCGGTCAGGCGGTTGGCGTCTGGGGTGCCGGCGGTCTCGGCGCACACGGCGTCCAGTTGCTGCGGCTGGTCGGAGCCGCCCCGATCGTGGTCGTCGACCCACTGCCGGCCGCCCGGGAGCGCGCCCTGGCGCTCGGCGCCGACGTCGTGCTCAGCCCGACCGACGCGGACTTCGGTCAGCGGATGTGGGCCGAGACGGACGGCGCCGGGCTGTCCGCCGCCTTCGACTTCGCCGGCGTCACCGCCGTCCGCGACCAGGCGGTCGGCTGCCTGGGCGCCGGCGGCCGGCTGGTCCTGGTCGGCCTCAGCGGGCAGCCGTTCACCGTCGCCGACAGCACCCGCTTTCAGCTTCCTGCAACGACAAATCCTCGGCCACTACGGCTATCAGCCGGGAGCGGTCGAACAGCTCGTCGGGCTCGCCCGCCGCGGCCGGCTCGACCTGTCCGGTTCGATCAGCGATGTCCTCCCGCTGGCTCAGGCCGCCGACGCGGTGGCACGTCTGCAGAGCAAGGAAGGCAACCCGATCCGGCTGATCCTGCGCCCCTGAGCGGCGCGTCTTTTCGGGGAAATTCCGCCGTTCAGCCGTTAGTTCGTTGGCTCCACCAACCGTCCGCTGAGTTCCGGCTGCACGCGGTGGCTACCCCAGGTGAGCCGAAGGTCCGCGCTCCCTGGCCGACCGGCGGCATCCCATTCGCGTACCGAATCGCACAACTGGTCGGCGAGCCTGCCGCCGATGCAGTCCTGAACAAGCACGCCGATTTCGCCGGACGTACGCCGAAAAAGCGCGGCCGTGCCGGCGTTGCTCATCACCCGTACGGTCTCCATTAAGTACGGAATTCCGGTCGAGGACCAGCCGCCATGACGAAGTTCAAGCCACAGGCTCAGCCCGTCCACGACTTCCGCCGGAGTGATCGTCAGGCCGGTCGCGCGATGATCGCGTCGACTCAGGTCCGGTCCGACGATGTCGCCGTCGGTCAGCAGTGCGAGCGCCGAACCCTGCTGCATCGAGACGAAGTTCACCGGCCGAATGGACCGACTGACCCATCGATCCCCATCAGCCTCCACACTGACGGTCCGGCACATGCCGGAAATCTCCACTGGCCGTACGAGCCGTCCACCCGGCACCAGCTCGAACCATCGGTTCAGATGGCGCTTGGTGACCAGCACCCGGTCGTACGGCGGCCGGTCGGCCCAGGCCACCCCGCCGGTCGGACCGGTGAGGTGGCCAATCAGTGCCGTCAGATATCCGTCGATATCGCGATTGCCGGACCCAACCAGCAACACCTGATGGCCCGGTCGTACGTCCAATTGCTCCAGCATCGCGGCCAATGCGGACGGCTGGTCGGCGCACAGATCGGGCCCGTATCCCAGCGGCACGTCTCGAAGGCATTTCGCAGGGTCCACATGGGACAGATAAACATCTCTTGGAATATCCCGAAAAGCGGCTCGTACGCGGTCCCTGACTCCGACGGTCACGGTGTCCGTGCCGACCTTTTGGTGATGCTGTTCATTGCCTGAGATCTCCGTTTCAGCAGCTTTCGTCAACCTTCGCTCACGGCCTGACCGGCCGCTGCGGCCGAACGGACAGGCGATCAGGCATGGGTGCCCGTACGGCCGGCGCCCCGCGACTCAGCGATGATGGCGCCATGACGGACTCGTCCACGCGCACTCCGCTGACCCGCCGGGCGGCCGCGCCGGTGCGTACGTTCCTGCGCACCGAGTCGGGCAGCGCCGGCGTGCTGGTGGCCGCGATCGTGCTCGCGCTGCTCTGGTCCAACGTCAGCGTCGCCGGCTACGAGGCGTTCTGGCACCTCCAGTTCTCGATTCGGCTCGGCGGTTTTCGGCATCTCGCAGGACCTGCGGACCTGGGTCAACAGCGGGCTGATGACGCTGTTCTTCCTGGTAGTGGGCCTGGAGGCGCGCCGCGAAGTCGACCTTGGCGACCTGCGGGACCGGCGCCGGTTCGTGCTGCCGCTGGCCGCCGGACTGCTCGGGATGGCGATCCCGGTGCTGATCTACCTGGCCATCACGCTGGCCGGGCCAGCCGCGCACGGATGGGGCGTGGCGATGTCGACCGACACCGCGCTCGCGCTCGGAATGCTGTCGCTGCTCGGCCGCCGAGTCCCCGATCGGGTACGAGTGTTCCTGCTGACCGTCGCGGTCGTCGACGATCTCGTCGCGCTGATCGTGATCGCCTTCGCGTACAGCACCGATGTACGGATCATGCCCATCGCGATCGCCGTGGTGGTGTTCGGCGTACTCATCGCCGCCCTCAAGTTCGGAGTGGACCGGCCGGCGCTCTACGCCCTGCTCGGAATTGTCATGTGGGCCGCTTTGCTGAGCAGCGGGGTCGACCCGGTGGTCGCCGGCCTCGCGATTGGCCTGACCGCGTCCGCCTACTCACCAGCGCGAGAAAACCTGGAGCAGGCGACCGGCCTTTTCAAGCTTTTCCGCGAACAACCGACGCCGGAACTGGCTCGGGATGCGACCACCGGACTCACCTCGACGCTCTCCCCCCCGCGCGCCTCCAGCATTTCTATCTGCCGTGGACGAGCTATCTCATCGTGCCGCTTTTCGGGCTGGCCAACGCGGGCATCGTCATCAACGGCGACTTTCTCGTACGGGCCTACACCACCCCGATCACGCTCGGCATTCTTTTCGGCTATGTGCTGGGAAAGCCGGTCGCCATTCTGGGCATGTCGTGGCTGCTGTCGCGGCTGAGCGGCGGCCGGATCAAGCCCACTGTCGGCTGGGCGTCGGTCGCCGGCACCGGCACCATCGCCGGCATCGGCTTCACCGTGTCCTTGCTGATCGCCACCCTCGCCTTCAGCGGACCGCAACTGGCCGAGGCGAAACTCGGAGTGCTGTCGACCATGATCGTCGCGCCGCTGCTCACCTGGGTGGTTTTTCGCATCACGGCGCTGCTTCCGGAGAATCGCCGAGCCGTCGCGCTGCTGGGCGACGCCGAGCAACTGCTCGATCTCCTCGTGCCGGTCGACCCCGACCGCGACCACATTCGCGGCCCGGCGGACGCCTCGGTCACCGTCGTCGAATACGGCGATTTCCAGTGCCCGTACTGCGGCCAGGCCGAGGTGGCCGTACGCGAAGACCTGCTTGTCGACGATGACGTGCGCTATGTCTGGCGCCATCTTCCGCTCACCGACGTACATCCACAGGCACAGCTGGCCGCCGAAGCGGCCGAAGCCGCGGCAGCCCAGGGCGCGTTCTGGCCGATGCACGACTTGTTGCTGGCCCGACAGGACAAGCTGCGCATCATGGATCTGATGAAATACGCTGAAGAGCAAGGCCTGGACAAGCAGCGATTCCACGAGACCTGAAACGCCACGTCCATGCCGCGAGGGTCGCTCAGGACCTGGAGTCCGCGGACCTCAGCGGCATTTCCGGCACCCCGTCGTTCTTTATCAACGGTCAGCGCTATTACGGCGCGTACGACATCGAGACCCTGACCGTTGCCATCACCACCGCCCGTACCCGCGCGATCATCACCTCCCTCGACGGCTGATCTCGCGTACACGTGAGCGAACACCGGGCGCGGTCGGCAACCCTTTTCCGGTTTTCCCTTCGACCCTGGGAAGTCGCTACCCAGAGCGACCTTGCCCAGTCGGTCAGCCTTCCAAAAAAGGCACCAGGAAGAGGGATGAGCGGGTCGAACGTACGAAAGGTCGCCCATCTCCTGACAACTCTGCGCTATGGACACGCGGGCCATGTTTACCGACGTAACGCTTACGTCTAAAGTGATCTTGGCCAGGAAGTTTTTTCGTTTGTCGTAAGAACCTCTGCCCCCGTTCGCATGTGACTCCCCGGGGGGACTCACTTCATGTCCAGTCCCACCAAGCCGTTTCGAGCCACCACCCACGCGGAACTGATCGCCCTGTCGGATCAGGCCGCCCACCGGGTGATGAACAGCCAGGGCACCAGGAACGGCCAGGGCGTCGGCTGGCTGATGATGTCGACGATCCTGGTCGAGTCCTGGGATATCTACGCGATCTCGTTCCTGCTGGTCTTCGTGAAGGCCGATTTCCACCCCAGCGCACTGATGTTGGGCCTCGCGTCCAGTGCGGTCCAGCTGGGCGGCCTGCTCGGCGCCGTTTTCGGTGGCTGGCTTGCGGACCGGCTGGGACGGCGATGGGTCTTCATCACCACCATGGTGCTGTTCATAGTGTTGGCCCCACTGCAGGGTTTCGTGACCAGCATGTGGCAACTAGTGGCCATCCGGTTTCTGCTCGGATTCCCGTTGAGCAGCGACCTCGCGTCCGGGTACGCGTACATCATGGAGGCCATGCCGCGGGGCACCCGCGAGGTGAGGTGATGGGCAACCGCAAACAGGGAATGTTCGCCATTGGCGAGGTGCTCGCGATCACCGTCGTCACGGTGATGCTGGTCGCCGGCGTCGATCATTCGTTGCTGTGGCGGATTGGCCTCGCACTGGGAGCGCTGCCCGCGCTCGCGCTGCTGCTCGGCCGCCTCAAAATCACCGACACCGCGCCTTCGCTCATTTTGCGCGGCAAGTTCCACCAGGCCAAGCAGGTCTCGCGAGTGATGTTCCACGATTCGCTGGACATGCTTCCGGACCAGGATTTCCGCATCAAACGGCCCAGCACCGCGAACTTCCTGCGCAGCATCTGGTCTGATCCAGTACGTCGACGGGCCAGCATTTTCGGCTGGATCTCCAACGCCGCACAGTCGGCCTCGTTCGGCGCCTTCGGGTTCTACTTACCCTCCGTACTAGCCGTTGCCGGGATTTCCAAGGGCATCGTGGCCACCAACCTGATGACCGGCGCCATCTACTGCCTCGCCGCCGTGAGTGTGGCTTTGTCGGGCCGCAGATCACTTCTCGCATCGGCCACCGTGGCATCTCCCAGTGGGGCTTTGGAATCTCGTTCGTCTCGTTGTTACTCGCCGCTTTCGCGCTACAACTGAACGTGGGCTGGCTGTTACTGCTCGCCGCGGCCGCGATGATGTGGGGCCAGTATTGGGCCGGCACCAACGGCATGACCGTCACCGCGATGGTGGCGCCCACTCGTTACAAGGCGACCGCGTGCGGTTTCGGTTACGTTTTCGTGAAACTGGCCAGCTTCGTCACACTTTTCCTGTTCCCGTTGCTGCTTGAGGCGACCGGCACGGCGGCGGCCACCGCGATCGTGTCGCTGATCGCGCTGGGTGGTTTCCTTGCAGCGCGTTACATCCTGCCCGAGGTCTACGGCTACGTGGAGTCCGAAAGCCTGAAGACTGCTCAGACGTACTAGAACTTGTGTTCGATCGCAAGAAAATGTCTCGTTCGGGCCGCCCCAATCACTGTTATCCGCGAAGCCCCCGGACCGTTAGCCTCAACACGTGATCATTGCGAGTGCGCCCACCACCATGCGGGCCGCGGTGCTGTACGGTCCGGGCGACCTGCGGGTGGTCGATCGACCGGTGCCCCGCCCAGGTCCCGAGGATGTGCTCGTACGAGTCGAAATGTGCGGGGCGTGCGGCACCGACCTGAAGATCGTCGATGGACATTTCCCACAGACTCCACCGTTTGGTGAGTTCACCCCCGGTCATGAGTGGACCGGGGTGGTCGTGGAGACCGGCTCGACCGTGGACGAGTTCCAGCCCGGCGACCGGGTCTGCATCGAGGCGCATCGAGGCTGCGGCCGGTGCGCCAACTGCCTGGTGGGCCGCTACACCGCTTGCCTCAACTACGGAAATCCGGCCAAGGGGCACCGAGCCAGCGGGATGACCGCGAACGGTGGTTTCGCCGAATACGTCGTACACCATGTCAGCGCGCTTTACCATCTGCCGGCCGAACTGTCCGCCGAGGACGCGGTGCTGATCACCACGGCCGGCACCGGTTTGTATGGACTGGACGTCGCAGGCGGTTACATCGTCGGCCAGGACGTGGCGATTTTCGGTCCCGGCCCGGTCGGTCTGATGACCGCGCAGGTCTGCCGTGCGATGGGGGCGGCGCGGGTGATTTTGGTTGGCACCAGGCCATCCCGGCTGGAGCTCGGTGCCAAGCTCGGGGTCCGGCACACCATTAACTCCAGTGAAGTCGATCCCGTACGAGCCGTGTTGGAACTGACCGGCGAACAGGGCGTCGATCTCGCCATCGAAGCGTCCGGCGGCCTCGGCACCCCGCAACAGTGCGCGGAAGTCACCAAGCGTGGCGGGAAGATTCTTTTCGTTGCGTTCTATCGCGATTCGGTCCAGTTGGACCTGAGTGCGGTGGTGCGCAAGGACATCACGATGTACACCTCTCGGGGCGAGGGTCGGAACAACGTTCAGCGAGCCGTGGCGTTAGCCGCTTCCGGTCAGCTGCGCGCGAAAAAAGAGCTGGTCACCCACCGATTCCCGCTGGACCAGATCGCCGAGGCGTTCCGGGTCATGCGGGAGCGGGAAGGCGATCCGGTGAAGGTCGTCGTCGTACCCTAACCTGATCGTCGTCACCCCAAGGCGCGAGGAGCCCGGGATGCATCATCAAATTCTGGCCCCGGTGGTTAATTCGCTCGTACTGTCGGCATTAGTCGCCGCGGTGCCGCTGATTCTGCTGCTGGTGCTGCTCGGCGTCGTACGCATGCGATCCCACTGGGCCGCGCTGATCAGCCTGGTGTGCGGATTAGTAGTGGCGATCCCGATCTTCCGGCTGCCGCCAGTGCCCGCTTTCAGCGGTGCGCTGGAAGGCGCCGCTTTCGGGCTTTTCCCGATCGTCTGGATCATCGTCAACGCCATCTGGCTGAACCGGCTGATCACCAGGTCTGGGCACCTCGACACCGTACGGCGTACTTTCCTTTTGTTGTCGAGGGACTATCGCGTACAAGGTCTGGTCGTGGCCTTCTGTTTCGGATCGTTGCTGGAATCAATGGCCGGCTTCGGTGCCCCCATCGCGGTCGTCGCGGCCATCCTGCTCGCCCTCGGCTTCAGCCCCATCCGAGCCGCCACCGTCGCCCTTTTCGCGGACGCGGCCGGGACAGCTTTCGGCTCGGTCGGCAACCCGATTTTCGCGCTGAGCAAGGCAACTGGATTGCCCACCGGACCGCTCGGTGAGATGGTCGGCCGGCAGGCGCTGATAGTCGCGCTGTTCGTCCCCTTCGCGCTTTTGCTTGTCCTAGACGGCAAGCGCGGCCTCCGGCAACTCTGGCCGGTCGCCCTGGCCACCGGCCTCGGCTTCTCCATCGGCCAGTTCGCCGCCGCCAACTATGTCACTTTCCAGCTCGCCGACCTGATCGGCGCGCTGCTGTCAGCGGCAGCCGTGGCTGTGCTGCTGCGCTTGTGGTCCCCTCGCGAGATTCTCCCACCGCCCAACGAAAAAGCCGACGAGGCTCCTGACGAACAGCGGCACTGGCTGCCGTCCTTCGCACCCTACGGCGTACTGATCGTCCTGCTTGCCTTGGTGTCGCTGAAGAATCCGGTCTCCGACTGGCTGCAGACCCTGACCATCCAGTTCCGCTGGCCCGGCGCCGGCGCGATTGGCGCCAACGGCAAGGCTCTGGCTTTGCCACTGTTCCAGCTCAACCTGCTGACCGCGACCGGCACGGTGCTGCTGGTGACGGGTCTTCTCACGCTCGCCATCCAGAGGATCCGAGCACGTGACGCCGTACGCGAATATGGCGCCGGACTCGTACAGGTCTATTCCGCGGCCTTCACTGTCTTGCTCGTGATGGCGCTGGCCTATCTGATGAACTATTCCGGCCAGGCCAACACCATCGGCACTCTGCTCGCCCACACCGGAATCGCGTTCGCTCTGCTCTCACCCGTACTAGGCTGGCTCGGCGTCGCCGCCACCGGATCCGACACCTCAGCCAACGCCCTCTTCGGCGCCGTACAGGTCGCCGCCGCCAAACAACTCCACCTCAGCCCGTACCTGACCGCCGCCGCCAACAGCGAAGCCGGCGCCCTCGGCAAACTCATCAGCCCCCAAAACCTCGCCATCGCAGCCGCCGCCGTCGGCCTGTCCGGCGAAGAAGGTCAACTGGTCCGGCGAACTTTCCTCTGGAGCCTCGGATTCCTCGCCGGCTTCTGCGTCCTCATCTTCCTCATGGCGTACGGCCCCCTAGCCTGGCTAGTCGTCGTCTAAACGCCCGAGGAACCCCTTCTCCAGAAGTAACTGGTCGGGAACATCTGACGACGAAACCTCGATGGACATTCCATCCAAATCGGCTATTCGAGGCACCTCTAGCAAATACATTCACCAAACCACGTATTAGATCCTCGCACTGCGGCTTGAGCGCATAGCGCAAGCTGGCATTTGAGGCGCTCAGCAATAGCTGAATTCTCTGCCTACGCAAGTGAGAGTTCAAAACCCAACAGCCGCGCCTCCATAATCGCGCGGCACG
>NZ_WOTO01000071.1 GCF_010993775.1 Fodinicola feengrottensis | reverse complement strand
CTTGGCGAGGGCGGAACTCGATGAGAGCTGGTACTCCGCCTGCACCGCCCGCCGGCGATGGCGATGACTTGGCGGACAGAGCCGACGAACTCGATGATCTGGGCGCCGCGTTCGACGATGAACGTGACGATGTCGATGATCATCTTGCACGCCTTGACAAAGGCTGACGCCGGGTTGAGCAGCGAGATGATCCAGGTGATGCCGGCCATCAGGACGGTCGGGATCAGGTATTCGCTGATCTTGGAGAACAGATTCTCCTTGAGGTCGCCGACCTTTTCCTTGATCTCCTCCCAGATGCCGCCAATGCCCTCGGACTGCAGTTTCTGTGCTACCGGTACGGACTTCTCGACGGCATCCATCGCCTTCGCGGGGACGCCCCGGGTGATGATCCGGGCTTTGATGGCATCCCAGGTCAGGCCAAGCATCGAGGCGATCATCTTGACGATGCCGCGCAGGTCGAACTTGTCCGGCAACTCGATGCCGGCCTCGGCCATCGAGCCCAGCAACCAACTGACGAGCCCCTTTTTCAGGTGGTCACCGATGTTCGACATGAAGTTCTTCAGGCCGGCACCGACCGCGGACACCAGGTTTCCGAGGAAGCCGATTGGGTCCTTGATGATCGCCATCACCGCGCTCGCGGCTTTGGCCAGTACGCCCAGAAGAAGGTCTTTGAGCTTCAGAATGGTGTCAATGACGCCCTTGACAGCGCCGATGGCCTTGTCGATCAGGCCCTTGTTCTTCTCCTTTTCGGAGGAAATCTCCTCGTCGACGGACTTCAGGGCTTCGTT
Source organism: Fodinicola feengrottensis (assembly GCF_010993775.1). Classification (GTDB taxonomy): domain Bacteria; phylum Actinomycetota; class Actinomycetes; order Mycobacteriales; family HKI-0501; genus Fodinicola; species Fodinicola feengrottensis. Next base: position 46,108 of record NZ_WOTO01000071.1, on the reverse strand, counting down.
GTACTTGCTGGCCAGGGTGTTGACCAACTCGCTGCCCTTGGCGTCGACCGACTCGGTCAGCTCGTCGAACTTGGACGAGAAGCCGCCGGCCGCCTCCTTGCCGATCGCCTGCAGGTCCTTCGGGAGTTTGGTGACTTCGGCCTGCAGATCGGTACGGCCGGTGGCGATCCGCGCTTTCGCCCGGTTCAGCTCGCTGCCGATCAGGTCGGCGACGCCGGAGATGACCCGCTGCATGCTGGCCACATAACCTTGTCGGGCCTGCACGAAGATTTGGTTGGCCTCGTCCGGCAGGCCGGAGAACTTGTCTTTTACCCACCGAAGTTTGCCGCGCCAACCGGAATAGCGCTTGTCCTTGTATTCGTCCATCTTCCGCTTGTGCTCAGCGGTGAACGCGTCCCGGGCGGCCTTCTCGTCGCGGGTGAACTTCTCGTCGACCTGTTTGTCCAGATTGGACAGAATGCCTTCGACCTCGGTTTTCGTGGTGTCGAAGACTTTCTGTAGTTTCGCGGTAACCTGGGCCCGCTGCAACTCATCCTTGCTCTTGGCGCCCTCTTTCGCGGTGGCGACCTGGGCGCCGGCCACCTTGCGGTCGTTCGCGAGGGCGGTCATCGCGGTCGCGCCGCTCTGGCCGCCTCGGCTTTGGCACCGGCCAGCGTCTTGTCCTCGGCTGCCCGTACGACTCCAGGTGCCGTCTCGGAGTGCTGTTCGCCTTCTTTCTTCGCGTCCAACGCGCCTTTGAACTCGGGTTCGTTGGACTTGCCGAGCTGTTCTTCGGTGACGCCGGCCTGGGCCATTTCGTCGTTGACCTGGGCCGGGCCGGCAGAGAAGTCGGTGGCCAAGGCGGGTGCCTTGTCCGGCACGGCGTTGGCTGGGTTCGGTACGCCCGGGGTGGGGGGAGGCTGGTCCGGTTTTAGCGGTGTGACCGGTTTCTCGACGGCTTTCGAGGTGTCCGGCGCGGCTTTCGTGGTGGTCTCGATCTGGCCGGCGGACGCCTTCTTGCCGTCGCTGACCTTGCCCTGAACCTGCCCTTTGACCGCGTCAGCCTTGCCGGAGCTGCCGAATTCGTCGGCTTCCTCGAGATTCTTCGGTGCCTGCGCGGCGATCGCGTCGTTGACCGCCTTGATGAACGCGGCTTTGTCGAAATCGCCGGGTTTGGCGGCGTTCATCTTCTCCGCGTTGGCGGTTTTGCCTTGCGCTTCCTTGTCGTCCTGCGGCGGCTTCGCCGCGGCTTGCGAAGCCGCCGCCTCCGATTGGGGCGGCGAGTGCTTCGCCATGTTCTGCTGCTTGCCCTTGATGTCCGCTTTCAGCGCGCGAAAAACTTCGGGTCGGCCTGCGGTCCCGCGCGATGGGCCGGCGCCGCCGTGGTCCCCGGGCGCCAGACGCTGCACGGAAGGCCCCTCGACCGGCACCGAGACAGCCGCGGAGCCCGCGACGATGGACGAGGGCACGGCGGCTGTCGGGGCGGAGACAGCTGGTGCGGGAGTGGCCGCGGCGGGTTTCCTGGCTGCCGCCGCCGCTGCTGTCGTACGAGTCGAAGAAGCCGGCCGACGGGTAGCCAGCATTCGGGAGACGGCCCGGTTGCCGGCGCTGCCCCTGCTGCAGCCGTTGCAACGCGGCCGGGCTGAGGGGGCGGGGGGGAGATCCGGGCGATTGGGCGGATTCTGCCTCTTCGGTCGTTTTCGTTGCGGCGCCACGTGGAACCGGCTGTCTGTGTTTTTTTCCCGGTCGTCCGCCGGTGCTCGCACCGCACACCCCCACGCCAAGGAGTTATCGCTTCGGTCCGATCGTGTCATGTTTCGGCAAGCCCCGGGGCGGGCAACGGGGCATCCACCTTGCCCCATCGGGCAGGTCGGGTGTATGTCAGGTGCGGAGGACGCTGACAGCAAAATGTCAGCGGGCTGAAAGCCTGGTCGCCTAAGCTCGTGCCAGAACGGACTCACGGGAGGATGGTTGGTTTTTACGGGGGCTGGATCGCTGGAGCGGTGGTCGTGCTGGCAGCGGTCGCGACGGCGGCGATCGTACGAACACGGCGGCGACTGGTGGTTGTCTCTGTCGACGGCGCCAGTATGTCGCCGACCCTGGAATCAGGGGATCGGGTGTTGGTTCGCCGTCGCCAACTGGATGACGTACGAGTCGGTGACATCGTTGTGTTGCAGTCGCCGGCCGAATTGGTGAACGTGCTGGATTCCACCTCGGTCTGGAATATCAAGCGAGTAGTCGCGCTGCCTGGTGACGACGTGCCAGTCGGGACCGTGCCGGCCGGCAACCCTGCTGTGGTGCCGGCCGGGAAATTGGTCGTGATCGGCGACGGGGCGATCAGCAGCGATTCGCGGCAATGGGGTTTCTATGCCGGTGATCGCCTGCTCGGCGTGATGATCCGCCAGATGTCAGCCCGCTGACCTGCCGTTTATTCTTTTGTCATGCCATAAGCCTTCCAATTGTCACCTGTGATCTCGGCAATAATAGCAATTGTAGCGCTATGTGCGTCCATCTATGGACTTTTGAAAGGAAAGTAGTTAGCGTCCGACTCTCGTGGCCCGATCGTCGGTGCCGCGGCGGAAGGAGAAATTCGATGGTGAAAGTCATGAACAGGATCGGTGACCGGCTGCTGCAGCGGTTTGTTCCCAAGAGACAGAAGCCAAAGCTGGCGCATATTATGCCTGCTACTGCGAGGATTTCGTGAACACCTGGGTTTACAAGTACTGCGACGGTAACGGGTGTACGTCCTGCGTGTACCACTCGAATGTGAACTGTCTCGTCTAGTAGTCCGCGTCCGAGGTGGGCCGGCTCGGTCGCGGATCGGCCTGCCTCGGCCATTTTTTTTTTCGTACGAAAGAGAGAGTCCTGATGCCCGTACTGATCGCCGCGGTCGTCCTGCTCGGTGTGCTCTGCCTGGTCGGTCTGCTGTTGATTTTCGCCATCCTGCGCCGGCTGCGCGAACAAGGGGCGGAGCTGGAAAACCTGCGCAAAGTCCTGGGCATGGGGATCACTGACTACGACGTGACCGAGTTGGTTGGCCGCAAGATTCCGGAAATCGGCGGCCGGACGCCGGCCCTGGTCGGATTTTTCTCCGTCGGCTGTGACTCCTGCCATGAGCAGGCACCGAAGTTCGCCGAACAGGCCAGCGGCCAGCACTGCGTCGCCATCGTCACTGGTACGGGTGCGGAGCGGGATCCACTGCTGCGGCAGTTGGGCGACGCCGCGGTGCTCACCGGCCCGGACGGCGCGGAGGTGGCCCGCGGTCTGGGTATCCGGGCATACCCCACCTTCTTGCGGGTGGACACCGATGGTGTGATCGTACGCGCGCAGACTGAGGCGGCCGGACTGTCGGAGCGGATCTCCGCGTGACGTTTGCCTTACCTGACAAACAAGTACGGCCGAAAGGTGGCAAAGGCCGGCAGGCCGCCGCGATGGCCAGGCTGTGCTGGGCGGCCGGCTGGCCACTGCTGGTGGGCGCCCTGGCGACGAACCTGATCAGCGGACTGTTGCCTACCGCCACCGCGTGGCTGACCAAGCTCGTCGTCGATGGGATTGTCTCCGGTCGGCCCCAGGTCGCGCTGCTGGGCGTCGCGGGCGGGTTGGCCACCGTCGGGATTGCCACCGGAGTGCTGCCGCAATTGGTCACTTACCTGCAAAGTGTGAGTTGCGCCGCCGGATCGACGGACGACGGACCATGCAGGACCGACTTTTCAGTGCGGTCAACCGATTTCACGGGCTGGCCCGGTTCGAGAGTCCGGCGGTAGCGGACAAGCTGCAGATGGCAGCGCATGTCAACGGTACGGCCATGATGCCGGCACTGACCGGCATGTTCACTGCCGGCCGCAGTGCGGTCACCGTCGCCAGCATGCTGGTGACGCTCTGGATTCTCAGCCCGGTGATGGCCCTTGTGGTGACCGCCGCGGGAGTTCCGGCGCTGCTGGCGCGGCTGGCGCTGTCCCGGCGGCGGAGCCGGATGGTCGCGGATTTTGCTGCCACCGCACGGCGCCAGTCGCTCTACAGCTCGTTGATCACGGACGTACGAGCCGCCAAGGAGGTGCGTCTGCTGGGCCTGGGCGACTTCCTCAAGGGACGACTTTTTGGAGAGTTGCGGGCAACCCAGACGGCCGAGCGTGGACTGGATCGACGAGGAGCGCTGATACAGTCAGGGCTTTCGGGGCTGGGTGCGATAGTCGCCGGCGCTGGGCTCGTCTGGGCTGTCCATTCGGCGGCGACCGGTGGTCTCAGCCTTGGTGACGTCACGGCTTTCGTGGCCGCGGTCGCCGGCACTCAGGGCGCGATGGCCGGGCTGGTCGACAGCCTGGCGATTGGGCACGAAGCACTTCTGTTTTTCGAGTATCACGCGGATATCGTCTCGCTTCCCGACGACCTGCCGGTCACCACGAGCGGGGAGTTGCCGGTGCTGCGCCAGGGCATCGAACTCAGAGACGTCTGGTTTCGGTACGACGAAAGCCTTCCCTGGGTGTTGCGGGGCGTCAACCTGACGATTCCGTACGGGACGGCGGTGGCGATCGTCGGCCTCAATGGCGCCGGCAAGAGCACGCTGGTGAAACTTCTGTGCCGTTTCTACGATCCGACCCACGGCTCGATTCGCTGGGACGGGGTGGACATCCGCGAAGTGCCACCGGCGCGGCTGCGGGAAACGGATGGGTGTCCTTTTCCAGGACTACATGTCGTACGACTTGACCGCGGCGGAGAACATTGGGATCGGTGACCTGCCGGCGCTGGCCGATCGCGATCGGATCCGCGTCGCTGCTGAGAAAGCCGGGGTAGCGGGGCCGGTCAGGGCGTTGCCGGCCGGTTACGACACCATGCTGAGCCGTACGTTCGCCGGCCACGACGGCCCCGGCGTGATGTTTTCCGGCGGCCAGTGGCAACGGCTCGCGCTGGCCCGAACGTTGCTCCGAGACGGCCGCGACCTGCTCATCCTGGACGAACCCAGTTCCGGCCTGGATGCCAGGGCGGAGCACGAAATCCACCACCGGCTGCGCCAACACCGCTCCGGTCGTACCAGCGTGCTGGTGTCGCACCGCCTTGGCGCGGTGCGGGAAGCCGACGAGATTGTCGTGCTGTCCGACGGAAAGATCGCGGAATCGGGCACCCACGACGAGCTGATTGCCAGCAATGGCCAGTATGCAGAGCTTTTCGCCGTTCAGGCCCGCGGCTACCAGTCGTCCCTCAGGTGACGCTCGGCCGGTTAAGGTCGGGCGGTGGACAGTCGGGAAGTGTTGAGCCGGCCGGCGCCGCCGCCGGATCTGACCGTGTCGTACGGGCCGCATCCGGATCACGTGGCGGACGTGCGGCTGCCGGCCGGTGAGGCTGGGCCGCTGGTGTTGCTGTGGCACGGTGGTTGGTTTCTGGCGGTCCGCGTACGACCGCTCGTACACCGGCCCGATGGCGGCGGACCTCGCGAGCCGCGGCTATGCGGTCGCGAGCCTGGAATACCGGCGGACCGGCGCGGACGGCGGTTGGCCGGCGACTTTCGACGATGTCGCGGCCTCGATCGAGGCGGTGCCGGCCCTCATCGCGGCCGCCGCGCCCGGCCGCGCCGACCTGAACCGGATCGTCTACGCCGGCCATTCGGCTGGCGGCCACCTCGCCGTGTGGGCGGCACTGCGGTCCCGGCCCACAGGCGTGCTGGCGCTCGCGCCGGTCATCGACCTGGCCGGCGCGTACGAACAGGACCTGGACGGCGGCGCGGTGGATGCCCTGCTCGGCGGCGGTCCCGACGAGGTGCCGGATCGGTACGCGGTTGCTGACACCGCCAACCTCGCCGCGCCCGAGGCGCCGGTGTGGGTGATCCACGGCGACGAGGACGACCGGGTGCCGATCGAGATGTCCCGTGCGTACGCGCGCGCCACCGGCTGCCGGCTGACAGAGCTGCCCGGCGCCGGCCACTTCGGCGTCGTCGACCCTCTCTCGACCGTCTGGCCAGCGGTGTTGACCGCCCTCGAGGTCTTACTAGCAGGCCGCACGAGGAAGGATGTTCCTCGCCTGCGACAAGGTCGACGCGGGTGAGGAACATCGGCGACCGGGTTCGCGTTCGGAGCCGTCGGCAACCACCTCAAGTGCTCCTGGAATGCGCAACTCGTACGCCGGCGCCGCGCCGGCCGGTCCGTGCTCTACTACCGCACGCCGGACGGCGATCGTCTGATATGTGCGACCAATCGCTGAAATTCCGCTGACCAGGGGGAGAAGAAAAAAAACGCTGATGTGGGTACCGTCAGCTCGGAGGTGGTCCGGCATGCTCAAGCGCAGCCGCATGGTTGCTGTCGCCGTGGGGATGGCAATGGTGTTTACCATGCTGCCGGGGGCACCCGGGATGGGCGCGGCGCGGGCGACGGCGTCGCCCGCCGCGACCGGGATTGACCGGGCCGCGCTCGGGCACGACGGACAGAGCGATGTCTACCGAGTGCCGGCCGGTACGGTCGCGCCGGGCAGCGCGGCGACGGTCAGGTTTCGTACGGCCGCTGACAATGTCGACGCCGTCACCCTGCGGCTGACCGAGCAGTCCACTCAATCGCAGCAGCTGGTTCCGATGCGGCGCGCGGCGCGCGCGGTTTCCTGCTATGACAGCACACTCGTGGGTCAGCGCTGTGATTTCTGGGAAACCGTGGTCAAACCAACCGATCTCGGCGCGTACGGTTACCGGTTCGTCGTACAGCGTGGGCAGCAGACCGCGTATTACGCTGACCAGCCCGCCCAGTTTGGCGCGATGGGCGCCAGCACGGACGGCGATGTCGCGCAGGATTACCGAATTCACGTGGTGCGGCCGGACTTTCCGGTGGTGGGGGGGGCCATGAAAGACGGCGTGATGTATCAGATCATGCCGGACCGGTTCGACAATGGCGACCCCAGCAACGATGTTTCGCTGACACGGTCGCGATACGACTATCCGGCTCCGCCGAACGCGACTCCCTCGCAGATCGCCTTGGCCCAGGCGGCCCAGACCACCCACCGGACGTGGAACCAGCTGCCCGCGGGCGGCTGCCGCGATCACGTCGACGAGCCGTGCACCGAGCAGGCCCTCGGCCGGGACTACTTCGGTGGCGATCTGCAAGGCATCGCCGCGAAAATTCCGTACCTGCACGGGTTGGGCGCCAGTATCCTCTACCTGACGCCGATCTTCGCGAGCAAATCCAATCACGCTTACGACGTCGAGGATTTCACCCGCATCGACCCGGCGTTCGGGGGTGCGGCGGGGCTGCGGCAGCTGCTGCAGCGGGCGCATCGGAGCGGCATCAAGGTGATCCTGGACGTGCCGTTCGATCCGTCCTCATCGGACAGTCCGTATTTCGACCGCTACCACCACTATCCCAACGACGGCGCTTGCGAGAGCGTCACTTCGCCGTACCGGTCGTGGTTTACTTTCACCGACCTGCCGGTCGGCGAGACCGGACCTTGTGCCGGCAGCAAGCCGGGCCTTTTCGCCTCGTACGAGGAATGGGGCAATGTAGCCGAGGCGTTGCCGCTGTTCCGCAAGCACGATCCTGGCAACCCGGCCGCCGTTTTCGCACCGGTCGCTGACTACTTCTACAACGGCCCGCAGTCCATCGCGCGGCGCTGGCTGGACTTCGGCGCGGACGGTTTCCGGCTGGACTCGATGCAGGATGAGTCTTTCCCCACCGCGTATTGGCAACAGTTCCGTACGGTGGTGAAAGACGCCAAGCCGGGTGCGCCGCTGGTCGCTGAGGGCTGGCACTTCGCGGACAACATGAAACTCACCAACGGCGACCAGGCTGACACCCCGATGGGCTATCGGTTCCGGGCCGCGGTGTTGTCGCTGATGGGCGCGGTCGGCGACGACAAGTCATTCCCAGGCGACGACAATCCAACCGTACCGGTGTCGCAGTTCGCCGCCGCCATGCAGTCCATTCGGCAGGACTATCCGGACGCCACCTACCGGACTTTCATGAACCTTCTCGACTCGCATGACACCGCGCGGATCCGCTGGATGCTGACTCCCGGCAAGTACAACAGCGCCGATCGCGAGGCGAATCCGGCCCATGTCGCGGCCGGCCTCGCCGCCGAAAAGGTGGCCGCCACGATCCAGTTCACGGTGCCCGGGATGCCGAGCGTCTACTACGGTGACGAGGTCGGCGTGACCGGCTCCGACGACCCCGACAACCGACGAACCTTTCCCTGGACTGGTACGAGCAACTGCTCGGCGGCCACCTCGTACTGTGCCGGCGGCGACCGCGATCTCCTGTCGTTCTATACGCATCTCGCCTCGTTGCGGAAAACCCATCCGGTCCTTCGTGACGGCGACGCGCATTTCCTGTTGACCGACGACACCGCGCAGACCCTCGGCTATGCCATGCGTAGCCCAGACGATCTCGCATTGGTGCTGGTCAACCGCAGCTCCAGTATGCGGACTTTGCGCGTACCACTGGGATCTGTGGCGCGTGACGGTATCGCCCTAGCGCCCGCCTTCGGCGCCGGTGCGCAGGCGGTGACCAGCGCCGCTGGCGTGGTGACCGCGTCCGTGCCACCGATGACCGCGCAAGTTCTGGTCGCCACGCCAGGTCAGGACCTGACGCCTCCGCCAGCGCCGCAGCGGGTGAGTGGCAGCCCGGCCGCGGCCGGCCGGGTTTCGCTGCGGTGGTCGACCGTAACAGGTGCGAGCCGGTACGAGGTGTGGCGCAGTCCGCTTTCTGGTGGCGGCTACGAACGGGTCGGAGTCGTTGCCGGTCCGTCCTTTGTGGACACTCCGGATTCCCGGGCCCATTACGTTGTTCGCGCGGTCGACGCAGCGGGCAATATCGGGGCCCAGTCTGCGGAAACAGCCGTCACACCGTCGAGGCCGATCACCGCGGCGACCTTGACCTCGGCGACCCAGGTCGACCGCGAGGTCGGTGTCGACCCCACGACGGTCACCGCCGACGTGACAGCACCGTCGATTGGTGATCCAACCGCGATCAGAGCCGAGGTCGGCCTGGCGACGGCTGGCGGATCGTACGACTGGAGGCCGATGAGCGGGGCGGCTGGGCTGCACTTCAGTGGTGGCCTCCGCCCTGAGAGTGCCGGCTCGTACGACTTCCAGGCCCGTTTTTCCAGCGATGGCGGCCATCATTGGACGTACACGGCTCGCGGCACACTGGTGGCGAAACCGAGCACCGGCACGACACCACCGGCGGCGCCGGCCGTCACGATGGACTGGTCCGCCTCGACGCTGAGCCTGCAGTGGCCGAGCGACCCGGATGCCGCCGAATATCGGGTCTATCGCAGCGATCGTCCCGATCCGGTCGCCACCTTGCCGGGTTCGGCGTCGTCTTATGTGGATCCGCTCGTGTCGCCCGGCAAGACTTATTCGTACCAGGTGCGGGCGTTTGACAGCCACCTCCATGGCTCCGCGTTGTCGGCGCGGGTTAGTCACCGTGTGGAGCCAAAAATCGTGACGACCACCTTTCGAGTCAAGGTGCCGTCCGGCTCGACTGTCTACCTCGCCGGTGCCACCACTAGCTTGCCGGCTGGTGCTTCGGACCCACTTTGCCTCTGGTGCGGTGGAAACGCCACCACCCGGATGCACGAGAGTTCACCCGGAATCTGGGAGCTGACCGTACAGATCCCCGATCACGCTGGCATTCAGTGGAAATACACCCGCGGGAACTGGAACACCGTCGAGGTCCGCGCCAACAACCGTACGGCCACTGTCACCGCTTCCCCAGGCGGCCAGTCGCTCCTGATCGACAACACCGGCCCGCCGTCCGACGCTGGCGCCGGCGGCAGCGTCACCAGCTGGGCCGATCAGCCCGGCTGATCCACCGGAAATCCGCTCCGGCGTGCCGCTTGCGCCAATGTTCTGTCATACGTGACGAAGGAAGTCAGCGCTGGTCCGATTTCTTGGGCGCAGACAAGGTGAATCGCGTCGAGCGAGCCGACATATGGATCGTCCGCATACATCCCGGCGCTGATAAAGGTGTCCGTGTCGACGGTGACTCGGTCGATATGGTCGAGAAGGTCAGCCGCGGCGGCCAGCCGCTCGTCCAGAACCTCCGGATCGACCCGGAGGTTGCGCTGGGTGTCGTAGCAGGATCGCCGGACGACCCGGATCACCTCGGTCACCGCGAGATCCGACGTGACCACCTCGTCCTGCCGATCTGCCAGGTAAGCCTGAAGTGCCGCCGTCTCCTTCTCCTCCGTGATCACGAGTTTCACCAGCGCGCAGGAGTCGACATAGATCACGTCCGCTCCTGCTCGCGCAGGTCCAACAGCAGCTCGGACAGTGTCGGCCCGCTGCCGGTCGCCGGCAGCGGTGACCACCGGCCGAGCCCCCGAGGCTGGCCGGGACGAAGCTTGCCGGCGGCGATCATCTCGGCCCGGCGACGTTCACTGGGCGTCAGTGGCACCAGCCAGGCGACCGGCAGTCCGTTGCTGGTGACCGGCACCGGGTGCTCGAGGCGCTCCACCTGGTCAGCCGTGAGTTTTCCCAGCTCACGCATCGTGAGTGCGGCGATCTCGCGGTGCTCCTCGGCGGGCATCCGCCGGTGTTGGCTGGCGCCCTGGGTCGGGTCCGCGGAGTGGGCTGGAACGGTCATGCCCCACACTTTAGCACGGCGCCCGACACTTACCGAAGATGTCGGGCAGGTGCCTATCTTGTCCGACTGGGGGTGGGGCTCGGGGCGGAGACGGGGAGATAAGGGTGGTTTCGATGAGGTCGTAGCCGAGGTCCGGGCGGATGCCGTCGGGGTTGGTGATGTCGGCGTCGGAATACCAGGACTGGTCGGCTTCGGGGTGCGGGCCGACCACGCCCACCCGGCCACGGCCGTACGTGGTGGCGAGGGCGGCTGTGGTGTTGTTGGGGTAGGTGGCCAAAACTGTAGCCGAGGCGCCGGTTCTCAGTTGAAAGACCGGGCCGTCCTGGAAATACATGTGCCTGCTCTGGCCGCGCCAGCGGACCGTGACAATCGTGTCGTCGGTGGTTTTGACGGTGGCCTGGGCAGTGTCGGTATACGAGTTGGTGTCGCCGGGAATCAAGGCAAAACCAGGAGTGGCGCCGGCGAGGTAGCCGCCGAGGCAGAAGCCCAGGTACGTGCCACCGCCGCGCACCCAGTCCTGGATGATGGCGGCGTATTTCCGCATTTTTCGCCAGGCCGGGTCGAGGCTGCCGCCGCCGGGTTGAGCGTAGACCACCGCGGTGGCCAAGGTCGCGGCCGAAAGTGTTTCGTCACCGTCCGGACCGACGAACTTGGTCCGGAAATGGCTGGGGGAGTTCTGCAACAGGGTCGCCACCGACTCCGCGCAACCCGAGCAAGCGGCCGGCCCGCGATAGACCAGGGCCAGCGGGCGCGGTGGCGGCGGTGGCGGAGTGGAACAAGCGGCCAGTGCGAAAACGAGCAGGGTGGCCGCAAACAGGCGAAAACAAGCCGCCCTATTTCGCATTCTCGTCTTCTTGGGTGAAGATGTCGAGCAGCCAGTCTGAGGTGATAGCCGGGAATTCCATGGTTGTTTCCTCGGCCGTCGTGATCGCGGTGGTGAACCGCAACGCCGGCAGCTCCATGGTGGTTTCCGCCGGGGGAACCGAGTACGGGAGCGAAAACTCCATCGTCGGATCGTCCGTCGCGGCCACTTGGGCCGGAACTCGGCGGACGATCTGCGGTGCCGGCCTGGCCGGACTGACCGCAATGGGGTCCGCGTTGTGTCCACCGGCTCGGCGGGGCGTGGGATGGCCGGGCTGACCGGGGCGACGGGCAGCGGTTTGGGTTTGTGCCGGGTCTTGGTCGCCACCCAGGACCGGGATCGACCGGAGACTCCGGCGACGAGGGTCTCCAGCGGGCCTTTTCCAGCCGTGGCCTTCCAAGCGAGACCAATCAGCAGCACCGCGATGACCTGCAGGGTGTAGCCGACCTCGGCCGAATAGATGTCGTAGTCGGAGTTCAGGAACCAGATGTGCGCGCAGTAGAGCGTCAGTGTCATCCCACCGGCAGCGGCCAGCGGTGCCTGCAAGGTGGTGATCACTGGCCGCAGATAGCGCCAACTTATGTGGCCTAACAACAACATCAGGCCCAGCAGGGCGATGGCCGAACCGGTGGTTCCGACCATGTCCGGGGTGGTGCCGGTGTGTGTGGGGCGTCGACAGCGAGCCACCACCAGGTGGAAGTTGGTACGGTCCCGTCGCCGCCGAGGGTGAGCAGTTCCGAGGTTTCTGGCGCGGTCAGGATGCTGCTGGGCTGTGCGATCCAGATCTGCGCGAGCCCGCCGTAGTGGTTGAGCAGCAGCCACGACGCGTACGCGGCCCCACCGGCTAGCACGATTCCGGTTCCCAGCAACGAAATCGCCACCCGCAGCCGGCTGAGGGTGAGCCGCCCGATAGCGATGCCGGCGCAAGCGTACGCCAACCACGACAGCGCCGGATACTCACCGGTGATCGTCAGCTCGCCGAGGACCCCGATGGGGTTCTGGATGATGTCAATGAATTCGGGGTTGTCCAGGGTAGGCACCGGAAGATGCGGCAGCCATAGATGCGTGAGGATGGGGACGCCGGCGGCGACCGCCACACCTATCGCGGCGATCAGCCAGCCGGGCAGGAAAACCAGTGGGATCGCGAGGAGAAAAAAGCACAGCATAGTACGGAAGGATGACCGCCGCGAGTTTCGCGTCGGCGTATCCCATGAAGAGCCCGATCGCGCCGATGGCCAAGGCTCGTACGGCAAGGCCGGTGATAACCGGCAGCCCAGAGCGGAATTGGACTCGCCTGCGGCCGGTCATGAAAGCGATGCCGACGCCGGCCAGTACGGCGAAAGTCGCGGCCGCCCGGCCACCGAAGATCGCGAAGGACGCGGTGGGCGAACCGTCGGCATTGGACTCGTAGAGCGAATGGACGGCCATCATGCCCAGCAGCGCGATACCTCGGGCAGCGTCCACCCCGAGCAGCCGGCTTTTGGTGCGTACCGAAGCGGTCATTGGCTCATCACCGTGGAAACCAGGTCCTGCCCGAGGTCCAGGCCGAGTGGCCGGGGGACCCGCAGGCCCGCGTCGGTGAACCAGTCGCGAGTGGCCTCCGGATGTGGTCCGACAACTCCGACGCGACCGGCGCCGAACGGCGTCACGGACGCGGCGACCGTGCCGTTCTGGTACGTGGCAAGGACAGTCGCCGACCGTCGCTTGATGTCGAAATGCGGGCCGTCCTGAAAGAACAGCGCTTTTCTCGTTGCGCCACAAAACATCGACGACCGTGTTGCCGTCGAAGTCGATCGTGGCGTCGTCGGTCTCGATGTACTGGTCGGTGTCGCCGGGCAGCAGGTCGAAGCCAGGGGTCGCGCCGGCGAGATAACCACCGAGGCAGAACCCGAGGTAGCCGCCACCGCCGCGGACGAAGTCGCGGATGTGCGAACGATGTTCGCGCAGATGTTTGTACGCGCGTTTCAACGTGCCGCCGCCGGGCTGGGCGTACAGCCGCGCACCGGACAGGGCATCCGCGGTCAACTCGTGGTCCTTCGGCCCGACATAACGGATCCGGAACTGGTACGGGCAGGATGCCAGCAGTGAATGAACTGCTTCCGGGCAGCCCGGCAGGCTGGCCGGGCCCCGGTAGACGAGCGCGACCGGCTGTTCCCTCGACTCGTCGGAGGAAGAGCCGAAAAGGTTGCTGAGAGCTCGACGGGCGGCGTCGAACGGCTGCGCGGACATCATCACAACCTACAACTGGGGATTATCGAGAGTCAGCGCGGTGCAGCGGATCCCGCCACCACCTTTTCTCAGCTCGGTCGTGTCCAACTCGACCACGGTGAGGCCACGGTCGCGTAGCTCACCGGCCAGCCGCGGCGCGCCGGCGGTCATCGTCACCGTGCTGCCGTCACTGATCAGATTCAACGCGAAACCGCGTGCCTCGTCCAGTGAAACCTCGATCAGGTCCAGCCCGAGTCCCTCCAGGGTTTGCCTGCTGAGCTCGTCAAATGCTTCGGGGCAGTACGCGAGGGTGTGTGGACTTTCGATGACAGCCAAGGCAAGGTCGAGGTCGTACCACTGGGCGCTGACCGTACGCAACCCAATGACCTGATATCCCAGGTGATCGGCGAGCACCGCCAGCATTCGCCGGTCCGTTCGTTGCCCGTAGCCGGTCAACAGAAAGTCGCCGCACGCCAATGCGTCGCCCTGGCCACTGAAATCGTAAGGCGCGTCGAGGACCTGAAATCCACGGCTTTTCAGCCAGGCCCGGTGGTACGGCGTTTCGCCCTGCCGCTGGGGCGGCAGCTTCGCCAGCACAGCCTGGTCGCCGCGGACCACGGCGGCATTGGCCGTATAGACCATGTCCGGGCAGTCCGGCTCGGACGCCACATACTCGATTTTGCGGCCGGCGGCCAAATGCGCGGACACGATCGCCTGGTGCTCGGCGACGGCGGCCGACTTGTCCGGCTGCGCACCCGTGTGCATGTAGGGATTGATCTCGTACGCGATGCGGAAGTAGTGCGGATCGCTGACCAGCAGAGTCTTGTTCATCAGTGGAGTGCTTTCGTTGCGGTTTCAGGGGTGTCGCGGTGATGCCGGCCGCGCCGCTGCGCGGCGATGGCGTCGAAGTCCAGCGCGGAGGCCTCGGTGGCGCCCTGTGCCGGGATGCCGTGCCAGCGGGTGCCGGGCGTGAGATGCTCGCCCTTCATCAGCAACGACAGCGATCCCAGCGTCACGTCGTTGTCCACGACAGCGTCGTAGAGCACGATCGTCCGGGTGCCGACGCTCGCCCCGCTCTTGATGGTGACCGTGGACATTTTCATGACCCGGTCCTCGAAAAGGTGCGTCTGCAGCGAAACATCGGTGCCGATGGTGGCATCGTCGCCGATGTCGACCAGGTCGAATTCGGTCAGGTAAGTGGTGCCGATCCAGGTCCGGCGGCCGATTTTCGCGCCAAACCAACGCAACACCGGGGGCAGGAACGGAGTGCCGACCAGCACGGCCAGCCCGGCTGGCACGGCGGCGGCCTCGAACAGCCCGGTGACGAACTCGCTGCGGCGCACCCACGGGCTCCACAGCGGTTCCACCCGCGGCTCGTACGCGCCGATCACGTTTCGCTTGATCCCGACGCAGTAGAGGATGACCGCGAGGCTGGCCAGGATCGCCAGCAGCGGCGAGACCATGGCCGGCAGCGGGAGGTCGTTTCCACGGGCGAAGGTGGAAAGTGCCAGCAGGAAGACGTAGAAACTCTCAGGCCCAGCACCGAAGCCGGCAGGGTGGCCCGGAAGAACTCGATACCCAGGCGCTGCAACACCAGCCGGCGGTTGGGCCGGAAGGTCTGCTGCTCGGAGAAGGAGCCACTGTCCTGCCGCAGCGGCAGGTGCATTGCCGGGGAGCCGAGCCAGGAGGTGCCTTCCGGCACGTTTTCGTCCGGTGGCACGGTTCCGACACCGACCAGCGAGCCGCTGCCAAGGGTGCTGCCGGCCGGTACGAAGGCGGCGTTGCCGACAAATGCCCGGCTTCCCACCGACGTGGGCAGGAAGGCCACTCGGCCGTTGGCGAAGGTGGCGGCGCCCACGCTGGCCATGTCGGCCACGAAGCTCTCGGTGCCCAGCACCAGCAGGTCGGGGTCCAGGTGGGCGGCGGTGGAGACCTCGGCGCGCCGGCCGACCTGGGCGCCGAGCATCCGCAGCCATGGCACGGTGTAAAGCGTCGCATAAAGCGAGTTGGTGAAGGTCAGGCTGAATTCCAGCAGTTTGTCAGCGATCCACTTGCGTACGCCCAAACCGGACCGGGAGTGATAGATGCCGACCGGGGTGTTTGGCAGCACCATTCGCTTGCCGACCGCGACCACACCGCACACGGTGAGGACGAAAACCGGGCCGGCCAGGATGGTCGCGATCACGCCGGCGAGCACGCCCATGGTGAGCAGCGCCCACCACACCAGTGCGACGCCGGGCACGATGGTGGCGATCGCGCCGACTTCCAGGCCAGCCAGCCCGAACACCGCGGCGATCAGGTGATGAAGCCGCCAGCCACGGGTTTCGGGTCTGGCCGCGCATCATCATTTCCACCACGAGGTCGAGTTCGGCCGCCGGCTTGGCTGGTGAACCGGACCAGCGCTGTCCGATCGGCACCCGCTCGCCTTCGCCGATCACTGACTGCTGGGCCAGGCAGGCACCCGCGTCGATGGTGCTGCCCGGCTCCAGAACGGTGTTCGCGCGCCAACGAAGGCGCCCGGCCCGATGGTGATGATGGGCGCGACCGTCACCAGACCGTCTTCGACCTTCCACGGCCGGATCGTGGCGCCATAGCCAATCGAGGCGTCCCGTCCGACGTAGACCATCCCGGGCAGCGAGACCGTGCTGGTCTCAATAGTCGTACGACGGCCGATATGCGCACCCAGGACCCGCAGATACATCGCCATCAGCGGCGATCCGCTGACCACCGGGAGCGGCCCGATCGCGAGCACCATGTCCAGCGCCCACAGCCGCAGATAAGTGATGCCCCATAACGGATATCGGCCGGGTTTGATTCCCCATGCCAGTGGCCTCGCCACCACCAGCGGGACGGCCCAGCGTACGCCGAGATAGCTGACCAGGATGGCGCAGAGCAGTTGGAGCAGCACCTGCACCGAAACGTCACCGTTGTTGATCGTGTAGACGTACGAAACCGGCAGGGTGATGACCAGCAACAGAAGGTAGATCACCACTGCCTGGGCGAAACCGGCTCGGGCGATCCGGCCGCGGCGGTGCCGCAGGCCCGGCGCCCGCGGTGCGGCCGGCATCGCGCCGCGTTGTTCCTCGGCATCCAGATACCCGGCCATCGAACGGACCGTCGGGTTCGCGTAAAGATCCCGTACGGCTGGGCTGGTGCCGATCTTCTCGGCCCGGAGCAACGAAACGACGGTGGCGGCGAGCAGCGAATGGCCGCCGAGGTCGGTGAAGAAGTTCGCCTCGACCGAGAGTTCCCCTGCGTCCAAGCCAAAAGCCTGGGCCCACGCGCCCCGCAGTCGGGTTTCCATCTCGGTGCCGGCCGCGATGACCGGACCGGAGCTGAGCGCCAGCCGCCGACCGCTCGGCGCCGGCAACAGCTTGCGGTCGACCTTGCCGCTGGGCATCGTCGGCAGTGCCAGCACGATGTCCATAAAGGACGGCACCATGTACGACGGCACCCGGTCGCGGATTTTTTTTCGTGCAGCCGCCGGACAACCGTCGCTTCGTCTTCGTTGGTGCCGGGCAACAGCACCACGTACGCGGAAAGTTCCGTTGCCGCGTCCGGATCCTGCCCCGCGGCCATCATCGCGGCGACCGCCTCGGCGACGCCGTCGTCCTCCATCAGGACGCTTTCGATCTCGCCCAGGTCGACCCGGTGGCCGCGGATCTTCACCTCGGCGTCGGCGCGGCCCAAATACTCGATGTCGCCGTCTTGGGTGAGCCGCCCGAGATCGCCGGTGCGATAAAGCTTGCTGCCGGCCGGCGCGAAGGCGTGGTCGATGAACTTGTCGGCGGTCAGGTCGGGCCGGCCGACGTACCCGCGGGCCACTCCAGCGCCACCGAGACAGATCTCGCCGACCTCGCCGTCCGGCACGGTGTGGCGGTCGTCATCGAGCAGAACCGCTGTGTACGTCGGCAAAGGCTTGCCGATCACCACCGGACGGCCCGGCAGCAGTTCGCACCAAATCGCCGTCACGGTCGCCTCGGTCGGCCCGTACGTGTTCAGGATCCGCCGCCCCGGCCGGCTCCACCGCTCGACCAGTTGCCCCGGGCACGCCTCGCCGCCGACCAACAGGCTGCGAATCTCCGGCAATTCACGCGGGATGGTGGCGAGCAGCGTCGGCACGCAGTACATCACCGTGACGCCAGCGGAATCCAGGAAGTCGGCCAGTTCGGCACCGAGCCGGCGCGAGTCGGTCGGGCCGACCACCAGCGTCGCGCCCACCGCGAAGGTGGGCCAGATCTCTTCGATGGAGAAGTCGAAAGAGATCGTCATGCCCTGATAGACCCGGTCGCTCGGCCGCACGTCGTACACGGTCGGGACCACGTCGAGGAAGTTGCAGATGCTCGATTGGGCGACCAGCACGCCTTTGGGGCGGCCACTGGACCCGGAGGTATAGATGATGTACGCGTCCGGGTCGCTGTTATACGCGTCTTCGCTGCGCAGATCCGGCCGGGTAGCCGGCAGCGTCCGCAGGTGGCTGGCCGCCGCGTCCAGTTCGACGACCTTGCATTCCAGTCCGACGGCCGCCGCGGCCAGATCCGTAGAGGTCAGAATCACGTCGACGTTGGCATCTTCAACGATGTACGCGACCCGATCGGGCGGTGAACCTGGGTCGATCGGAACGAAGATCGCGCGCGGCTTTTCCCACCGCCAAAAGGGAGACATACGTCTGCAGGGACCGCTGGAGCAGGATCGCCACCCGCGAGCCGCCGGCACCCTGTGACCGCAGGTAGTGCGCGAGCTGATTGGCCAATGCGTCCAACTCGGCGTATGTCACGGTCCGGTTGTCTACAACGACGGCAATCGCCTGCGGGGTGCGATCGGCGCTCGCCTCAAAAACGTGATGAAGGCGTCTAACCCGAGAAGCGGAGACCCAATCCTGTGAATTGGCTGAGGAATCGACCGCAAAACTCGTTGTTTCCCCGGCCATGTTGACTGGCATAAGTCTCCCCCGGACCGTCCAGTGGCCCACGTGAAATATTTCGGCGTTGTTACGTAATCACGTTCGCGCCCACGGCAATATCCCCCGATTGTCTGAGTGCCGATAGGAAAACCGGTTTGAGACAGAACGGAAAGCTCTTGTTGGTGAACCGTTCAACAGTCGGTTACGAAGAGCTGTGGGGCGACTGTGTTCATCGCCAGAAGTGGCACCTGCGGAAATATCACCAGGTGCGGCCAAAAACCCGCCGTGAATGTCCATCGTGGACAAAGTCGGCGGCAAAATCCGTTCAACGAACCATAGCGGTGTGAGTGTGGTCACCCGTTGTGCTGGTCGCGTCGACGGCGAGTCGAGGGTCGAGCTTCTCGAGCGCCAACAGTACACAGGCGTGTGCGTACCGTGTCGGCGGGGCTGAAGTCTTAAAAATCCGTTCCGTCCTACGGAAAAGCCGCAGGTGACCGGCCCGTCACGGTGAGCCATTGGTGGCCATGGAACAGTCGGGCCGTCGACTTGGTTGGATACCGATGTGGCGACTGAGAGAGTGGCGCGAGTACGTGCACCGGAGCTGGTTGGCGCCGGCGGGTGGATCAACACCGGTGGCCGGGAGCTGACTCTTGCGGATCTGCGCGGCAAGATCGTGCTGCTGGATTTCTGGACCTTCTGCTGTGTCAACTGCCTGCATGTGATCGACGAGTTGCGGCCGCTGGAAGCGAAGTACGGCGACGTGCTCGTGACGATTGGCGTGCACTCGCCCAAGTTCGAGCACGAGCGCGATCACCTGGCCGTGCTGGCCGCGGTCGAGCGGTACGGCGTACACCATCCGGTGCTCGACGATCCGCGGATGGTGACCTGGCAGCAGTACGCCGTGCGAGCCTGGCCGACGCTGGCGCTGGTCGACCCGGAGGGTTATGTGGTGGCGCAGGCCGCGGGGGAGGGCCATGTCGCGGGGCTGGACCGGGTGATCGGTGAGGTGGTCGCCGAGCACGAGGCGCGCGGCACCCTGCACCGCGGCGACGGCCCGTACGTGCCGCCGCCGGCACCGCCGACCGTGCTGCGGTTTCCCGGCAAGATCGCTGTCACCGCTGACAAAACGTTCCTGGTGTCGGACTCCCAGCAGCATTCGCTGGTCGAGCTGGCCGCCGACGGCGAGACCGTACTGCGGCGGATCGGCAGCGGCGAACGAGGATTCACCGATGGCAGCGCGGAAACCGCGCGGTTCGCCGAGCCGCAAGGGGTGTTGGTGTTGCCAACCGGAGAGCTACTCGTCGCCGACACCGTCAATCACGCCCTGCGTACGGTCGACCTGGTCGACGGTCGCGTACGTACGGTCGCGAAAGCTCCCGACGGCGTGCCGCTCTCGCCGTGGGACCTCGCCTGGTATGACAACGCTGTCATCGTTGCCGCCGCGGGCATTCACCAGCTCTGGCGTTTCGATCCGACCGACGGTTCGTTCCTGCCGTGGGCCGGAACCACGGTCGAGGGCCTCAAAGACGGGCCGCTGGCCGACACCTGGATGGCGCAGCCGTCCGGGCTGGCCGCCGACGGCGACCGGCTGTGGATCGCCGACTCGGAGACGTCTGCCTTGCGGTACGCCGAAAATGGCGAGCTGCACACCGCTGTTGGCGAGGGGCTTTTCGACTTCGGGCATGTCGACGGGCCGGCCGCGAAGGCGCGTTTCCAGCATCCGCTGGGTGTCGCGGTGCTGGCCGACCATTCGGTGGCGGTCCTGGACACGTACAACAACGCTGTCCGGCGGTACGACCCGACGACCCGCGAGGTCAGTACGCTCGCCACCGGCGTCGCCGAGCCATCCGACGCCGTTGAGATGGACGGCCAGCTGGTGGTGGTCGAGTCGGCCACGCATCGGCTCAGCCGGCCGGTTTCGCCCGGAAAGATGCGGAAAATCAACGGACCGGCGATGCGGACCGAGCGGCCGGTCACCGATCTGGCGCCCGGTGCGATCACGCTCGACGTGGTCTTCAGCCCGCCGCCGGGCCAGAAACTTGACGAGCGTTACGGCCCGTCCACTCGTCTGCAAGTGAGCTCGACCCCACCGGAGCTGCTGATCGAAGGCGCTGGCGACACACTGACTGTCAATCGCGAGATTGTGTTGGCGGACAACATAAAAGACGGCGTCCTGCACGTCACCGCGCAGGCCGCGGCTTGCGACGAAGGCGTGGAACACCCGGCCTGCCACCTGATCCGGCAGGACTGGGGAGTGCCGATACGGGTGACCCACGGCTCGGCCACCCACCTCCCGCTGATCCTGCGTGGCTAGTGTCCCGCACTCGACGAAAATCACCTGGAGTTTGGAAAAAAACGCCAGGGGGGCTGGAAGTGTCACATCGGGTCGTACGAACGCGAAGGACCCTTGCGTGTGAGCGCACGCAAGGGTCCTTCGCAGACAGTTACTTCGTGGTCAGCGTCACCGTCGGGCGCTGGTCGACGATGGACCGGCTGAGCACGGCGGTCATCCCGATGAACGTACCGGCGGTGCCGCTCGGGCCGGTCTTGGCGATGACCGAGGTCGAGCCGAGGTAGCTGAAGGTCTTCTTGTCGAAGATCATCGTGTCGCGGATCGAGCCGGTGTAGACGACGCCGTCGCTGACTACCGCGACACCCACGCCGTGCCGGCCGGCCGCGTCGGTGACATCCGGGACCACCGTCATGCCGGGCAGCTTGGCAGCAGCGCGGTAGAGGCCCGCCGCGACCTTGGGCGGCACGATCGACTCCGCCAGGATGCTTTCGATCGCGTGGAACACCATCTCGGAGACCACCTGGGGCGACTGGTTGCCCTTGTCGGATTTGCGCTCGGCGGTGATCAGCTTCAGCAGCGCGTCCGGATCGGTCGGCAGCGCCGCGATGGCCTGGTAGTTACCTTGTTCGGCCAGGGTGATCGGGTTGCTCGAGCTGCCGTCGATCTCGGTGTAGCCATTTCGGTCATGGATCAGTGGACGGATCGCCGAATGCGGGTCGACTGGCAACCAGACTTCCCGCTGCTGCATGTCGCTGAGCGGCCCGACCGGGCTGGTCTGGGTCCCATCGACCTTTGTCGGGGTCTTCTGCCCAGGGTCGCTGTTCGAGACACGCTGCCTGGGGCCGGCGGCTGGGTGGCGTCGCGGGATTCGGATTTCACGTACACCCACTGGCCGTTGTGAGCCGACTGCGTGGACGGCAGTTTTTCGCTGTAGGCGGCCATCTGCAACAGCAGACTGGACGCCGAGCCGGCGCGGAACTGCGCGTCGACGGCTGTTGACGACTTGCTGGGGGCCGCCCCGATCGTCTGGGTGGCAACGAAAGCGCCGCCGACCAGCACCGCGGTGGTGCCGGCGATGGCCGCGCTGATCGCGACGCGGGTACGAACAGACCTTTTCTCGGTACGGATTTCGCGCATTAACTGCTCCCTGAACAACCGGTGGCGACCGTTCGGGAGATCCCGCTCGGGTGGCGCCGCGAGCAGGCGATCGAGATCGGAATTCATGACTGTCTCACTCCGTCGGGCCGGGCCGCGCTTTCGCGGTTATCAATGGACTGTCCGCGGGCGACATCCGGTTCCCCGGATTCCTCGACGAGTTTTCGAAGCTTGGCCCTCGCTCGAGAAAGCCGGGATTTGACCGTACCCACCGGAATGCCCAATGCTTCGGCCGCTTCGATGTTGTCCAATCCGGACCACACGCACAACGCGAAGATTTCCCGCTCGTTGCGGCGAAGTTTGTTCACCAAGGAAAGCGCGAAACGCACTTGCTCGGTGTCGTCGAGGCGGCCGGCGAGTTCGTCGGCGAAATCCGGGATCGCCTCCGGCGGCGGAATGCGCGACACTGCGGCCGAATAACGGCGGGAGGCGCGAGTGAAATTCCGGACCATGTTGGTCGCGATGCCCAGCAGCCACGGCCGCAGCGGGCCGCCCTCCAGATCCACCTTGCCGCGCAACCGCCAGGCTTCCAGGAAGGTCAGCGCGACCGCTTCCTCGGCGGTGGACCAGTTCCCGGTCAGCCGGAAGGCATGGTTGTAGACGGCCCGGGCGCACTCATCGAAGAGCTCCCCGAAGGCGTCTGGATCCCCGTCTCGTACGCGGGCACGCGTAGTCATCTCCACAAGGTTGTACTGTCCGGGCCGACATGGCCAGTTCCCGGACTGCCCCCGGCCGCGTCGCCAGGGGCATGACCGCAGGTCAGCTCAGGTGGCGGAGGCGGATGGTGGGTTCTTCGGTGCGCTGCCAGCCGCCGCGCGGCTGCCAGTCCCGGCCGGTACGGCTGTCCGGAGTCCAGCCGAGCAGAGCGGCGATGCCAGTGCCGATGAAAATCGCGAGCAAGATGAGGATTCCCATGAGTAAAAGGATCCTCGCGGATCGGCCAACCCAACAGTGGCAGAATTGCCACCTTCCCTCGATATCCTGCCGTATGCTGGTGCCATGATTCGCTCCATCGCGGTGCCGGTGTTGCCAGGCGTGTCTCCGTTCGAGCTCGGCGTCCTCTGTGACGTGTTCGGGATCGACCGATCCGAGCAGGGCCTGCCCACGTACGACTTCCGGGTCTGCGGGATGCGGCCCGGCGAGCCACTGCCGACCAAGACCGGTTTTGACCTCGTACCGAAATACGGCTTCGACGCGATGGACGACGCCGACGTCATCGCGATGTCCGCGGGCACGGTTCGGCACGAGTATCCGGAGGAGCTGCTGGTGGCGATGCGCGCGGGAGGGAGCGTGGCGCGCGCTGGTCATCAGCATGTGTTCGGGGGCGTTCGCGCTCGGCGCGGCCGGGCTGCTGGACGGACGTGCGTGCACGACCCACTGGATGTATGCAGACGATCTGCAGCGCGCTTATCCGAAGACCCGCGTCGACCCCGACGTCCTCTATGTCTGCGACGGACCGGTCTGGACCAGCGCCGGTACGGCCGCCGGCATCGACCTGTGCCTGCACCTCGTACGGGAGCGGCAGGGCACCGCGGTGGCCCGCGCGATCGCCCGCCGGATGGTGATGCCGCCGCAGCGTTCCGGCGGGCAGAAGCAGTACATCGAGACGCCCATTCCGCTGCGCGGCAGCCCCCCCCTGGAGCCGCTGCTGACCTGGATGGTGGCACCCGACCAGCAGATGACCGTGCCGTTGCTCGCCGAGCGCGCGCACATGTCGGCGCGTACGTTCGCACGCCGCTTCCAGGCCGAGACCGGCACCACCCCGCACGACTGGATGACCGCGCAGCGGGTGTTGCTGGCCCGGCAGCTGCTGGAGGGCAGTGACCTGACGGTCGACGCCATCTCGGTACGAGCCGGTTTCGGCAACGCCGCCGCGCTGCGCCACCATTTCGGGATCAGAGTGGGGACGACCCCGCAGGCGTATCGGGAGACTTTCCGGGTTTCCCAGCGGTCGGCCTGATCCGTAGGGCTGGGATCAACAGCAGGAGCGGGATCAGCACCGCGCCGAAAAGCAGGATGGTCTGGGCGATCGCGTCACCGGTCTGGAAGTGTTCCAGGTGGGTGGCGTGGAAAATCGCGTGTGGCAACGCGAAAGCCAGATAGCCCAGCAGGCTCCCGATCATCAGTCTGCGCTCCAGATAAATGGCCGCCGCGCCGACGAAAAAATCGCCAACGACAGGTTGAGCGCGCCCACGTCCCGCATCAGATGTTCGTTGTACGGCGGGAGCATCGACACCCACGGATCGCTCGGCCACGGGAAGTCTTCGTAGAAGACCTTTGGCAGCAGCAGCTGCACTCCACCGACCAGCACCTGGGTGACGGTCAGGAACCAAAGGCCAATTCGCAACCATTTCATCGCTTGCCTCCCACGGGGGTGCTCAACGCCTGCTCGAAGGTGATCCGGCCGACCGCGTGGTCCTCGCTGAGGTGATATCCGTTCTTGAAGGCCCGGAAAGCCTTTCCAGGTAACCGGATCGGTAGCAGCAGCCGGCGTTTTCCTTTTGACCGCAGGTAGATGCGTACGAGCTCGGTCGCGTCGCGGACCTGTGGACCGCCCATGTCTGGCACTGCGCCCGCGGGCGGGCCGGCCGCCAGCTCGACCAGCCGGTCAGCCACCTCGGCGCTGTCGATTGGCTGCACTGGTACGCCGGCCGGCAGCGGCACGATCGGCGAGCGGGAAAGCGCGTCTCCGGCACGAAAGACCAGGTCGTGGAACTGGGTGGTCCGCAGGATCGTCCACGGCAACCCGGATCCGATCACCACCTGCTCGGCGGCGAGCTTGGCTTTGTAGTAGCCGAAGGGAATCCGGTCGATCCCCACGATGGAGATGTAGATCAGGTGCGGCCGGTCGGCCGCGATCGCCACCGGCACCAGCGCATCCTCGACGGACGTGTCGAAGTAGCTGCCGGCGCAGTGCACGATCGCCGATACACCGCTCACCGCGGCCGCCAGCCCGGCGCCGGTCTTGTAGTCAACGGTGGCCCATTCGTACGGCACAGTGTCGCCGGCCGGGCGCTCCCGCCGGCTGGCGATTCGTACCGGCCGGCCGGCCGCCGCGACCAGCTGGCTGACCACCTGCCGGCCGAGTGCGCCGGTGCCGCCGGTCACCAGAATCGGGTTGCTCACGTGTCCTCCCCAGAAGTGCTGTCCACATCACCTCGGACGGGACACCGCTGGCGGATGTGACGGCTTTCTAGGGTGATGTCACCGACGCGGTGGTTCCTCGGTCTCGGCGAGGTCGAGAGTGTCCAGGATGACGCGCGAAACGCGTGCAACTGCCCCGAGAAGAAGTCGACGGCCCGCTGATCGCCCCTGGTCCGGGCCAACGCGAGCCGACTCTTGATGTCCGTCTGCTGTTGTGCCAGCTGTCGGCGTAAGTCCTTGATCACCGGGTCACTCATTTATTGCCGTCCCCCCCAGACGCGTTGGTCAAAACGTTGCTGACCACGCTACTGGGAGTCGCACCAACCGCGCGGAAGTTATCCACAGGTGGCCACTTTGTCAGGCTTGGGGCCGGTGGGGTCGCTGATACGGGTCGTACGAGGCAGACCTGGATCTGGTGCTGCTGGGACTTTGACGAGGGCTTGGTCGACGGCATCGACTCCGGTTGGGGAGCGCCAGGGTGGGCAAACCGAGCCCTGTCGTTACCTTCGCTCAGACGCCGGCGGCGACGAGGGAATGGCGGGCGTGGTAGAGGTCGTGCTCCTCACCCAACAGCCGCTCGGCGACTCGGCGCAGCGCCGCCTGGAGTTCGTCCTTGTTGTCCGGATCCCAGTCGGACAGCTGGTCCGTGACCCAGCCGCGCCAGGCGGTGGCGATCTTCTCGAACTCGGTCTCGCCGAGGGCGGTGAGGTCGTAGCCGGTGGTCGAGGTCGCCAGCAAACCGGCGCCGATCGCGCGCTCGAAGGCCGGCTGGAGGACCTCGTCGGGTGCGTTGATGCCGGTGGTGACCTGGGCGAGCGAGGCGGTGCCGTGCCGTAGACGGGTGAGCGCGACGCGGGTGACGCACCAGGCGTCGGCGATGCCGAGGGTGGACTGGGAACGGGCCAGTACCTCGATGCTCATCCGCCGCGGTCCGGCCCGCAGGATGCCGGCGATGGCGCTTTCGACCCCGCTGTCCTTGCCGCGGTGATCCGGCATCGCGAAGCCGTCGCCCATGTCGGTGGCGGTCGCTCGTACGGTGTCCCGCAGCGGCACCTGCTTGAGGAACAGGGCGAGGACGAAGGCCACGATCGCGATCGGGATGGCGGACAGGAAAACCACCTGTAGCGACTGCGCGTACGCGTGCTCGAACGGTCTGGCGATCGCCGCTGGCAAACTGTGCAGCCCGGTCACGCTTTGCAGGACTTTCGGGTTCACGCCGGCCGGCAGCGGCGTGGTTTTGGCGGTGGTCATGAGGTTTTCGGTCAGTCGGTTGGAATAGACCGTGCCGAAGACGGCCACCCCGAAGGAGCTTCCCATCGTACGAAGGAAAGTCACTCCGGAAGTGGCCACGCCGAGGTCGGCGTAGGCGGCGGTGTTCTGGACGGCGATGGTCAGCACCTGCATGCAGCTGCCGACGCCGAGTCCCAATACGAGCATGTAGACGGCGGACAGCCAGTAGTTGGTGTTTTCGTCCATCAGAGACAACAAAAAGAGCCCGAGGGCCATCCCAATGGAGCCCACGATCGGGAAGATCTTGTACTTGCCGGTTTTGCTGACCACGTTTCCGCTCAGAATGGAAGCGAAAAGTAGGCCGGCCACCATCGGCAACAGCCGGATTCCGGACGCGGTGGCCGAAACACCGTTGACGTACTGCTGAAAGGTCGGCAGGAAGGTGATTCCGCCGAGCATCGCGAAGCCGACGATGAAGCTCATCGGCGCTGAGACGGCGAAAACCGGGTTGCGGAACAGTCGCATCGGCAGCACTGGCTCGGCCGCGCGCGCAGCTCGACGAAGACGAAGAGGCCGAGCGCGACCACCGATCCGATCGCCATCCAGATGATCGTCGGGGAGTTCCACGCGTACGTCGTGCCGCCCCAGCTGGTGACCAGCGTCAGGCCGGAGGCGGCCAGCGCGATCAGCAGGATGCCCAGGTAGTCGATCAGCGGCCGGGCGGCCGCCTTGATCGCCGGAATGGCCGGGACCGCTACCAACAACACGACGATGCCGACCGGGGGATTTGACGTAGAAGGCCCATCGCCAGGTCAGGTGGTCCACGAACAGGCCGCCCAGCAGCGGGCCGACGACCGTGACCACGCCGAAAACCGAACCCAGCAGGCCCTGGTAGCGGCCCCGGTCGCGGAGCGGGATCACGTCCGCGATCAGCGCGGTCGCGGTGACCAGCAGCCCGCCGGCGCCCAGGCCCTGAAAGGCCCGCGAGACGATCAGCCAGGTCATGCTGTTCGCGAAGCCGCAGAAGAACGAGCGAGCCGATCAGGAAGACGATGACGCTGATCAGGAACATCTGCTTACGGCCGAACATGTCGCCGAACTTGCCGACCAGTGCCGTCGAGATCGTCTCGGCCAGCAGATACGCGGTGACCACCCAGGACAGGTGGTTGCCGCCGCCGAGGTCCCCGACGATGGTGGGCAGTGCCGTCGACACGATGGTCTGATCCAGCGCGGAGAGCAGGATGCCCAGCAACACGGCCCCGAAAACGAGGTTGATGCGCCGCCGGGGGTCAAGGGCGCCGGCGCGGCGCTGGGGGCCGCCGAGGCGGGTGCTTCGGTAGTGGCCATGGCCCAACCTTCCGGGATGGATGGGTAAGCCGAGCGTATGCCCTCTCACCGTGAGCGCTGATCGTGCAGATTTGATCAGAGATGATCTCTTTGCGGCAACTTTTCGGCTGGCAACGCAGCTACCAGCAGCGTCTTATGGACCCTGCTCAACCACACCCGGCCCGCTTGACAGTCGCTGGGCGCTGAACGATCGTTCTTTTGAGCTCTGGGGAGGGTGCATTGCCTAACGAGACGGTCGAGCAGTTCGCGGCCCGGGCACGGTCCTGGCTGGCCGAGCAGGTCCAGGTCAGCGGCGGTTCGACAGCCGCGGGGCAGGATCCGGCCGGCGTCGACCTGGCGGAGCAGAAGCGGTTCCAGGCGGCGCTTTACGACGCGGGTTTCGTCGGCATCACCTGGCCGGTCGAGGTCGGCGGGCAGGGGTTGCCGGAGCAATACCAGCAGGCGTGGAACGACGTGGTGAAGGATTTCGACACCCCGACCGGCGCGTTCATCATCGGTATCGGGATGTGCGGCCCGACCGTTGCCGATCTTGGCTCGGACGAACTGAAACAGCGGTATCTGAAGCCGCTGTTGCGCGGCGAGGAAATCTGGTGCCAGCTCTTCTCCGAGCCGGGCGCCGGCTCCGATGTGGCCAGCCTGCAGACCAGGGCCGTGCTCGACGGCGGCGAATGGGTGGTGAACGGCCAGAAAGTCTGGACCTCGGTGGCCGCGTCCGCGAACTTCGGAGCCCTGCTGGCCAGAACCGACCCGACCAAGCCAAAACACGGCGGGATCACCATGTTCGTGGTGGACATGCATGATCCCGGTGTCACCGTACGCCCGTTGGTCGACATGAGCGGCGGCGCCCGTTTCAACGAGGTTTTTCTTCGATGACGTAAGGATTTCAGCGGATGCGGTGATCGGCGAGGTGGACGCGGGGTGGGCGGCCGCGGTGACGATGCTCGGCCATGAGCGGGTTTTCATCGGCGGCCGGGTGGGGCCGCGTTCCAGCCCGCTGGATTTCGACTCGCTGGCGCGGGTCGCGCGCGAGAGAGGACCGAGCCGACGATCCGGCCGTACGGGATGCGTTGGCCGAGGTTTACCTGCGCCAGCAGTCCCTTCGGCTGTTGAACGCGCTGATGCGCGAACAGGCCGACAGTGGGCACCCGCCGGGCGCCCGCGGCTCGATCAGCAAGCTGGTCGGTGCGCAGGCGGCCGCTTTCGCCGCCGATGTGGCCGCCGAGATCGCCGGTCCTTCCGCGATCGCCTGGGAGGGAGACGACACCGAGGCCACCGAGTTGGCCCGCTACGTGAATTCCGCGCCGGCCAGCGCGATCGCCGGTGGCACCAGCCAGATCCAGCGGAACATCATTGGCGAGCGAGTGCTGGGGCTGCCCAAGGAAACCCAGGTTGATCGGAATATTCCCTTCAACCAGCTCAAAATCGGCACGCAGGGGAGCGTCTGGACATGCGGCTGTCGTTGACCGGCGAGCAGGATGAGCTGCGCGCCACGGTTTCCCGCTTCTTCGCGGAAAACTCGCCAATGCGGCGGATCCGTGAGGTGATCGACGGTGACCTGGGCTTCGATCCGGCGCTGTGGAAGCGAATGACCGGCGAGTTGGGGCTCGCGGGTTTGGCGATCCCGGAGCAGTACGGTGGCGCCGGCTATGGCGTGGTCGAGCGGTCGGTCGTCCTCGAAGAAGCCGGCGCCACGCTCGTACCGTCACCGTTTTTCGCCTCGGCTGTGCTGGCCGCGGAGGTTTTGCTGGGTGTCGGGGACGAAGCGGCGTGCGGCCGGTTGCTGCCGGGTATCGCCGCTGGCGAACGGATCGCGACGGTGGCGATCAGCGAGTCGGACGGCGGTTGGGGCACACCCGTACAGACCTCGGCCATTGAGCGGGACGGCGGATGGGCGCTCACTGGCGGGAAAACTCTCGTCGTCGATGGGATGGCCGCCGACTTTTTCCTGGTGTACGCACAGACTTCGGACGGGCCCGGATTCTTCGAGGTCGACGCCAGTGCCGCTGGGCTCGAACGAGTGGCGCTGCGGACCTTCGACCCGACCCGGCGGATGGCGCGGTTGTCGTTTACCGACTGTCCGGCCGTCCGCATTGGCGCCGACGTCACCGAAAAGCTGGCCGCGATCGCCGATCGGGTGGTGACCGCGCTGGCCGCCGAGCAGCTCGGCGGGCTGCGGCAGGCGATGCGGATGGCCGTTGACTACGCGAAACTGCGGGTTCAGTTCGGTCGGGTGATTGGCTCGTACCAAGCGGTGAAACATCTCTGTGTGGACTGTTATGTCGACTGGGAGCTGGCGAACGCGGCCGTACGCCATGCCAGTTGGGTGGCCGACGAGAGCCCGGCTGAGCTGCCGGCGGCGGCCGCTTTCACCGCGTCGCTGGTTGGCCCGGCGTATTTCCGAGTCGCCGAGACCTCCATTGAAATTCACGGCGGCATTGGCTTCCTGGGAGCACGACCTGCATTTCTACTACAAGCGAGCGAAATCATCGCAACATCTGCTGGGCGGCACGGCCTCGCACCGATCCGCACTTGTCAGCGCGCTGGGCGTCTGACCTTTCTCTTCACCAGAACCAGAGTCACGCCGACCGCGGAAACCGCCATGCCCAGGAAAATGCTCGTCGTCACGGGCTGCCCGAGCAACGGGACCGCGAGCAGGGCCGTCACCGGCGGGACGAGATAGAGCAGGCTGGTCGCCGCTCCGCCCGAACTTCGGCGCAACAGGACGAACAACAGCATTAGCGCACCGATCGAGTTCACGATCGCCAGCCAGGCCAGCGATCCCAGAGCCGGCAGCGTCAACGGCAGGTGGAGTCCGCCGTACGCGGCCGCCAGGGGAAAGCAGGTGACCGTGGCGCCGAGCAGTTGGATCGTCGTCCCGGTCCGCAGGTCGACGGTCTGGCCGAACTTCTTCTGATAGAGCGTGCCGGCGGCGAAAGCGCGAGGACCGCGAGGCCGGTCGACACGTATCCGATGACGTTCCCGCTGTTGCTGAGTTTTCCAGCCAGCGAGATGCCGACTCCGAGCAGTCCGATGCCGAGACCTAGCCACTGCTGGCCAGCCAGTTTTTCGCCGAAGATGGGAACAGCGGCAGCGGCGACGACGAGCGGTGAGGCGCTGAGCACGAGCGAGGACAGTCCGGCCGGAACGCCGTTCCCCAGACCGACGTAAATGCCGCCGAGCTGCCCGGTCTGCAGCAACGCGCCGGTGAGCAGCAGGTGTGCGTACACCCGCGGATCCGTCGGCCACGGTGCCCGCGTCACCAGGGCGACCACCCCGATGACCACGAAGGCAGCAAGGAATCGCCACGCCGCGAGGGCCAGCGGTGGGCCGCTGTGCGCGCCGATCGTGCCGACCAGGTAGCCGCCGCTCCAGATGAGCACGAACAACACCGACAGGCCGACGGCCGCGAGCCACCCCTGGCTGCCGTTCCGTACCAATGGCGCGGACTCCACCTGAGTCACGATTCCTCCTGTAACAGCCTGGCCCGTTACAAGCACCGTAACACCTCAAGGCGTATCGTGGGGTTGTGGAGCTGGAGGGCGGGCACTGGCTGGAGTGCGAGAGCGGCGGCCTGTGGCTGGACCTGCTGATCACGGTCCGGCGGGCGTACGGGCCCACGCCGCACGACCGGCTCGGGACCGCCGAGCTACTCGGAAAGTGGTTCGCCCGCGAGGGTCTGTCGCCCGTCGCCGATCCGACCGAAGCGGACCTGAGATGGGCCCGCGACCTGCGAGAAGCCCTGCGTAGCCTGGCCCTGGCCACCTTCCACTCACAGTCCTGGCCGGCCGCCGACCTCGCCCTGCTCAACCGGGCACTCGCCGACGATCACCCGCTCGTCCTGGAAGGCGCGGCGGTACGAGCGCCCGCCACCGCCCGAGAAGCGCTGGCCCGGATAGCCCGGCAGGCCGCCGAGCACCTCGGCGGCCCGATGGCCGCTGACCTGGGCCAATGCGGCGATCCCGACTGCGGAATGCTTTTCCTGGACCCCACTGGCCGGCGGAAGTGGTGCCTCGCCCAAGCCTGCGGCGTCCGGCACCGCGTGCGCGCGCCTACCGCGAACGCCACGTCTCGCCGTGAGGTCTGGGCTGTCGGTCGACTAGCTCCAGGGTGTTCCGTCGGCCAGGTCCAGCTTCAGCGTCGAGTTCACCTGCGAGATGACGGCCGGGTTGGTGATGATGAGGCCGAGCTCGCGGTTGGAATTCAACGAGGTGGGGGTGAAATTCTCCGAGCCGAGGAACACCTTGGCTTTGCTGGTGTTCACGTCCGCGACGATTGCCTTGGCGTGGATGTAAAGGCTGTCGCTGGCGGCGTAGCTGACCACGGTCGCGCCGGCGCTGGCGAGCTTGTCGTAGTTGGAAGCGTACGAAGAGCTGTATTCGGCGACGATGTTTACCGTCACGCCGCGGCTTCTGGCACTGACCAAGGCGTCGACGATTTGGCTGGAACCCATTTCCAGCGAATAGAGGGTGAGACTGGTGGTGGCGCCGTTGATCAGCGTGAGGAGTCGGGACTGCGAGTCCGTCGGGCTCCACACCAGGTCGTCGCCGTCGGTGGGGGTGACCGCTTTTTTTTTGTAGTCGGCGGCGAAAACTTTTTTTCGTACGCGCTGGCGTCGGCGGTGTCGTTCTCGATCAGATCGAAGTTGCGGTCGGCGGAGTAGTAGGCGGGCGTCCAGTTTTCCGTCATGATCGCCGCGGTCGTACCGTCCACCACCATCGATTTTTCGTGTGTGTAGTAATATTTCGAATTCGAGTAGACGACACCGACGCCGTGGCCGCCAAGATAGCTGTAGGCGCTGGCGTTGGTCGAGCTTTGCCGGCCGTCCAGGATCACCCGCACGGTGACCCCGCGCGCCGCGGCGGCGGCCAGGTCCTGCTCGGCGGTGGTGTCGGTCAGCTCGTCACATGGTGAGGTCGATGCTGGTCTTCGCGCTGGTGATCAGGGTGAAGAGCGCGGTGTGGCCGCCGGCGGGCTGGGTCACCAGCGTGTACGTGGTCGCGGCGGTGGCGGGGCTCGCGACCAGGGCACTGGCGAGCACGGCGGTGACCGCCAGGCCGGTGCGGAATCCACGGCGTGGGGCGAAAAATGGCATGACGAACTCCCGAGACGGGACAGCGGCGGGCAGGGCGCGGTCAGCACATCACGCGTGCGTTTCGGTGAAAGGTCTTGCGTACTAACGGACGAAGACACCAAAACATACAACCGGAACAATTGGCAAGGTTGTATTTTCCTGCCATAAAGTGGAAATTTTAACCATTACGGCGGAATTCATGACCGAGCGTCCGTGCATTACCGGCAAATCCGGCACTTTCCCCAGCGATTCACCGTTTCCAGCCCGGAGGTGAGCAAAGGAAGGGCCAATCAGGCGTTAGCCTGCTCGCGCAGCACGAACTTCTGGACTTTGCCGGAGGCGTTGCGGGGGAGCGCCTCGACGACGACGACCTCTTTCGGCCGCTTGTACGACGCGAGTCGCTCACGCAGGTGTTCGAGCACGTTTTCCAACGTGGGTGGGGAAGCCGGGTCGGCGGCCACCACGAAGGCGACTGGCACCTGACCCCAGTGCGAGTCGGCGCGACCGACCACCGAAACGTCGGCGACGCCTGGGTGGCTGTCGATCGCGGCCTCTACCTCGGCGCAGTATATATTCTCTCCGCCGGAGATGATCATGTCCTTTTTTTCGGTCCACCACCCAGATGAAGCCGTCTTCGTCCATTCGTACGAGATCGCCGGAATGGAACCAGCCGCCGGCGAACGCTTCCGCGGTCGCCTCCGGCTTGTTCCAGTATTCGCGCATGGTGGTTGGCCCGCGATACACGATTTCGCCGACGTCGCCGGGCGCCACGTCTTTCATGAACTCATCGACGATCCGGACCTCGATGCCCGGCAGCGGCGTACCAACCGAGCCCATTTTCGTGACCGCGTCCTCGCGCGCAAAACGCAGGTGGTTGGGCTCATTTCGGTCTGACCGAAGGCGCAATACGCCGGCGCTTGGGGAAACACCTCGGCCATCGCGGCCAGTACGGACGGTGCCGCCACCGCTGCGCCCCACGAGATCTTGTCGAGCGTCAGGTCTCGGTCTTTGATCCCCGGTACGGCACAGATCATCGCCCACTGGCTGGGCACGAAAAAGCAGCTGGTGACCCGCTCGGTTTCGAAGAGGTCGACGATCTGGGCCGGAACGAAGGTCGGTGACGAATAGAGCACCACCCGGCTGCCGGTGATCATCGAGCTCAACGACAGCGAAAGGCCGGCGATGTGGAACATCGGCACCGCCAGCAGGCTGGTGGCTGGCTCGCGGGCCACCCCGCCGGTGGCCAGGCCCTGGATGAGATGCGCCATCAGCAGGTTGAAATGCGTCAGCACCGCGCCTTTGGGTCGGCCGGTGGTGCCGGACGTGTAGATGATGAACGCCGCTTCGGACTCCGACGTCGATGTCCAGCGGGTCGGTGGAACCGGTGACCACGGTTTGTTCGTACGCCAGTGCATCCGGCCCGAAGTCGGCTTCCCCGCCGTCGGTCACCAGCACGACCTTCAGGCTGTCCACTGTGGACGACGCGGCCGCCGCGGTGCTGGCGAGGCCGCCGTCGACCACCAGTGCGCAGGCCCCTGAGTCGGCCAGGATGTACGAGATTTCCCCAGCTACCAAGCGGAAGTTGACCGGAACGGCGATCGCGCCGAGCCTCAGCGGAGCCAGCAGGGTCTCCGGGAATTCCAGTCTGTTGCGCATCAGGATCGCTACCCGGTCGCCGCGGCCAACGCCTTGCTCGGCCAACGCCGAGGCCAGTTGGGTGACTCGCTCGTCGAGTGCGCCGAAGGTCAGGTCCCGGCCGGCGAAGCTGAACGCCACCCGATCCCCGTACAGTCGCGCGGCCCTGGACAGTTGGGCGGCGAAGGACATCCGGCGGCCGGCGTTCACCGCGCTGAGGTCGGGAGACGTCATCTGCAGCACTCCTGGAAGCCCGGTGTTTGCGCTGCTCAGCGCCACTCCAGCCAGGAACGGCACAGACAACCGATCGATCGATCATTTGTCATCAGCGATCGCGTGTCAAGGCTGGCGTTTATACGGTATTCAATGAAAGCGCGAAGGCCCGGGTTCGCCGCGTGGGCAATCCCGGGCCTTCTGTCATCACAAAAATGTGATGCGCGTCACACTAGTAGTTCTTAGAGAACGTTAACGCCAGTGGCCTGCGGGCCCTTGGCGCCCTGGCCGATCTCGAAGCTGACCCGCTGGTTCTCCTCCAGGCTGCGGAAACCGCTGGCCTGAATCTCCGAGAAGTGCACAAACACGTCCGAGCCGCCGCCGTCCGGCGTGATGAACCCGAAGCCCTTGTCAGCGTTGAACCACTTGACAGTGCCTTCAGCCATTTCCTTGCTTTCCTTCCCAGGAGCTGACGGCCACCGCGGTTTGCGGCGGCCGGGTCTATCAGTCGTCAGACGGGGACTTTTCCGACCGCAACCTGGGGGAAAAACCAACGCCCGCAACATCGTATTGCGTGCGTGAACAACACGAACACAAAACCTCGCGACCGTCCAAGAGTGAACCACAGTCCAGCGTCCAGCGCTAGCGTCGGGGCCCCACCGGATTGCCCCATTACGGCCCCTGGTTCGGCCGTACGATCGCGCCGATGGCGGTGAATTCTCACGATGCCTCGCCAGCACCTTGGCGAGTAGGTAAGGCTTACCTAGCCGTGAGAGGAGCGCGTATGTCTGAGGTGACCGCCGTCCGAGGCCTGACCTCCCGCTCCGGGCGGGCCATGCGGTTGTACCGCGTCAGGGTCGCCGGCCGAGCCGCCCTCAGCCCGCACCTGGTGACGATCAGCCTGGCCGGTGACGACCTGCGGCACTTCGTCAGCGAGGGGCCGGACCAGAGAGTAAAGGTGCTGCTGCCGCAGCCCGGACAGGCAGAGCCAGCGGTGGACGACGACATGACCCCGCGAGGCATCCTCGGCCTGCCGGAGGACGTACGGCCGGTGATGCGGACTTACACCGTACGCCGGCACCGGCCGGCTGAGCGGCAGGTCGACATCGACTTCGTGCTGCACGAGGACGGCGGGCCGGCATCGCGGTGGGGGCGGCCACCGCGGCGATGGGGGACGCGCTGGCGCTCTGGGGACCGGTCAGCGCCTACCAGCCGGCGCCGGGGTGCCGCTGGCAGCTGCTGGTGGGCGATGAGACCGCGCTGCCGGCGATCGGGGCGATCGTCGAGGCGTTGCCGGCGGGCGTACGAGCGGAGGTCATTGTCGAGGTCTCCGACGCGGCTGACGAGCAGCGGTGGGCGACGGCCGGGGACGTGCGGGTGACCTGGCTGCATCGAGACGGCTCCGAAGACGCGGTGCTCGCGGCGGTGTCCAGTGTGGACATTCCGGCCGACGCCCCCCGGTGCTACGCCTGGATCGCCGGCGAGCAGTCGATGGCCCGGGCCGTACGGGCGCACCTGGTCCAGGACCGGCGGTTCGACCGGGAGGACGTCTACTTCTCCGGCTACTGGCGCCGGGGCAAGAGCGAGAACGAGGATTGAGCGCCACCGGGCCGCCGCGGTTAGTGCCCACTGTGGACGCTATGCCGTGACAGTGAACGTGTTGCTCTCTACGTTCGCATTCGCGTCATGGGCGGTGAAGCTGACTTTTTCGCCGGGCCAGGCACCGTAGAGATAGGTGCCATAGCTTTCGACATAAATCGGCGGGACGGCCGTTTTCGGGTCGACGCGGGCGCTGAGGTTCCCCGTCGCATCCGCTGTGCATTGCACCAAAGGACTGCTGTATCGCAGATCGTAAAGACTGTTGCCAGGGATCCAGCCGGCAATCGCCACGAAGACGTAGACGGTGCCGCTCGGTTTGAATCCGGTGCCCTTCAGTGTCAGGGTGTTCACGTCGTACCCCGTGAGCACCGGCGGCGGCGGGGGCGGTGGCGTGGGTTTTGGCCCGGTGTCGAACAGGGCCTGTTGGGACGTGACACCGTCGCCGCTGGAGTTTTTTTTTTTCCCTTTTACGGTCCACCAGTAGGTGGTCTTTTCCAGGAGGTCCGTGTCCGGACTGTACGAGGTGCTGGTAACCTCCTTGCTGAAAGCGGCTGCCCCACCGTTCACCGCAGCCGTGATGATGAAGCTGCTAGCTCGCCGCGAGTCGCCGGCGTACGGGTCATGCCAACGAAAACTGGGACGCAGTGGCTGGTTGCCGATATTGACCGGTGTGTCCAGCACCGGAATACCAGGCTTCCCGCGGATGATCTTGACGGCTGCTCCGAACTCGGTCTGCATTCCGCAGACGGCTTGCCTGGCCTTGACCAGACCGTCCAAGGGAAGCCGTACGTTGACTGGTACGCCCAGCAACCAGTTGGCGTCCTCGTCCATCCCCACCGCGGATCCGATGAACTGCCATGGGGCATTCGCGCTTTCCTGGAGAAATACCTCAACAACAAGCGCACCGGACACGACGTTGATGACTGTGACCACGGTGCTTTCGGCCGTCGGCGTCGGCGGGATCTGCGGCGGCCCAGGACTGTCCGGTCCGAGTACTGTGAGCGCGGCGGAGTCCAGTTTCTGGGTGGAACAAGCCCATTCTCGGACCACCACCTGGTCGCCCTGTCGAAGGTAGGGCGTGACGGGAATGAACTGCTGGGCGGGCTCTCGCGCCACGATGACTTCGGAAATGGGCGCGAACGACGTCCCGTGCTGGGCCCAGGCCTGCACCAGCGAGTTCTGGGTGGAAATCGGCGATCCAGATACCACGGCCGCAGGCATGCAGTTTGGGATGGATCGTCGCGGCCTTGGTGACATCCTGGTGGCTGTCCACCCCCAGCGGTGGCTCCGACAATTTCCCGATGACACCGCAGATCTCCTGACGGACCTGGACATTCGCGCCGGCCGGCAGTGGGTCGACCTGGAAGTCGTACGAACCAGCGGCCGGCGGCATGCCGCGAAGACCGTCGAATCGATTTGCAGGCTGATGGTCGCCCCGGGGGCGTAATTGGCGACCCGTACCTTGTTGGAGCCCGCACACAACGGGCCGATGATCGACGGTGGGTCGACCTTGTCCGGCGCCACCACCCGCACCGACGGGTTGGTCGGGCTCGTTTTGTTGCAAGGTTGGGGAAACACTTGAGTAGCGGCGATGGTGTCGCCCTCGACCAGCGGTTGCACACCCATCCACAATGCCGAGCGGTCGAATCCGGCGGTCTGGGTGACGCCGGATTTGTGGGTGAGGGTCACTTGGGCGCCGTCGAGCACATCTGTCACCAGGACGGCCGTTTGGCAGCTCACCAGCGGTGCTTGGACGGTGGGCGCGGACAGCGTCGCTGGCAGCTGATCAGGCATGATCGGGACCGTGGGACCCGGACCGATCGGGGTGATCTGCCGCAGACTCACCGGCGAGCCAGCCGAAATCGGGGCGGCCAGCGTCAGCCGAGCCTCGCCCTCGTACGCGGTTCCTTGCGCTTGTACGACACCACTGAACGAAACTTCGATGGTGGCGCCGGGAATCGCGCCAGTGATCCAGACGTACCGTCCACATTGGAAAAGGTGGGTCAGCGCGCCCAGATAGCCAATCTCGTCGAGGCTCACCGGTGCCGGCTGTACTCCCATCGCCATGTCGGTGGGCGTCATCGAGCTCTTGTCCGCGCCCACTTCCTGGTACGCGACCAGTAAATCGTCGGATCGTAGCGGCGAGAGAGTGGTCAGCCGCTCGTCCCCGCCGAACTTCGCGATTTGCTGGGCGACCACCCGTGGCTTCGCGCCAATGGACTCCACGGTGACATGGGCGCCCTTCAGCGCGCCCTGCACCCGTACTGTGGTGCACAGTTCTGACACCGGCCCCACCAGCGTCGGAATCACCAGTGTCGGCGGCGGATCGGCGAAGGCCATCCTGGGCACTCCGACGGTCGCGGCGACCGCGACCGCACCAGCCCATCCCAGCGCGCGGCCCGCCGGCTCACCGCGCCGGACCGGGAACGTTCTTCATCTTCTCGCTGCTGTGCCATAGATCCTCCCGCGTCACTGACCGAAAACGTCGGTCTCGGCGGACAGCTTCCGGGATGGCTCTGGATGTTCTCTGGATCCTCTGTAAGGCGTTAGCCAGGACTGGGCCGATTTCGGTCAGCGCTGCGGCCGACAGGAGGTCGTCGTGGCGGGCATGTACGTCGTGGCTCTCGATGCTGCCGCCGATGTAGGGCGTCCACTTCGCTGGCACCAGTGTGTCCGAGATCCGGTCCACCATCGACCGGAAGAACAACAGGTCTCCGTCGAATTTCTCGAAGGTCGCACTTTGCTGCAGAACGGCCGCGTTGATGAAGTTGTCGACAACCGCGGAGAGCGTGAAAGTCTTCCAGCTTGGCGAGAATCCCGTCCTGCTCGCGGATGATCCGGGTGACCCGCTCGTGCCGCGGCGGCTCGTCGTCGAGCGCGCTGAGGTCATAGCCAGCCATGTAGAGCAGCGAGCGGAGCGCCTTTTGTTCGTAGTCCACCGAGAATGACTCCCATAGATATTTCGGGTAGGCGTCCAAAATGGACAACAAGGTGACCGGCTCGCCCAGGTTTCGCAGCCGGACGGCCATTTGCTGGACGAGCACCCCGCCAAACGACAGCCCGATCAGTCGGCACGGGCCGTGCGGCTGGATCGTCCGGATGTGGTCGAGGTATTCGCCGGTCATCTCGGCGAGGCTGCCGGCGAGGTCGCGGCGGCGGTCGAACCCGCGGGCCTGCAGGGCATACAGCGGAATGTCGGCGCTGAGGTATTTGCGCAGGCCGGCATACTGCCAACTCAGCCCGGTGGCGCCATGGACGCAGAAAAGCGGTAGCTGGGATCCTTCCGTACGAATCGGTAGGAGGACGCCCAACGCGGCGGTCTCGGTGGCCGTACGCTCCGATTCCAGCAGGCCAGCCATCTCCCGGACGGTCGGGTGCGTGAACAGATCCATCACCGGGATGATGTCCCCCGACATCCGTCGGCGCAGGATGGCCTGCACTTTGGCTAGCAGCAAGGAATGTCCGCCGAGATCGAAGAAATGATCCGTGGCGCCGATCCGGTCCACTCCAAAGACCTCCTCCCAGACCTGCGCGACCAGCTTTTTTCCGCGTCGGTGGCTGGCGGCACGTACGAGCCGTCGGGTCGGGTTGGCGCCGAACGTGCCAGCAGCGCCTTGCGATCGACTTTTCCCGAGGACAGCAAGGGGAAAGTCGGCAACAACACATATTCGGCCGGGACCATGCGGTCGGGGAGGTGGGTGGTCGACCACTGCCGGA
This sequence comes from Fodinicola feengrottensis, assembly GCF_010993775.1. GTDB lineage: Bacteria > Actinomycetota > Actinomycetes > Mycobacteriales > HKI-0501 > Fodinicola > Fodinicola feengrottensis. The sequence goes on along the minus strand of NZ_WOTO01000071.1, from coordinate 6,196 downwards.
GTTGTTCAGTGCTCACGTCCCGCGTGTCACTTTCGGCCACCGTGTACGCATAGAGCCGGGACTTCTTCGCGAGAACAACGGCCTGGCGGATGGCCGGGTGTTGAGCCAGCACCGCCTCGATCTCTTCCAGTTCCACCCGCATGCCGCGGATTTTGACCTGGTTGTCGGCCCGGCCGAGGAACTCGATCGCGCCGTCGACCCGGTAGCGGACGATGTCGCCGCTCGCATAGAGGCGGGCACCTGGCTCGCGGGCGAACGGGTCGGCGACGAACTTAGGTGACCCTAACTCGTACCGCATTCTGTTGTCGAGCAGGTCCCTAATTCGCCATCGGCGGGGCTCGTATGTGCTGGTGAGACGTGTGATAGGGATGAGACATGCGGATTGCCCCGAGCGTTGACGACCTGACCGAGCTGACCGCGGCCTGGACGGGTGAGAGGTCCGCCGACGGCCGGCCGCGGGTGTGCGACGCGACCTTGCAGAAGCTGGCCGGTGCCACCACCGAGCAGGCCTGGGATGTGCTGCGACTGCACGGATATCACCGCCAGTTCGCTGGCGGTTGGCGCCAGACGCACCCGGGCGCCATCCTGGTCGGCCGTGCGGTGACGGCCCAGTTTCTGCCGCACCGCCCCGATTATGACGCCGCCGTGGTGGCCGCCGGCGCGCGCGAGGGTCGGCTGGCCGGCGACGACCGGCAGAATTCGTGGATTATCGAGACACTGCAAACCGGTGACGTGATGGTGTGCGACATTTTCGGCAAGGTTCGCAACGGTACGGTGATCGGCGACAACCTCGGTTCGGCGATCGCGTCCCGGACCGGCGTGGGCGCGGTCATCGATGGCGGGATCCGGGACATGACCGGACTGTCCTCATTGGACGGAGTGAACTTCTTCTTTCGGGACAACGATCCGACCGCGATCGCGGACGTGACACTGGCCGGCATCAACGTGCCGGTCCGGCTCGGCGAGGCCACCGTGCTGCCCGGCGACGTGATTCTTGGTACGCCCAGCGGCATCATGACGATCCCAGCGCAGTTGGCCGACACGGTCGCCGAGGCCGCCGATGACATTCGGGTGCGGGACGTTTTCGGCAAACTCCGGCTGGCCGACCGGACGTACACCAGCGCCCAGATCGATGTGGCCGACTGGGAGCCGGCGATTGAGGCCGACTTCCAGACTTGGCTGGCCGCCATGCATAAGAGGTATCGCCACAAGGGGAGACGATGAGGGCTGATCGCGCAAGCCTTTGAGCAGGGGGAAGACGACGCGAGGCGCGGGACTTCGTACGATATGGATCACCGAAGAACTGTGCCTTGGTCTGTGGGAGGACGCGTGGAATTGACGCCTACCGGAGCGGTGTCCGATCGTTCCCCAGCAGGTGCTCGACGACACCCGGTCACCACCGCGCCAGCTCGGAACGAGGGCCACGGCATGGCGCCGGTCGCGCGAGCACTGCTGGATCTGCAGCGTACAGCGGGCAACAAGGCGGTCACCACGCTCGCGACACGCCGAGTTCCGGTGCAGCGCGCCAACGCGGTCGTGTCGAAAAGCGGGATGGTCGGGGACATCCCCGGGCCGCAGGTGAACGACGCCGCCGATGTGCGGTTGGCGATCGAGCGGCTCATGCATCTCAACAGCATCACCATGCCTGGCTACGACGCGATTGCCGAGGTGTTGCGCCAGCACGACGCGCGGAGGTCGCCGCGCTGCCCAAAGCCGAGCAGGCCGCGGCCAGGAAGAAGCCGGTCGATGTCGCGTCGCTGGCGCCGCTGGTCGCCGCGCTCGTACGCAACGCAGAGGGCAGCATCAACCCAGGCGTGGCGCAGTGGCAGCTCGGCGTCCAGATCGGCGCACCGGTCGGCCCCGGGCTGGACAATGTCCCGTCCGATGTCGAGATGCTGGCTCGCGCGCTGCAGTTCGAGGGACTCGCGACCAATGTGACGGCCGATGCCGCGTCCCATCTGCCCGCCGTTCTGGAGGGCCTGGCCGATCTCAAGAACAGGATCTTGACGGGCGTACGCCCCGAAGGCCCCCGATTGCCCGGCGGATTGGCCGCGGCGGGTTCCGGCGACTACAGCAAAGTCACGGCGAGCCTGGATGGCGCCGACCGGGTGCCAGAGGAAACCGTGCTGGACTGGGCGAATTTGTTGTCCAAGACGGCAAGGGTGGCGCCGGCCGAGACACCTGGCAGCACCCATCACGAAGGCGCAGATCTGCCAACAAATCGCTGCCAACCGAGCGAATATTCCGAATCGCCCCGGGGTTGGCCTGGCTTTCTCGAAGCCCGTCGCGCCCTACCACCAGGGCATTTCGTACACCCGGAGCAAAGAGCTGCTTCGAGCGGGCGCGGAGCCTCGACCGGCGTCATTAACGGAGGGCTCCGACAGTCGTACGGCCGCGAACAACGCCGCGTGGGACGAGTTGCTGACCGAGGGGAGCGCGGGTTCGGGCAACTCGTACGACTCGCAGCTCATGACGGTGGGGCGGGGTTTCGGTGTCCAGGGCGGGCAAGGCGCGGCTGTGCTGAATGCCTTCTTCTCGGCTGATGCCTCCGCGAAAAGTGCGCTGCTCCACGTCGGATTCACTGTCGAAGGCACCACCGCGGTGGTGGTCGACACCGAACACCAGGTCGTGCTGCGGGGCGACGCTGCCCTGAAATACATCACGCTGAACAAGGCGATTTACAGCCAATTGGCCAACACCGCCGAGTCACCTGCGCACATTGACAAGATGAGCGACGCCCAGTTCGGCGTGATGCGCGACAACGCCGCGAAGATCCCGCAGGAGGTCTTCGACGGGGGGCACTTATGTGGAACCGGCTCAGAAGCCGAGCAAGGCGGTGCCCAAGCCGGGGCCACCGCGCAGTGTCACGATCACAGCTCCATGGAATGTGGACGTCATGCGTTTCGCTGTCCACCTCAAGCACGCGGCTGGTGGGATCACCTGGAACAGGATGATCACCGAGGGCACCGGTTCGGACGGACGCGGAGACATCAACAAGCTGGCCGGGTTGATTCTGCCGCATCTGCCGCCACACTCGGCCTACGGCGCCGGACAGCTGTGGGGTGGCGAGGAAAATCGCGCATGCTCGAATGGGGCGAGCACCTGGTGGGCAAACAGCTCAGCAAGATCGCCAAGCTGCCGGACGCGGCGACCGTGCCCGCCGGCACCCGCTATTTCGCGGTCACCGGTGGATTCAAGGTGTGGTCCGCCGGGGTTTCGCTCGCCTCCGAATAGCCCGTTCACGCTGGCGGCATCGGCCCGACGTAAATGCCGGAGGGGCGAAAGCGCAGTGGTTCCTCCGCGTATTCCTCCATGGCGTGCGCGGTCCACCCGATCAGCCGCGACAGCGCGAAAATAGCCTCGCCGGCGTCCGCGGACATGTCGAAGGCGTGCATGACCGCGGCAAGCGCGAGATCCACATTCGCGAAGGTCTCCGGTTGAGCGGTCCGGATTTCGTTGACCGCGCTGGAAACCGCGACGGCGGACGGGTGTCGGAGGCCGGCCAGCATATCCAGCAGCATTTCCGCGCGCGGATCGCGGTGCGCATAAACGCGGTGACCGAAACCCGGAAGTGGACCGCCGAGCCGTAGGCGGTCCGAAAGCGCGGTCATCGGGTCGGTCAGCGCGTCGGCCAGGAACTTGTACGCGAGCGTGCTCGCCGTCCCATGGAGCTGCCCGTCAAACGCGCCCAACCCGGCGGACAGCGCCGCGTAGAGGTTCGCCCGGCCGCTCGCGGCCACCCGGACGGCCAGCGTCGACACCGCGAGGTCGTGGTCGGCGAGCAGGATGAGCGCGGCCCGCAGGATCGCCACGCACGCGGGATGCGCGGGGTGCCGCGTGAGCCGCGACCAGACCGCGGCCGCGAAGTCGTGCGCCGGCCGCGGCTCAGCGGGCGGGCAGTGCGGCCACGACCGACCCGAGCAGCGAGCGGGCGGTGCGTACGGACGCGGTCGCGGACAGGTCGAAACGCAGCGGGTCGAGCGCGCCGAGAGTCGCCACGATCAGCCGGATCCGGTCGACGGACCGGGCGTCAGCCGGTAACCCCGCAGTCGCTCGTACGGCCGCGGCCACCTGCTCCGGGACCACTGGAAACGGTTCCGCAGCAGCGAAATCCGCCGTCCAGAGCCACGACGCGACGGCTTCCACCGGGTGCTCCCGGGCCAGCTCGGTCACCTGGAGGCCACGGTAGTAGAGCGTGTCGCGGTCAAGCAGCGTCAGGCTCGTACGGATGCGCTCGACCACGCCGACCGCGCGTGCGTCGTCGCGACCGTGCTCGGCCAGCCGTTCGACTTCATCAGCGGCGAACCGGCTGCCGCGCTGCCCGCTGGTCCGCAGGCTGGTCAGCAGGCCGCGGCTGACGTACGCATACACCGTTTCGGCCTTCACTCCGAGCCGGCGGGCCACCTGCTCAGTGCTGAGGTAACCGTCCATCTCGCCTCCGAACATTGATTAAATCAATATTGACAATACTTGATGGACGTATCGAGAGTAGAGGGCGACCCCACAAGGAGAATCCATGTCAGTGGCAACAGACCCGATCCAGGTCCCGCGCGGACTGAAGAACGTGGTGGTGACCGACACCGAGCTCGGCGATGTCCAGGGCAGTGCCGGTTTCTACCACTACCGGCAGTATTCGGCGATCGAGCTCGCCGAGAAACGCACCCTCGAAGAAGTCTGGTATCTGTTCGCGTACGGGCGGCTCCCGACCGCCGAACAGCTGGCCGCCTTCCGGGCCGAGGTGGCGCCACTGCGCCCACTGCCGGCCGAAGTGCGCCCGGTGTTGCGCTCGATCGCGCTCGCCGGCGCCACCTTCCACCCGCTGGCCGGCCTGCGTACGGCGTTGTCGCTGATCGGCGCGGCCCGCGGGCTGCGGCCGGTGTACGACCAGAATCCAGCCCAGCGACGCGTGGACGCGCTGCTCATAAGTGCCGTCACGCCGACCGTACTGGCGGCGCTGCACCGGATCCGCGAGGGCCTGGAACCGGTCGAGCCGCGAGCTGACCTGTCCGCGGCGGCGAACTGGCTCTACATGGTGACCGGGGCGGTGCCCGAAGCCGCCAAGGTGGCGGCCATCGAGTCGTATCTGGTGTCGACCGTGGACCACGGCTTCAACGCGTCCACTTTCACCGCGCGCGTGGTGGCCTCGACCGGCGCGGACGTGGCCTCGGCGGTGGCGGCCGCGATCGGCGCCTTCTCCGGGCCACTGCACGGCGGCGCGCCGGACCGCGCGTTGGAAGCGTTGGACGCGATCGGTACGCCGGACCGGATCGACGAGTGGGTACGGGCCGAGATGCTGGCCGGCCGCCGGATCATGGGCTTCGGGCACGCGGTCTACCGCACCGAGGACCCGCGGGCGCGGATGCTGCTGCGGGAGATCGGCCAGCGCCTCGGCGGCGATCTGGTCGACTTCGCGGTGGCTGTCGAACGCCGCGTGCTGGCGCTGCTGAAGGAGCTCAAGCCGGGCCGCGAACTGCCGGTCAACGTGGAGTTCTACGCCGGCGTGGTGATGGAGCTAAGTGGCCTGCCTCGGTCAATGTTCACGCCCACTTTCGCGAGCAGCCGGGTGATTGGTTGGTGCGCGAACATCCTGGAACAGGCCGCTGACAGCAAAATCATCCGACCCATCGCACGGTACGTGGGACCACCGGCACCGCAGCCCCTCTGAGCGCGTGCCGCCTCATCGGCTAGGGTGCATTTTTGGCCCTGCGGGTGACCTCACCTGCCCGTCCGCGCGTCTGGATATATGTGATTGCACTGCTGCTCGTCGTCGTAGTGGCCGTCGAGGCGGCTTTTGTCGCGCGCCTGCACAAATGGTGCGGAGCGAAGGCGGTGGTCCGGGTTGCCGTGCTCGGCACCGCCCTGATCTTCACCTTCGTCGCGCTGTTCTCGGTGCCACACCTGCTCACCCGGACGGCCATGGTGGTGGCCTGGGCGGTCGCCGCGCTCGCGCTCGGCGGCTACCTGGCCTACCGGCTGCGTGACCGGTTCGGGGAGGCCCGCGACCTGCCGCGTAAGTGCTGGCAGGCGATCCGGCGTACGGCCGCGGGCTTCACCCTGGTCGAGTGGGTCGCGCGGATTCCTGGTGGGGATGCTGCTGGGGCCCAGGTTCGGCTCGGCGACTACGCGCTGCCGACCACCTCGACTCGCAGGGTAATCACCTGACCACGGGTGGAGCACTGGCGAGTGGACGCGTCGG
>NZ_WOTO01000069.1 GCF_010993775.1 Fodinicola feengrottensis | reverse complement strand
TGGGTGTGAAGGTGAAGGGTCCGCACGGGGGTCGGGGACAGCGGGGGGGGTCCCGTCTAAGTTGACCGACTTGGGTGTGAAGGTGCCGGGTCCGCACGGGGTGGGGACAGGGCCTGGGTGCCGTCGGAGTTGGCCGACTGTGGGTGAAAGGTGCGCTCGCGCGGGGTGAGCTACGTGCGGGCGGGGGTCATCCAGCGGATCATGGCGTATTCGACTAGGCGGATCAGGGTTTGTTTGGTGGATTCGCGGTCGCGGGCGTCGCAGGACATGACGGGGACGGCGGGGTCGATGGTCATGGCTTCGCGTACGTCGGCGAGGGTGTGGCGGAGTTGGCCGTCGAAGCGGTTCACGGCCACTACGTACGGCAGACCGCGCTCTTCGAAGAAGTCGACCGCGGAGAACGAGTCGGCGAGGCGACGGGTGTCGACCAACACGACCGCGCCGATGGCGCCGCGGACCAGGTCGTCCCACATGAACCAGAAGCGGTGCTGCCCAGGCGTACCGAACAGGTAGAGGATCAGGTCCTCGGCGAGCGTACGACGGCCGAAGTCCATCGCGACGGTGGTGGCGACCTTGTCCGGGGTGGCGGCCAGGTCGTCAACGCCGAGACTGGCGGTGGTGATCTGGGCTTCGGTGGTCAGCGGCGGGATCTCCGACACCGCGCCGACGAAGGTCGTCTTGCCGACCCCGAAACCGCCGGCCACCACGATCTTCGCCGAAGTGATCCGGCTAGATGCGACGGAGTCCACTCAACACCCTTTCCATCAGCGCCAGATGCGCGTCCCGGTCGTTGGCCGGCGCGTTCCGGTGGACGGCGATCAGGCCGGCGTCGGCCAGGTCGCCGAGCAACACCTTGGCCACCCCCAGCGGCACCGACAGCGCCGACGCCACCTCGGCCACCGACCGCGGCTGCGCGCAGAGCCGGACAATCGAGCGGTGCTCCACCCGCGGCGCCGCCGTTTCCGTAGCCTGCTCGGTCGTCGATACCAGCGTCTCAATCTCCAGGTCGATGGACGACTTGGTGCGCCCGCTCGTCCATGTGTACGGGCGTACGACGGTAGCGGCTGTGTCCACGGTGATCGCCTGCGCGGGTGCCTCGACATCCTCCGGCGGTGCCGGCGGGGGCGACTGGAACAGGTCCTGACCAGCGACTTCGGCTCGTACGGCAACGATCGGGGGCGGCTCCTGGGCACGCTGGCGCCGCTGCCGGCGCCGGCTGCCGAGGCTGAAGGCGTTGACCACGTCCCCGAAGGTCGCCTCCGCGTGCGCGGCCACATGGCCGGCCTCCGGGCTCGATCGACACGATCCGGCCGCCGACCGGCCGCTGGTCGGTAGTCGGCACCACGACCGGCGGCGGCTCGGCCAGGTCCTCGGCCGGAGCGGGCAGTGCGGTGAACTCGCCGGTGTGGCCGGGCTCGTGCCGGCCAGCCCAGATCGGCGGCTCACCGCGGCTGGTCATCGCTCAGGCTCTGGTTGGCGAAACGGGTTCGGTCGGCAAATACGACGTGCCCTGCAGCTCGGCCCGCAGCCGCGGGGTGAGGATCTGGCCGACCTGCTCCACCAGCAGGGCCATCTCGTACGCGACCTGGCCGATGTCGCAGTTCGGCGTGGCCAGCACCGCGAGGCAGGACCCCTCGCCAATCGCCATCAACATGAGCAGGCCGCGGTCCATCTGGACGACCGTTTCCCGGACCCCGCCGGCGTCGAAACACCGAGCCGCGCCCTGGGCCAGGCTGAGCAGCCCGGCGGCGGCCGCCGCCAACTGGTCGGCGCGGTCCTGCGGTAGCCGCGCCGACGCGGTCAGCAGCAACCCGTCGGTGGAGACGACGACCGCGTGCGCGGCACCCGGCACCCGCTCGGTGAAGGTGGTGACCAACCAGCCGAACTGGGCGATGGGCGAATCACTCCCGGTCATCCACTCTCCCGTCCTGCCCCGTCCACTGTGGTGTCAGTACTACCAGCCGCGCCCACCGACCGGGCCTGCCGCACGCCGCGTTGGTAGCTGGCGAATTGGTCACGTACCCGCTCGGCGCTCTGCCGGGCGATCGGCGCGACCTTCGCGGGAGGCTCGGCGGGGACCACCGCGGCCGGTGCCGGGGAGGACGCGGTGCCTGGTACGAGCATCGCTCGCGGCACCCGTTTGGGCAGCCCAGCGGCGGTCACCTTGGTGGGTTTGCCGGCCAGCGCCCGGGTGACCGCGGCGATGTCGGCGTCCGCGGCCGTGGGTCCACGACTGGGTGGCCTTCTGCGGAGTTTTCTCGTCTTCTTCGGCGAACCAGCCGGTCTGCATCTGGTTGAAGATCGGGGTGCCCTCCGGCGGCCCGGCGACCTGGTCGGCGGCCGGCGGCGGGGGGCGATCAGGATCTCGCCGGTGTGCTCGGCGTTGGTCGCCCACTCCGGCGCGAGGCCGGCGACCTCCTCGACCGCGGCCGCCGCGGCCGCGATGGCCGGCGAGATCGCCGAGATCGCCGAGCCGTTGACCGGGGCCGGCGAGACCTGCTCGGGGCCGACCGGCGGCGGCACCGTCCGAGGTGCCTTGGCGAGCCGCCGCGGCCGCCGTTTGGGCAGGCTGGCCAGCAAATCGGCGCGGTGGCCGCCGTTGAGCACCTTCTGCCGCGGCGACGGCCGCCACTCGTCCGCCGGGCCGGCGTGCTGGGCTTCGCTCTCCGGCTGCAGCAGCGCCGCCGGCAGCGTGATGGTCGCTCGTACGCCGCCGAGCTCCTCGCCGGAGTGCAGCAGCACCCGCACGCCGTGCCGGCGGGCAAGCCGGCCGACCACGAACAAGCCCATCCGGCGGGACGTGCTGCGGCTCCATCTCGGCGGTCGACGACAGCTGCGCGTTGGAAGCCTCGACCTGTTCCTGCGGCATGCCAATGCCGTGGTCGAGGATGTCCAGCGACACCCCGCCAGCGCGGGCCGGATAGCAGCTGACGGTGACCTGGGTGCTCGGCGGGGAGAACGCGGTGGCGTTGTCCAGCAGCTCGGCGACCAGGCGTACGACATCACCGACCGCATAGCCGGCGACGGCCAGCGCGGCCGGCGGCCCGACCACCACCCCCGCTGGTAGTGCTCGATCTCCGAGACCGCCGCGCGCAACACGTCCTGTAGCCCGACCGGACGGGTGAACTGCCTGGTCACGTCCGTACCGGAGAGCACCATCAGGTTCTCGTTGTTGCGCCGCATCCGGGTGGCCAGGTGGTCCAGCTGGAACAGGATCGACAGCTGGTCCGGGTCGTCCTCGTCCTGCTCCAGCTGCTCGATCAGGGCCAGCTGGCGCTGTACGAGCGTCTCACTGCGGCGGGACAGTTGACGAAGATCTCCGCGTAGTTGCCCCGCAGCCGGGTCTGCTCGACCGCCAGCCGCAACGCCTGCGCGTGCACCGCGTCGAAAGCGGCGCCGAGCTGGCCGATCTCGTCCGGCCCGGCGACCAACGCGACCATGGTGTCCACCCGGCGGCCGGCCCGCAGGTCGGCCACCGCGGCCGGCAACCGGCGGGCGGCCACATCGTCGGCCCGCCGGCGCAACGCGCCCAGCGAGCGGACCAGCTGGCGAGCGATCGCGATCATCACGCTGGCCGCTATCAGCAACGCCACGAAGAGGATCACCGACGCGAGCCCGGCCGCGTTGCTGGCGTTTTCGCGTAGCTGCGCGACTTGGGCTTGCAGCTGCCGGGGTCAACGTGATCGCGAGCCCGTTGAGCGCCATCGCGGTCTGATCGGAAGCGCCGTTCCACCCGGCCGGCACAGTCGGCTCAGCGCCAAGCACCTCTACTTTTAGCTGCTCACGACTGCGGGCCGCCGACGCACCCATCGCGTTCTGATAGAGAGCCGCGTCGGCCGGGCTCGCGCTGGCCAGGAAATCGGCGGCCCGTACGGCCATCCGGGCATCCGAGGCGCGCACCAGGTCCCGTTGGGCGGCGGTGATCGTCCCGCTCGTACCGGCCAGCACGGCCCGCTGCACCGCGACTTCCTCCTGCACCGCCCGCAGGTCGAAAAGCGCCAGCGCGGCCGCGCTGAGCCGCGGGTCGGCCAACCCAGCGGCCAACTCCTGGTCAAAAAGCCGCAGCGGCCCGATGAGCCGCGAATATCCGTCGACGACCTGCGCCGCCGGCTCGGCGGACGTACGTAGGGACGACAGCCCGGACAACGCCGAAATGGCCGTCGGACGCAGCCCGGCCGGCAGTGGCCCGGCGGCGGATAACCGCTGGGAGAGGGCCTTGTTGGCACTGTCGGTGACGCGGTAGTACGGCTCCATGCCAGCGCCGCGAGTGCCAGCCGCGATCTCGGTGGCCGCGGCCGTACGCTCCTGTTGCAGGCCAGCAACGACATCGCCCAGCGCGGCGGTGACGGCGACGAGTTTCTGCGTTCGGGCGTACTCACTCGTCTTCGCGACCGCGCCCTGGATCTGCACCCCGCCGAGCGTGAACAGGAAGAGCAGCGGCACGCCGATAACGGCGACCAGCTTGGTGGTCAGCCGCCAGTCCCGCCAGCGGGTCAACCCGGCGCGGCGGGGACGCTCGTACGCGCTGTCGTCCATCGACCTATTGCCCGTCCGGTCGGGTGCAGCCCGCTCGTCCAGCCATCCCGACCCCCTTCGCGGTCACTCCCCCGCGGGAATCCGTGGTGGCGGGCCGAAATCCTGGGCGGTTCACCGCCCGATGGGCGCGGTGCACAAACCCGCCGGGCTCAGCGTTGGCCACACCCAGACCAATCACGTTCACCGCTTACCGTTTACTGCCGTAACTTTTCTTGCCAAACGCCGAACACCGGGACAATCTTTTGGGGAATACACCCTGCTAGGATCCCCGCGAGTGGAGGCAACTTTACACCACCGGCACAGTTGTTCCGCACCCTGCGAACAGCGAGGAATTAATAGTCGGTGGCGACGATGGCCAACGACCCGGAAATGAACTATACGCGTCCCTTTCATGAGTGGCGCGCATAAACGGCACCGCTTGATGGACCTTGACAACAGGGTGTCGAACCACCGGCCGGGAGGGACGAATGTCACAGCCACCGTACGGGCAGCCGCCGACGATGCCGTTGCATAATTCCCCAGCCGGCGCCTTCGGACAGGCTCTTTCCGAACACAGCCTTTCTGACCACCATCTCTCTGAACACGGTCTCTCTGAACACACTGGCGCGCTGTCCGGGCTGCCGCTGGATCAACAGCCAGATTATCTGGCCATCCAGGCCAGCCCGGAGTTCGCCGACCTGCGCCGCCGGCTGCGCCGGTTCGTGTTCCCGATGACCGTGGTGTTCCTCGGCTGGTATCTCGCCTTCGTGCTGCTCGCCGCGTACGCGCACAGCTTCATGAGCTACCGGCTCTATGGCACCATCACGGTCGGCTTGGTGCTCGGCGCTCTGCAGTTCGTGTCGACGCTGGTGATCACCACCTGGTACGTCCGGTTCGCCCGCCGGCGGATCGACCCGCGGGTCACCGAGATCCGCCGGCAGGCCGGTTTGGAGGCGGAGTGACAGGAAATCCCCTCATCAATACGGCGGTTTTCGTGGCATTCCTGCTTGTCACGCTTTTCGTCGTTTACCGGGCCGGCAACCGGAACAGCACCACGGTCGACTACTACGCGGCCGGCCGCGGCCTGAGCGGCCCACAGAACGGGCTGGCGATGGCCGGCGACTACCTGTCCGCGGCCTCGTTCCTGGGCATCGCCGGCGCGATCGCCATCAACGGCTACGACGGTTTCCTCTATTCCATCGGCTTCCTGGTGGCGTGGCTGGTCAACCTGCTGTTGGTCGGGGAACTGCTGCGCAACACCGGCCGGTTCACGATGGGTGACGTGCTGAGCTTCCGGATGCGCCAACGCCCGGTCCGAGCCGCCGCGGCCACTTCCACGCTGGCTATCTCGTTTTTCTATATGGTCGCGCAAATGGCCGGCGCCGGCGGTTTGGTGGCATTGCTGCTCAACGTACACACCAGATGGGGCCAGGCGCTGGTGATCATCGGCGTCGGGCTGGTGATGATCTTCTACGTACTGGTCGGCGGGATGCGCGGGACCACTTTCGTACAGATCATCAAAGCCGCGTTGCTGATGCTGACGATCACCCTGATCACCGTCTTCCTGTTGGGAAAGTTCGGTTTCAGCATCTCGGCGATCATGGAACAGGCGGCCGCGCACAACCCGAAAGGCACGGCGATCCTCAGCCCTGGGGTGGAATACGGCAAAACCGACCTGAGCAAACTGGATTTCGTGTCGCTTTCACTGGCTTTGGTCCTCGGCGTGGCCGGTCTCCCGCACATTCTGATGCGGTTCTACACCGTGCCCAACGCCCGCGAAGCCGCCGATCGGTGGTGTGGGCGACCTGGACGATGTCCATTTTCTACCTGGCCACGCTGATAGTCGGCTTCGGTGCGGCCGCTTTGGTCGGCACCGACGCGATCCTCGCCGCCCCCGGCGGACAGAACTCGGCCGCGCCACTGCTCGCATTACACATTGGCGGCACCGTGCTGCTGGCCGTCGTCGCGGCCGTCGCCTTCGCCACCATCCTGGCTGTTGTCGCCGGCCTCACGCTGGCCGCGTCGGCGTCTTTTGCCCACGATGTATACGCAAACATCATCGCCCGAGGCCGGGCCCGCCCCGGCGCCGAAATCCGGGTAGCCCGCATCTCCGCGGTGGTTTTCGGCCTGCTGTCCATCGCCGGCGGCATCCTCGCGAACGGCCAGAACGTCGCCTTCCTGGTGGCACTGGCCTTCGCCTTCGCCGCGTCCGCGAACCTGTCGACGATCCTCTACACGCTGTTCTGGAAACGTTTCAACACCAGCGGCACGCTCTGGGGAACTACAGTGGACTGATCTCGTGCTTCGCGCTCGTCGTGCTCTCCCCGACCGTTTCCGGCTCCCCCATGTCCATTTTCCCGCACCTGCATTTCGCATACTTCCCGCTGACAAACCCCGGCATTGTCTCCATTCCAGTGTCGTTCCTTTTCGCTTTCCTGGGCACCGTCATTTCGCGCGGCCACTCCGAACCCCGCCGACAGGCCGAAATGGAAGTCCGCTCCCTCACCGGCATCGGCTCGTAGCACTCTTTCGGCGCCGAGTGCGGGACTTTGTCCCACGCTCGGCGCCGAAAGTGGGACTTTGTCCCGCGCTCAGAGCTCCGGCTGGCTCGCCGGCGAGAGCAGCTCGCGCGCAGCGCACCCGGCTCGGTGAGCGGAAGGTCGCAGACAAAACCCCGGCACGGGTAGGCGGCCGGCTGGCCCCCGACGAGCGGCCGGTCAGCCAGCAGCGGCACTCCCGGCGCGTCCGGCTCGCCAAAAACCACCACCGCGCCCGCGAAGAACCCGCCGCCCACGCGGCTCGACGCAGCTCGCTCGTACCGTCCGGATCCCCCGCGACGGCAACCTGATACGGCCCCGCCAACGCGGCCTCGGCCACCGCGAGCGCCCAGCCGGCGAACCGGGGCGCCCGCGCCATCACGGTCGACAGCCGGTTGAGCCCGGCCTCGGCGGCCTCCCGATGCCGGGACGACCCCGTCAGCGCCGCGTACGTGAGCAGGGCCTCGCAGGCCAGCGACATCCCGGACGGCGTCGCGCCATCGGTCATCTCCGCCGGCCGTACGACCAACGCCTCCGCATCGTCGGCGGTGTCAAAGAAGCCACCCTCGCCGTCCGCGAAATGATCCAGCACGATGCCCAGCAGCTGTTCGGCGCGGGACAACCAGTGCAGCGACCCAGTTGCTTGATGCAGCAACAAAAACGCCTCAGCCAATGCCGCGTAGTCCTCCAGCACTCCGGCCGGCGCCCCCACCACGCCATGCCGCGACGCCCGCCGCAGCCGGCCGGCCGTCAACGAAATGCAGGTGCCAGATCAGGTCGCCGGCCGAGGCCGCCAAGTCCACAGTGGACGGACTGCCGCGAAGCACGCCGTACTCGACCAAAGCGGTGATAGCCAACCCGTTCCAGGACGCCACCACCTTGTCGTCCATCGCCGGCTGCGGCCGTACTGCCCGTGCCGCCCACAGCTGCTGCTGGATTTCCGCCCAACGGTCCACATCGTCCGGATCCGTCCGCAACTGCAGCACACTGGAGCCGTGTTCGAACGTTCCTTCCTTCGTCACCGAGAGCAGATCCGCGGCCCACTTTCCGTTGTCAGGGCCAAGAACCTCGACGAGCTGATCGGGTGTCCAGGCGTACGTCAAGCCCTCGACACCGTCGGTGTCAGCGTCCAGCGACGCCGCGAACGCGCCCTCTGCCGTCTTCACATCCGTCAGCAGGAAGGCAACCGTCTCGTCCGCGACCCGCTGCGCCAACGGCGACCCGGTCCGCTGCCAGAGGTGCGTGTACGCGCGGAGCAGCAAAGCGTTGTCGTACAACATCTTCTCGAAATGCGGCACAGTCCAGGTGGCATCCACCGAGTAGCGAGCGAAACCGCCGGCCAACTGGTCGTACATACCGCCCCGGGCCATCGCCTCGGCCGTACCCTCCACCATGGACAGTGCGACCGCGGAGCCAGTCCGATGATGGTGCCGAAGCAGGAACTCCAACACCGACGACGGCGGAAACTTGGGCGCCCCACCAAAACCACCGCGCGCCGCATCGTAATCCTTGTGCAGAACGGCAATGCAGCCGTCCACCAGCTCCGCACTGAGCGGCCCACCGGCCGGCAGCCGGCTCCCCAACGCCTGGACAACCTCCGCGCTCTGCTTCAGCACCGCGTCCCGCCTGTTCTGCCAGGCGTCCGCGACCGCGGACACGAGCCGCGCGAAGTTGGCGGGCGGAAAATACGTCCCGCAGAAGAAGGGCTGACCGTCCGGAGTGGCGAACACCGTCATCGGCCACCCCCACCCTGCCCGTCATCGCCTGCGTGGCCTCCATGTAGACCGCGTCGACGTCCGGTCGCTCCTCCCGGTCAACCTTGATCGGCACACAGTTCTCGTTGACCAACGCGGCGATCTCCGCGTTCTCAAACGACTCATGCGCCATCACATGACACCAATGACAGGCCGCGTACCCGACCGAGACCAACACCGGCACGTCGCGCCGGCGGGCCTCCTCAAAAGCCGCATCTGACCACTCCCACCACTCCACCGGGTTGTCCGCATGCTGGAGCAGATAGGGCGACGTCGCACTCCCTAACCGATTCACCCCACCATCGTCACACGCAACGTGCCCCCAGCAGTGCCGTACCCGCCATCTGCCGCTGTGACTCATCTCCGACCCACGGCTACTGCGCTTCCACGAACTCCTAGCCGTCGCAAGCGTCGCTCGATGCACTGAGCTCCGCTCAGGTGAGCCACCGGCTCAGTACTGCGCTCCAGCCTGGCCGACTATTCAGGTCGTCGTGCGACCACCTTGCTTGACCCGGGAGGCATACGACCCGGACGCGCCGATTCCCGCTGGGGCATAGTTGAAAACACCAGACTGGAGCCCGATCTGTGATTCCAGCAGCCAGCATCACCTCTTGGGTAACTTGTCGTCCCTTGGCCTAACCGCGTCGCGATTTGCGTTCTGAGGCCCAACGTTCTCGCCCGCAAAGACTTGAACGCGCGCGCTCTATGTTTCGTTGAGGTTATTGTGAAAGTATGCATTTCCTGATTGCCCGTACGTGATCAAACTGTCGGTGCCAGCGGTAGAATTAACAGCATGGCCGCCGGCGACGACACCACCACTCCAGAACTCTGGAGGTGTGACCCGGACGAGCTCGGTGAGCTGCTGCAGGAGAAAGAAAAAGCGGTCCGGCTGCTGCAGGTCGAGGTGTTGGACATTGTCGCGGCGATCCACCGGGGAAATGTCGGCAAGACGCTCGGGCACCGCAACACCCTGGGGATGCTGCAGGATCTCCTGCGGCTGTCTCCCACGGAGGCGTCCCGGCGCTACAAGCGGGCCCTGAACCTGTGCCCCAGTCAAGCCCTGACCGGTGAAACGCTCGCGCCCACACTCAGTATCGCGAGTGAGGCGATGCGCCGTGGTGAGCTCGCGGACTCCCAAATCGACACGATTGTTGGGGTCGTGACCAGGCTCCCGGCCAGGGTAAACATCAAAGACCGTGAAGAAGCCGAAGCTTCCCTGGTGGAACACGCGAAACGGTACACCGCACCAGGCCTAGCCAAAGTAGGGCGACGCATCCACGACCACCTGGACCCCGACGGACCAGCGCCCTCCGAACACGAAAACGAGACACCACGCCGCGAACTATCCCTCCACACCGGCACAGACGGACGCCTGAACTTCACCGGCTCCTTCGACGGCGAAACCGGCACGCTCTTCAGTGAAATCCTCAGTCCACTGGCCAAACCTCGCCCCGCTGAGAACGGCACCCCTGATCAGCGGTCAGTGTCTGTCTGGCGCAACGGGGACGCGCTCGCGGAAGCCCTGAATCTGATCGCGGACTCCGGGAAACTCCCCATCCAGGGCGCCGAGCGGCCGCATCTCACCATCACCATAAGCTGGGACATGCTGCGCGAGCGGCTCGGTGTCGCTTATCCGTACAGTGGTGCACCGATTTCCCCAGAAGGCGTCCGCCGGCTGGCGTGTGACGCGGACATTATCCCGATGGTGCTGGGCAGCGACAGCGTGCCCCTGGATGTCGGGCGCAACGAACGACTCATCACACCAGCCCTACGCAAAGCCCTGATAGCGCGAGACAAAGGCTGCGCCAGGTGCGGCCGACCACCCCGCTGGACGAGGGGGCACCACGTGCAGCACTGGGCGGACGGTGGGGCTACTTTCCTTGAAAACTGCGTGCTCCTGTGCGATCGCTGCCATCGGCTCGTCCACCACGGCGGCTGGGACGTACGCATTGTTGACGGAATTGTTGAATTCCTTCCGCCCGCGTACGTTGACCGCGAACGAAGACCCATCCGCGGGATTAACCAGCTCGCCGCATAGGAAAATCCACCCGGCCGCCGGGCACCACCACACCCGGCGGCCCACAACCCTGCCCTACCGCTTGCCAAAAAAATGCCACCTGCCTGATGAGTAGGATGTTGGCGAACGTACGGAAGAGAGCGCCAACCATGATCCTGCCGCCAGTTCGAGACCCGCGCTTCGTGACGGTCCGCCGCGGTGGGACCTTGACGGATTCGGATCACCATCTACTCGCCCTTTGGGCGACCTCATGCGCTGAGCACGTCCTGGAACTATTCGAGTCCCCTCACCCTGGGGATCCACGGCCGCGCCAGGCCATTGAGCATGCCCGCGCCTGGGTGCGTGGCGAGGTCAAGATGATGGAGTCTCGCGCGGCCGGCGGTCATGCCATGGGGGCAGCGCGGGACAAGCGAGGAGCGGCACGGTACGCCGCGTACGCTGCTGGTCAGGCTGGCGCCGTGGCGCATGTCGCCGCCGCCCACGAACTCGGTGCGGCCGCCTATGCGATCAAGGCCGCACGGGCTGCTGCGCCGAAAGACGAGGCCGGGGCTGCGGGTCGACTCGAATGCCAATGGCAGCGTGACCAGCTTCCGGAGGCGATTCGCGAGCTCGTCATCGACGACCAGCGGTTGCGAAACAGCATCTGTTGGTCAGTCTTCGACTGCTGAGCCGCAGATTCTCCGTGTTTCGGCATGAGGCTACTGAACTGCGCCCGATTGGGTGAGCAGGGTTTGATACCAGTCGCTCCAGGGGTTGTGGTGGTGGCTGGGTAGTTGGCGATCGGGTTGGTGGCGAGGGTGGCTGAATCGAAGTCCCAGCCGCGGACGATGTGGCCGGACTGGCGGGCGGCGATGATGAAGGCGGACTCGGTGGCAGGGGCCGCGTAGAAGAGTGCGCCTTCTTGCAGAAGTGCACTGTCGCCTTTCTGGAATTCGTCAAAAGCCGTTTGCTGGTAACGAATCCGGGTCGACGGCTGGCGGTCTGTCGCGTACCGCAGGGTTTGTACGGGAGCGGCGCCGTCGGCGCCGGTGGAGACAGTGATGTGGGCTGTGCCACGGATCGAGGTGGACTTGTCGAAGGCGGCATCGGATGTCTTCGCGTTTCCGGTCCAGGCGACTGTTCCCGAGCCGGTGTCCAGCACGCCGTTCCAGTCCCAGTTCTGGCTGTTGGACTGGCTGCGATGAATTTCCCGCACCGTGGTGCCGGCGGGGTTGGTAAAGGCGACGGTGGGCAGTACGCCACTGTCGTACTTGTGGCTGGCGGACCAGGTAATCTCGCCGTCGGCGCCCAAATGGCCGACGTGGTACCAAAGTGTGCTCGCGGTCTCCGACTGATGGACTTCGACGAGCCAACCGTTGTCGTTAAGCGCAACCGCAGGTGTCGTCCCACTGTCGTAGTGTCCATGCCGCAACCACGTGACGGTCCCGTCGGCACCGTACGTGCCGGTCCAGTACCAAAGGCCGCCACCGCCGGAATCGTGCACCTCAACGATTTGGCCGTGACCGTTCAGCGCGACGGCCGGGTGATAGCCGAGGTCGCGATGGTATTCGCTGCGGCTGGTCGGATCACCGGACAACAACGTCAGTACGCGACCGCGCAAAGCGTCGACCGTCGGTTGGCCGGCCGGATAGTCCTTGGCTTTAAGCAAACTTGAACCGAACGCCGTTTCGAGCTCCTGGTTGAGCGCGGTCAGGTTGCCGGCCGCGTACGACACGTTGTCGGTCAGGTCGTCCTTGAGATCGAGCATGACCACCAGCGGCGCGTGTGTCGGATGTGCGTTCGACCAACCGGCCACCACATTCAGCCAGTCCCGCAAAAGATTCGACGCCGGATTGCCAGCATGGTCGACCGCGTCGCCGGCACTGTTGTGCCCGATGGAATAGTCGTGGTCGGTGGCGTAGTCGTTGTCCTGGATGTCGAATTCGACAAATCGTACGCCATGATCCAACTGGTAAACGATGGAATTCTTGGCGCGCGTCCACATTCCCGGAATAACTGTTGTGGGTCGCTAGAAACACCGCGGAGGTGAAGGGCTGGCTGGCGGCCGCCGCTGGCCCTGGCATGCCGCCAACCACGAGGGACACCGCCAGCGCAAGACCCAGTGCGGCAGACTTGCGAACACTCGAAAACGTCATCGCCGATCCCCAGGCTCGATGTCGATCGAATCCCCGACACTGTCTCACACAACCTGTTTTGTGACGGCAAAATCAGACATCGCGGGATCGGTCAACCCTGCGGGGACGTCCGAATCCGGCCTATCGGTTCGAGTGGTCGCGCTCGCGCAGGCGGGCGAGCAACTTGCGTACGAGCGTGTGCACCCGGCTCTCGCCGCGGCCGAACGCGGCGAGGTCTTCCAGCCAGGGCGGCAGAACCCGGTCGCGAGAGGTCATACCAGCAGAGTAGTGCATCTTTAGCCTGGCCAGAGCGCCTTCTCTATCGGCATCCGCCGACGGCCCCACGTCCCTATTATGGGCGACGGAGGGACAGTGCGATGACAATCTTGATCCGTGCACGTGACGTGCCGGCCCGGCAACGCCACGACGCCTGGCGGAGCGTGGCCGCGGACATGCTTGGCCCGTTGGACGTGTACGTCGACCCGGACGTGCCACTGCGCGGCGAGATCCACGCGGACACGCTCGGTCCGCTGCGGGTCGGCCGCATCCAGACCACCACGCCACACGGCGTCAGACGGACCGCCGGTCAGGTCGGCCGGGACAGCCGCGAGCTTTACCGGGCGGTGCTGGCGATTTCCGGCAGCCCCCGGCTCCGGCAGGACGGACGCGCCTCGCAACTGCGCAGCGGCGATTTCGCGATTTACGACTTCGCCCGGCCGTACGAGCTGGCCTACGACTCAACCGTACGACTCGCGGTTTTCAGCTTTCCGCGGGAAATGCTGGCGCTGCCGGCGGGTTCGGTTCGCGAGCTCACCGCGGTGCCGATCACCGCCGAAGGGACCGGCGCGCTGGTGGCCCCTGCTGCGCCGGGTCGCCGCCGACGTGGAGACCTACCAGCCCGCCAGCGCGGCCCGACTGTCGACGGTGGTGATGGACCTGATCACCACCGCTGTCGCCGAGCGGATCGACCGCATCGACGCGGTGTCGGCGCAAACGCAACAGCGGACGATGTTCGTACGCGTCAACGCCTTCATCGAAGAACATCTGGCCGAAACCGATCTCACGCCCGGTCTGATCGCGGCCGCCCATCACGTGTCTTTACGTTACCTGCACCGACTTTTCGAGCCCCAGCACACCACTGTGGCGGCTTGGATTCGACATCGGCGGCTGGAGAAATGTCGCCACGACCTGGCGGACCCGGCTTTGCACACCCTGCCTGTCAGTGCGATCGCGGCCCGCTGGGGGGCTGCCGGATCCAGCGCATTTCAGCCGGCTTTTCCATCGTACGTACGGATTGCCACCGGTCGAATACCGGCACCGCTGCCTCCTGCCGACGGCCTCGGTGGGCGTGCACGGATAGTCAAGAGGCTGGCACCGGAAACCAAGACCGGACGGGTACGCGCCGCGCAGACTGTCGCCAACAACGAAAGGAGTCCGCGATGGCCGCGACACTGTTCGTCAACCTCCCGGTCGAGGATCTGGACCGGTCCAAGGCCTTTTTCACCGCCCTCAGCTTCGATTTCTTCGGCGCGACCGAGGACATGGCATCGGTCATCATCAGCGAGCGCACCCAGGTGATGCTGCTGAAGAAGCCACTTTTCAGCTCGTTCATCGCAAATGACATCGCCGACCCGGCCAAGAGCACGCAGGTAATGCTCGCGCTGGGCCTCGAGGACCGCGCACAGGTGGACGGGCTGGTCGACAAGGCGCTCGCGGCCGGCGCCACCCCGATCGGCGAGGCCCGGGACGAAGGTGGCCGTTATCAGCGTGCCTTCCGGGATCTGGACGGCCACCACTGGGAAGCCCTCTGCCTGGTTCGTCCCACCGACTGAAAAGAATGCCGATGACAGCCATGGTGACCTCAGCGGACGGCACCAGGATCGGGTACGACCGGACCGGCGACGGTCCGGCGATCGTGCTGGTTCATGGTGCCTTCACTGACAAAACGCATCCCACCCTGGCGACCGTGGCGGCCGCGCTGGCGCCCTGGTTCAGGGTGTTCAACTACGACCGGCGCGGTCGCGGCGAAAGCGGCGACACTCGCCCGTACGCGGTCGAACGCGAAGTCGAGGACCTCGCTGCCGTCATCGCGGCGGCCGGCGGGTCGGCGATGGTGTTCGGCGGGTCCAGCGGATCCGGTCTGGTGCTCCAGGCGGCTTTCGGTGGCCTCCCGATCACCCGGCTGGCGCTCTGGGAGCCGCCCTATCACGTCGACGAAACCGCGCCGCCCCTGTCGCCCGATTTCGCGGATCGGCTGGGAAAGCTGGTCGACAGCGGCCGGGCAGGGGACGCGGTGGCGATGTTCATGACCGAAGCGGCGCAGGTCCCCACCGAGCTGGTCGCCATCATGCGGGCCGACCCCGTCGTGGCTGGCCAGCGAAACCATCGCGCACACGCTGGCGTACGAGGCCGCCGTGATGGGACCGGGCAACGCCCTGCCGGCCGAGCGGCTCGCGACGGTGACCCCCAGCGACGCTGGTCCTCACCGGCGGCGCCAGCCCGGCATGGATGGTCAATGCCGGAAAGGCAGTAGCCGCAACGATTCCCGGCGCGGCGCACCGAGTGCTGGAGCACCAGACGCACAATGTCGACCCGGCCGCACTCGTACCAGAGCTGCTCGAATTCTTTGTCACCGCGGAAAACGGTCAGCCGGCCTGAACTGTTCGGTGGCGCAGTGGCGAAAACAGCGCGATCGCGGTAGCCAGCGCCATTGCGCCACCGCTGACCAACAAAGTGACCCGGGCACTGGCGACCGAGCCGAGCACACCGCCGAGCAGCGCACCGAGCGTTTGGGTGCCGTAGACCAGAAATCGCCAGGTGGCATTCGCGCGCGAGAGCAGTTCCGGGGCGATCAACGCCTGCCGGAAAGTTTGCTGGTTGACCCCGTAAAGTGACGGGCCGGCACCGCGGAAAAGCTGTGAGGCCAAGACAAGAACAACGAAAGGCCCCGCCACCAACAAGCCAGCCGCGGCCGCGACGCCCAGCCCGGTGATGAAAGCCCGGCCGGGGCCGATCCGTCGGGTGATCGGCGTTGCCAGCAGGGCGCCCAAAATCCCGGCACCACCGGCGATCGCGATGACCACGCCTACAAGCCCCGGCGGAAAATCGAGAGTTCGTACGAGATAAAACACCAACACACCACATTCTGCATCTGACCAGCCAGCGCGCCGACCGTGGCGGCGATGGTCACCGCGCGAATGGTCCGGTGCCCGAAGACCGCCCGCAGTCCTTCGAAGACGCCCACCCACAGATTTTTGGGCCGTACGCTCGAAGCACCGCCCGCCACTTGAATGCGCGCTTTGGTCAGACCGGCCACCAGGAAAGAGACCGCGTCCACCGCGATCGCGATCGGTGCGGTCAAACAACACCACCAGCAACCCGCCGACGGCCGAACCGGCCGTGTTGACGCTCGCGTTGCTGACCATCAAAGCACTGTTGGCCGGCAGCAGATCGTCACGGGAAACCAGCGCTGGGGTGAAGGACTGAGCAGTCACTGTCTCGAAGAGATTAGCAGCGCCAGTAAGCAAAACGACGATATAGAGATGCCAAAGGCGCAGCGCGCCGAACAGGGCGAGCACCGGAATCGAGCCGACCAGCAGCGCCTGCGCCAAGTCCGCCAGCACCAGGACGCGCCGGTACGGAAGTCGGTCCACCCACACGCCCGCCGGCAGTCCCAGCACGAGCTGCGGGGCAAATGCGAGCGCGCCGAGAAACGCCCAGCTGAGCCGGTGCCGCGTGCAGGTAGACAACGGCGGTCAGCGGAAGGGCCACCGCGGTCACGCTGGATCCCAGCAGCGAGACGGAATTCCCGACGAACAGCCGGCGAAAGTCCGGATAGCGCGCCAGCACCGACAGCCGCCAGAAAGTCATTCCCCGACGCTACTTCGGTGTCACGCCAATCCCCGGGCAATGATGGGAGTGCAGTCGACACCGAGGAGAACCGATGAGCGGCCGTCAGCCGTTGATGCACGAGCTGTCGGTGTGCGTACGCGCGCCGACCGTGACACTTTCCGCTCTGGACGGCCAGATCGGGCCGCCCGACGACGTGGAGAATGGGCACGGCGTCCTACACGCGGACGTACGCGTCCTGTCCGGTGCGTCCGTCACCGTCGACGGCGTCGCCGCCGAGTCGTTGGCCGGAGGTGCCACCGGGACCGGCACCGCTGCGTTCGTCGGGCTGCTGCGACACCTCGGCGACGGCGTCCGGCTGGAGCGTCGGCGGGAGGTCACCGCGACCGGGATGCGGGAGCGGTTCGCGCTGGTCAACCATGGTGCCGCGACGGTGACCGCGACCGTACGACTGCACCTTGCCGCCGACGGGGTGCCGATATCGACCATCCGGGCGGGCCGCCGCGGGCCCTGTTGGGCATGGCGGTCGACGGAGTGGCGTTCCGGTGGCGTACGGACAGCGGGGTCGACGTACGGGCGACCGCCGAAGGCGGGGCGCGGGTGCAGGCGCCGGGAGTGCTGGCGTGGACGGTCGCCGTACCAGCCGGGCAGAGCCGCGAGATGAGTTGGGAGCTGCGGTGCGCGGACCGCGGCGCGGTGGTGGCGGCGGCACCGGAGCGGCCGTCCTGGTCGGTGCCCGTGGTCACCGCCGACGACCGGCGGTTGGCGGCCTGGGTCGCGGGTGCGCTGCGCGACCTGGACGAGCTGCGGATGACGTCGGCGGACGACGTGTTCATCGCCGCCGGCGCGCCCTGGTTCTTCACTCTTTTCGGCCGGGACAGCCTGATCACCGCCCGGATGCTGCTGCCGCTGGGCACCGAGGTGGCGGCCGGCACCCTGCGCGCGCTGGCTGCCCGCCAGGGCCGCCGGGTCGACCCGGACTCGGCTGAGGAGCCCGGCAAGATCCTGCACGAACTGCGGCGCGAACCGGTGGCCTACAGCACTGGGTTGGTGCTGCCGGCGGTCTACTACGGCACAGTCGACGCCACCTGCCTCTGGGTGACGCTGCTCAACGACGCCTGGCGGTGGGGCATGCCGGCCGAGCAGGTCGCCGACCTGTTGCCGGCCGCGGTCGCGGCGCTGGAGTGGATCGGCGGGCACGCTGGATTCCTGCGCTACCAGGACACTTCCGGGCACGGTCTCGCGAACCAGGGGGTGGAAGGACTCCGGCGACGCGATCCGGTTCGCCGACGGCAGTTTCGCCACCGGGCCGATGGCGTTGTGCGAGGTGCAGGCGTACGCGTACGACGCGGCGATCCGAGGCGCCGAGTTGCTGGACGCCTTCGGTCAGCCCGGCGGCGACCGCTGGCAGCGGTGGGCCGGCGAGCTTCGCACCGCGTTCCGGGAGAAGTTCTGGGTGACCGACGCGTACGGGCCGTTCCCGGCGGTCGCGCTGGACGGCACCGACCGATCGACCGGTCGACACGGTGACCAGCAACATCGGCCACCTGCTCGGCACGGGGCTGCTGACCGAGGCCGAGTCGGCGCTGGTGGCCGCCCGGCTGGGCGGACCGGCGATGAACTCCGGCTATGGCCTACGTACGCTCGCCGCCGACTCGGTCGCGTACGCGCCGGACAGCTACCACCGCGGGTCGGTGTGGGCGCACGACACCGCGATCGCGATCGCGATCAGCGGCCTGGTCGCCGACGGGCATTTCGAAGTCGCCGCGTCGCTCATCGACGGCCTGCTGGCGGCCGCCGCCAACTTCGGTTACCGGATGCCCGAGCTGCACGCCGGCGACCAGGCGGGCGACCTGCCGGCCGCTGTCCCGTACGCGACGGCCTGCCGGCCGCAGGCCTGGTCGGCGGCCTCCGCGGTGGCGGTGCTGACCGCGGTCCTGGGGCTGCGCGTGCACGTGCCGGCGAAGCGGGTGGAGCTGCGGCCGATGCGGCCCAGCCCGGTCGGCCCGTCACCGCCACCGGTCTACGGGTAGCCGGTCGTACGTTCGGCGCCGCCATCGACGCGTCCGGCTCTCCTTCCAGCTAGCCGCTGAACTGCGGTTCCGTACGGGGGTTAGGTCTGGGATCTGGGATCTGGGTCTAGGGCGAAGGTCAAGGTCTGCCCTGCGGGCGGCGCCTCTAGGAAGAACGGAGTTTGGGTGCGGGCGGTGCGTTGGGTGGGTGGTTGGGCTGCTTGTTCTCCCCGTCGGCGCCCAAGGGCAGCACATTTCCTGGCCCGGCGGCGGAGCTTGGGTGGGTGGTTGCGTTTGGTTCGCCGCCGCCGGGTCAGGAAATGTGCAGGGCTGCGCCCGCCGACGGGGAGAACAAGCAGCCCACACTCGCGAAAAAAGCACATCCCCTCACCCCCACTTCATCGACCCTCACGCGACCCCCACTCATCCGTCGACTTCGCTACTCCACGCCACCATCGTGCCGGATTTGGCTACTCTCCGCGACATCCTTTGTTGATCTTGGTTAGTTTGCCTACCCAAACCAGACATTTCAGTCCGATGTCCGTTTTGGGTAGGCCAACTAACCAAGATCAACAACTCTCGTCCCGAAGAGTGGGACGGGCACGCCGCAGGGACCCCATCAGTCCCAGCTGTCACAGGTTGGGGGTCGAGTGCGGTACAAAAGCCTGCACTCGACGTCGAGTGGTGGATAAAGTCCCGCACTCGACGACAAGCACCCCGGCAAACGACTCGGGAAACCGGACAAATAGGGCACAGAACTAACCAACGTCATCACCAGCAGCGCGAGGTGTCCGGTCTCCCCCCGTCGGCGGGCGCAGCCCTGCACATTTCCTGGCCCGGCGGCGGGGCACCCAGGCCGGGGCACGGCACCCAAGCTCCGCCGCCGGGCCAGGAAATGTGCTGCCCTTGGGCGCCGACGGGGAGAACGGACCACCGCAACCCCGCACCCAAACGCCACGCCACGCCACGCAGCCAAACAAGCCAACCCGGGATCCACCCTCCCCCGAGGCAACCGCCGCTCTTGACCTTGACCTTCGCCCCTGACCTTCGCCCCTGACCTTCGCCCTTGACCTTCGCCCTGGCCGTCGCCCCTGACCTGCGATCTCGCCCCTGACCTGCGATCTCGCCCCTGACCTGCGATCTCGACCTTGACCTTCGACCTCGAGCTTCGACCTCGCTGGCCGAGAATCAGTGGCCGGAGGCCGCGGAGGCGCCGGAGAGGCCGTCGGCGGCTTCTTCGACGAGCGCGGTGGCGGCGTCGATGGACATCGGCGGATAAAGGCCGTAGCCCTGGCCGCCGGTGCAGCCCAGCGCCTCCAGCTCGGCGCGCTGCTCGGGCGTCTCGATGCCCTCGGCGATGACCCGCAGGCCCAGGCTGGACGCGAGCGCGATGGTGCTGTTCACGATCGCGGACGCCTCGACGGAGTGGTGCATCGCCTTCACGAACGACTGGTCGATCTTGACTTCATCCACGCGTACGCGCGCCAGGAACGTCAGCGACGAATAGCCGGTGCCGAAGTCGTCGACAGCGATCTGTACGCCGATCGAGCGCAGGCCGTCCAGGACCTCCTCGACCACTTCCAGCTCGCTCATGATCACCGTCTCGGTGATCTCCAGCACCAGCTTGCTCGCCGGGATCCGGTATTTGCGCAGCATCCGGTCGATGTCGCCGGGCAGCGTACGGTCCAACAGGCTGCGGGCCGACAGGTTGACCGCGATCGGTACGTCCAAGTCGCCGGTGTGCCAGCTGCCAATGACCGAAAGCGCCTCGTCCAGCACCCACTGGGTGAACGGGTGGATCAGCTCGCTGCGCTCGATGATCGGGATGAACTCGCTCGGCCCGAGCAGCCCGCGCCGCGGGTGCCGCCAGCGGACCAGCGCCTCGGCGCCGATCGGCAGATCGGTGGCCAGGTCGATCAGCGGCTGCAGCTCTAGGAACAGCTGGTCGTCCTGGGTCAGTGCGTAGCGCAGCTCGGCGGCCAACAACGACAGCCGGTCGAGCCGGCCGCCGTCCCGTTCCGGTGAGTACGTGACGAGGTTGCGGCCGCTGCTCTTCGCCTCGTACATGGCGATGTCGGCGCGCCGCAGCAGCTCGGTGTGTGGGCAGCCGTCGGCCACCTCGGTGACGGCGAGCCCGACCCGGACCTCGACGGTCAGCGTGACGCCCTCGACCACGATCGGTTCGGCCAGCGCGCCCTGCAGCGCGCCAGCGCGCTCGATGGCCGCGTGCGCGCGTGCGCGGCCACCTCCGGGTCGACCTCGGGGGCCATCAGCAGCGCGAACTTGTCGCTGTCCAGGCGGCCCAGCTGCTCGCCGAGTGCCAGCCCGTCGCTCATCCGCTCGGCTACCCGTACGAGCAGGGCGTCGCCGGCAGAGTGCCCGAGCGTGTCGTTGACCTCCTTGAAGTGCGAGAGGTCGAACAGCAGCAGCGCGAAGGCCGCTTCCGGACTGTCGTTCACCGGGTGCGTACGCCGGAGGTCGATCAGATCCAGCAGCCGGCTCCGGTTGATCAGGCCGGTGAGCGTGTCGTGCGAAGCCTCATAGCGGGTACGGTCCGCGAGCTCGCGGATCTGCTGGTGCGCACTCGCGTTCGCCAGCGCGGCGGCCACCGCGTCGGCGAAGGTCGACAGCGCCAGCCGGTCCCGCTCGCCGAGGTCCACCTGGCTGCGGAAACACAGCCGCAACTCGCCGACCACCTCGCCGTCGTGGGCCAGCGTGGACGGCACCACCAGCGGCTCGGACCGCAGCAGCGCGCCGGGCGCGCCGCGCCGCGCCACCGGAGCCGCGCCGGTCGCCGCGGGTCAGCCGCCACTGCGGCGGCGCGTACGCGGAATCGATCTCGACCACGTCGGCGGCGAACATCTCGGCCGCGCCGGAGATGGCCGCGTCGATGACCTGGTCCTGGTCCAGCTGGTTGAGCGCCCTGGTCGCGGCGGCGAGCTGATGCCACGTACGGCGTTCCACCCGCGTCCGGGTGCGGCCGAGATGGCCCTGGTGGACGAGCCAGAGCACCGGCGGGATGGCCAGCAGGCACCACGGTTGCAGCTTGCCGATCTCCAACACGCCGATCGAGACGGCCGCGTTGCCCAGCAGCACCACCAGCGAGATGGGCCGGCCGGTCGCGAACACCTTCAGCGGCGGGATCTGCTGCGCGAGACCGATAGCGACGGCTATAAGGACCGCGTTGACCAGCCAGCTGACCGCGGCCGCGGCGGCCAACAACGGCAGCACGCCGACCTCGACCGGCCCTCCCGGCACCCCGCCGGCCAACCGGAAAACCGACACGCCAGCGGTGGTCGCGATGATCAGGACAGACGCGTTGACGATGGCCTTGATCGGCGGCCGACGCCGGGCCAGGTCGGCCAGGCCCATCCCGAGCCCGGCCGCCAGCACCACCCAGCCGCCGCCGACCAGGGCCAGCGCGATGATGAGAGCGGCCTCACTCCAGTCCGAGATCAGCCGGTGGCTGCCGAACCGGAGCGGCACGTTGATCCAGTGACACCCGAGGAAAAGACCGAAAGCCACCGCGACTTTTGGCCACTCCTGTACGGGGTCAGCGGCAGCTTGGCTGGCCGCGAGGGCAAGCAGCCCTCCGGCCAGCACAGCAACACCAGCGACATAAAGCCGCAGTGGCTGCGCGCCGGTCACCCCAGCCGCAGCACCCACCCCCTGCCACCCCCCAGCCTGCCGATCCCCGTGCAGGTCGAAAGCAGGTCACGACGATCTCGTCTAGCCCTTCCATTGGGCTAAACGCCACTGCCATACGACCCCAGCGCCACTAAGGTCGCGGGCACGACGTGTCCGCCTGACGTCCGTCGAGGATGTCAGACACAGCGACGAGAAACTAGTCATTGACATAACTAAATGCCTAGCCCCAGTTGTCTCCGCGCTCCATCGAAATCACCCCCTTTCGCGAATCAGGGGGAGTTTTCTAGTGCCAGCACGCAGAGCATCGGGGGCTCAATGCGCCCTGGAGTCCTCTTCGTCGGAATTAATGTCCCGAACTGTCCGGTTTTTTCGTGGAACTCTCGGCGTCTTTCGACTCTTTGACGGATTGTTCATCAAAACTGGTGGGCAGTCGCTTAATCCGCATATTCATGTTCCGAATCAGCAGAACAGTGGCAATAAGCAGCAGAAGAATGATGAACAGCCCGAGCGGGCCCGCCACTCCGCCGGGCACGTCGTCACCGAAATTGTTGGCGGCCAACACGTCTTGAGTGAAGGTGACGGCACTACTCGCGAGGACACTTACCACAACTGCCATGAACTCAGCCAATCCCTGGAGACCGCGGCAACTCTAACGTACGCGATTTGCTTACGTTCGACGGCCTTTTGACTCACAAATTGTTTAGACGTGCACACTCTCCGTAATTCCAGCGAACAGGTCGTCCTCCGGAATCCCAGTGTCCACCAGCGAACGGGCCAACTCATAGTCCTCGGTCGGCCAGGCTTTTCGCTGTACGTCCAGGGGGGTCTGGAACCACCGGCCGGTCGGGTCGACCTGAGTGGCGTGCGCGCGCAGCGCGTCGTCGCGAATGCCGAAATAGTCAGCGCAGGGCACCTGGGTGGTCACCCGCAGTGCGGCCTTGTCTTCCTCGTGGTTCTCCGACCACTTTTGAAGCCACTCTTCATAAGGCGACTCAAGGCCGGCGGCGACCGTCTCGGCGTGCAACGCCTCGATCCGCTTCCGGCTGAAACCCCATCTGGTAATAGAGCTTCAGCGGCTGCCACGGCTCACCGAACTCCTGGTAACGCTCGGGGTCACCGGCCGCTTCGAAAGCCTCCACCGAGACCTGGTGGCACATGATGTGATCGGGGTGCGGATAGCCGCCGTTCTCGTCGTACGTGGTGACCACGTGCGGACGGAACTCGCGGATCAGCCGTACCAGCGGGGCGGTGGCCACCTCCAGCGGCTGCAGCGCGAAGCAGTCCTCCGGCAGCGGCGGCAGCGGGTCGCCCTCGGGCAGCCCGGAGTCCACGAACCCCAGCCAGGCCTGCTCGACGCCGAGGATCTCCCGGGCCGCCTCCATCTCCTTGCGGCGGATCTCGCTCAAGTGCTCCCACACCTCGGGCCGATCCATCGCCGGGTTCAGTACGCTGCCGCGCTCACCGCCGGTGCAGGTGGCGACCATGACGCGCACCCCTTCGCGGACGTACCTGGCCATGGTGGCCGCGCCCTTGCTGGACTCGTCGTCGGGATGGGCGTGTACGGCCATCAGACGCAACTGTTCGGACACGCGGTCGTGCTCCTCGGTTTCTACCGGACGAAGGAGCCATGCGGGCGTACCACATGGCAGCGGGGCGGACTCAATTGTCCCTCGCTCGCCCAGTGCCAGAGCGCGCAGGCCCGATGGTCCGAGACCAACCGGAAAGTAACGCCCCGCACACGCCCGCCGCCGCACGTAGCGTGTTATGCCTGCAAACCGGCGCCAACCAACGAGCCATCAGCATGGCCCGCGAGGTTCTGACGCCCGGCAGTGCGACCGCCACCGATGGTAACGTCGGTGATTCGTCTTATCCGCCCATCGAGGAGCTAGCCGTGTCCACGACCGACCCCAAGGCCCATGCAACCTGGCTCACCCAGGAGGCGTTCGACCGCCTGAAGGCCGAGCTCGACGGACTGATAGCGAACCGCACCGCGGTGGCCGCCGAGATCAACGAGCGGCGCGAAGAGGGCGACCTGAAGGAGAACGGCGGCTACCACGCGGCCCGCGAGGAACAGGGCAAGCAGGAAGGCCGGATCCGCGAGCTCAACGAGCTGCTGCGGACCGCCGAAGTGCACCGGGCTCCGGACAAGGTCGACAAGGTCGAGCTCGGCGTCGTGGTGAGCATCCACTTCGACGGCGACAAGGACGACACCGAGACCTTCCTGCTCGGGTCCCGCGAGATCGCCAAGACGACGACGCTGACCGTTTACTCTCCGGAGTCGGCCCTGGGTTCCGCGATCACCGGCCACCGGACCGGCGACACGGTCAAATACACCACTCCCACCGGGGCTGAGATCAAGGTCACGATCGACAAGATCGCGCCCTTCACGGGGTAGCGTCTGCGAAAGTTTGCCGGGCTCAGCGTCGAGTTCGTCCCCACCGACATTCTCTACTGCCGTGGGAGCCGTCGTGTCCAAGATCGATGACCTGCTCGTCAACGCCGCCCGCTACGCGGACACTTTCGACAAGGGTGACCTGCCGCGCCACCCGTCACTGGGTGTCGCGGTGGTCACCTGCATGGACGCCCGCATCAACCTCTACTCGCTGCTCGGCCTGGCCGAGGGCGAGGCGAACGCCATCCGAAACGGCGGCGGGGTGGTGACCGACGACGTGCTGCGTACGCTCGCGATCAGCCAACGGCTGCTCGCTCGGCACCGAGGTGATGCTGATCCACCACACCGGCTGCGGCATGCTGTCGATCACCGACGACGGTTTCGCGCGCTCGCTGGAGGCCGCTACCGGACGGCGTCCACGCTGGTCAGCCAATGCCTTCAGCGACCTGGACGCGACGTACGAGAGTCGATCGCCCGAGTCATGGACGACCCCTTCCTGCCGCACAAGGACGCGGTCCGCGGCTTCGTCTACGAGGTCGAAACCGGCAAGCTTCGCGAGGTAACCCGATAACTGCCGGTTCGTGTCGCCGGCCATAAAGGCCTGTGTAACTGTGCCCGGCCGGGCACACTCAACCTTCGTGAAGACGAATCCCCGCCCCGCGGCGGTCCTGCTCGCGTTGGTGTTGCTCGCGACACTCCCGGGATGCTCGCTGTTCGGCGACTCCGCGCCGGTCGCGGCGGCGAAGGCGTTCCTGACCGCCTGGGGCGCCGGGAAGTACGACGACGCGGCCGCCCAGACCGACGGCGGGTCCGGCGCCGAGGACGTACTCACCGCCGCGGCCACCGGGCTCGGCGCCCGCGCGTCGATCAAGATCGGCTCGGTCACCGAAAAGGACGGCGTGGCCACCGCGCAGTACACCGTGACGTGGCCGCTGGTCGGCGGCGCGCACCACCCGGGTCGTACGCGAACACCCTGCACACCGCCAAGTCCGGCGACAACGACCGGGTGCACTGGACACCCGCGGTCGTCCAGCCCACCCTCGGCGCCCAGCAGCGGCTGCAGGTGAACACGACCCTGCCGCCGCGGTCTGCGCTGTCCGACCGAACCGGCAGCCCGCTGTTCGCCGAACTCCCGGTGGTGGAGGTCGGCCTGGAGCCGCAGCACGTGACGGATGTGACCGGCGAGGCGAACACGCTGGCCTCCGCGCTGCAGCCGGAGGGAGTGGTGGCCGCCGACATTGTCAAGGACGTACAGAAGGCCAAGCCGACCGACTTCGTGCCGGTGATCACCCTCCGGCAGGACCGCTACAACCAGGTGAAGTCGCAGATCTACGACCTGCCGGGCGCGGTGTTCCACACCGCGCAGCGAACGCTCGCGGTGGACAAGACCTTCGCGCCGGCGCTGCTGGGCAAGGTCGGCGCGCCGACCGCCGAGGTACTCACCGAGAACCACCCACTCGGCAAGACCACCGGCGACATCGGCATCTCCGGGCTGCAGCGTGCACTCAACGGCCAGCTCACCGGCACTCCCAGCACCACCGTCGCCCGCATTGACAGCAGCGGCAACGCGCAGACCCTGACTTCCTTCGGCGGCAAGCCCGGCAGCCCGGTCAAGCTCACCCTCGACCCGAAGGTCCAGAAAGCGGCTCAGTCGGCGCTGGGCGGCGTCACGCTCGCGGCCAGCATCGTCGCGCTGCGGCCGTCCACCGGCGAGATCCTCGCCGTCGCGCAGACCAGCGCGCTGTCGTACGACATCGGGCTGAACGGCGCGTACCCGGCCGGCTCGACCTTCAAGATGATCACCGCGGGTGCGCTACTGGAGGCCGGTGGCGTCACCGAGAACTCCAGCGTGGCCTGCCCGGGCTCGCTGTCCATCGGCGGCAAGAAGTTCATCAACGAGAACTCCTTCGACCTCGGCCAAGTTCCCCTGCGAACCGCGTTCGCGCAGTCGTGTACACGACTTTCGGTGGCCTCGGCTCAAAACTGCCGACCACCGCGTTCACAACCGCCGCCAAGCAGTTCGGCATCGGGGCCGGCTGGGACCTGCCGGGCTCCACCTTCTCCGGCTCGCTGCCCACCCCGGCGAACACCACCGAGCAGGGCGCCGACGCGATCGGCCAGGGCAAGGTGCAGGTCAGTCCGCTCACCATGGCGCTGGTCGCCGGCGCGATCCAGCGCGGCAGCCTGCCGACGCCGTCCCTGATCGTCGGCCAGCCCGGCACCCCGAAAACCGCCCCGCCCGCCATCCCGGCGAACATCATCGGCCCGCTGCGCGACATGACCCGCGCGGTGGTCACCGACGGCACCGCGAAGGCGCTGCGTGATGTTTCCGGACTGGGCGGGAAAACCGGCACGGCGGAATACGGCACGGACACCCCGCCGCGTACGCATTCCTGGTTCGCCGGCTATCACGGTGACCTCGCGTTCGCGGTGTTCGTCTACGACGGCGCGACGCAACTCCCAACAGGCCGCGGTGCCGCTCGCCGGCAAGTTCATCGCCGCCCTCGGCTGACCCCCGGTCGTGACAATCGGAATCCGATTGTAACGACGGCGGGGGCTTGACCTGGGCGACGGCCGTACGAACCGGCCGATTGCTAGATGCGGCCGCGGGCAGGTAATGCGCTGATCCAGTCGGCTACTCGGCGCAGGTACGTCGTGGCCACCGTGAGTTGGTCAGCGGCGGGAACGAGAACCGCCGCATGGAAGACATGCGGAAGGCCCTGGTAAATATCGAGCGTCACTGGCGTTCCGGCAGCCTCCGCGGCCGCGGCGAAGCGCCGGGAGTCGTCCAGCAGAAGTTCGTCCGCGCCGACCGCGAGCAGGATCGGCGACAGTCCACCGAGTTCGCCGTAAATCGGCGACTGTGGTGCCACGTCCGGACGCGCCCCGGCCAGGTACTGGGTGGCGATCGGCCCCAGCATCGCCGGGTTGATCACGTCGCGGCCTTCGTTGGCCTTGATGGACGGGCTGTCGCCAACGAAATCGGTCACTGGTGACACCGAAATCACCCCACCCGGCAACGCGTCGCCGGCCGCCGCGAGAACCAGCAGGATCGACAAAACCAGCGTTCCGCCGGCGGACTCGCCGACCAGCAGAATCCGCTCCGCGGGCACGCCCTGATCACACAGGCTCCGATAGACGGCCACCACGTCGTCGATGGCCGCCGGAAACGGATGAGCCGGCGCGAGTCGGTAGTCGACCGCGAAAGCGGGGCGACCGGTGGCCTCGGACAGCCGCTGCGCCATGACCAGCTCCAGCGGCGGGTTGCTGATGCTGAAACCGCCGCCGTGGACGTAAATCGTCACCCCGTCCTCGGGCGTCGGTACTCGATCGGTGGCGGTGATCCACTGGCCCGGCACGCCGCCGCCGGGCTCGGCAGTACCTCGGACCGGTCCGCCTTCCCGGTAAGCACGGGTGGATCACGAAAGACTGTCGGCAGTTGCGCGCGTACGGCGGCCACCTCGGCGGGAGTGAACGGAACATGGTTAACAGGCATAGAAAAGTCCTTTCTGTAGACGTACGGGAACCGAAAGAGGGCAGCGTAAACGGGCCCACCAACGGTGAAAAAGCAAGGATCTCGACGGCTGGTCAGAACCCAGGCGGTCGAGATGAGGGAAGGAGCCGGAAAGAACTACCCGGCGTCGCTGCTGGCGACCGTAGTCATCGGCATCATCCTCATAAAGTCAGGTGCCACCCGACCGCCGCCGTCCTGGCCAACGTCGCGCAACACGTTGGCTACCTTCCCCCGGAGTTTCGTCCGCTGTCAAGTGCGCGTGACGGCGCCCACGCATGCAGCCCGCGGTACGTGCTGATCTACTCTCGCAAGTGGGGAGGTGCAGATGCCGTCCAATGACAACCCACCGGCCGTCCGGCCGGCCTTCGTGCTGCACGAACACCACAAGCCGCGGCACCATTTCGACCTTCGGCTGGAGGAAAACGGCGTTCTACGGTCCTGGGCGGTGCCTCGCGGAATGCCTCGCGAACCCGGCGAGAACCGGCTCGCGGTCGCCGTTCCCGACCATGACCTCGACCATCTCGACTACCACGACGCGAACAAGAGCATCGCCGACACTGGCTGGTGGGAAGAACACAACCGTACGGACAAACGGATTCTTTTCACCTTGCACGGACGAGCCGAGACCGTTCGCTATGCGCTTATTCAGACTTCCCGTGACTGGCTTGTCCATCGTACGGTCGAACAGCCGTGAGCCGGGCGGCCACTTCGGAGATCTCCAGCCGGGCGGGTTCAGTGTTGTCCAGGAAATCCAGCAGGGTACGACTGAACCGCCCCGGCTGATCACAGTGCGGGAAATGGCCAGCTCGCTCGAAGATCTCCAGCCGGCAGTCGGGAATCACCGACGCCGCCCGCTCGCCGTGCCGCATGGGAATCACCGGGTCGATGCTCCCCCACATCACCATGGTCGGCACATTTTCGGCCAGGTAGAGCCGATCCGTGCCGCTCACCCGCTGGCCGCCGATATCCAGCACACTGCGGGCGGTGTGCAGAAAGGCTTTCCGGCCTTCCGGGTCCGACAGCGACGCGAAATGCCGGGCGTATTCACGCAGCGTCGGCGTGGTCCCGATTTTCCACCGCTGCATCGTCCGGCCCATCCGGCTGGCCGCCGAGATCACCCGGCGATGGGCGATCACCGGCAACACCAGGCCGGCTCCCGGAAGCACCGCTGAGCGCAACACGGGGCTTACCGTACGGCCGAGACCGCCACTGCTGACCAGCACCAGTCGGTCGCAACTTTGCGGGAACTGGTAGGCGAACTGCATCGCTATCCCGCCACCGAGCGAGTGCCCGACGATGGTGGCGTGCTCGTGCCCGAGCGCCGCGAGCAGGTCGCGAACCCCGCTCGCGTACGCGCCAAGAGAATAATCTCCCCGCGGTTTCGCCGAGGATCCGTGGCCCAACAGGTCGGGGGCGATGAACCGGCGGCGGCTCGGGCTCAGCCGCTCCAGGACCGGCAACCAGGTCTCGGCACTCCCAGCGAGCCCGTGCAGCAGCACCACGACTTCGGTGTTTTCGCTGTCAGGCGCGGGTTCCAGCTCGCGATAGCCAACATCGTGGCCGTGTAGAGTAACCGTACGTACACTCACGGTCATCGGTTAGGCCTTTCGATTGGGGTGACATCCACGAGGTTACTCCTCAGTAGGTTTTGCTGCCTGAGGATGTTCCCAGCTGCGGGTTGTTCCTATAGCCTCTTCGTGGCTTGTCCGGTCGATTTCGGCGCGGCCCAACGACGGCGTCGCGGGGACTCTATGGTCTCGGAGGTACGCAATGTTGTCGTTTTTTGCTCCCGTCACTGGCAAGCATACGGCCAGATCCGGACGTCGGCCGTTGGTGGCCACTGTGGTGTTGGCGGTGTTACTCGCTCTCTTACCGGCCGTACGAGCGGAAATTCCGGCCAGCGCCGCGCCGGCACCAAAAAAAACGCATTCGGTCACCTGGGACCTGGGATCATTATTCGCTGTCCGTCGACGGCCGCCGGATGTTTCTCTACAGCGGCGAGGTGCATCCCTTCCGGCTCCCCAGCCCCAGCCTCTGGCCGGACGTGCTGGAGAAGATGAAGGCGGCCGGTTTCACCGCTGTCACCGCGTATTTCGACTGGGGCTATGCCTCGCCCGCACCGGGCGTCTACGACTTTTCCGGCGTACGCAACGTCGACGAATTTCTCGCCGACGCGGCGGCCGCCGGTCTTTACGTGATCGCGCGACCAGGGCCCTACATCAACGCCGAAGTCGACGGCGGCGGGTTCCCAGGCTGGCTGGCCCGGATGGCCGGCACGCCCCGAACATCTGATCCACGCTATCTCCAGTATGGCAAGGAGTGGCTGAACCATATCGATCCGATCATCGCTCGGCACCAGCTCACCAATGGCACCGGTTCGGTGATCGCGACGCAGGTGGAAAACGAGATCTACGACTCGGACACCGCCGACGGGCAG
The DNA here is from genome assembly GCF_010993775.1 of Fodinicola feengrottensis. GTDB lineage: Bacteria > Actinomycetota > Actinomycetes > Mycobacteriales > HKI-0501 > Fodinicola > Fodinicola feengrottensis. Next base: position 16,517 of record NZ_WOTO01000069.1, on the reverse strand, counting down.
AACTACATGGCCACTGGCCGCCCAAATGCGCGCTGACGGCATCACCGTTCCGTTGACTGGGAACAATAATTCGGCCTACGTCAGCGGCACGGGCGCGACCCAACTGCCCGGCTTCGACCGCTATCCGCTCGGCTTCGACTGCTCGAATCCCACTGTCTGGCCCAACCAGGTCCCAGACGAAATGGGCACCCATCGGGTGACCCCGAACAGTCCCCTGTTCTTTCCTGAGTTTCAGGGCGGCGCCTTCGATCCCTGGGGCGGCGCTGACTACGACAAATGCCAGCAACTGACCAATGACCAGTTCGAAAAGGTCTACTACGACAACAACATCGCAGCCGGGTCGACGATGATGAACTTCTACATGACGTATGGCGGCACCAGTTGGGGTTTCCTGCCCTGCACCTGCGTCTATTCCTCGTACGACTACGGATCGGCGATCACCGAGTCGCGGCAGATCGGCACCAAATTCAACCAGCAGAAGCTGATCGCGCAGTTCTTGCGGGCAGCTACCCCACTGACGAAAACCGATCAGCTCGCGGTCGCGCCGCCGGACGCCAACGACCTCACCGTGCTCGGGCGGGCGAATCCCGACAACGCCTTCGAACTCCTCACCCTGCGGCATGCGGACACCACCTCGACGGCGACCAGCAAGACGCATCTCGCCCTGGATCTGGCCGGCCGTACCGCCATCAGCAACGACGACCCGAGCCCGGCGATCACGTACTCCGGTGAGTGGACGCACGCGAAGGCGGTCGACTACACGGCCGGCGATTTCGGTGACACCGAGACTTTCGCCAGCGCGGCCGGCGCCAGCGCGTCGATGACGTTCACGACCAACGCCATCCGATTGGTAGGCGCCAAGAGCGGCAACGGCGGCATCGCCGAAATCTACCTGGACGGCACCAAAGCCGCGACCATCGACACGTACGCCCCTGGAAACAAACAATATGAGCAGGTGCTCTACCGGGCGAGCGGGCTTTCTTCCGGGCCGCATACCGTCAAGGTTGTGCCACCGGTACGAAAAACTCCGCCTCTTCCGGCACTTTCGTGCCGGTGGATGGCATCGACGCGTACGATGCGACCGCGAATGACTTCTACCCCACCGTGCCGCAACAACCTGGCACGAGCATCACGGTCGGCGGCCGCGATTCACAGCTGTTGGTAGCCAACTATCCGTTTGGCGATCAGCGGATGGTCTACTCCACCTCACAACTCGTCACCGCCAGCGAGGGGATCGCGTTGCTGTATGGCGTTCCGGGCTCGGACGGCGAGACCGTGCTGCGCTACCCGAGCCGGCCGCAGGTCCAGGTGCTGGCCGGACAGGCCACCGCCAGCTGGGATCCGTCCCGCGGCGACCTGCGGCTGAACTACCACCACCGGGGGCTGACCGAAGTGCAGGTCAGCGGCGGCGGTCGGCGGCCGGTAAAAACTGCTGCTGGCGGACACCACCACCGCGCTGAATTTCTGGCCGGACCAGACCACGGCCGGGCTGGTCCTCACCCAGGCGCCCTATTTGGTGCGATCGGCGCGGACGTACGGCTCGGTGCTGGCCCTGACCGGCGACACCAGCGCGACCACCGATGCCCAGGTTTTCGCGCCGGCAAACGTGTCTCAAGTGACCTGGAACGGGCGTCCGGTATGGTCCAGCCGGCACCAGGATGGCAGCCTCACCTTCCGGCTCACCGGTCCCCCGCCCCTTTCGTTGCCAGCGTTGACCAACTGGAAGTTCGGCTACGAATCGGCCGAGCGGCAGCCGGGTTTCGACGACTCCGGCTGGATCACCGCCGACCACACCAGCACCGGCAACCCGAACGCACCGGGCAGCCTGCCGGTGCTTTACCAGGACGACTACGGATTCCACTCCGGTGATGTCTGGTATCGCGGCCATTTCACCGGTACGGGCAAGGAAACCGGCATCACGCTGGACGGTCAGGGCGGCTCGCCGGCCGGCAGTTGGTCGGCGTGGCTAAATGGCGCCCTACTCGGCACTCAGACCAGCGGCTCCCACACTTTCACTTTCCCGGCCGGGGTTGCCCGTACCGGCGCGGGCAACGTGGTAGCCGTGCTCGTCCACAATGCCGGCCACGAGGAATGCGGCGCGCCGTGCGGGTCTTTCCAAAACCCAAGGGGTCTGCGGACCGGCCAGCTCACCGGCGCGACCACCGCGGTCACCTGGAAAATCCAGGGCAACCTCGGCGGCGAGACCCCGGTCGACCCGGCCCGTGGACCGCTCAACACGGGCGGTCTGTACGGTGCCCGGCACGGCTGGTTCCTGCCCGGCTATCCGGACAGCAGCTGGCAGAACACCACCCTGCCCGATCGCTGGTCGAGCCGTGGGCTGCCGGCCGGGGTCGGCTGGTATCGCACCAGCTTCGACCTGAATCTGCCGCATGGCACCGATGTTCCGATCGGCCTGCAGATCAGCGACCAACCAACCTATCGCTACCGCGCCGAAATCTACGTCAATGGCTGGCTTCTCGGGCTCTACGCCAACGACCTTGGCCCGCAGCACATGTTCAGCCTGCCGACCGGCATCCTGAACCCCAACGGCCACAACACAGTCGCCATCGCCGTCACCGGCTCGGACGCGGCCGGCGGTGGCCTCGGCACCGTCAAACTCGTCCCCTACGGCACGTATTCCGGTGGCGTACCAGTGAAGCAGGTGCCAGCACCGTCCTGGAGCCAGCACACGTACGGCTCGCCCGCCCAGCCGTCGCAGGTCAATCTCGCGCTGTCCAGCCCCACGCAGCTGCTGCACGGAAACGACACCCTTACGGTGAACGGAAAACTCACCAACTCCGGTGCCACCTCGACCGCGGCGACCCAGGTCAGGCTGGCCGCCCCAGACGGCTGGACGGTCAGCCCGGCCGATCCGATCGCGGTCAGTGCGCTGCCGCCCGGCGGGCACGCCGATCTACAGTGGACAGTGCACGTCCCGGCCGGTCTCACCGCGGGCAGCTACCAAGTCGCCGCTACCGACCTGGGTGGCGGCACCGCCGGCACCGCGACTTTCGCCGTGCCGTACCCAAAGATCGCGGATGCCTTCAGCAACAAGGGAATCTCCGATGACGCCCAGCCCACGACCGGCGATTTCGACGGCGCCGGCTACAGTTTCTCCGCGCAGGCGCTGGCCGCCGCTGGCCTGACTCCGGGCGCGATCGTACGAGCCGCTGGAGTCGATTTCACCTGGCCGACGGCCACGCCAGGGCAGCCCGACAACGCCCCTTCCAACGGACAGTTGATCGCGGTCAGCGGACAGGGATCGACACTGGGGTTCCTCGGCGCCAGCAACTCCGGCAGCCCGAGCGGCACCGGCACAGTTTTCTACACCGACGGCACGACAGACACTTTCAGTGCCGGGCTTGATGATTTCTGGTTCGATCCGGGCGCCGAGAACACCTCGGTGGCCGCGATGCCTTATGTCAACAGCCCCACCGGCCGTTATGACCACACCGTACGGATTTTCGCCACCACCGTCCCGATCAACCCGGCCAAACGGGTCGAGCGGTGGCGCTGCCCGGGATCAGTGCGGGCTCGGCCGGCCATTCCACCGCCATGCACATCTTCGCGATGGGAGTTGCCTAACGAGGCTCCGGGAGAATCCCGCGAGCGATCGCGACCGTCACCGCGGCCGTCCGGTCTTTCACCGACAGCTTCTCGAAAATTCGCATGACATGGCTTTTCACCGTTGCCTCGCTGATGAAAAGCTCCCGGCCGGTCTCCGGATTGGACAAGCCACGGGCGATGCAGCGCAACACCTCGGTCTCCCGAGGTGTCAGCTGTATGCCACCGCGGACGTGGTTGACCAGTTTCGCCGCCACCGGCGCGGCCAGCACGGTCTCACCGCGGGCGGTCGCTCTCACCGCCGCGGCCAAATCCTGCCGTGGCGCGTCCTTGAGGAGATAGCCAGTGGCACCGGCGGCGACCGCGCGGGCGATGTCGCCGTCCGTGTCGTAAGTGGTCAGGACGAGCACGGATCCGTGGCCAGCGGCCACAATTTGCTCTCGGTCGCGGCCACCCCATCCAGGCCCGGCAACCGTAAATCCATCAGCACCACATCCGGCCGGCACTGGGCCGCGGACCAGACCGCCTCCTCGCCCGAGCCGCATTCGGCGAGCACCTCGATGTCGGGTTCGCTGGACAGCACCGCCCGCAGTCCGGCCCGTACGATCGGATGGTCATCGACGAGAATCACCCGCACGGTCATAGTGGAAGCGCCACTCGTACGACGGTGCCGGCGACAGCGTCAACGTGCATTTCTCCGCCCCCACCTGGGCCACTCTTTCCCGCATGCTCACGAGCCCGAAACCGGTAGCTCGGACTGGATCAAAACCACAGCCATCGTCGGCGATCCGCAGGACCACCTCCGCTGATTCGTACGCCAACACCACGTCGACGTGTTTTGCCTTGGCGTGCTTGCGAACGTTGGCCAGCGCCTCCTGAGTTGCCCGCAAGAGCACCACTTCCCCGCTGGTCGCGAGCGGGCGGGGTTCGCCGGTGACGACCAGCCGTGACTCGACCGCCAACTCCGGACCAATGCGGTCCACCAGCTGACGCAATGCGTCCGGCAGCGACGCGTCGCGCAAATGCGGTGGGCCGCTCGCGGCCACCATTGCCCGCGCTTCGGCCAGGTTTTCCTGGGCCGTCTTGCGGGCATTGTGCAGATGCCCCAAAGCTGCCCTATCGTCCTTGCCAAGTTCGGTCTCGAGAGCCTCCAAAAGCAGCAGGACACTGGTAAATCCCTGCGCGAGCGTGTCGTGGATCTCCCGGGCCAGCCGCTCCCGCTCAGCCATCGCGCCGGCCCGCCGGCTCAGCTCGGCGAGCTCCGCGCGGGTCGCCGCGAGCTCGGCGATCAACTCGGCCCTGCGCTTGCTTTGCTCGATAATCCGGCCGATCCAGAATCCCAGAACCGGCGCCACCAGCATTCCGGCGATCGCGACGACCAGGACATCGACCGAAAACCCGGTCCAGCGCACCATCGCGAGGGCAGTGGCGATCACGCCGCGACAGTGGCGGCAAGCGCCTGCCGCAGCCGGAGCATGGACCAGATGTGCGGGTAGAGCATGCATAACATCACCGCACCGAAAGGCACTATGGCGTACAAACCAACGGTGAGCGGAAGCGCCAGCGAAACATAGAGCAGCCCACGGCCGTGCCCGCCACCGTGCATCAACTTGGTGCCTATCGCGGCGTACCAACAACAGAGCGCCACAAGGACGACGAGACCACCCCACCGTTGCGCCGGACTCACAGTGTCGTCAACGAAAAACAGCGCGCCGGTGATCGCCGCGAGCACCCCGTACGCGAGATACCATCCGCGCGCCACCCGTTTCCACTCGTGCCGTTCCCCGGCCGGCGCATTCACCACCACAGCATGACCGACCCAACGGCCGGTTGGCTATCCAACTGTCGTTGGAGAAACCGTCCCACCGGTCGGCGACTGCCGGCCAACCGCCGAGCGGCCCACGCTAATGAGCCATGACCTCACAACTGTTCACACGGATAATGACCGGCGTCACCGTTCTCTACGGAATTCTCGTCGCCATTTACGCCCTCCTGCACGGGCCTAACCTCGGCCTGGTCAGCCTCATCGGCGCCCTGGTCGTCGGCGGCGGCTGGATCCTGCGCGGCCTCATCTGGACCCAGCACCGAAGCTAGTGGTCTGCCTGTGATTTGGCCGGCCAAATCACAGGCAGACCACTATGACGGCAGCTGTACGCGGTAGCCGCCGGCGCTGAGCGCGGTGAGCAGCTGGGCGGAGTGGTCGGTGCCCTTCGTCTCGACCCGGAGCTCCACGTCCACCTCGCCAAGGTGCAGGTGTGGGTCAGCACGCAGGTGTGAGACGTCGAGGACGTTCGCGCCTTCTTCGCCGACCAGCGTGAGCAGCGCGGCGAGCGAGCCGGGCCGGTCGTCGAACTGGACCGTGAAGGAGAGGTAGCGACCGGCCGCGGCCATGCCGTGCTCGATGACCCGAAGCAGCAACAACGGGTCGATGTTGCCGCCGGAGAGCACCGCGACCACCGGTGGGGTGAAACGGTGCGGCTCGGCCATCAGCGCTGCCACCGCCGCCGCGCCGGCCGGCTCGACAACCTGCTTTGGACCGCTCAAGCAGCAACAAAAGCGCGCGTGTGATGTCCTCGTCGGAGACCGTCACGACGTCATCGACGAGGTCGCGTACGTGCGCCAACGTCACCTCGCCAGGACGGCCGACGGCGATCCCGTCCGCGATGGTGGTCATGGCGGCCAGCGCGACCGGCTGGCCGGCGGCCAGCGAGTCGGGGAAGGCCGCCGCGCCCTCGGCCTGCACGCCCACGACACGTACGTGCGGGCTGATGGCCTTGACCGCGGCGGCGATGCCGGACAGCAAACCGCCGCCGCCAGTGGCCACCACGATGGTCGCGACCTCCGGGCAGGCCTCCAGGATCTCCAACCCAGTGGTGCCCTGACCAGCGACGATGTCCGGGTGGTTGAACGGGTGAACGAGGATCGCGCCGGTGTCGGCGGCGAACCGGGACGCAGCCACCAGCGCGTCGTCGACGGTCAGGCCACGCAGCCGTACGGACGCGCCGTAGCCCTTGGTCGCGGCGATCTTCGGCAACGCCGCGGTGGTTGGCATGAAGACCGTCGACTTGATGCCCAGCAGCTGCGCGGCCAGCGCCACTCCCTGCGCATGGTTGCCAGCGCTCGCGGCGACCACGCCCCGGGCCCGGTCGGCCTCGCTGAGGCGCGCTATCCGCGTGTACGCACCGCGGATCTTGAACGAACCGGTGCGCTGTTTGTTCTCGCATTTGAGGTAAACCGGCCCGCCGAGCCGCGCGGCCAGCGGTGGCGACTCGTCCAGCGGAGTCACCCGCACGATCCCGGACAGCAGCTTCTGCGCCGCCTGGATATCCGCCAGCGTGACCAGCTCTTCAGCACCCATCCGCCGATCGTCTCAGAACGAACGACCACCGCCCGCCCGCCCCCCCCGGCGTTTGTCCGCATCGACGCGATGCGTGCGCTGCGCTGAACCTTGGTGGCGGCCAATTCATACAGGGGGTACGACATTTTCGCGCTGTAGCGACTGCGGTTTTAGTGCACTATGGATGTATGACGACATCGAGATTGATGCGGTCAGGTGGTCGGACAGAGCTGACGGTTGATCCGTCGCAGTTGCGGTGGATCTTGTCCGCTCGGGAGTCCACTGACCGTGAGGAGCAGGTGGTCAACCAGCTTACTGACCTGCGGAAATTCGTGAAAGACATCGGCGGGACGATTTTTCGTGAGGTGCCGGAGAACGCGGTCTCGGCGACGAAGAAGACCCGCAAGTTGCTCCCGGATGGCACGTACGGGTGGGAGGTCAAGCGTCCGAAGTGGGACGCGATTTTGACGGATCTGCGGCGCGGCGAGGCGAAACGCGTTGGCGGTGACCGATGGTGACAGGGCGTTTCGTGATCCTCGGATGCTCGAGGATCTGGTCGACGTTGTGGAGTACTACGGCGTGCACGTGGCGTCGATGACCGGGAACATGGATCTGACCACCGATGTCGGTATCTCGGCGGCGCGGCGGCTGGTGGACCAGCGCAACACCGAGTCCCGGAACACTTCCCGGCGGGTCACGGACGGCAAGCGGCACGCGGCCTGGAAGGGCGGCAAACACGGGGGGCACCCGACCGTTCGGCTGGCGCAAGGATCAGATCCGGCTCCGCAAACGCGAGGCGAAAATCCTCCAGGAGGAGTTGCCTCGGATCAAGGCTGGGGTGACCGCGTTGACGTTGGCCAAGGAATGGAACGCCAAGCAGATCCTGACCGCGACGGGGAAACAGTGGCGCGCGTCCACGGTGGCGGCGATGTATCTGGCGCCCCGGATGTGTGGACGGGTGAAGTACCGCGGCGCGGTGCTGCGCAACGAGGATGGCAGCTATGTCCGTGGCGAGTGGCAGCCCATGATGAGCGATGAGGACTACGACGAGATCGTGCGCCTGTGGCGTCCGGAGACCGCCACCGACAAAGACGCGACGACGACGACGATACGGGCGACGACGGCCAACCCGCCACCGCCGTTCGACGCCCGGCCACGCGATCCCGGTTGCGCGCCAAAGGGCGCGGGTACCGCACTATCTACTTGCTGTCGCCGTTTATTCGGTGTGGGAAGTGTCAGGCGCGGGTCATCGGTTCGACCCGGCGCCGTGCCGATGGGTCGCTGGTGGCGATTTATCGGTGCCCGTCCAGTGGTCAGGGTGGCTGCGGTGGGGTGTCCCGGAAGGCCGAGGACATCGACATGTTCGTGAAAGCGGCCGTGATCGCCGACCACCGCCGGAACGCGATGCGACGGGTGCAGGACCTGCCGCCGTGGCCCCGCACGGCCGAGTTGAAGGCGTTGCAGGGCCGGATCAAGGAAGCCACCCGCCGGTACGAGGCCGGTGAATACCGCGACGCGTCTCGTTACTTCTCGTCTCTGGATCGGATGGAAATCGATGAAGCGGAGCTGAAAGCCGAACTGCGCGCCTACTCCCGGGAACAGGACGCGCGCGCCGCAGCATTGTGGCCGATCTGGAGGCCCGATGGGATACGCCCGAATTCACCATGGAGGAGAAACAAGCCGCCGTCGCCAAGAGCCTCACCGCCGTCATCCTGCTGCCCGCCAACAAGGGCGTCGCGTTCCATCCTGACCAGATCCAATTGATCTGGCACCAAACCGACGGCGGCTCCTAACCCAAGCCGGATGTCGATCGTGCGTTTCCGCAACCTCCAGAATGCGCGGAAAGTGTCGTACTGCTGACGTAACGTCAGGATTGTGGGCGAACCAGGTGGGAGTAACGCGGGCGGCGATGACGCCTTTCGGGTGTGGACGTACGCCCTGAACTGTTGCCTGGATGACGAGCATCCGCCCGAGCAGGCCGGTGCCGACCAGCAGGCGTTGATCAACGACTATGTCGATTTGATCGTGGAGGAGCTGGAGGCAGATCCTGATCGGCTCGCCGCCGCAGCTGCCCAGTGTCGAGAGCGAGCTGACCAGGACACGGCCGCCGGTTGTCCACCACATCATGGCGATGTCTGGGGCGCCTACCTTGCCGAGCTGGGCGCCGCGCGAGTGCGGACAGCCGGGGCGGATACCAGCTCCCGCAAGCGCGCGAGCGTCTGCTTCGGCAGATACACCAACGCTCGACCCCGGCGGCGTCGTCGACCCTCTGGGATCGACCGCGGCAGTGGGCTCGTAACTGGCGGTGGCTGCGCAAACGGCGCCGCCTCAATCCAGTCTGGTGGTGGCGACGCCACCAGCTCCGACGCGCCCTCACGTTCGAGCACGCACGTCGTGCTGACGACATGCTGATCGTTGTCGCCAACCTGCACGGGGACGCCATCGGCAAGATCGGTTTCGAGTCCTGCGCTATCTGTCAGCGCGGGCTGGTCTGCAAGGTAGAGACCTACCCGCCGTACGACGGGTACGGAATCGGTGGCTTGCTCGTCGATGCTGCTTTGGCTGCGGGTGGTCGACCCAGCGACGGCTTCAGTTGGTACACGACCGGGCAGTACCGCCGACGCACGCGGATTCTGGCGCACGATGGCCCGCCGCCACCGAACGCCCTTCAGGTCGGGCTCAACGGCGGCCTGCGCGCACATGCGGTCCACCACAACCGGTACGTCGGACGAAAGGAGCGTGCGGCTCGATGGCGCATTGTGACGTGTGCTGCCTGCGGTTGTCCCTGAACAAGGACAAAACGCTGCCCAAGCACTACACAGACTCCAGAAGCATTTGGGGCGGCCCTCAAACGGCCTGTCCCGGCTCCGGCACAACCCGATACACGCCTGACCGCGATCGCAGGTGGAAGTGCAGAAGGCCACTGAGCAAGCAAACCTGCACCTGCTGCCATCGCAGACCCCTCACGTTGAACAAAAACGGGAAGTTTCCAAAACACCGAGCACTAGACGGCAGCAGATGTTCCATGTCAGAAGCAAACCACCCTCGTTAACGGGCGGCAGAGGCGACGAAACGAAACCAGCGGCGACGCGCGAACCGCACACAGGAGGACGCGCAAACAAAGAGGCGGCTCGAGACCCGGACACACGATCATCAAGATGGACATTGATGTGGTCAGGATCTGGTGATCGTACAGCCACTCATGATGACCGGTCACGAAAGGTGATCGACGGAGTAGAACGAAGTACGTCGCGAGCAGCCGTAGAAAACACACCTCCAAGATAAGGAGAAAGAAGATATATTCGTCGGACTCTTCGCTCCCACGGAGAGTCTACGCTGACCTGCGAATATATCGGCCAGGAGCGCGTTGTTGCTGCATGATTGGGTACAGCCCTCGGTTTGTACCCACATCTGATCCCAACCTGGGGGGAACTCGTACCCCAGATCTGCGGCGATTTCAGATCAATTCCAGTCGGGCTGCTAAGTGTCATCGCTGCACCAGGCGTCCTAGCAAAGGGTGAAACTCAATATGCCCCACAGCATCACCCTCGCCTGGCGCCTCCTGCCCACATGGTCGAGGGTGTTGTCAGCCACGTAAGCCAGGTACCTCTTCACTGGTGAGGCAGGTGTCCGCGTCCGCGTCCGCGATTTGTCACTATGCCCAGCCATAGATCGGCCGCTCGGTTGAGGCGCAGGTGCCCTTTGGCCCTTCTATCCGGCGAGCACATTGGCGATGATTATGGGATGGGGAACGTTCCGTTTGCGGCATGTTGGGATCGGCTCGATCGTGCCGACAAACATCGCTACAGCTTAGTCGAAGTCTGGAATGAGTACATCGACACCAGTCCATTCGATTTCACATTCGAACACCAAGGTGACGGTGTGCATATCCTGCAAGCTTGCCAGAGCCGCCCTATTCCGGTCGCTTTCGCTCTCGAGCTGGGTGAATGGCTATACAACTTGCGTGCATGCCTTGACTACACAGTGTGGGCGGCCTGTGCACACGTCACGGGCCGCTTGCCGCCTCCAGATGAGGGCATACTTCAGTTCCCCGCATACGACACACCGAAGGCATGGAACAACAACATCCACCGTCTGAAGCATTTGGATGAGCCGCACCGGGACATGCTCTTGAAGATGCAGCCATTCAACAACACTTCAGGAGCTAGTGTCATTGCCGTGATAAATGAGCTGGCGCGTATTGATCGGCATCGGCGGTTGACGATCAGCACGACATATTTAGCCGAGATGGAGCCAGTTGTCTCGGTGCCGCAGGGCTGTGAGGTGAAACTGCAATGGGGGCAACGTCTGCTCATTAATGGAAGAGCCGATCTGGCGAGGATTACTATTTCTCCGTGGCGAGACGGATTTGCCGCCGAGATCAATCCGAGGGTCGGCATTGATCCTGAGGTGGCAGAGTGGCCGAACCTTCCATTTTGGAAGACCATCAGACTTACTGATCGCCTTATGATGGCGCAGAGTTTCGTGGAGAGTGTGGTTGCCGCATTCGAATACGATTGTACCGGCGCGAGTCGCCGAGCCGACCTTCTTGCAGAAGACTACAAGAACGAATGTGCCCGCCGCGAGTACCTCAAAGAGCCTGTGACGCCCACACCAACAAGCCCGTTTGGGATCCTCCGATCGGGGCCATTTCGAGCACGCTGGAGAGATTCAATGGCGAGTCTTTTCCACGGGGTCCCGGTCCTGCTGAGAGCTGACACGGTCGCCGACGTGATCCAACTCGGCACCAGCAACAAGATAAGGAAGAGACAACCTCCTTCCTTGACTCATCCGCGCCGCAGCGGACTGGCAGGGTCGTTCATCCGTGACAGAGGCGTTATATTGCAGCGCGCGCCGGATGCGGTACGCTAGCGCTTCCTTGAACGTGTGAGCTTGCCTTCAAAACAATCTCGGCCCCGGGCTTCTTTCCGGGCTGGTCAGGTGTCCGAGTCGGTGCCGGATTCGGTCTCCATGTCGTTGTCGAGGGTGAGGCCGTAGATGCGCGCGACCCCTCGTGCCCATTCCAGCGACCGAGGCGGGGCGTTTTTTACCTGTTCGCGCGCCCATTCCTCTGGGCTCGGGATCGGCTTTCTGGGTGTTGCTGCCTGGGACTTGTTGGCCCTGCGGGGAATCGGGTTTCTCGGTCGAGGTATGTGCGGCGGCTTGGTCGCGCACGGGTCCTGCGATCGTGGGCAGTCAGCGTCGCTGTTGCCGGCCTGCGGCGGGTCGTTGGGTGTTTCTGCTGGTGTGGCGTGGGGGTTGGTCATGGCTCACCCCACGGAGACAGCATCACGGCGGTGTTGGTGACGGCGGCTTGGTGGAACGGAAGGCCGAGGTCGGGGTGATGGTGCGCGTCGGGTCCGTGCTCGGGGAGCTGGTGCAGGCGCGCCCGAAAGAGGCTGCCGTCGTATTCAGTGCCGGTGGATTGGTGGACGGCCCAGATCGGTCCTGCGGGGCCGTCTGGATGGCCGTGGTCGCGGGCGGCTGTGGCGACCTCGATGTGGTGCCGTTGACGATCCAGTGCGGCTCTGAGGTGGGTTTCCCGGGTGGTGCTGGGCAGCCAGAACAGCACGATGCCCGCGCGGGAGGCGTTGACGTGGTCGTAGTAGGTGAGAACTTTGTCCACGAGGGTGGCGATGGGTTCGGTGCCGGTGTCGTGCTCCAGCATGAACCGCACCGCGCGGCCCTCGGCTTCGAAGCAGCCGTAGGCGTCGGGTTTGATCCGGGCGTACATCTCGCTCGTCAGAGCCTGGACCTGTCCGATGGCAGTACGTTCGGGCATCCACAGCGTTAGGCCGCCGGGTTGCCCGCCGGGGCCAGTCAGGTCGGGGTGGTCCCGGTGGTAGCCGGCTAGGTCGGTGAAGAAATCGTTGATGCCCAGCAGGTGACGCAGCTTGGGTGAGAGCAGCATGCCGTCGTTGCGGTGTTTGTACGCGGCTCGCCGGGGTGGCTTGTCGCCCAGTTGCGCGGTCATGAGGCACGCGCCGCGGTATCCGAGGGTGAATCGGGTGGGATACGTGCCGCCGCCAGAGAGCGGCGGACGTGCCCGCCAGACCAGTTCCAGCTTGACCAGTTCCAGCAGCCGCGCTTGCGCACGCCGAGCGGAGGTGAAATCCAGCCGGGCCAGCTGGTCGATCGTGAGCACTCGGTGCAGAGCCAGCAGACCCAGGATGCGGTGATCGCGCGGCATCAGCCGCGCCCACAGCGCACCGAACGCCTCAGGATCACGATCGGCCCGCTCACGGCTCCCTCGTCGCGCCGATCTGTGCCCATCATCGCGCTGCCGGTTGCGTCTTCCTCCGTCGCTGCGCCGTCCTGTCGGCTGCGATCGCGCCGACAGTGACGAGCGCAGAGGCTGTCCGACGGGCTGCTGCCCGCTGGCACCGTCACTGTCACGTCGTGGAGCTGACTGTGGTGTGGGAGCAGGAGCTGGCTGTTGAGGCTGTTGAGCAGCGGTGGTGTTGTTTTTGTTTTGTTGTGTACTTCCTTGGAGAGAGAATCTATTGGATTCTGTCGGGCACTACTCACGGCCGGCCCATCATGGCTCTGACCTGGGCGTATCAAGGTGTTTCCGTCGGCGGGTGGGGCGGCGGGTCCTGGCCGCCGGCTGGTCGCCGGGCCACCCGCCGATCCACCCGCCGGGCCAGCCGCGCCGACCGTGATCGGCCCAACGGCAGATGTCCCCATCGGGGACATGTGGGTGACTGACGGACGAGCGGCAGCGGGCACCGGGCCGAAGAGTCCGAGGATGGCGGGGTGTGCGGCGGCTGGTCGCAGACCGCCGCTGGAGGTGCCGGGCATCAACATTACGACCGCCTCCCGCCGCTGTCTTGGCTGCCGGTCTGTCCGCGGTGGCGGAGCTTGTGGAGGCCGGGTAGGTGGGTGAGCGGGTTCGCCCATGCGTGGGTGGGTTGGGTGAGGATTTTGAGGAGCTCGCAGGCCCGTTCGTTGGACACGGGTTGCCCGTTGCGGCGAATCTGGTCTGCCAGGTTTTGCCGGGTGAGTTTGTGACCGGCGGTGGCGAGCTGGTCCCGGGCGGCCCGCGCGCGCCGGCAGCAGCGCGCGTACGGCGGGATCGGGCTCACTATCGGCCCGCGTGGCCGTTCCGCTGGTGGGGTGGTGGGTTTGTGGCCGAGCAGGGTGGCCATGATTTTGATTTCGCCCAGCAGGGCGATCGCGGGCAGTGCGGCGAACAGGTGTGAGAGCGTGTCGTCGGCTTTCGGGCTGGACAGCCAGTTCACTGCGACGCTGACGAGGACGATCACGACCAGGAACGTCCAGGCCAGCACGTTCGTGGCCTGCCCGTCGCGTTTGCAGTAGAACAAGTACAGCGTGACGATGACTTCGAAGCCGTCGATGAAAAACGGGTACACCAGCGCCGTCCAGTCACTCTGGCCGTGCTGGACGGCGAACGTGACGATGTGCTCGTATGTCACCGCGAACGTGGCAGTGGCCGTACCGGACAGCAGCAACGCTACGACCCCACGAAGTGACAAGCACGCCGCGAGGAACGCAGCCCACCGTCCCGGACCTGGCGGGAGTGGTCCTGGTTGGTGCCGTGGCGAGACCGATAGGGCTGCCGTGTGGGTCGGCGCGGCCGTTCGCGCAACGGACCCTGGTACGCAGCGGGGACTGCGGCGCTTGCGCGTTCGGGGAGACGGGTCGGCGCGGGGCGGGGACCTTGGGCGGGTCATGGCTAGGGTCGGTCGACAGGACTGCTCACCGCCCTCCTGGCGCGCCGGGGTCCCGCGAGAAACCCGGCGAGGGTGCTGCGGTGCGGCGCGCGTCCACCGACCGGCGCGGGCCGGTCGATCGCGATGCGGTTGTGGTGACCCGTGGTGCTTGTTGCAGGGCTGTTCATGGCGCTCCTCCTTGTGGTGGTACGACATGCCAAGGCCGCCCGGACGCGGCCGAGGTCACATGTGTGGTGGACGCGCTTCGAGAGGAATTCCCTCAGCGCGTCCGCCGATGGCGTAGTGCGGTGTTCGTGGTCTCCACCGTGCACGGAATTCCCCGCGCGGCGACGGGGAACACAAAGGGGTGGATTGGCGTCAACGGTGAACCAGAAAACAGTCATTGGCAAGGACCCGAACGCATGAATTTTCGCTTGAACACATCATGAACACGCACGCGAACACCCCGTTCGCGGCGGCAAATACCCGCATTCGACGAACACCTGGACGTCCATGATGTGTTCAGGGTCTGACCTGCGGTTTCTCTCATTCGCGACCTCTCGCGACCGTCACCGTTTGGGTTACCGTTTCGGAGGCATGGAAAGCGGTCATCCGAACGGCCCGACCGACACATTAATTTTCTCTCCGGCGACCGCTACCGAACGCGAGCCGATAAACCGGCTGGGCAACCTTGGGCTAATAGGTTGACGAAATAGTCGCTGCGCAGTCGGCGGGAGAGAGCCGCAATGCCGCACGCTGCTGCAGGAAGCCGTTTTCGCTGTTTTCGCGGGTCACGGGTTGGACTGTTCGTGTACTCCTTTCGAGATGGTCACCTTTTCGCGCGGGGGCAACCGGGTGTCAGGATCTGGTGCTGGCCACGTTGCCGCAAACGGGGTTCCGCTCGTTATCTAATAGCGGCGTTCGTGGCCAATTCAGACACTCGCGTCACAGGTTGCCTGTGGAGGAGATCTGGTGACCGTCGCGCGAGGTCAATGGCGGTAAGGACGCGGGTAGCCAGGGCATAGGCAGCGGGTAGCTCCCCTGGTCACCGCGCCACGGGCGACCCGCTACGGATCCACGACCGCGCGACGCAATCGGCGACATATCGGCAACACCGCAGGTCGCGGCCGGCGCGACGATGCAGAGTGCGACACAGGTGCACTCCACCGTTGCGATGGATGACCAGCTCCTTGGAACCACGTTCGCAGCCGGCAGCAAGTTTCTCTGGCCAGCGTGGTCGTAGATCAGTCAGCCACGCCCATCCGGACTATGCGACCCATCTGACCTGCGGCAACGCCATGGCCCACGGGGCTCTGTCTGGACCCACCCCACAAGCCACCCGTTGAGCCAGTCACGGAGCCTGCCGGTGAGCGACTCCGGTACGGGCTGATTCAGCTGGCCAGAGCTGTCTTCACCGCTTCTCGCGTCAACGCCACAAACCGGGGAACGGCAATCAGATCAGCGCTCTGCCCAGCGGTGTGCCCCGCGATCACCCAGCGACTAGAACGCCGGGGAGACCGCTGCCCCCCGGCATGGCCATGAGCTGCGCGAACACAACCGCCGACGGCGGCGTACAGACCGAAAACCCTACTGGTCACCTTCTCTGGCGGACACAGGCCGCGCAGAGCGCTAAGGCGACCGCCTTTCCATGGGATTTCACTTACCCGCTCAGCCCTGCTGTGATGTGCGTTCTGAAGGGCCTACAGCGGCCCGTAGCGGCCCTCATCGCTCCCGTCCCACGTCCGTAACCGCTTGACGTCTGGGTTCTGAGCCTTGAACGAAGCGACGGTATTGGGCGACACGCCGGCATTCACGAGCGGGCGGCGTTCTGCGCGACGAACGCCGCGTCAGCGACCCGTGTGCGGCCTCCACTTATACAAATGCCTCAAAAATTCGGAAAACCGAACATTCATCTCCGAAAACTGCTTCCGGTTGCCCCGCTC
>NZ_WOTO01000007.1 GCF_010993775.1 Fodinicola feengrottensis | reverse complement strand
GAAGGCGATGCGCCGGGGTTGCATGGCTCGGTCGGCGATGCGCCGGGGCCTGCTCGGTTGGGTCGGGGTGTAGATGGTCTCGCCGTAGCAGATGCGGTCGACCAGCAGCGACGGCTCCAACATCACCACGTCGACCGGGCCGTCGAGCTCGCGCGGCGACACGGTGGCCGGTACGACGCCCGGATACTGCGGCGGGAAGGTCGCACCGGGCAGGGCGACCAGCGGGAGCACTCTCACGCGGAGGGCGTCGGAGACCGCGTACGCGCTGACGGCCGCCGCGTCCAGCAGCAGGTCGTCCATGCTGCGGTTCTCCACCGCGACCCGGCGGGTGGCCGAGACGTTCAGCTGCAGGCGACCGATCGCGTCGGCGACCATCACGCCGTAGACGCCGGTCTGGGCCACCACGTACGCGTCGAACTGCAGGCGGGCGCCGAAGTCCCGCGGCACCGACATCTGGTGCAGCACGGTGGCCTTGCGCGGCGCGTCCGCCAGCCGGTCGATGATCTCGCGCTGCTCACCGGTGGACTGCTCGTACAGCCGGGACACCCGGGACCGCTCGCGCACCCTGGTGACGTAAGCGCCGACAGCGCCGGTGCGCCAACACAGGTACGTGGCAATCATGGTCCATCCGATCAGCACAGTGACGCCGGGCGCGAGCAGCGCCAGCGGGCCGGCCGCGGACGCGTTGATAGCCCAGCACACCATGATGCTGAGCCAGGAGCTGCGGGAGGGCAGGAGGACGGCCAGCAACCAGACCAGGACGCCGGTGAAGAGGATGGACCCGGCGGACTGGCTGAGCTGGATCACCGGATCGGCGGCCGGGCCGTGCAGGCCAGCCACCGCGGCCACCACGGGAGCGGTCACGGCCCACCACATGATGGCGGTGGCGGTGCCGACGACACTGTGCCGGCGCAGGCCGACCACTGCTCGACCACGATCGCGATGCCGACCAGACCGGCGGCGATGACTAGCGCGAAAACTGTTCGTGAGTCGATGCCCCGGCGGTGCCGATGGGCACCTGCGCGGGCTCCCTCACCCTGTTCGAAAGCCGCGGAGCCCATCGCCAGGAACGACCGGCGGACGCCGCTTGGGGCACGTTGCGTGCCGCCCAGCCGCATGGACGACATTTGCCTCCTCCACGCCCCGGGCAGGGACGGATTCACACTGCGACCGGGCCCCCCGCGGTCGACGTCTGGCGAACGCATGCAAGTTATGTACGCGCAATTGTGAGCCATCGCTACGCCGGTGTAGGCGACGCCCCATGGTGGCAGAAACACGGTGGGTAAGGCTAGGAATCCGCCAGAAAAATGTGGTCAGAACATCTTAGTGCGATAAGTAACACACAAAATATTACCAGCGCGCGTGATTCGTTGGCGACTCTGTGTCGACATCCGATGTCCAGAGGGTTAATCCTTGCCAATTCAATCATTTATTGGGACCACGCTTCGCCCTGCGGGACAACGCAAAGATCCATGCCATCGGGTTGCCGTTGCATACAGAGTCGTACGCAGCAGCACTCAGTTCCGATCCAGCACCAGTTCCACTTTCTGGAACTCCTTCAGATCCGAGTAACCCGTCTTGGCCATCACCCGGCGCAACGCGCCGAACAGGTTCTTGTCACCGTCCGGACTGTCCGCCGGGCCCAGCAGCAACTCACGCAGAGTGCCCAACGCCTCCTCCGGCGCGGCCGCGAACTGGCCGCGCGGCAGCTTCGGATGCGCCGCCACCGACTCCCACCAGGCGCCCCGAGCGGGCGCTTCGGCGGCTCCGGACAGCGGCTCGCCGAGCATCACCGCGTCCGCGCCGCAGGCGATCGACTTGGCGATGTCACCGCTGAAGGTCACGTCGCCATCGGCGATGACGTGCACGTACCTGCCGCCGGTCTCGTCCAGGTAGTCCCGCCGGGCGGCGGCCGCGTCGGAGATCGCGGTCGCCATCGGCACCCGGATCCCGAGCACTCGATCGGTGGTGCTCCACGCGCGTCCGCGCCGATGCCGACGATGACCCCGGCCGCGCCCGTACGCATCAGGTGCAGCGCGGTCTTGTAGTCCGCGCAGCCGCCGACAATGACCGGAGTGTCCAGGTCCGCGATGAACTGCTTCAAATTCAGCGCACTGTCCACATTGGACACATGTTCGGCCGAAACGATGGTGCCCTGGATAACCAACAGATCCACGCCGGCCGCGAGCACCGTCGGGGCCAGGTCCTGGGTGTGCTGCGGGGAAATCCGGACCGCCGTGGTCACGCCGCTGTCCCGAATCTGCCGGATCCGTTCTTCGATCAGGTCCTTCCGCACCGGCTCGGCATAGATTTCCTGCAGATAGCCGGTGGCACCGTCGGCTTTCTCGGAGATCTGCTCGAGCAGCGGGGCTCCGGATCCGAGTAACGGCACCACAAACCCTCGGCGTCCAGCACGCCGAGGCCGCCGAGCTGACCGACCGCGACCGCTGTTCGCGGGGGCTCATGATCGCGTCCGACGGGTGCGCCACCATCGGGATGTCGAACCGGAAGGCATCGATCTGCCAGTGCGTCGAGACCTCGTCCACGTCCCGGGTCCGTCTGGAGGGCACGATCGCCACGCTGTCCAGCCCGTACGCCTCGCGGGCACTCTTGCCCATGCCGATCTGCACGATGTCACCCATCTTCAGCCTCAGCGGCCGGAGTAGTTCGGGGCTTCGACCGTCATCTGTACGTCGTGCGGGTGCGACTCGCGCAGCCCCGAAGCGGTGATCCGGAGCAGCTTGCCGTGTCGCTGCAGCTCTTCGATCGTGGTGGCACCAACGAAACCCATCGACGCCGCCAGCCCGCCGACCAGCTGGTGGGCGACCGCTTCCAGCGGGCCGCGGTAGGGCACCTGGCCCTCGATGCCCTGCGGCACCAGCTTGTCGTCGGAGAGCACGTCGTCCAGGCCGTACCGATCCTTGGAGTACGAGCGGGCCTGGCCGCGGGACTGCATCGCGCCCAACGAGCCCATGCCGCGGTAGGACTTGAATTGCTTGCCGTTGATAAAGATCAGCTCACCCGGGCTCTCCTCCACGCCGGCCAGCAGCGAACCGAGCATCACCGTGTCAGCGCCGGCGACCAGCGCCTTGGCGATGTCACCACTGGCCTGGATGCCGCCGTCGCCAATCACCGGCACGCCCGCCGGCCGGGCCGCACGGGCCGCGTTGTTGATCGCGGTGACCTGTGGGACACCCACCCCGGCAACGACTCGGGTCGTACAAATAGAGCCTGGCCCCACGCCCACCTTGACCGCGTCCGCGCCGGCCTCGACCAGCGCCCGGGCGCCTTCCTCGGTCGCCACGTTGCCGCCGATGACCTCGACCGTGGTGTCTTTTTTGAGCATCCGGACCATGTCCAGAACCATCTGCGAGTGCCCGTGCGCGGTGTCCACGATCAGCACGTCGACACCCGCGTCGATCAGCAACCGAGAGCGTTTGTAGGCATCGTCGCCAACGCCGACCGCGGCCGCCACCACCAGCCGGCCGGAGGCGTCCTTGGTGGCCAGCGGGTAGGCCTCGCGCTTGGCGAAGTCCTTGACGGTGATCATCCCGGACAACCGGCCGGAGGCGTCGACCAGCGGCAGCTTCTCCACCTTGTGCCTGCGAAGCAGGCCGAGCGCGGTCTGGGTGTCCACCCCGACCGGGGCGGTGACCAGCGGCATCGGGGTCATGACCTCGCGTACGTTCCGGGAGAAGTCGGTCTCGAACCGCATGTCCCGGTTGGTGACGATGCCGACCAGCAGACCGCCCTCCTCGACCACCGGCACGCCGGAGATCCGGAACTTCGCGCACAGCTGGTCGACATCGGCGAGGGTGTCCCGCGGCGAGCAGGTGATCGGGTTGGAGATCATCCCGGCCTCGGACCGCTTCACCAGGTCGACCTGGGACGCCTGGTCCTCCGCTGACAGGTTCCGGTGCAGCACCCCGATGCCACCCTGGCGGGCCATCGCGATCGCCATCCGGGCCTCGGTCACGGTGTCCATCGCGGCCGACAGCAGCGGGATCCGCAGCGAGATCGACCGGGTCAGCCGGGTGCTGGTGTTGGCGCCGCTGGGCGCGATCCGGCTCTCCGCGGGCAGCAGCAGCACGTCGTCGAACGTGAGGCCGATCGGCAGGTTCATGTCGGGCACCGGCGGGAAGTCGGACTCAGCGGCAGCCATAGAAGCGGATCTCGATTCCCCGGCACGCGGCCGGTAAGGCGATGAGGTGGCTGGGAAGGTCATTCCATCGTAGCGATCCTGTTCGCCGCCCTGATCAGGCCCGGTACGTGCCGTTCCCCACCACCGCGTACGTCCGCTGAGTGAGCGGCACTGGCGCACGGCGGTCTGCTCGCGCGTTGCGCGGTGGCCGGCACGTTGTCGGCTGGCGGGCGGCTCGTCCTCGGTTGGCGGGTGGCTCGTTGCCGGTTGGCTGGCGGCTCGTACGATCAAGATCAACTCCGCCCGGCGCTGCCCAGAGGCAGGCCGGTTCGGCCGGCGGGCTACGGTGGTGGCGTGCACGAGGAGCCGATGGACCCGTTCGCCGGCGATCCCGCCGACCCGACCCGGGCACTCGACAACACCGAGCTGGACAGCGCCAGCGCGATGCCGCTGAGCCCAGCCGAGCGCCAGGACGTGCTTGACGACCTGGCCGACCTTGAGGTTTATGAAGCGCTGCTCGCTCCCAAGGGCTATCTCGGCCTGGTGGTGGAGTGCGAGGACTGCCAGATCCCGCACTACTTCGGCTGGAGCCTGTTTCGCGCCAACCTCCGCCACCTCCTGGAAGCCGGCGAAAGCCGCGTCCACGAGCCGGCCTACAACCCGAACCCAGCGCACTACGTCATCTGGGAATATGCCCGCGGCTACGCCGACGGCATCCAGGACGGCCGCTGCCGACTCCGACGAGTAGTTCGTCGCCGCATCGGGCTACCACAACGTCAAGTTCGCGACACCATAGTTGTTGATCTTGATTAGTTGGCCTATCCAAAACGGATATTTTAGACCGATGTCCGTTTTGGGTGGGCCAACTAACCAAGATCAACACCAGTCAGCCACGGCGGGAATCTTAACGCTGGTACGGCGGCTGGGCCTTGTCCGATCCGTCGTTTCCCGGCTTGGTCGGGCTGATCGTTGGAGTGATCGGGGAGCTGGGCGATCCGGCGGCGGAGCCGGTGGGCGCTGGGGCGCCCGGGTGCGCGGTGGCGGACGGTCGCGGGTCGCGGCGCGCGCCAGGGTGTTCGGCGCCGATTGCTTCGCGGCACCGGTTCCCGGTGAGCCGGGGGCAGTGGGTCGGCCGGAGGCCGGGGGCTCGCCGCGTAGCCGGGCGAGCTGGTTTTGCAGGTCCTCAAGGCGCGCCTTCAGCGCGACCGCTCCGTCGGTGGGTTGCACGTCGGCCAGCGCGGTCTGGGCCTTCGCGAGTTGGTCGGCGGCCACGCTGAGCTGGCCGGCGTGAATGGCCGCCTCGGCCTTGTTCAGCATCGCGGTGACCTCGTGCGAGGACTGCACCGATCGGGCCCGCTCGGTGTTCAGGGCCAGCGCGATCGGCCAGAACGTGCTGTCCGGTCCGGCCCCGGTGGCCGCAGCGACGCCGCCGACCGAGCCGATGCCGAAACACCGCGACCGCAGCGCGCGACCAGGATCTTGCGACCGGCGCGGCCGAAGAACCGGGGGGGGTTGTTCGCCGGCTCGCGGACCGGACCGGCGCCGACCGGCTCGCGCGGCGCGGAGATCTCAATGGTGTTGCCGGCCACGTCCAGGTCGGCACGCCAACGGAACAGCAGGTCGACGACCGGGTCGCCGTTCACGCCGTGCGGGCGGTCGCCGCGACCAAGCGCGCTGACCAGCGACTCGTCGCGGTTCAACGCACCAATGTCAACGGCGGCTTTTTGCGCTTGCCGGACTCACGGGGGTCTCGAAAGCTCATGCCGACACCTCGTTGGCACTCGACTGCACCATCTCGCGAAGCCTGTTCAGCGCGCGGTGCTGGGCCACCCGTACGGCACCTGGCGACATCCCCAGCACCGAGCCGGCCTCCTCGGCGGACAGCCCGACGGCGACCCGCAGCAGCACGACCTCACGCTGAATGTCGGACAGGTTGCCCAGCAGCTCGTGCACCCGCGCGGCCCGATCAGCCGCGAGCGCGGCCTGCTCCGGGTCGTTGGCAGAGTCGATGACGTCCGGCAGAACCTCGACAGGCTGGCTGAGATCACGGCTCGCGCCGCGATGCGCGTCCGAAACTTTTGTGTGAGGCGATCCCGAAGACGAACGCGCTGAAAGGACGTCCGACATCGCGATAACGGGGAAGGGCAGACATCACCGCGATGCACACCTCCTGAGCCACGTCGTCCGCTGTCGTGTACGCGCCGCCACCGGTGCGCCCCAGACGAGCCCGGCAGTAACGGACCACCATTGGCCTGATGCGGGTAAGCAACTCGGCGATCGCCTCGGAGTCCACGGGGTCCACTGAGGCGGCGCGGGCGGCGATGGCACTGAGCTCCCGCGCCGTCGTCCTCCCATCCATCGCGGCGGTGATCCCTCTCGTTACGGCTGTGACCACATTCGGCACCTGTCGCCGAACAGCAGACGGTAAACCCTGGAGGTGGGCCGACGACACTCTATCGTCCGCCCCGCTCCGGTACGTAAGCCCGGTGGGACTGTCCGCACCCGGACAGTTCGGAAAATCAGCCTAGACCAGCGCATATACCGGCGGCGGGGGCCATTTTTCGCGGCCGTACGGTCACCCTCAGCTGCCGTTAGGTGGCAGGAATCCTTTCCTCTTCGGCTCTTGCGATGTCGGTCACACCGTGAAACGCCGTACGTCCGAACGGCCGAGCCATTCCAGCCGTACGTCCGAGGGCAGCCCATCGGCGATCTCGCCGACCGCCGCCACTGCCTCCGCATGCCACGCCTGCCGCCGGTTCGGATCGTGGTCGGCGAGCACCGCGGCCACGACCCAGCCGACCGCGGGCGCTGGGTACGCCCGCGCCGCCGCAGCCGCCTCGACCAGGTCACCGAGGCCGGCCTCGGCGCGGCCGCCGACCACCTGGGCGACCCCGGCGAAGAGCAGACTCTTGGCGAGGTGCCAGCGAAGACCGGCCTGCCGGGCCAGCGAGACGCATTCGGCCGACCCAGAGACCGCCGCCGACGCGTCACCGCTCATCAGCGCGATCTCGGTGGCCACCCAACCGGCCAGCACTCGTACGGCAGCGTCCTCGATCGATCCGGCGGCGGCCAGCCACTGCCGGGCCAGCGACGGATCCGCCGTACCCACCGCGTCCGCCGCCAGCCCCAGCCGGGCGGGACGCCTGGAGCGTCCGGTTCTCGACGGCCCGCTCGGCGGCTTCGTCACACTTTCGAGCGTCCAGATACCGGCCAAGTTGGCGAAGTGTCGATGCTCGCGCGATCACTCCCAGTGACGTCTGGTCCACTCCGATGGGATCGTCGCGGATCAGACCGACCGGATCGGGCGCACGCTCGTACGCGGGCGTGGCGGCCAGCACGACTCCGTATTCACCAACTGCCGCGGACCGGGCCAGTCGCGACCCGAACTCGTCCACAGTCAGGATGAAACGGCATGCATGAGAGCACTGACGGCGCTGTCGAGGCCGCGTACGTGTCGCGCCTTGCGGGGCAGCGCGACGGACTGCCAGCCGGGGCCGGCGGTGATGATCTCGGTCCGCGGCCGGGTCACTGGCAGGCTCGCCAGCACGGCAGGATCCGCGGTCGTCATGGACTCCGCCCACAGCAGCAGCGCGGCCGCGCCGGTCTTGCGGACCGATGCGGCGAGCGCGTCGGCCGGCACCGAAGAAGACCCAGGTTGCGGACCGCTATGTGACGGTCGGCGAGCACCGCCGCGAGCACCGAAAGCGGCAGCTGGTGGTGCTCCCCCGGCGCACAGCCGAACAACAGCGGGCGGCGCCCGACCGGCTCGGCGAGCCGGGCCGCGTAGTCGCGGAAGGCGGTGTCGGCGGCATAGCCGACGAGCCGCTCCACGGCCGTACAGTCCGCCGCGTTCGGCCACCGGCGGGACGCCGCGTCGAGCACTGGCTCAACCAGGTCACGCCAGGTCAGCAGTGCTCCGTGGGCGGCGATCGAGCGGCGGACAAGATCGCTCACCGCGGCCGCGGACATGCTGTTGGCGGCGCGTACGAGATCGCGCTGGACGGGTGTCCCCGCCGGCGGCGCGACCACGTTGACCGCGGTCGAGGTGCGCTGCGACGGGGCGCGGGAGACGCTGCCAGCGCGCGCGTCGGTGGACAGCACCGAACGGGCCGCGTCGGCCGCCGGCATGCCAGCCAAGGTGAGCCTGCGCATTGCCTGCAGCCGGCCCAAGTCTCGCTCGGTGTAACGCCGGTGGGTGCCACTCTCGTGCCCAGACGGCCCCAGGCCCCAGGCGTACCGCCGCGCCCACGTCCGCAACGTCGCTGGAGCCACCCCGAGCCGGCGGGCCACCGCCGCTACCGTCAGCACTAGCTCGACCTCTGCGGCCCCGCCGTCGCCGGTTTGACCGGCGCCGTCGGGCTCGGGTTGGTGCGTGCTTAGCTGGACCGACACAGGTGTCAGGATCGCACGGGATTTGCGGACGGCAAGTCGAGTTTTGGTTTTCCTCGTCCACATCGGGGCGGATTTCGGGCCGAACTGGTGGCCCTGGCAGGGCGCTTCCGGTAAGTCATATTTTGCGGTGAAAAGCCCGTTTGGCAAGAAGTTACAGAAAGCGATGATTCGACGGTGATGACAAACGTCGAACAATGTTTGCAACGAACCTCTTGAACAACCTATGGCGCGGTTGTACGGTCGCCGTTATGGGTCGGGCCGATGGTCCGACTTTTGGGGGCGGTAGTGCTTGCTGTCGCCGGTGTTTCAGCGAGGAGGCAGTGATGGCCGATGTACGTCGGCTGCCAGGTCCCACTGCCGATCTGTGGGACTGGCAACTCAAGGGCGCTTGTCGAGGGGTCGACAGCGCTCTGTTCTTTCATCCAGAGGGGGAGCGCGGCCCATCCAGGGCACGCCGGGAAAACGAAGCCAAGGTCATCTGCGCCTCGTGCCCAGTCCTTGAGTCGTGCCGCGAGCACGCACTGAAGGTCCGGGAGCCGTACGGCGTCTGGGGTGGCCTGTCAGAGTCCGAGCGGGAACAGGTGATCGGCACCGGGCGACCGGCGCTGTCCGCGCAACTGGGGTAACCGCGCGGCCTGCCAACCCAGACAATCGGTGTCCGCTGGAGCTCCGGTTGCCCATTCCGAATGGGCAACTGGCGCTCCGTCGGGCCCGATTGTTCTGTTTTCTCCATGGGGTGCGGCGCGAAACTGTCGTACGTGTCTGTTTTTCTTTCCCCCTCCCTTTGAACGGGCGGGGGGTGGGTCGAGAGGTGGACCTTGATTTTTAGTTGAACATTGGGTCTCGAACCCACCCCCCACCCGTCACTGGGTGGGGCGATTTTTCGGGTCGGGTACGACAGTTTCGCGCCGCACCCTAGCCGTACCGTTACATTCGCGCGTGACCGGGGACTTGGCGCGCGTGGCCGGAGAAGCAGGCGCAACAAAGAACAAGGCCCGCGGTCGGGAAGACCGCGGGGGCTGCGAAGAGCGTCTAGCTAGTGGCCGTGACCATGGCCGTGGCCCTGGCCGTCGTCACCGACCGGCGCCTCTGGCTTTTCCACCACGAGGGTTTCGGTGGTGAGCAGCAGGCCGGCGATGGACGCGGCGTTGAGGACCGCGTTGCGGGTCACCTTCACCGGGTCGACGACGCCGTCGGAGATCAGGTCGACGTACTCACCCGTCTCGGCGTTCAAACCCTCGCCGATCGGCAGGTCGGCGACCTTGTTGATCACGACGCCGCCATTGAGGCCGGCGTTCTCGGCGATGACCCGGAGCGGCGCGGTGAGGCCCTTGCGGACCACTGAGACACCGGTGGCCTCGTCGCCGGTCAGGCCCAGGCCGTCGGCGAGCTCGGCGGCGACGTGAACCAGCGCGGAACCGCCGCCGGGCACGATGCCCTCCTCAAGCGCCGCACGGGTCGCGGAGACCGCGTCCTCGATACGGTGCTTGCGCTCGCCGAGCTCGACCTCGGTGGCCGCGCCGACCTTGACCACCGCGACGCCGCCGACCAGCTTGGCCAGCCGCTCCTGGAGCTTCTCTCGGTCCCAGTCGGAGTCGGAGTTCTCGACCTCGGCCCGGATCTGCGCGACCCGGTCCGCCACGTCCTGCGCGGAGCCGCCGCCGTCGACGACGACCGTGGTGGCGTCCTTGGTGACGGTGACGCGCCGGGCCGTACCCAGCACCTCGATGCCGACGTCGGACAGCTTCAGGCCGACGTCCTCACTGACCACCTGCGCACCGGTCAGGATCGCGCGATGTCCTGCAGCATCGCCTTGCGGCGGTCGCCGAACGCGGGCGCCTTGACGGCGACCGTGACCAGCGTCTTGCGGATCGCGTTCACGGTGAGCGTGGAAAGCGCCTCGCCCTCCACGTCCTCCGCGATGATCAGCAGGGTCTTCTTGGCCTCGGCGACCTTCTCCAGGATCGGGAGCAGGTCGGCGATCGCGGACACCTTGCCGGAGACGAGCAGGACGTACGTGTCCGTGAGGACCGCCTCGCCGTCCTCGACGTTGGTGATGAAGTGCGGCGAGATGAAGCCCTTGTCGAACTGCATGCCCTCGGTCACCTCAAGCTCGGTGACCATGGTGTTCGACTCCTCGACGGTGATCACACCGTCCTTGCCAACCACCTCGAACGCCTTCGCGACCAGCTCGCCAATCGTCTGGTCACCGGAGGAAATGGTCGCCACGTGCGCGACCGACGCGTTCCCGGAGACCTCGACGGCCCGCTCGAGCAGCAGCTCGGAGACCTTCTTGGCGGCCAGGTCGATGCCACGCTTGAGCGAGATCGGGTTCGCACCGGCGGTCACGTTCTGCAGGCCGGCGTGTACGAACGCGTTCGCCAACACCGTGGCGGTGGTGGTGCCGTCGCCGGCCACGTCGTTGGTCTTGGTGGCGACCTCCTTGGCCAGCTGGGCGCCAAGGTTCTGGTACGGGTCGGTCAGGTCGACCTCGCGGGCGATGGTGACGCCATCGTTCACGATGGTCGGGGCACCGAACTTCTTCTCCAGCACGACGTTGCGGCCCCTGGGGCCGAGCGTCACCTGCACAGTGCTGGCGAGCGTATTGACGCCACGTTCAAGGCGTTTGCGAGCGTCATCGGAATAACGCAGGATCTTGGACATTAAGTGTCAGTGGTCCCTTCGGACGTCCCAGCCCCACACGCCGAACGCCCCGGGTGGCGCACCAGGAATCTGGCGGCTCCGGGGCGGCGGCGCTGCGGAAGCTACTTCTCGATGACCGCGAGGACGTCGCGGGCGGAAAGGACGAGGTACTCCTCGCCGCCGTACTTGACCTCGGTGCCGCCGTACTTCGAGTAGATAACGACGTCGCCGGCGGCGACATCCAGCGGCACACGGTTTCCGTTGTCGTCGAAGCGGCCGGGACCCACCGCAACTACGGTGCCCTCCTGCGGCTTCTCCTTGGCGGTGTCTGGAATGACGATGCCGGATGCGGTCGTGGTCTCGGCCTCGTTGGCCTGCACCACGATGCGGTCCTCAAGCGGCTTGATCGTCACCTTTGTCGCGGTGGTCACGTGCTGACCCTCCTGGGGCTTGATCGTCTTGTATGCAAGTCGGCCCACCGTCGATCCGTCGTCGCGGGTGCCGGATCGAAGCGCGGGGTTAGCACCCTCACGGGGAGAGTGCTAATGCCGAAGGTTATTCCGAGGCTGGCACTCCGTCAACCCGAGTGCCAGTCCAAGGACAGTCAATCACGTCCATAAGGAGAGGGTCTGTACGGACCAGTCGTCCAGGTTGACGCCCACTGTGGGCCGGGTCACCCAACCTTCGCACCGGCTGCCGCGTCTCAGGGGCAAGTCGTCGGTACGGGGGCGGCGGTCTCATAGAGGAGAGCGAAAATGACTACTACGCAGTCGAAACGGCGCATCCTGGTGGTCGGCGTGACCGCCGGCGTGCTGGTCGCCGGCGGGCTCGGCGTCGGCACCGCGTACGCGGCGTCCACATACTTCCACCCTTCCCAGCCGGTGGCAGCCAGGTCGGCTACCCAGCTCGGCGGGGCCGGTACGAACACGAATACGAACACCGCTACCGGCGGCGATCCAGCACCGGCAGCCGGGCAGAACGCCGCCGGCAACACTGGTACGCCGGTGGCCAACGGGATCCCGGTCAGCGCGACCAGCATCCCGACCACCCCGCAGGCGTACGCGAAAGAGGCCTTCGAGGCCTGGCGTACGCAGCAGACGGCCCGGCTTCGGCAGCTGACCACCGCGGCGTCCTACAAGCAGTTCCAGAGCATCCCCCGACAGACCAGCGGCCGGGTCTGGTATTTCAGCAGCTGCTGTGACGCCGGCGCCGGCCAGATCTACTGCACCTTCGCGGCGTACCCGACCGGCGACACGGTCGTGGTGCACCTGCCCAACGGGCCGTCGACCGCGCACGGGATCGTCGCGCGCGGCCTACACCGCCGGCGGGCACGCCACACTGCCAGCGCGGAGTGTCCCGGCGTACGCAAAGGCCGCCGCGACCGCTTTCAGTGACCAGAACTACGACCTGCTGGCGCACGTGACCAGCCAGGCCGGTTTCAAGGCGCTGCTGGCGCAGCCGCTGCCCGGTGAACAGACCTGGGGCAACCCCAGCTGCGATGTCGGCGCCGGCAACATCTACTGCACCCTGAAGAGCAAGCAGGGCGCGACGATCGTGCTGCACGGCGACAACCAGGTCCCGGGCGGCGACTTCCCGCGGGTGGATCTGCAGAGCTACCACCGGGCCTGATCTGACTTCCCCGATACCGAGGCCGGCGTCCCCTGGGCGCCGGCCTCGATGTGTGTCGGGGAGGATCACCCGGTGAGTCTGACCGTGGCGACGCTCGCCCAGCTGCGTACGAGCGCAGGCGCCACGCTGTTGGCCGAAGCCACCGCGCGAGCCGGCGACGACCTGGTGCGTACGACCGCGGCCCTGCGAGCCACCGGGCAGGATCCTGAGTTGGTGGCAGCTGCCCTGACGACCGTACGGCTGCGGCAGCGGGCCGCGGTTCGGCTCGGCGAGCCGGCGCACCGGATGTTCTTCACTCCGGACGGCGCCGAGCAGATCACCCGGCCGGCGGTGGCCGCCCACCGAGCGACCCGTTTATGCCGGCATCTCGCCGGTCGCGGACCTCTGCTGCGGGGTCGGCGGTGACATGCTCGCCTTCGCCGCCGCCGGCATCGCCGTCGAAGCGATCGACGCCGACCCGCTGACCGCCGCCATCGCGGCCGCCAACGCCCAGGCGCTGGGCCTCGACGACTGGGTGACCGTACGCTGCGACGACGCCACCGCCGTCGAATTAGCCACTTTCGCCGGCGTTTTCTGCGATCCGGCCCGGCGGTCCGGAGGCCGGCGGACCCCGGACCCGGAGTCGTACGCGCCGCCGTACTCGTTCGTCCTCGACCTTCTCCGCAAGATGTCTTACGCGGGAGCAAAACTCGCGCCGGGGCTGGATCATGCGTTGATCCCCCGACCCAAGTCGAGGCGGAATGGGTCTCCGATCGCGGGGTGCTGGTCGAGCTTGCGCTTTATTCGCAGGGTTTGGCGACCGCGACCCGGCGGGCCACCGTGCTGCCAGCCGGCGCCACCCTGACCGGAGACGGTGCCCAGGTGGCGCCGGTCGGCGAGATCGGCGATTGGCTCTACGACCCGGATTCCGCGGTCGTACGAGCACATTTGGTCGCCGAACTGGCCGCCTTGTTAGGTGCGCGGCTGATGGATCCACATATCGCCTACCTGACCGGTCCGTTCGTCGAAACGGCTTTCGCTCGGGCGTACCCGATCGAGGAAGTTGCCCCGTTCTCGCTGAAAAAACTGCGGTCGGCGTTGCGGGCCCGCGATATTGGCCGGCTGACGATCCTCAAGCGCGGATCGGCGGTCGATGTGGAGCAGTTGCGCCGCGACTTGCGGCTGACCGGCTCGGCCGAGGGTTCGTTGGCACTGACTCGGATCGGCAGCCGCCCGATCGCGCTGATCTGCGGTCCAGGCCAGTGATTCAGGCGCTTTGTTCAGGCGCTGTGTTAGGCGCTTTGTTCAGGCGCTGTGTTTAGGCACATTGTTCAGGCGCTTTGTTCGGGCACCACGGAGGCTTCGATAATCCGCCGCAATGCCGCGACATGACCTTCGAAAGCCGATCTTCCCCGCTGGGTAAGGCGAAGTTTCGTACGCCTGCGCCGGCCGGCGCCTTCCTTGCGCACTTCCACATAGCCGGCGTCCTCCAAAGTGGACACCTGCTTGGACAGTGCCGAGTCGCTCAGTCTCAGCGATTCCTTCGCGAAGGAGAACTCGGCCCATTCGGTGGCCGCCAGCAGCGCCACCAGCGACGCCGGGTGGTCGGGTGGATCAGCTCGTCGAATCCGTCGGGAGCACTCATGCCTGGTCGCGCCGGGCCCACCGGTCCAAACGCGGCAGCACCAGGAACACCAGCAGCATGAAGACCAGTGCCGTCAGCAGGCCTGTCATCGTGCCAGCCAACGCGACACCGGCCGATCGCAGCAGCGGCTCCGAGACCGCGACCACGATCGCCAGCACCGCGCCGAGCAGGATGGCGCCACCCACCAGCCTGGCCGGCTGGTAGTCGGTCCGGTGCGGGCGTACCCGCGACCGTTTCAGCGCCACAAGAAGTGCCGTGATAACGACGAAATACACCGCGACCAGGCCCAACACGGCGATCGGCGGCAGGTGGACATCACCCACCGCGAACACCACGAACAGCGCCACCGCGATCCCGCCGGAATACCAGATCGGCAGTTTTCCCGTCGACGACCGGACTTTTTCCTGGCTTTCGTCGACCGTACGCATACTCGAACGGGCTTCTTCTATGTCCATCATGTCCACACCTCTCGCGTTGACTTGCCTACCAGGAAAGTTAACACTGACTTTCCCGATAGGCAAGTCAACGCTCGACGGAGAAGAAGTCGTACGTGTTCGGGCCGGACGAGATCAAGTGACTGGGCGGCGCGGGCGGGTCGGCCGGCTCCTCGCGCCAATGGCTGATCGCGACGATCCGGCGGTCGGTGGACGACAGGATTTCGCAGCCGAAGCAACCAGGATGGCGTTCCAACTCGACCGCGGCCACCTCACACATCCAGGACAGCACCTCGGCGTACGCCTCGGGGAAGGTCATCACCTCCCACATCCGGACGATCACCGGTCAGACCCTGACCAGCTCGACCGGCATCGACGAGTTGGCCGCGATGGCGAGGTCGGACGGCGGCAGGCCGGCGGCCACCAGATGACTGCCCAGCGCGGCCACCATCGCGCCGTTGTCCGTACACAGGCCCGGCCGCGGCACCCGCAGCCGGATGCCGGCCTTGGTAGCGCGCTGCTCGGCGAGCTGGCGCAGTCGCGAGTTCGCCGCCACCCCGCCGCCAATCACCAGAGTTTCGATGCCCGCGGCCGTACAAGCCGCGATCGCCTTGCGGGTCAGCACATCGGTGACGGCTTCCTGGAAGGACGCGGCCACATCGGCGATCGGCACCGGCTCGCCGGCCCGTTCCTTCGCCTCGACCCACCGGGCGACCGCGGTTTTAAGGCCAGAGAAGGAAAAATCGTACGGATGGTCGATCAGGTCACGAGGGCCGGTGAGACCGCGCGGAAAGGTGATCGCCTCCGGGTTGCCGTCGCGGGCCCGCCGGTCGATATGCGGGCCGCCGGGGAACGGCAGTCCGAGCAGCCTCGCGACCTTGTCGAAGGCCTCGCCGGCAGCATCGTCCATTGTGGACCCGAGGGTGCGTACGTCCCCAGTCAGATCGTCGACTCGCAGCAACGACGAATGCCCGCCGGAGACCAGCAGGGCCATCGCCGGTTCCGGCAGCGGGCCGTGTTCGAGGGTGTCGACGGCGACATGCGCGGCCAGGTGATTAACGCCGTAGAGCGGTTTTCCGGCGGCCAGCGAATACGCCTTTGCCGCCGCCACACCGACCAACAACGCGCCGGCCAGGCCTGGGCCGGCGGTGACCGCGATGGCGTCCACATCGGACAGTCGTACGCCAGCGGTGTCCAGCGCGCGATGAATGGTCGGCACCATCGCTTCCAGGTGCGCCCGGCTCGCCACTTCTGGCACCACTCCGCCAAAACGGGCATGACTGTCCACACTGGACGCAATGGCGTCGGCCAGCAGAGTTTGGCCCCGCACGATGCCGACGCCGGTCTCGTCGCAGGAAGTCTCGATCCCCAGCACCAAAGGCTCGGACTGCGCCATCACATCTCCCGTACCATCACTACGGCGTCCTCGCCGCTTGGTTGGTAATAAGCCTTGCGTACGCCGACAGGTTCGAAGCCTCGGATGGCATAAAGCCGCTGAGCGATCGCATTGCTGGCGGCCACTTCCAGGGCGACCTGCGGCGCTTCCTGGCGTACCGCCTCGGCCAGCAGGTCGTCCAGCAGCCGGGCACCGAGGCCGCGGCCCTGTCGGTCGCGGCGGACCGCGATGTTGTGCACCCAGGCCGAATCCGGCCCATGCGCGAGGCCCGCGTAGCCGACGACCTCGTCCAGACCTTCCACCGCGACCCGGTAGTAGCGGTCGGCGCCGGCGAGCTCGGACCAGAACATTCCGGCCGTCCACCGCTCGGCCCCGAAAAGGTCGTCCTCGATCACCAGGATCGGATCGATATGCCACCAGCGCATCCGGTCGATGATGACCGTCGGCGCATCCGCCTGGATGCTCATCGGTTGACCTTTTTGCGCTCTCCCGGCTCGGTCGCGTCCGGCCGCGCAGGTAGAGCGGGGTCAACGGCTCGGTCGGCGCGCCGGCCCGGACCCGGTCGGCTGCCAGCCTCGCCATCGCCGGCATGGACGGATATTCCGGGCCGGTGACGGGCAGTCCCAATATCTCGGCGTATTGGGCCGCGCCCGCTCCGGCCGCGCGCTCGACAGCGTCCATGTTTTCCCGTACGGCCGCGGGCTTGTCGACGGACGGTCCGTTGACTCGCGCGCCGGCCGCGTCGTAGGTGGCCCAGTAGATCTCCTTGCGCCGCGCATCCGTCGCCACCAGCAGCGGCCCGCCGAGCCCCGCCGCGATGGCGTCGAGCGAGCACACGCCGTACGCCGGGATCTGCCGTGCGTCGGCGATCGCGGCGGCGGTGACCAGCCCCACCCGCAGGCCCGTGAACGGACCAGGACCGACGCCCGCGACCACCGCGTCGAGCAGGTCGATCCGAATGCCGGCCTTGTCCAGGCAGCCCGCAATCAGCACGGCGAGCGCCTCGCCGTGCCGCCGGCCGTCCACCACCTGGTCTTCGGCGACCATTGTCAAGCCGTCGGTGGTGACCTCGGCGATGCCGACGCTGACGGCCGGAGTGGCGGTGTCGAGTACAAGCGGAACACGGATACGGAGCCTACCTACCGGCGATGTCCGATGCTCACGCCGTGTGTTGATTCCCCGCCCCACCCGCCGCGAGCTCAGCTCGACGAAAGCCGGGCTGGCCAGGTGGTGCCGTGCGCGACCAGCTCGGCCTGGCGTTCCTCGGAGTCGTCGCGGCGAGCGATCCGGACCTCCAGGTAGTCCTCGGCCAGCCGGTGGGCCACCGCGCTGCCCCATTCCACGACAGTGACGGCGTCCTCGGCGGTCACGTCGAGGTCCAGCGCGTCGATCTCACCGGCCAGGTCGGGCGAGTCGCCCAGTCGGTACGCGTCGACGTGGACCAGCGGAACGCGGCCGTCGGTGTGTACGCGGGCCATGATGAAAGTCGGGCTGGTGACCGGCGAGCGTACGCCGAGACCGGCCGCGATGCCCTGGGTCAGCGCGGTTTTCCCAGCGCCCAGCGGCCCGGTCAGCACCAGCAGGTCGCCGGGTTTGAGCAGCTTGGCGAGTTTGTGCCCGTACGCTTTGGTATCGGCCGGGGTGGGCAACTGCTGGATCATGCCGACTTTTCCTTACGCCGGACCCGAAGAAAGCGGCGGCGCTCACTGGAGCCGGCTTCCTTGGCCTTTTTGGCCCGCTCGGAGCGGGCTTGCTTGATGCGGGATTCGGGGACAGTGCGCGGGGCGCCAGCCGATCGCAGGGCGCGTTGCAGGAAAGCGGCGATATTCGCGTTCACGATGTCCGCCTGGGCCATCAGTGCGAGATGCCCGCCGGACTCCAGTTCCACGAATTCCGCGCCGGGCAGCAACCGGACCATTTCCTCGCTGTGCTGCACCGGCGTCAGCAGGTCGTCGTCGGCCGCCACCACCAGGGTTTCGATGCCGTCCACCACTTCCAGCGCGGCATAGCGGTGATGCTCTGACAGCGTACGCAAATAGCCGGCGATAATGTCACTGGACGTGGACGAAATCATCCGCTCCACATAGGACACCAACGAGGGCGATGCGGCGAAATCGGCGAAGGCATAGCGGCGGGTGAGCAGCCAGGCCACGTCCGAACCGAGCCGCCGAATGCCATCCACGATGCCGGGCGAGACTTTCAGCGCAGCGGTTAGTGCCGGCGTCAGCGGCTTACGGCTTTTCGCCAGCGGTGCGGGCATTCCCAGCGCGACCGAGTCGAGGTCGCCGGCCGAGGTGGCGATCAGCCCGACGCCGACCACCCGGTCAGCGAACAGCTCCGGATCCTGCTCGGCCAGCGCCATGATCGTCATGCCGCCCATCGAATGGCCGATCAGCACCAGCGGGCCTTTTGGCGCCACCTGGGCGATAAGTGCGGCCAGGTCACCGCCGAGCTCGTCGATGGAATAGTCGCCGGAGGGTTTGCGGCTGCTCCGGCCATGCCCCGGCTGGTCGTAGAAAACCATCCGGAACCGCGGATCCGAAACCCTGGAAAGGCCGCGGCGCTGGAAATGCCAGGTGCCCATGTCCAGGCAGAATCCGTGTACGAACACCACGGTCAGCTCGGGCGCGGCCCGATCCCGGTCCGGCTCCACGATTTCGGTGTAGAGCTCGACGCCGTCCGGGCCGGTCACGATCCGCTCCTGATCCGCTGGCAGCAGACCAAAAGGCTCGGTCGCGTACGGGTCGTCGTCGCCGGCTTTGCGGACCCGGCCGACCGCGAAACGCTCCACCGCGAGGCCGGCGGCCACCCCGGCCGCGGCGACGCCGACCAGTCCACCAATCAGACCGGCATTCTTGATGCGGCTCACGCAGTCTCCTCGCCGACGTACGTCCGTGGCACCCGCGCGCCGACGCGGGTCACGATTTCGTAGCTGATGGTGTCCAAAGCGGCCGCCCAGTCGTCCGCGGTGGGCTCGCCGTGGTCGCCCGGTCCGAACAGAATCGCGTCCTGCCCAACCTCGACCGGATCGTCGCCCACATCGACCACGAACTGGTCCATGCACACCCGGCCGGCGATCCGATGCCGCCGCCCGGCCACCCACAGTGGGGCGATATTGCTGGCGTGGCGCGGAATTCCGTCGCCATAGCCGAGCGGCACCAGGGCGACCGTGGTTTCGGTTTGGGGTGGTGTAAATATGCCCGTACGAAATGCCATGGCCGGCCGGCAGCCTTTTCACCACGGCTACCGAGCCGCGCATGGTCATCGCCGGCCGGGAGGCCAAATTCCCCTGGGACAGGCGAATAACCGTAAATCGCGATCCCCGCTCGGACCAGATCGAAATGCGCGTTCGGCAGGCTGAGCGCGGCCGCGGAATTGGCAAGGTGCCGCAGCGGCGGGTCAACACCCAGCCCCGCGGCCACTTCCAGCGCCTCAGCGAAAGTCTTCTGCTGTGCGGCGATGCTCGGATCGCCCGGCTCGTCGGCTCGGGCGAAATGGCTCCAGATGCCGGTGATCTCGACGGTCCCGGCGGCCGCGTGTTTGGCGGCCGCGTCGACCAACGCGGGCCACTCGGCCGGGCCGACCCCGCCGCGGCCGAGCCCGGTGTCGATCTTGAGCTGGATCCGGGCCGTACGACCGGACGCCTCGGCGGCGGCGACCACATCCTCCAGCAGCCAGCCGGTCGCCACGGACAGCTCGACATCGGCCTCCACGGCCGCCCGCAGTGGCTGGTCAGGGGCGATCAGCCAGGCCAACAGCGGCGCGCTGATGCCGGCCGCCCGTACGGTCAGCGCCTCGTCGAGGGTCGCCACGCCGAGCCAGGTGGCGCCGCCAGCGAGCGCGGCCCGGGCCGCCGGCACGATCCCGTGCCCGTACCCGTCCGCCTTGACCACCGCCATCACCTCGGCGTTGGTCCGCCCACGCAGCTCGCGCACGTTGGCGCGGATGGCGGCCAGGTCGATCCTCGCCTCGGACTGCAACGACATGTCGTCCAGTCTCCCAGGTTTCAGCCAGCGGCCGGCCACAGGCCGCGCACCGCGGCCCGCATCGTGTCCCGGACCACAGCGGCGCTGACCGGCCCGTTCTCGGCCGCCAGTCGACCGGCGAGGCCATGCACGTACGCGGCAGCCGCGCCGGCCTTACCAGCGGGAACACCGGCGGCGAGCAGCGCCCCGGCGATGCCGGACAGGACATCTCCGCTGCCGGCGGTGGCCAGCACCGGCGTGCCGGTCGGGTTCACGTACGCGGTGCCGTCCCGGTCCGCGACGATCGTCCGGTCGCCCTTGAGCAACACCGTGCACCGCAACCTGGCGGCGGCTCGGCGGGCCGCCGCCAGCCGGTCTTCGCCGATCGGCCCGAAAATCCGGGCGAACTCGCGGTCGTGCGGGGTGAGCAGGGTCGGCGCCTTCCGGTCGCGTACCCATTCCTGGTGCCCGGCCAGCACCGTCAGCCCGTCGGCGTCGATCACCACCGGAAGGTCGGACTGCAGCACCTGCCAGAGCATCCCGGTAGCCGGCTCGCCGGTGCCGAGCCCGGAGCCGATCGCCCATGCCTGTACGCGGCCGGCGTCGCGCAGATTGGCGCTGGCGACCACTTCCGGGTAGGGCGTCGTACCGGCTCGAGCGCGGTGCCGGCGTACCGGACCATCCCCGCCGGCCCGGCCAGCGCCGCGCCCACCGCGAGCACCGCGGCCCCCGGATAGATGTCCGAGCCGGCCGCGATGCCCAGCACACCACGGGTGTATTTGTCATCGGTCGGGCCGGGCCGCGGCCACCAGTCGGCGATGTCGGCCTCATCCGGGATCAGCGCGGCCGGCGCGCCAAGGTGGGGCCCGATGCCTATATCGACCAGCTCCACCAGCCCACTGCGAGCCGCCCCTGGCCCCACCACCAGGCCCGCTTTCAGGCAGCCGAACGTCACCGTGACATCGGCTCGTACGGCCTCGCCAGGCACCGCTCCGGTGGTCGGGTCGATGCCGCTCGGGGTGTCCACCGCGACGATCGGCGCCCCCGTCAGCGCCGCCGCGGCGGCAAGCTCAGCCGCATCAGGCCGCAATCCCCCGCTGGCACCGATGCCGACCAACCCGTCGAGGATCACGTCCGCATCCGCGGGGATGCTGCTCACCACCCCCGCCCACCGGCCGCTTTGAGCGCCTTAAGACCGTCGCTATGCGCGCGCTCCGGCTTCAGCAGCACGGCCTCGACGAGGGCTCCACGACCAGCCAGCCTGGCTCCCGCATAGAGTGCGTCACCCCCGTTGTCGCCGACGCCGACCATCAACGCGACCTTCGCCCCGTACACGCCGCCGCGGCCGTCCTTGAGCAGAATCGCCACCCTCCGCGCCAGCCCAGCCGCCGCCCGCCGCATGAGCGCGCCGTCCGGCAACTTCGCCATAAGAGCCGCTTCGGCCGCCCGTACCTGATCCACCCCGTACGCCAGTCGCATGCGACCAAGGTTGCCCGACGCGCCGCCCAGCCGCCAAAGCGGTCTCCCGCTTTGATCACTCTTCGGTGCCGGTCCTATTTCCCATCGGCTCACCGGGAGGGTGCGGCGCGAAATTGTCGTAGGTGTCTGTTTTTCTTTCCCCCTCCCTTTGAACGGGCGGGGGGTGGGTTGAGAGGTGGACCTTGATTTTTAGTTGAACATCGGTCCTCGAACCCGCCCCCCACCCGTCACTGGGTGGGGGCAAATCTGCCGGAGGGGTACGACAGTTTCGCGCCGCACCCTACGTACGAGGGCTGTCCCATCGGAATCCGACTGTGCGGATTCAGCGGGGCTGGCGCCACATCGCCCACAGGGTGGGGCCGGCTGACGGGAGCTGAATCTCGCGCGTCACCTCGAAGCCGAAACGGGCGTAATACGGCACGTTCGACTCCTTGCTGGATTCCAGGTACGCCGGCAGGTGATCGCGGTCGCAGGCGGCCAGCCGGGAGGTGATCAGGCCGGTGCCGACGCCGGTGCCTTGGGCGGTCGGGTCGGTGCCGATGACGGACAGATACCAGTGTGGTTCGTGTGGGTGGGTCTTGGCCATGACCTCCTGGACCTGGCCGGCGTTTTTCACGTACGGGCCGAAAGCGCGGAGGTAGGCCGGCATCGACAGCAGCGCCCGCAGCCACCCGACCTGCCAGCCGCCGGGTGGCTTCCACAGTGCCGCGCCGCGGACCGCGCCGTCCGCGACGGCGGCGTCGACGGTGTGGTGCCGGAGATGTTCATGCCGGATGACGGCTTGGAAGAACAGCGGCAGCCGGCGGTCGCGCTCGGCGTCGTCCGGCATCATCCAGGACATCACCGGGTCATCCATAAAAGCACGGGTCAGGACGGCCGACACCGCAGTGACATCGGCCTTCCCGACCCTACCCGCAGTGACCGTCATTCCGCGGCGGCCGGCACCGGTCGGTCGCGCAGTTTCCGCCGGACATACCCGAAGGTCCAGACGGTGAGCAGCACCATCGCGGCGATGAACATGATCGACGACAGGCCGGTCATCACGTCGATCGGCAGCAGGAACACCAGCGGGATGCGGACCAGAGCCTCGAAAAGCAGGCCGAGACCCCACACCATCGACATCAGCCGGAACATCTTCCGGAAGGGCTCGGCGGTCGCCCACAGGTCCTCGAAGCGCGCTCCACCGTCGCCCTGCATTCGTTTGGCCGCGTAGAAAATCAGCGGCCGGCCGACGAAACAGCTGCCGGCGAAGAGCAAACCAGCCACGCCGGTGCCGACGGAGTCCTTCAACAGCAGGAATCGGGCGCTGCCGGTGACGAACGACAGCACCAGCCCGACCCCGAACACCGCCAGCAGGAAGCCGGCGAAGACGTCGACACGACGCGCCTTGATAGCCACCCAGGCCACTCGCAGGCCCGACACGATCGTGCCCGCCAGCAGCGAGACGAACGGAGACTGCCCCAATGCACGCAGTCCGTAGTACGCGATCAGCGCCAGGCCCACGTCCCACAGCAACGACAACATCATCGTTCGCATCTGTGGCACTCGCGGCGCGGTCTCGGCAGTCTCCGTCATCGGGTTCCCTCCCCGTGGAAGTGTCGTGGACATTGTCAGTCAGTGACCCCGTCAGCGAACCAGGAACCGTGGAATCCGGCTGGTACGCGCGGCCGGCAGCTCGACCGTAGCGACCGGTCCGGCGGCCACATCACCGGCGTCCAGTACGACCAGTTGCGATCCCTTGCCGCTGCGCTCGCTCAGGATCGACATCAGCCAGCCATCGTCCTCGTTGGTGCCGCCGTCGGCCGGGATGAAGACTGCCTCGCCGGCTACCCGGTCGCCCAGCTCGTTCGCCCAGCTGCGGCCGGTCTCGGTGTCATACTTGACAATCGCGCCGACGTGGCCGTTGCCTACGGTGTAGACGTACCGGTTGGGCAAGCCGGTCCGGCTTTCGTTGATAGTGGGGAATTCGACGCCACGATCGTCGACGAGCTGCTCGCTGACGGTCCCGCTGGCAGGGTCGAGCGTCCAGCGGTGCATCGCGCTGACGCCCAGCGACGTCGCCGCGTCGACGAGGTGGTTTCCGACTTCGACCGCACCACCGATCTGGCCCCAAAGCGCGTCCCACGATCGTCTGCTGTAGCGGACAGCGTCCACCACGATCCGGCCCTGGGAGTCCTCGAACGCGTTACCACGTGGAGAATGTAGCAGGGGTCCACGTCGAACCACTGAACTTTGGTGCTGTCTTTGCGCATCACGCCGAGCCGGGCACCATACGCGTCCCGCCATTCGTACGGCATTCCCCGTTCCAACAGGGTGTGATCGAAGACAAGGGGCAGATCCAGCCAGATCACGTAGTTCTCGGTAATCGCGAAATCGTGCATCATGGTGGATGCCGGTACGTCGATCTCGGCACTGTGGACCAGCTCTCCACTGGCCGAAAGGCGGTGGTACGTAAGGAAAGGCGGCCGGAACCCGTAGCCGAAGAAATGCAGCTCGCCGGTCACCGGGTCCTGCTTGGGATGAGCGGTCATCGCGGTGGTCAACCGGCCCCCGAAGTCCACCGGACCAACCGTGTCGAGTTCTGGCGTGACCTGGTAAGGAAAACCCACCTCGCACAGCGCCAGCAGCTTGCCGCCATGTTCGATGATGTGCGTGTTCGCGGAATTGACGGCGAGATTACGGCGGCCGTTCTCGTCCATAAATCGCTCCCCGGCCAGCCGAGCGGTCTTGACCCAGCGGTTCCGGTACCACTCCGCCTTACCGCCGGCGATGCGTACGCCATGCAGCATGCCGATACCGGTGAACCAGTGCCCGGACGGGTCACCGGGCAGCGGGTTCGGTCCGTTCCGGAAATAGCGGCCCGCCAGCTCCGTAGGCAACGTGCCGGTGACCGGCAGGTCGTACGCCTCGGTCTCGTCCGGGACCGGCGCGAAGTAGCGCTCCGGTTGGAGCTGATCGGTGTTCTTATCACTCTGTGTGGCGGTCATGAGATCCTCCTGTCGGATGCGACATGAAGAGAATGACCTATCGATTTCGACATGTCAATCTCAATCTGTAGATCTTTGCACTAGAGTGCAGGACGGAGGTGTGGACCGATGTCGTTGCGATACGCCCTGCTGGGCCTGCTCGCGGACGAGCCGGCCAGCGGCTATGACCTGGCCAGGACGTTCGAGATCTCGCTGCAGCGGTGGGCATGGCACGCCCGACACAGCCAGATCTATCCGGAGCTGAACAAGCTCGCCGACGAGGGCCTGATCGACGTTGTCGACGAGGGCGCACGCGGCCGCCGGACGTACGCGCGATCACCGACAGTGGCCGCACCGAGCTGCGGGAATGGCTGATCCATCCGCCGACCGCGCCGCTCGTACGGAACGAATCGGTCCTCCGGCTCTTCCTGCTGAACACCCTGGACACGGCCGACCGCAAGGTCCTGTTGCGCGGCTATCAGCGGGAGGCGAGCGAGGCCGGCGCGGACATCGAGAACATCATCGAGCGGTTCGATCTCCAGCCCGACTCGGACAACCAACCCTGGTTCGGTCGCCTCGCCGCCGAGTACGGCCGCCGTACGTACGCGGCACAACTGGCCTGGTCCACCTGGGCCCAAGACCAACTCCAAGCGTGGGAACAAGACCACCCGCGAACCTGACGTTTTCGTTTGAGAAACCCCCGAAAGTGACAGCGGAAACGTCGAGTTCGCGAAGGTTTTAGGCGCCTTCGGCGACGACCATCGCGGAGGCGATGCCACCGTCGTGGGACAGCGACAGGTGCCAGCGGGCGATGCCGGCGGCGGCGGCCGCGTCGGCGACCGTGCCGCAGACTGTCAGCCACGGACGGCCGTCCGCATCCGTGACAACCTCACAGTCGTGCCAGCTCAGCCCGACCGGCGCGCCCAGCGCCTTGGCGACCGCCTCTTTGGCCGCGAACCGGGCCGCGAGCGACTCCGGCGACCGCGGATTACCCGAGGACGTGGTGCGCTCGGCCTCGGTGAACAGGCGGTCGGCGAGCGGCGGCGTACGCGTGAGCGCGGCCGCAAATCGTTCGACTAGCACGACGTCCATCCCCACACTGACAATCACCACGTCAGCGTACGAAAGGACCGCCAACATGTTCGACAACGCCCTCGCCGGTCGCACCGCGGTCGTGACCGGAGTGAGCCGGCAGGCCGGAAATCGGCGTCGCGATCGCTCGCCGGCTCGCCGCGCAGGGCGCTGACCTGCTGCTTCAAGGCTGGGAGCGGCATGACGCGGAGCGTCACAACGAGATGGGTACGGGTGCGCCGGCGTCGATTGTCGACGAGTTGCGCGAGGCGGGGCGTCGGGTTGAGTACGTCAGCGCCGACTTCAGCGATCCACTGGCACCGGCCGAGGTGGTCCAAGCCGGCATCGACGCCTTCGGACATCTCGACATCCTGGTCGCCAACCATGCCCGCACCACTCCTCGCAGTTCTCTCGCGGAAATCACCGCGGCCGAGATCGACGCGTCGTACGCGATCAACAGTCGATCCACTTTCCTGCTGGTCAAGGAATTCGCCGGCCATTTCAAGGGCAGCGATGGCCGGATCGTGCTTTTCACCTCCGGTCAGCACAACGGCCCGATGGCCGACGAAATCCCCTATGCGGCAAGCAAAGCGGCGCTGGCTGGAATGACACCAAGCCTCGCCGCCGCGGTGATTAGCCAGCGGATCATGGTGAACTGCGTGAATCCGGGCCCCACCGACACCGGCTGGGCGACGCCGGACATCACCGCGGCGGCACTGACCCGGCTGCGGCTGGGCCGCTGGGGCACGCCGGACGACGCGGCCGCACTGGTGTCCTTCCTGGTCGGCCCGGACGGTGGCTGGGTCACCGGCCAGGTGATCAGCTCCGAAGGCGGGTTCAACCTCGGCTGACGGACAGCTCATTGCACGTACCGAATTAGGCGCATGTTGGGCGATTATCCGGGCACTGGCTGATGGTGGGCCTGGGCTCGGCGGCCGAACCAGACAGGGCCTAAACCGGCACGCGGCGATAACGTCGCAGGAATTGTTGTTGCCACCCGATGATGCCCAGCAGCCGCGACTCATCGGCGGCGAAGGTGTTCCGGTGGTAGCCGTGGTTCACCGCGTCCCGGGCGATCGCGAGCTGGGTGGACGCGGACTGCAGCTCACGCATGGCTGCGCCGGCCTCCGAACCACCGGCATTCTTGGCCCATCGGATAGCCACCCCACGCCCTTTGAGAGAGGCTAACTGGTCGACGTCCGCGGGTGAGAACCAGCCGGAGCGGACGTAGCCGTCCAGCCCCCCCCCGGACTATTCGGAACTGGTTGTATCGCAGGAAAAGCACCACCGCGACCCACACCAGGAACACCGGCGGGAGCACCACGGTGAATTCGATGACCAAACCGGCCAGGCCCGACGGCACGAAGGCCTGCGAGCCGTTGAAGAAACCGTGCAGCATCATCGCGACCATCCAGCCGCCAACCGGCGCGATCACCCGGATCACGATGTTGATGTTGCTTCGGGCCGCGAACCCCAGGGCGATGCCAGTGGCCGACGTGAAAAGCGGATGCCCGAAAGGTGTCAGGACGCAGCGTACGAAGAAAAGCAGAAGCAGGCTGAAAAAACCGTCCGAGGCCATCCCACGCTGCATTTGGCCGTTCATGAAAGCCGACGCCAGGTACGTGATGTTTTCGACGAAAGCGAAGCCGGCGCCGACAAAGAGCGCATATGCCACCCCGTCCAGCGGGCCGGTGAAATACCGCCCGGCATTGGGCAGGATGCGTTTGGTCCGGCTGAGTGCGAAAATCAGCAGCAGCGCCAGCCCCTTCAGGCTTTCCTCGTCCAGCGGCGCGGCGAACACCGCGGCCAGCGTACGATCCCCGCCAAACAACATGCTCTGCAG
Organism: Fodinicola feengrottensis; assembly: GCF_010993775.1. Lineage (GTDB taxonomy): Bacteria > Actinomycetota > Actinomycetes > Mycobacteriales > HKI-0501 > Fodinicola > Fodinicola feengrottensis. The sequence goes on along the minus strand of NZ_WOTO01000007.1, from coordinate 174,605 downwards.
GAAATCGTTGGCATAACCGGCGATGAGGACCGAGATGGTGGCGCCCCAGCCCAGCGCGAAAAGGCGGGCGCCCCACGGCTGCGGCTGGAACCGGGACAGCCAGACCGCGCAGCCGATCAGGATCGGCACCGGGAACATCGCGAACAATCCGAACAACAGCAGCAGAAGCGGGCCGTAGTGCAGTCCCAGCAGGACCACCACGACCAGGCCGGCGAGTCCCACAAATCCGGCCGCGGCCGCTCCGATGAGCCATTTCCCGACGCTGGTGCGGTGCATCGGACGGGCCAGCCGCTGGTACGGGTACGGACCTGCCGGCGCGCCGTACGCCCCCGGAACCGCTGCGTTCATCGCTGGTCTTCTCCCGCTCCCCTTTGATGACAATCATCACTCGTGCCCGACAAACCCGCAGCACAAGAGACACGATAACCGGGCTACCACAAATGCCCGAATCCAGTGCCGGTTGGCTAAGAGCGCGTCTGACCACCCGCCGAGACGGGCGTGGCCGCTTGGGACGGCCGGCGACAACGTGTAGTTTCGCGTTGCGGACGTGGCAATTCGGTCGAGGATGACGAGGTGGGCGGTTGACTGAGCACCCCCACCCGTCCGAGTCCGTACCGGCCGCCCAGCAGCCGGCCTTTCAGTACGGGCGAGCCCAGCTCTTTCACGCCGACGCGCTGGCCTGGCTGCGCGAGCAACCGGCGAACAGCGTCCACGGCGTAGTCACCGATCCGCCGTACGGACTCGTCGAATACACCCCCGCGCAGCAACGAAAACTGCGCGCCGGCCGGGGCGGGGTCTGGCGGATCCCGCCGTCGTACGACGGCCGGCCGCGGTCGCCGCTGCCGCGTTTCACCACGCTGACCGAGGACGACCTCGCCTACATCGCGCATTTCTTCCGAAATTTCGGCAAGGCCGTGCTGCCGGTGCTGGCACCGGGAGCGCATGTCATCGTGGCCGCCAATCCGCTGGTGTCCTACCTCGTCTCGGCCGCGTTGTCGGACGCCGGCCTGGAAAGGCGCGGCGAGATCGTCCGGCTGGTGACCACCATGCGCGGCGGGGACCGGCCGAAGAACGCCCACGACGAATTCCCGGACGTTTCGGTGATGGCGCGCTCGATGTGGGAGCCGTGGGTGGTGTGCCGCAAACCCGTCGACGGTACGGTCGCGGCCAATCTGCGGAAATGGAAAACCGGTGGACTGCGGCGGATTTCCGCCGACCAGCCGTTCGGGGACGTGATCAAATCCGCGCCGACTCGTGCGCTGGAACGGAAAATCGCCCGGCACCACCCCTCCTTGAAGCCACAGGATTTCATGCGGCAGGTCGTACGCGCCGTCCTGCCGCTGGGCGAGGGCGTGGTGCTGGATCCCTTCGCTGGATCGGGATCGACGTTGGCGGCCGCCAACGTGGTCGGGTATGACAGCATCGGCGTGGAGATCGACGAGACTTATGTCGACGTGGCTCGTACAGCCATCCCACAACTCACCGCTTGTTAGATTCCAGCAAATCCACGGTCCTGGACAGCTGGTCCAGCGCACCCTGTCCCCACTGACCGAACACATGAGCGTCGGCCCAGCAAATCACATCGCTGCCGAGAAACCGGAAATTCAACGGCTGCCACGGCATGTGCAGCAACCATCGCATCAACTCCGGGCTGAGGGCCGTCCTGGCCGCGTCCGGATCACCAGTGGTCACTTGAAAGTCCTCGGCGAACCGCCCGGCGAGCGTGGTGGCGGGTTCCACTGTCGGTAGTCCGCGACCGGGCCGCCCCTGCACACACAATGCGGGAAGTTTTCGCCCTGCCGACATGACGGCGATCGCGTGATAACCGTCGTACGTGCGGTTTGGATTGTCCGGACGCAGATATGGCCGAACGAAACTTTGGCTGTACTGAAAGATAACAAATTCTCGGCCACCACGACTTCCCGTCACCACGTGGTGGATTCGTTCGGCGCTCAGCCAGCCGCCCCCCCGCCCGTCAGACTGCCGTTGGCTGGCCGCGAAAGGCGGCCCTGGGAAACGGGTCCTGAGATCATCCCGAGGAGTTGACCAATATGTGAAGTGCTGCGACTCGGCCCAGGCGAGCAGCCGCTCTCGTTGGCCCGGTTCACCCACTGACCGCGCCAAGGACGCCGACAATGCCAAAGCTAGGAGAACGGTCAAGACTTCACCTCGAAATGCGGCCGCCATGCATACTGACCAGAAGATCCTCACACACGTTTTGCATCGTTGCAAGGAAATCTCGCAGCCGGCATCGATCCCGGCCGCGGGCGTCGCTATTCGACGGTGACGGACTTGGCGAGGTTGCGGGGCTGGTCCACGTCGTGGCCGCGGGCGGCCGCGATCTCGCACGCCAGCACCTGCAGCGGCACCGTGGTGACCAGCGGCGCGAGCAGCGTCGGCGTGTGCGGCACCCGGATCATGTGGTCCGCGTACGGCGCGACCGCCTCGTCGCCCTCCTCGGCGATCACGATCGTACGAGCGCCCCGGGCCCGCACCTCCTGGATGTTCGAGACGATCTTGTCGTGCAGGATCGCCCGGCCGCGCGGCGACGGGACGGTGATGACGACCGGCGTACCGGCCTCTATCAGCGAGATGGGGCCGTGCTTGAGCTCGCCGGCAGCGAAGCCCTCCGCGTGCATGTACGCCAGTTCCTTGAGCTTCAGCGCGCCTTCCAGGGCCACCGGGTATCCGACGTGCCGGCCGAGGAACAACACCTGCTGCGCGCGACGCCAGGTCCCGGGCCAGCTCGCGTACGGGCTCCATGGTGGCCAGCACCGCGCGGATCTTCTCCGGCATCTTCTGCAGCTGCTGCACGACCGCTGCCACCTCGTCCGCATACTTGATGCCCCGTACCTGCGCCAACAGCAGTCCGACCAGATAGACCGCGACGACCTGCGTCAGAAACGCCTTGGTCGACGCGACCGCGACCTCCGGACCAGCGTGTGTGTAGAGCACCGCGTCGGACTCGCGCGGGATGGTGGAGCCGTTGGTGTTGCTGATCGCGAGGACGCGCGCTTTCTGCTCCTTGGCGTGCCGCAGGGCCATCAGCGTGTCCATCGTCTCGCCGGACTGCGAGATCACGATGACCAGCGTGGATCGGTCCAGCACCGGGTCGCGATAGCGGAACTCGCTGGCCAGCTCCACCTCGACCGAGATCCGCGTCCAGTGCTCGATGGCGTATTTGGCGACCAGCGCGGCGTGGTACGACGTGCCGCAGGCGATCACGAAGATCTTGTCGATGTCCCGCAGGTCCTGGTCGGTCAGCCGGACCTCGTCCAGGGTCAGGTCACCGCTGTCGGTGAGCCGGCCGCGCAGCGTGTCGGCGACCGCCTGCGGCTGCTCGGCGATCTCCTTGAGCATGAAGTAGTCGTAGCCGCCCTTTTCGGCGGCCGAGGCGTCCCAGTCGACGTGGAACTCCTTGGGCGTCACCGCCACCCCGAAGAAGTCGGTGACCAGGATGTCGGTCGGAGTGATCTCCACGACCTGGTCCTGGCCGAGTTCGACGGCTTCCCGGGTGTGCTCGATGAACGCGGACACGTCGGAGGCGAGGAAGTTCTCACCGTCGCCGCGACCGGCCACCAGCGGCGAGTTACGGCGCGCGCCGACCACCACGTCGGGAGCGTCCGCATGCACCGCGAGCAGCGTGAACGCGCCTTCCAGACGCCGACACACCAGCCGCATCGCCTCGGCCAGCCGGCCGGCGCTGTCCGGCGTGCTCTGGACCGGCAGGTGGTCAAGGGTCGCGTACGCCTGCGCCAACAGGTGCGCGGCGCACTCGGTGTCGGTGTCCGAGGCGAGCTCGATGCCGGCCGCCTCCAGCTCGGCACGCAGGTGCGCGAAGTTCTCGATGATGCCGTTATGGATGACCGCGATCTTGCCGTCCATCGACGTGTGCGGATGGGCGTTGCGGTCGTTGGGAGCGCCGTGCGTCGCCCAGCGGGTGTGGCCGATGCCCGTACGCCCGAGGCGCGATGCCGTTGTCCGCGGTGTGGGCGCTGACCGCCTCGGTCAGGTTGGCCAGCTTGCCGGCCTTCTTCTCGGTCGCCAACCGGCCATCGGCGACCACGGCGATCCCGGCCGAGTCATATCCCCGGTACTCGAGCCTGCGCAGGCCCTCCAGGACAACATCCAACGAGCGCTGATGACCGACGTACCCCACAATGCCGCACATGCCGACCGAGGGTAACCACCCCACGGCGGGCCGCCGGCCGCCGGGCCGGCGGAAGTGACATGACATGCGCCCTGGCCGTAACGGTTCAGCTTCACCAATCCATAAGGAAGGACTGTCAGCTTTCCGTCAGCTGCCCTTGGCCGGGAGACTGGGTGCATGTCGTACCCACCGCAGTCGTCTGCCCCGTTTGGTCCGTCCGGTCCGTTTGGCACCCCGCCGCCTCCGCCGGCCCGACGGCCTCGCTGGCTGCGCGCCTTTCTGCTCGGCCTGGTCGTTCCCGGCGTTGTCATCAGCGTCGTCATGGGCGTCGTCACGCTGGTCAAACCGCAGGTCGTCCTGGGTGCCGTCGGTAACCCACTGGTCTGGGCCTTCATCGGCGGCGCGCTGGTCGTCGGAGTGGTCGTCGGGCTGCTCGTACGGCTGCTGCGCGGTCCCGGGTGGCTGGCCTTCAGCGGCTTCTGGCTGCCGGTCGTGGTGGCCACCGCGTACGGGGTAGCGCCCGCTTTCATCGTCACGTCCGTCGACGAGAAGGCTCCTCCGGCCGCTCTCGCACCGCCGTCCTCGGCTGGCGCCTCGGCTTCTCCCGCCCCTGTCGCTGGGGATGTCGGACAGGCCGCGTTGACGGGCATCGGCCACAAGGCCAGCGGCACCGCGCGGCTGATCCGTACCGCCGACGGCACCTATGTCGTACGTTTCGAGAACTTCAAGATCGAACAGGGCCCGGACTTCCGCATCCACCTGGTCCCCGGCGCCGGTGCCCGCAACCCCGGCAAAACCCCCCGACCTCGGCGGCCTCAAAGCCAGCAGCGGCAACCAGAACTACCCCGTCCCCGCCGGCACCGCGGTGTCGGCGCCCACCACCATCCTGATCTGGTGCCGCGCCTTCCAGGTCCCCGTCGCCCAGGCCACCATCCGCTGAGGCCTGTCCCGACCTCGACCAGTTGGACGCACCTTTCGCGCCGGGTGCGGCGCGAAACTGTCGTACCCCTCCGGCAAATTTGCCCCCACCCAGTGACGGGTGGGGGGGGGGTTTGAGGACCGATGTTCAACTAAAAATTAAGGTCCACCTCTCGACCCACCCCCCGCCCGTTCAAAGGGAGGGGGAAAGAAAAACAGACACCTACGACAATTTCGCGCCGCACCCTATGTAGCGATCTGCACAATCGGAATCCGATTGTGCAGATCACCTCGCTCGGAAAGCGTCGCTCAAGAGCGGTCGCCGGACGCCACGATGGCGAGAATCGCCGGGCCTCGTACGGCATAGGCGTCGCCGGCCACTCGTACGCCGAGCGCGATCGCGCCGATCCCGCACAGCACGCCGACGACCAGTACGGCCCAGAGCAGGGCCGGCAGGACGGTCAGGCCCAGAGCCAGCAAGATCCCGGCCGGCAGCGCGGTGACCACGGCTATGGACAGGGAGATCAACAGCGTGAGGAAGGCTCGGCCGCCCTGGCCGGGGGCGCTGGAGGCGAAGGCGCTCGATCGCGACTGCGGCATCCCGTACGGGGCCCACACGCTGCTGACGCACGCGCCGGCGATCGCGCCGCCGAAGATCGCGCCGAGCAGGCCGATCGCGGCCGGGATCTGGCCGGGCTGACCGAGGATCAGCGGGTAGGCCACTGACGCGGCGAGTACGAGCGGGATGCCGGGCAGCAGAACAGCGACCGCGTGGCGTGGCCGAGCACCTCCGCGCGGGCGTGCGCGCGGCCGCCGAAAATCACCAGGTGCTGCCACAGGCCGGAGCCGTCGAAGCCGAACTGGTTGGTGGCCTGGAATCCGACCAGCAGGGCGATCATCCAGCCGCTGTACGGTCCCCCGATCGAGCTGTGGCCGGAGAAGAGCGGCACCAGCGGTACGACGATGCCGATCACCACCGAGGTCGCCCACGACATCCGCCGGATCGGGTCGCGGCCGGCGAGGCGCAGGTCGCGACCGGCGATCAGGCCCACCGGACCGGGGACCAGCCGCTCAGCCAACCCGGACAGCGCGCCCCGACGGTTCGACCGCACCGTGGTGGAGGCATCCGGACGTACCAGCGACCGCGCCAGCGCACTGCGCCACCAGAGCGCAAGCAGCACACCACTGCCACCAGGCCGACGAGCAGGTCCAACGCGACCAGACCCCAGCGCCCGGCACCGGCGTCCGAAGCGACATGGGCGAGCGCCCCCGGCGGCAACCACCGCAGCGAGTTCGCCGCCCCGGTCAGCAGGTTCACCGGATCGACTCGACCACCCGCTGCGCCGCTCACCAGGATGTTGAGGCCCTGCGGAAGCAACACCACGAGGATGCCGAGCACCACCGCGAGGTCCCGGCCGCGGCGGCTGCGCAGCAGCCCCGCCATGGTCGCCGCCATCGCACGCGACAGGCCAACACACATCAGCAGCTGAATCGCCGCGGCCGGCACCGAGAGCACCAGCGTCCACCACGGGTTGGCGACCGCGACCGCTCCGCCCGCCAGCACGATCGCATTGCCGATCGGGAAAACACCGATCAGAGCCGCCGCGAACAGGCCGCGTACGAGCGTGCCGTGGGTCAGCGGCAACAGCGCGAACCGGCGCGGGTCCAGGGTCTCGTCCACGCCGAAAGCGAGCAGCGGACTCACTGCCCACCCCAGCAGTTGGAAGATCTGCAGGATGCTGAGGACATCGGTGGCCACCGCGGGCGAGCCGGCGAATCGGGCCGCGAACAGCACCAACACGATCATCGCGGCCAGGAAGGCGACCGTGATCGAACTCCCGATCAGCTGTCCGATCGCCGCCGGTCCTTGACGGAACCTGTTACGCAGCAACGAAAGTTTCAGTCGGACGAAGAGCGCAACCACGCCAGCTCCCCCTCGTCCGCGGCCGGCGCGCCGACCAGGTGCAGGAACGCGTCTTCCAGGTGGGCGTGCTCGCCGCGTACGTCCGCGACCGCCCCAGCCGCCGCGATCCGGCCGCCGGCCATCACGGCCACGGTGTCGCAGAGCTGCTCCACCAGCGCCATCACGTGACTGGACAGCACGACCGTGCCGCCGCCCGCCGTGTATCGGCGCAGCACGTCGGAAATCACCCGGGCAGACACCGGGTCAACGGCTTCCATGGGCTCGTCCAGCAGCAACACCCGCGGGCTGTGCAGCATCGCCGCCGCGAGGGTGATCTTCTTCCGCATGCCGGTCGAGTAGTCGGCGACCAGCTTGCCGGCCGCGCCAGCGAGGTCCAGCACCTTCAGCAGCTCGGTGGCCCGGGTGTCCACCTCGGCACCGGGCAGCCCCCGCAACCGTCCGGTGTAAGAGAGCATCTCCGCGCCGGTCAGCCGCTCGAACAGCCGCAGGCCTTCGGGAAGTACGCCGATCCGCCGCTTGGCCGCCACCGGGTCGGCCCACATGTCGGCACCGCCGATCCGTACGGTGCCGGCATCGGGCACCAGCAACCCGGTCGCCATCGACAGGGTGGTGGTCTTGCCGGCACCGTTGGGACCGACCAGGCCGAAGAAGCTGCCGGCCGGCACGTCCAGGTCGATGCCGGCGACCGCGTACGTCGACCCGAAACGCTTGGTCAGGCCGCGAATCTCGATCGCTAGTTCGCTTGTCACGTACGAGATCATGGCAGCAGGACACCGCTGCCCGCGCTTCGCCGGAACGGTCAGGTCTCCTCCGCAGGGAGGAGGCGTGCTCAGCCCAGCTCCGCGGCCGCCACCCAGACCGCCGCCATCGCGTCCCGCGCGTCCAGCATCGGTGGCCGGTCCCGGCCCAGCCCGGCCGCGAAGGCGTCCATGTCCGCGACTCGCGCTTTCCAGCCGTGACTGGCAAACCAGCCGACCGGGTCGTCTATCCGAGACAGCCAGCTGGCACCCACCCGGGTCAGCGCGGCGACCTCGGCGCGACCGCCGATCATCGCGTCGATGCCGGTCGTCATCTCTCGTCTGTGACCATCCGGCTGCCGGCGCGGCTGAGCCCGCCGACACGGGCCATCAGCAGGTCGATATCCGCCAGGCGCAAATACGGCAGCAGGCCTTCGACCAGCCACAACGTACGCTCCGCCGGCTCAAACCCAGCCGACAGCAAGGCCGGCCCGAAGTCCTCCCGCAGGTCCACTCCGATCACCGAGTGCGGGCCATTGGGCCGTACACCGGCGGCCTCGACCACCGGCGCCTTGAACGCCATCAGGTCAGGCGTGTCGAGCTCGAAAACGCTGACGTCCGGCGGCAAGTCCAGCCGGTATGCCCGGCCGTCCAGGCCGGCCGCGAGGATCACGATCTGACGGAGGTCCGCTCGTACGGCATCCCGTAGTTGATCATCGAAATACCTGGTTCTCAGCGGCACGAATCCGCACATCTCCGGCACCAGGTCTCCCACCCCCCCCCAGGTCGCCGCCAAGACCGGGCACACCGGAGTCGTCGCCCGTACCGGCCGCGGCGAGGACGAACGCCTCGGCCAGCGGATCCTCGAACAGCCGATCCGCCCGGCGGCTTTCGATCCGGCGTTCCTGGGCCATGGCAAGCGCGGTCAGACCAACTCCGACCGGGGCACTGCGAGTCATCAAAGCCTCCCAAGTTTTGGTTCAAAAGCACGGTATCAGACTTTCCGACCAGTGGTCGTTAAATCTTTGGCTACAGTGCTGGGATGGATCCAGTCGGACGCCCCCAGCCGCGGCCGCCCGCCGCGCCTTAGCCGCGAGCGGATCGTGGCGGCCGCACTGGAGTTCGACCTGGAGTCACTGACCATGCGCGGGCTGGCCGAACGGCTCGGAGTGACTCACTCGACGCTTTATGGCTGGGTGTCGAGCCGCGAGGAGCTGCTGGACCTGATCAGCGCCGTGACCGTCGACAAGACGCTGCCCGAGGGGGATCCCGTCGACGGCGACTGGCGCGGCTGGCTCACCACCGTCGCCGTACGCATGCATGCCGAGCTGATGAGCGCCCCCCGCCACGCCAGCCGACTGGCCGTCACCCAAGCCCACCGCGACGCCGCCCACGACCGCCTGCACAGCCGCGCCATCACCGCCCTCGCGGCGCGCCGGCCTGACCCCCGAGCAGGCCCACCAAACCTGGTATATCTTCGGCGTCACCGTCCTGGGCTGGATAGCTGCAGAACAAGGCCAGGCGCGATACGTACAACCAGCCAGCGCGACCCGACTGCCCGCCTTTGAGCTGCTCCTGGACGTACTTTTACGAGGCCTTCCACCGCAGCCCCCTGATTTTGTCCATGACACCGGGAACCCCACCGACGCTCATCTTTTGTGACATTTCCGTGGCCCGCTGCGCGGGTGGGTGCGGCGCGAAATTGTCGTAGGTGTCTGTTTTTCTTTCCCCCTCCCTTTGAACGGGCGGGGGGTGGGTCGAGAGGTAGACCTTAATTTTTAGTTGAACATTGGTCCTCGAACCCGCCCCCCACCCGTCACTGGGTGGGGGTGATTTTTGGGGGGGGTACGACAGTTTCGCGCCGCACCCTATGTAGAGCTGCACAATCGGATTCCGATTGTGCAGCTGGGCGTGCGATGGGGTGGTGTGGTGCCCTTCGGGCGGAGCCTCAAGGAAGAACGGGATCGACGGGTGGGGTACGGGGTGGCGAGGTTCGTTCTCCCCGTCAGCGGGGAGGACGAACCAGCGTCACGTTCGTGGGGGGGTGTCAAGGCCTGTGTGGGTGCGGCTTTTGACTGTGGGTGACCCGGTACTGGGTGGGGGTATGTCCGATTGGAACGCTGTTGCCGATTTTGGGGCTCTGGATGGGCAACATCGTTACAATCGGACATAGGTGGCGGCGGTATTTGCAGAATCCGGTTACTGGTGGTGAAAGTTGATCCCACCAGTCCCAATAAGAACAGCGGGATGTGCTGACCGGACTAATTCCCACATGTCGGGATTAGAGTCTCACACTCCGGGCTCAACCGTTGCCCCTGCGACTCGAGTAACTCCTGACCACTCGAGCATCGGCGAAGGTAAAGATACGGGACAAACCTCGCCGCACGTCTAGGAAGCGGACTTGACGACCGTGGCGATGCGTTCGGCGAGGGTTCTGGCTTGGCCGGCGGTGGCGGCTTCGACCATGACGCGGATGAGGCGTTCGGTGCCGGAGGGGCGTAGGAGGACGCGGCCGCGGCCGGAGAGTTCGTCTTCGGCGGCTTGTTGTACGGCGGCGGCTACGTCGGTGGACGCGGCGGCGGCGGCTTTGTCCTTGACAGCGACGTTGATGAGTTCCTGCGGCAGCCGGGTCATCACCTTCGCCAGCTCGCCGAGCGGGGTGCCGGTGGCGGCCACTCGGGCCATCAGCATGACGCCGGTGAGGAGGCCGTCGCCGGTGGTCGCGTACGCCGGCATGACGACGTGACCGCTCTGCTCGCCGCCCAGGGACAGGCCCTTGTCGCGGAGCGCCTCCAGCACGTACCGGTCGCCGACGGCTGTGGTGAGTACGTCGATGCCGTGCTCGCGCATCGCCAGGTGCAGGCCCAGGTTGCTCATCACCGTGACGACCAGGGTGTCGGCGGCGAGGGTGCCGGCTTCCTTCATGCCGAGCGCGAGGACCGCCATAATCGCGTCGCCGTCCACCGGGCTGCCGTCGGCGGCCACCGCGAGGCAGCGGTCGGCGTCGCCGTCGTGGGCGATGCCCAGGTCGGCGCCGTGCTCGACGACCGCGGCACACAGCGGCCCGAGGTGGGTCGCGCCCACCCCGTCGTTGATGTTCTCGCCGTCCGGGTCGTTGCCGATCGCGATGACCTCGGCGCCGGCTTTGGCGTAGAACTGCGGCGCGATGCCGGCCGCGGCGCCGTGCGCGCAGTCCACCACGACGCGCAGTCCGTCCAAGCGGTTCGGTACCGCCGCCCTCAACGCCGCCAGGTAACGGTCGCGGCCGTCCGGCAGGTCACGGATCCGGCCAATGGCACGGCCAACTGGCCGGGTCCATTCGCGAGAGGCGTTCTCGACGAGCGCCGACTCGATCTCGTCCTCGATGTCGTCCGGGAGCTTCGCGCCGCCACGGGCGAACACCTTGATGCCGTTGTCGGGCATCGGGTTGTGGCTCGCTGACACCACGATGCCGAAATCCGCACCGGTGTCGGCCACCAGGTGCGCGATCGCCGGGGTCGGCAGCACGCCGACCCGCACCACGTCCGTACCCGCCGCGCTGATCCCGCGCAGACCGCGGCTTCCAGCATCTCGCTGGAGGCCCGCGGATCGCGGCCCACCACCGCGACCGGCCGCGGGCCGGCGGCGCCGCCGGCCAGTACGTGTGCGGTCGCCACCGAAACAGCTGTCGCCAACTCGGGCGTCAGGTCACCGTTCGCCAGCCCACGCAAGCCGTCGGTGCCAAATAGTCGCGCCATCAGATCTCCCGCCTCGCCCAGCATCGTTGCAGGTCGTCTGGGGAGAGTGGACCGCTGTTGGCGGACGTCTACCGGATCCGGCGATGCCAGATCGGCCTGACGGCACCAGGCGGTGGGCCTAAAGCCCTACCTCCTGGTGCCTGAGCCGACCGCAAATGCCGGCTCCGTACCGCCACGGCCCACTTTCCTACCGCTTGGAGTACTGCGGCGCCTTACGTGCCTTCTTCAGACCGTACTTCTTCCGCTCCTTGACCCGCGGGTCACGAGTGAGGAAGCCGGCCTTCTTCAGCGCCGGGCGGTCGTCCGGGTCCAGCTCGATGAGCGCGCGGGCGATGCCCAGGCGCAGCGCGCCGGCCTGGCCGGAGACGCCGCCGCCGTGCAGCCTGGCGATCACGTCGAACTGCTCGACTCGCTCAAGGGTGACGAACGGCTCACTGATGAGCTGCTGGTGGACCTTGTTCGGGAAGTACTGCTCAAGCGTCTTGCCATTGAGCGTGAACTTTCCGGTGCCGGGCAACAGGCGGACGCGAACGATCGCTTCCTTGCGCCGGCCGACGGTCTGTACGGGCGCGCCGGAGGCGACGGCCGGTGTAACGGTGGGGCTAACAGATGGAGCAGTCACGCTGCCACTTTCCTTCTCGACGCTGGTGGACAGGTCTACTGCGCGACCTGGGTGAGCTGGAACTCGGTGGGCTGCTGTGCCTGGTGCGGGTGGTCGGGACCGCCGTAGACCTTGAGCTTGCGCAGCATCTGCCGGCCGAGGGTGTTCTTGGGCAGCATGCCCTTGACCGCCAGCTCGACGGCCCGCTCCGGGCGCTGCGCCAGCAGGTCGCTGTAGGCCACCTTGCGCAGGCCACCCGGGTAGCCGGAGTGCCGGTACGCGACCTTCTGCTCCCGCTTCTGGCCGGTCAGCGCGATCTTGCTGGCGTTCACCACGACGACGAAATCACCGCCGTCGACGTGCGGCGCGAACGTCGCCTTGTGCTTGCCGCGCAGCAACCGGGCAACCTGGGTGGCGAGCCGACCCAGAACCACGTCGTTGGCGTCGATTACGAGCCACTGACGCTGAACGTCACCCGGCTTCGGGCTGTACGTACGCACAGGCCTACCTTGCTCTCGTCTCGTGACAGGGAATCCGCCGGCGGCTGCCAGAGGAGTCTTTCTGCTAGTGGTCATCTTCCGCGCGATCGACCGGTGGCCCATCGGCTGCTGCCAGCCCGGGCACGCTAAAGCGGCTCATCACGCAACGACCATTAACAATACCTGGCCGTCTCCGCGAGGGTCAAAACAGGTAGGCCTAGAGCCGTCGGAGCCTGATTCTACGCACCGTGTGGTCGACGCCTTTCGTCAGCACCAGGCGGGCCCGGGAACGGGTCGGCGCGATGTTCTCCCGCAGGTTCGGCCCGTTGATCTGCTCCCACAACGACTCCGCGGTGGCCATCGCCTGATCGTGGCTGAGCTCGGCGTAGCGGCGGAAGTACGACGTCGGATCACGGAAAGCGGTCTCCCGCAGTTTCAGGAACCGGTGCATGTACCAGGACTTCACGTCCGCTTCGAGTGCGTCCACGTAGACCGAGAAATCGAAGAAATCGCTCAAAAAGACCTTGGGAAGCCGGCCCGTACCATCGGTGCCGTGCTGCAGCACGTTCAGGCCTTCCAGGATCAGGATGTCCGGCTGCCGGACGGTCTGCACCTGGCCCGGCACGATGTCGTACACCAGATGTGAGTAGACCGGCGCGTGCACCTCGGCCCGGCCGGCCTTCACCTCGGCCAGGAAGCGGACCAGGGCACGCCGGTCGTACGTACGCGCCTCCGGGAAGCCCTTCCGGTGCAGCAGGTTGCGCGCGATCAGGGTGGAGTTGGGGTGCAGGAAGCCGTCGGTGGTGACCAACTCCACTCGCGGATGGTCCGGCCAGCGGGACAGCAGCGCCTGCAGCAGCCGGGCGGTGGTCGACTTGCCGACCGCCACCGAGCCGGCCACCGCGATCACGAACGGCACCTTGGGCTCGGCCGAGCCCAAGAAGCGCCGCTGCGCGTCCCAGAGCCGCTGGGTGTTCGCCACGTACATGCTGAGCAACCTGGACAGCGGCAGGTAGACCGTGCCGACCTCGTCCAGGTCAAGATGGTCGCCGAGGCCGCGCAGCCGCTCGATCTCGGTCAGCGTGAGCGGCAGCGGCTCCGCCTCGGCCAGGGCCCGCCATTCGTCCCGGTCGTGCTCGACATAGAGCGAGGTGAACTCCCGGGTAACCGCAGCGGGCGGCACGGAAAGACCCATGACAACCATTGACTCACGCCAGCCGCCCCAGCACACCCGCTGCGCAGGTGGACATGGTCACAACCCGGACGGCCAGCGGACCTGGTACGCGGCCCGCAGGGTGCGGAATGGGGCGTTCCCGAGCTGCTAACGCACTTTCTTGATCATCGGTTCGGTTGGCGAAGGTTGCAGCGATGCGCTCGATGGAGACGACCGGATGAGCAGGAGGATGTTCTGCGTCAGGAGGGTGATGCCGAGCCAGAACAGCAGGCTGTTGCCGGTGATGATCGAGGTGGCGCCCAGCACACTGCCCGCCGCCGCCAGGACAATGCGCAGCACAATCGACAGCACCCACAGGACCACGGTTAGCGGCCCGTAGCGATACCAGGTCGTGTCCTGGTGGCGATAGAGCACGACGGTGTATCCGCGGATGCCGCCCAGAACGATCGACAGCAACACGTCACCGGCGATGACGGCGTAGTCGATTGTCTGCAGGTGCGAGTTCAGAGCTGGCGGGATGGTCGCGGCCAAGCCCAGAGCCATCAGTACGAGCGGCAGGATCAGCATCCGCTCCGGTCGCAGCTGTCGGCCGCGGATCCGCGTCACCACGACCAACACGAGGATGGCCAGCGTCAACGCTGCCGAAATCAGGGACGGGCTGGTGGCGTGTGTCGCCGCGGCGACCTCGTACGTGTTCATCGCGGCAAACTATATCGGAAAGTGTAATAGTCGCGGTCACCAGAGCAGCGGCACGAGCCGTTTGCGGGACGCGGCATAGTCGCGGTAGCGGTCGCCGAGCGCCGCCAGCATCGCGTTTTCTTCGACACGGGCGCACCACACGACGAAGGTGAGCGACAGCAGCACCTGCGTGACGATTGCGACCCAGTTGGCGGTGAGGGCACCGACGCCGGCGCAGGCCAGCAGCATGCCGGCGTGTCCGGGATGGCGCAGCAGCCGGTATGGGCCGGTCGACACGATCGGTTGATCGGCGGTGACCTTGACGGCAAAGCTGCAATACCGGCCACCCAATGCGCGGAACGCCCGTTCCCGCAGCGCGGTCCCGGCCAGGATCAGCGCGGCTCCGGCGACCTGTACGGGCATGCCGGGGCGGATCGCGGCGACCTGGATGGCGACCGGCGCCAGATTGATCACCGCCGTTCCAGCCAGTACGCAGGCGGACAACGCACACCAGTACGTGCTTCGGTTCGGACGCGGACCTTCGCGCCAATGCCGCGACCGCCGGCCGCGTCGGAACTCGGCGGCCTCGGTCACCAGCCACCCGACCTGGATGAGCAGCACGAGCAGTCCACCTGGATGGGCGCCCACGTACGTCCCGATCGGCCCCGCCGGAGCGAGCCAGGCCAGTAGCAGCGCGAGTCCGCCGCCGATCACCAACACCGCGCACAGCCGCAGAAGGACCGCTCGATCGGCGATGACCTGCCACCACGCCGCGGCCGCGGCAACGACGAGGTCCAGCCCGGCGCGTACCGGCGTCAGCTCGCCCGCCTCGATGAGATCGGTGACCAGCCAACCGACTTCGCGTCCGTACCGGTCCCGCCACCTGGGCGGATAGCACCGCAGCAGCCGCTCGATCACGACGCGCCGGCCGCCGCGATGCGCGCCAGCCCGACCTCGGCGATCCGCGCCGCCTCGGTCAGCCGCTCACGCAACTGCTCCTGACCGGCCGCCGTGATCCGGTATGGCCGCCGCCGGTCGCCGGCCGGCAACGACTCCACCAGCCCCGCTGCCTCCAGCTTCGCCAACGCGCCATACAGCGTCCCCGGCCCCAACCGGACGCCGGCGAAGTCCTCGATGTCCTTGATCAGCGCGTAACCATGCTTGGGTGCCTGCATCAAGCTGGTCAAGATGAGAATGCCGCGATCGGACGACCCGCGAATGGAATCCCTCGTCACCCGTACCCTCCTCGACCGGCCAGCTACTACGCAAAGTGTAAGAGCGCGCGGTCAGGATCCGGGAAATCGGGCCCCGATTCCCAGCAGGTGGACAGGCGCTGGATCCAGTCGCCGGTACGAACAACTACGTTCGCACCGCGCGATCACCGCACGCCAGCCGCCGCAGCACACCCGCTGCGCAGGTGGACATGGTCACACCCGCCCCGCCGCCGGACCTGCTACCTGGTTCTCGTCGCACGCTGACGCGGCCAGCCACCCCGCGCCACCGCAGCCACTGCGCCCAACACCTGAGCAGCCAACAACTGGGCCGCCCACCCACCCCGCCACCCCCCCGCGCGCCGGCCGAAGGCCGGCCCGGTTCACGGCGGTGGGGTGCCCGCCCTTTGGGCGCCCGGCGACGTGAACCGGATGCGCCGCCGCAGGCACTGCGGCCAACAGCTCAGCGGCCAACAGCTCAGCGGCCATAGACTCACCGGGCCCGGTCGACGCGGCCTTCGTCCCACACTGGGTCGTCGGACTCATAAACCCGGCCATCCGAGCCGAAAACCAGGTATCGGTCGAAAGTACGGGCGAACCAGCGGTCGTGGGTGACCGCTAAAACGGTGCCCTCAAACGATTCCAGGCCGTCCTGCAGGGCTTGCTTGCGCGGAATGCAGGTCGAGGTTGTCGGTCGGCTCGTCCAGCAACAACATGGTGGCACCTGCCAGCTCCAGCAACAAAATCTGGAAACGTGCCTGCTGGCCACCTGACAACGTACCGAAAAGCTGGTCGCCCTGATGGTCCAGCTCATAGCGGGACAGCGACCGCATCGCGCCATGCCGGTCCATTCCGTTGCGGTGGTCGTCGCCGCGCCACAGGATGTCCACCAACGTACGGTCGACGAGCTCCGGATGATCGTGTGTCTGCGCGAAAAGTCCGGGGAGTACGCGGGCGCCGAGCCGGGCCAGGCCGGTGTGTGGGACGGCCGCGATCTCCTCCAGCGCCCCCTCCCGGTGAGTGCCACCGCCGGCCAACAGCCGCAGGAAATGGGACTTGCCGGAGCCGTTCGAGCCGAGCACGGCGACCCGTTCGCCGAAGAAAACCTCCAGGTTGAACGGTTTCATCAACCCGGTCAGCTCGAGCTGCTCGCAGACCAACGCGCGTTTGCCGTACGCCCACCGCGCAGCCGCATCTGGACGTTCTGCGCACGCGGCTTGGCTTCTGGCGGGCCGGCCTCCTCGAACTTGTCCAGCCGGGTCTTGGCGGACTGCAGCCGGGACGCCATGTCGGAGTTGTATTTGGCTTTCTGCCGGTACATCAGCACCAACGCCTTCAGCTTGGCGTGGTCCTCGTCCCAGCGCCGGCGCTGCTCGTCCAGCGAGTCGTGCCGGGCCTGCCGGGCGTCGTGGTACGTGCCGAAACCACCCGGATGCGTCCACCCGGTGCCGCCCTCGACGGTGATCACCCGAGTGGCCGTACGGGCCAGCAACTCCCGGTCGTGGCTCACATAAAGAACGGTCTTGGGCGAGGCCACCAACTGCTCTTCGAGCCACCTTTTCCCTGGTACGTCCAGATAGTTGTCCGGCTCGTCCAGCAACAGCACCTCGTCCGGGCCGCGCAACAGCGCCTCGGCGGCCAGCCGCTTCTGCTCGCCGCCGGACAGCGTCGCCATCCTGCGATACCGGCACCGGTCGTACGGGATCCCCAGCGCGGCCACCGTGACGGTGTCCCACAGCACCTCCGCGTCGTACCCACCTGCGTCGCCCCACGCGGCCAAGGCGTTCGCGTACGCCACTTGAGACGGCTCGTCGTCCTGGGTGACCATCCGCACCTCGGCCGCCTCGACTCGTTCGGCGGCGCCCCGGATGCCCGGCGGGGCCAGTGAGGCGAGCAACTCGCCGACGGTCAGCTCGTCCCGGATCGACCCGATGAACTGCCGCATCACGCCCAGGCCGCCGCTGCTCACCACCGCGCCGCGGCGGCGGCCGGCAGGTCGCCGGCGATGATCCGCAGCAGCGTTGTCTTGCCCGTTCCGTTCGCGCCGACCAGCGCCACCTTCGCGCCGTCACCGACCCGGAACGAGACGCCGTCGAACAGCACCCGGCCGTCCGGCAGCGTCAGTCCAAGTCCGGAAACCTCAATATGTCCCACAGGATAGGGAGTGTGACCGACTTCGGCCGTTTGCACAGCTGAGTTTTCGCGGCCAGCTTCTGGGAGCGTCGTTCGCGGTCTGTGGACACAACCATCTGGTCACGATCTCGTGCACCGGGGCGCTACCCTCACTTGCGACGCGATGTCGCACGTGTCTCGGACCGAGGAGCACCAGAATGACGTATGACCCGAATGCCAGCGGGCAGGGTCAGCCGTACGGGAGCGATCCGTACAACAAGGACCCGTACGGTGGACAGCAGCCAACGCCGCCCACCACGAGCTGGAATTCCGGCCAACCCCAACCTGGCCAGGATCCGACGTCGGGCGCTCCCGGTTACGGCACCCCGGCCGCGGACCCTTATGGGCAGCCGCAGCAGCCGCCGCAGGCCGATCCGTACGGGCAGCCACAGCAGCCGCCGCAGTCCGATCCGTACGGGCAGTCGCAGCCACCGCAGGACCAGTACGGCCAGCAGCCGGCGGCGGAACCGTACGGGCAGCCGACCACCTACGGCCAGCAGGATCCCTATGGTCAGCAGTCTGCCCCTCCGTACGGGCAGCAGGATCCTTATGGGCAGCCGGCGGCGTCCGCATACGGACAGCCCTCCGGGGTGCCCTACGGACAGGCCTCGTCGCCTCCGTACGGGCAGGCATCCGCGCCTCCGTACGGGCAGCCCGGGTATGGCGCCCCGCCGCCACCGCCCAAGAGCCGCGGCGGCCTGATCATCACCCTCAGCGTCGTCGGCGTGGTCCTCTTGCTGCTGCTTTGCGGCGGCGGCGGATTCCTGATCTACAAGTCGACCACCGCGAGCCCGAAGCCGAACCCGACCGCCAGCGGCGGGCCTGGCCCGAGCCAGGGCAGCAGCCCGAGCCCGTCGGCGGCCGCCACCCACGGCATCTCCACCCGGGCCGAGGACCCACGGCCGGTGACGGTCAGCGAGCTCTTCGGCATGGACACTGTCGTCCAGGAAGGCCGCAGCTACACCAAGCTCGGCGCCGAAGCGTCTCCCACCTGCACCTTCGCGACCAGCGGCACCGCGACGATCGCCATGGCGAAGAGCAACTGCAGCCAGGTCCTGCGGGCCACCTACACCGACAGCACGCGCAAATACGTGGCGACCGTCGGCATCGCCAACATGCTCGACGAAGCCAGCGCCTCCTCGGTCGGCCAGGCGATTTTCGCCGACCCGAACAAGGGCTTCTGGACCCCGCTGAAGGTCGCCGGTGGCCCCGCCGCCAACTTCAACAACACCGCGGCCAGCGTGGTCATCTGTTCCAACCGCAACCGCGGTCACTACATCGGGTGGAGCATCGTCGCCCGCGCTGACGGCGCGACGACCAACACCACCGACCCGACCGCGAGCGCGATGGGACAGGCGCTGTTGGCCAACATCACGCTGATTTTGAACCTGCGGCAGTAGTTCGCGGTCAGACCTGAAAGGCCCTCGCGAGATTTCGCGGGGGGGCTTTTTTGGTACGAGGCAAGGATGTTCCGTTGGGCGGGGGGTCATTTGGTCTGGCCTGACTGAACAACGGCCACAGCGGTTGGGCTTGTCGACGGACAAAGACCTACCCAGTGATGGCGCGGTGCAGCAGGGCGTTGCCGACCAGCGACCGCAGATCGGCGGTGGCCTGGCGAAGGTCGGGGTCCGAGACGGTGGCGGGTTGGCCGCCGGCCAGCGCGGCGACCGAGAAGACCAGGTAGTGGCCCTGGGCCTGCCAACCGACGACGGTCGGGCTGTGGCCGTCGAAGCCGGCGGCCGACGTTCCGGCCACTGGGTACGGCAGGAAGGACCCTTTGGCGGGGTCGCGCAGGACCGCGATCACCTGCTGGGCGGCCGCGGTGGTCGGCAGGTTCGCGAGTCCGACGGTGATGACGTACCGGCCGGCGGAGTCCGCCCACGTGCCGCGTACGACCTGATTGCAGCCCAGCTGGCCCAGCATGGTCGCGGCGGTGCCGGCGGCCGCCTGCCGGCAGTCCTGGACGGGTTGGCTGGCCAGCAGGCGGTAGCCGCGGCCGCTGACCGTCTCGGTGGCGTTCGGGAACAGCTCAGCGGTGCTGAACGGCCGCGGATCACCGGCCCGGGTGGCGATGTCGATCCGGCCGGCCGGGCTCGCCGACGGCTTGGCCGACGCGGCTGTCGGGGGGCGCGGTGGGAGTCGGCCCGGGGCCCGTACGCGATCGAGCGAAGACGACCGCGCCGGTGGCACCGCCGATCAGCACGACGGCGACCGCGAGCCCGACCAGCCCTCGGACCACCGCGGGGCTCGGACCGGTCCGCGGCTTCTTCGGCGGCTTCGGCGCCGGCCGACGGTCCCATGGCGGCGGGGCCTGCTGAGCCGGCTGCGCTGGTGGCGGGGCCGGCCGTGGCGGCAGCTGGGCCGGCGGCTGCCACGGCGAACCGGCCGGCCGCAGCCATTCGGCGCCTGGCTCGGACGGCGGCCCGTACGCCGACGGCTGCGTTTGCTGGTGCGGTTGCTGAGCCGGCACCGGAGGCGGCAGCGCCCACGCCTTCGACCAGTCCACCGACCTGGTGACGTCCTCGCCGGACGGCTCCGCCGCACCGGGCTCCGGCGGCCGGGACTCGTCCGAGGAGGTCACCGATGCAGCGTAACCGGCTTCCCCCTGACATCAGGTCACGTTTGCGGGGCTTCCCGTACGCGCCGAGTGAGGATCGCGCGAGCGGCGAGTTCGGCGTCATCCGGGTAGTCGACGCACAGCAACGTCAGCCCGGCCGCCGGCGCCACCACGACCGCGCCAGCACGCTCCCGCCGGGTCAGCAGGCTGCCCGGCCAGGGCGCCTCGTGCCGGCCGTCACCGACCGCCAACAGGGCACCGACGAGGCTGCGCACCATCGAATGGCAGAAGGCGTCCGCGGACGCGGCGATCTCGATGGTCCCGTCTTGCGTTGTTCGTACGACCTCCAGTCGCTGCAGCTCGCGGACCGTGGTGGCACCTTCCCGGCGCCGGCAGTACGCGGCGAAGTCGTGCAATCCAAGCAGCCCGGCCGCTGCCTCGGCGGCCATCAACGGGACGTCCAACGCCCGCGGCCAGCGGGCGATCCCATGCCGGTGCAACGGGTCGGCGCCCCAGTCCGCATCCGTGATCCGGTAGCGATAGTGCCGGCGCAGCGCCGAAAACCGGGCATCGAAGTCCGCCGGCGCCACTCGCACGGCACGCACCCGTACGTCGGGCGGCAATACGCCCGCAAAGCGCCGGACCAGCTTCTGCGCCCGCGCCTCGTACGCGGGCACCGGCACGTCGACATGCGCCACCTGGCCGCTCGCGTGCACGCCGGCGTCCGTACGGCCAGCCACCACTGGCCGCTCAGCGCCGGGCAGCAGCTTGCCCAGCGCCTCGATCAGCTCACCGGCGACCGTCCGAAGGCCAGGCTGGACCGCCCAGCCGGAGAAGCCGGTGCCGTCGTACGAGATGTCCAGACGTAAACGGACGAGCCCGCCCTCCCCAACGGGGAGAACGGGGCTCGTCGCTGATGTTTCTCAGTCCTTCTCCGCCGCGGTGGCCTCGAAGCCAGCGGCTTCGGCGGCCTCAGCGGAGGCGAAGTAGACCTCGGCGACCGTACGGTCGTAATACGGGCTGTCCTCGGTGTGGAACTTCATCGAGTCCTTGTTGCCCTTGACCGGGAAGCCTTCCGGCGCGGAGCCGTCAGCCTTCGGCTCGGCCGAGCCGTCGCCGTACGGGCCGGCCGCGCGCGGGTCCTCGCTGACCTCGAGGTCGGACGCGGTGGCGTCAACCGCCGGCTGTTCCTCGGTGGTCTCGACGGCCTCGTCGGTGTCGCCGGCGAGCGCCTCGACCGCGTCGGCCTTGCCACGCCGGGCGAACCGGGTGCCACGGGCCCGCTCGGCCTCGCCGACCGCCGTCTGGGCGATGGTCTGGCCCTCGACCAGCTCGATGACCGCCATCGGGGCGTTGTCGCCCTTGCGGTTACCGACCTTGACGATGCGGGTGTAGCCGCCCGGGCGCTCAGCGAACTGCGGGCCGATGTCGGCGAACAGCTTGTGCACCACATCGCGGTCGCGTACCACCGTCAGCACCCGGCGCCGGGCGTGCAGGTCGCCGCGCTTGGCGAAGGTGATCAGCCGTTCCGCCAACGGCCGCAGCCGCTTGGCCTTGGCCTCGGTGGTGGTGATCCGCCCGTGGTCGAACAGCGAGGTGGCCAGGTTGGCCAGGATCAGCCGCTCGTGCGCCGGGCTGCCGCCGAAGCGGGGTCCCTTGGTGGGGGTGGGCATTTCTTGCTCCTCGTCAGAAACCCGGGCGGCACGCCCGGGCAGCTACAGCCTTACAGCTGCTCGGTTTCGGCATAGTCGGCGCCGTCGTCGTACCCCGCGTCGGAGAACGTGTCGACGACGTTGGCCGGGTCGAACCCGGGTGGCGAGTCCTTCAGCGCCAGGCCGAGGCCGGAGAGCTTGACCTTGACCTCGTCGATGGACTTGGCGCCGAAATTCCTTATATCCAGCAAATCGGCCTCGCTGCGAGTGACCAGCTCACCGACCGTGTGGATGCCTTCGCGCTTGAGGCAGTTGTACGAGCGGACCGTCAGGTCCAGCTCCTCGATCGGCAGCGCCAGGTCCGCGGCCAGTGCCGCGTCCGTCGGCGACGGGCCGATGTCGATGCCCTCAGCGGTCTCGTCCAGCTCGCGGGCGAGGCCGAACAGCTCCACCAGGGTGGAGCCGGCGGAGGCCAGCGCGGTCCGCGGGGTGATCGACTTCTTCGTCTCGACGTCGACGATCAGCTTGTCGAAGTCGGTCCGCTGCTCGACTCGGGTGGCCTCGACCTTGTACGTGACCTTGAGCACCGGCGAGTAGATCGAGTCGATCGGGATCCGGCCGATCTCCTGGCCGGGCTGCTTGTTCTGCACGGCCGAGACATACCCGCGGCCACGCTCGACGGTCAGCTCGATTTCGAGCCGGCCCTTGGCGTTGATGCTCGCGATGTGCAGCTCGGGGTTGTGCACGGTGACACCGGCCGGCGGCGCGATGTCCGCGGCGGTCACGTCACCGGGGCCCTGCTTGCGCAGATACATGGTGACCGGCTCGTCGACCTCGGAGCTGACGACCAGACCCTTCAGGTTCAGGATCAGCTCGGTCACGTCTTCCTTGACGCCCGGCACGGTGGTGAACTCGTGCAGCACGCCGTCGATCTTGATGCTGGTGACCGACGCACCCGGGATCGACGACAGCAGCGTACGCCGCATCGAGTTGCCCAGGGTGTAGCCGAAGCCCGGCTCCAGCGGCTCGATGATGAACCGGGAGCGGAACTCGTCGACCGATTCCTCGGTCAGGGTGGGGCGCTGAGTGATCAGCACTGTTTCCTCCTACGGTCTCGGGCGTCCGCCATATGACGCCTCGAGGGGTGCGGGGGCGAGTCTCGGTTCTCGCCCCCGGCGGGCCCAGTCTCGTACGACCGGGCGAAGTCGTGGGTCAGACCCGGCGGCGCTTGGGCGGCCGGCAGCCGTTGTGCGGCATCGGGGTGACGTCCTGGATGGTGCCCACCTCCAGGCCGGTGGCCTGCAGCGAACGGATCGCGGTCTCGCGGCCCGAACCCGGGCCCTTCACGAACACGTCGACCTTGCGCATGCCGTGCTCCTGCGCCTTGCGGGCGGCGGACTCGGCGGCCAGCTGGGCGGCGAACGGGGTCGACTTACGCGAACCCTTGAAGCCGACGTGGCCGGCGGAGGCCCACGCGATCACCGCACCGGTCGGGTCGGTGATCGACACGATCGTGTTGTTGAACGTGCTGCGGATGTGCGCGTGACCGTGCGCGATGTTCTTCTTCTCTTTGCGGCGAACCTTTTTGGCGCCGGCGGTACGTGCCTTCGGGGGCATTTGCTTGTAACTCCAAGAATCGAGGGAATCGGAAGAGCAGGGTTACTTCTTGCCGGTCTTCTTCTTGCCGGCCACGGTCTTCTTCGGTCCCTTGCGGGTGCGCGCGTTGGTGTGCGTGCGCTGCCCGTGGACCGGGAGTCCGCGGCGGTGCCGGATGCCCTGGTAGCAACCGATCTCGATCTTGCGGCGAATGTCCGCCGCCACCTCGCGGCGGAGGTCACCCTCGACCTTGAAGTTGCCCTCGATGTGGTCGCGGAGCCGGACCAGCTCGTCGTCGGAGAGGTCCCTTACGCGGGCGTCGGGGTTGGTCCCGGTCGCCTTGATGGTCTGCAGGGACCGGGTGCGACCCACTCCGAAGATGTAGGTCAGCGCCACCTCGAGCCGCTTCTCGCGGGGGGGAGGTCAACGCCGGAGATACGAGCCATGCTCGGACTTGCTCCTAACAGCTGCACGGAGGTCTGTCACGTCACTGTCCCCGGGAGTCCCGCGGGGCTTCGGCCTCCGACCGAAGGTGTCCCGATCGGCTTGATCGGGAGTGACGCGAATATCTGGACGTACTGATGAGCTGGGATCAGCCCTGCCGCTGCTTGTGCCGCAGGTTGCTGCAGATCACCATCACGCGACCGTGCCGGCGGATCACCTTGCACTTGTCGCAGATCTTCTTCACGCTCGGCTGAACCTTCACGGCCGCGTTTCTCCTCTTGCGCCCAGCCAGCCGCGTGACCAGCGGGAACCTAATGAAGTGGGGTTGTTACTTGTAGCGGTAGACGATGCGCCCACGCGTGAGGTCGTAAGGAGAGAGCTCCACGACGACCCTGTCCTCAGGCAGGATACGAATGTAGTTCTGCCGCATCTTCCCGCTGATGTGGGCAAGGACCTTGTGACCGTTCTGCAGCTCCACGCGAAACATCGCGTTCGGCAGCGGTTCGACCACCCGACCCTCGATCTCGATGGCGCCGTCCTTCTTCGGCATGTCCTCCGCAATCGTGTCGTACCAAAACTTGTCGGGACCCGCCGGTTAGGCTGGTCCCCGGAGTGCGACACGACTCCATAACGGACGTCGAGCGCCAACCAAGAAGTGTACGCCGCACTCAGTGGTGTTATCCAATCGCCCCCGCTGGACACCCTTGACATGACAAAGCGGTCGGCGTTATATGCCGTTTTGTCGGTGAAGCGTCAATCGACAGCGTTTAGTCGACAGTGTCAGCCTCGCGGAGAACCTCAAGTATACGTCGCCCCGCCGGCGGGCATCGATCCGCGTCCACCGAGGTCAGCCAGTCGAGTTCGGCGATCTCGGCACCCGGGGCGAGCTCGCCGGCGAAGTCGGCTGTGTACGACACCTGGTGGACCAGGTGGCCGGCGGCGAACCCGTCCGCCTGCACGTCCAGGACCGCGAAGAAGCTGAAGGTCAGCGGGTCCAGCTCGACGCCGAGTTCTTCGCGTACTTCTCTGCACAACGCCACGACGTCACTCTCGCCAGGCTCGCGCTTGCCGCCAGGCAAGTAGAACTTCTCCTTGCCCTTCGTACGCACCGACAGCAGTCGGCGGTCGCGTACGAGCACCCAACCGAGCGCGTCGATGCGGCCAGTCGCGGGTCGAGTGGTGGGCAAAGCGAATGGCCCTGCATCGACGTTTGCGGTCAACCGCAGCAACCTCCGCCGCAACATCCGCCCCCTGCTGCCGGCGCCGACGCTCCACCGCCGGCCCGGCCGGTCAGCGCGACAGTGGTCAACAGCTTCACCGTGTCGGCGTGGCCGTCCGGGCACGGCGTCGCGGACGAGGACTCACTCATCGGCCGGGCGGGCGCGCTCGAACTCGGTCGCACACTCCCGACATCGGTACGCGTACGTGGGCATGCCCCCATTCTGACCGCTCCCCTCCCACCCGCCAAGCCCGGCTGGTCCCGCTCGGGCAAGACCCTGCTCAGACCGGGCCCTGGGCCGCGCTCGGGGTGAAGACCTGCCCTCCGGGCCCGCCGACGGGGAGAACGAACAGACCAACCGCCTCGTACGCACCGGTCGACCCGACCTCGTTCTTCCTTGAGGCCCCGCCCGGAGGGCGGTCTTGACCTTCAGCCGCTCAACGCAAGAAAGAGCCTCATGGGGCCAAAATCGGCCGTACGAAGGAAGAATCAGCGGGCGCGCGAAGAAACGGCCGAGCCGAGTGCGGCCGCGCCGCCGTCCAAAGCGGTCAGCACCCAGGGCCCATCCTCGGTAAGCGCGATCGAGTGCTCGGTGTGAGCGGACACCGACGCGTCGAGCGTCACCACGGTCCAGCCATCGTCCAGCTCGTCCACGTCAGGTGACCCGAAAGTGATCATCGGCTCGATCGCCAGCGCCATCCCGGCGACGAGTTTGGGGCCCTTGCCGGCCTTTCCGTAGTTCAGGATGTGCGGGTCCTGATGCATCTCGGTGCCGATGCCGTGGCCGCCGTAACCGGTGACGATCCCGTACGAGCCCTCGGCCTCGACGACGGTCTGTACGGCGTGGCTGATGTCCGAGAGGCGGCCGCCGACCCGGGCGGCGGCAATGCCGGCCCACATGGCGCGATCGCAGACCTCGGCCATCCGCAGGTATTCCGGCTTGACCGTACCGACGCCGACGGTGACCGCGGAGTCGCCGTGCCAGCCGGCCAGGATCGCGCCGCAGTCGATCGAGATCAGGTCACCGTCAGCGAGCACCTGGGAGGCGCTGGGGATGCCGTGTACGACCTGCTGGTTGACCGACGCGCAGATGGACGCCGGGAAGCCGTGGTAGCCCTTGAAGGACGGTACGGCGCCGTCGTCTCGGATCGACTTCTCCGCGATCGCGTCCAGTTCCGCCGTACTGATGCCGACCTCGACAGCGGCGGTCGCGGCCGCGAGCGCACGCCGTACGACCAGGCCGGCGGCGCGCATCAAGTCGATCTGCGCGGTGCTCTTGACCTGGATGCTGGGGCGTCGGAAGGCGCTCACTTGTTAAAGGGTTCGAGGGCGTCGATCGCCCGGGTCGTGATGTCCTCGACCGGACCCGTCGCGTCGATGCCGACCAGCTTGCCCTGGGCGCCGTAGTAGTCGACCAGCGGCGCGGTCTGCTCGGCGTAGACCCGGAGCCGTTCGGTGACCGTCTCGGGTTTGTCGTCGTCGCGCTGGTAAAGCTCGCCGCCACAGCGGTCGCAGACGCCGTCGACCTTGGTCGGGTCGAACTCGACGTGCCAGATTCGGCCGCAGCCGCGGCAGGTCCGCCGGCCGGACAGCCGCCGGACCACCTCGTCGTCGTCCACCACCAGCTCCAGCACCACGTCCAGCGGAGTGCCGGCCTTGTCGAGCAGCTCGTCCAGGTTCTCCGCCTGCGCGATGGTCCGCGGGAAACCGTCCAGCAGGAACCCGTCCGTCGAGTCCGGCTCGTCCAGCCGGCTCCGGACCATCTTGATGGTCACCTCGTCGGGCACCAGCTTGCCGGCGTCCATGTACGACCTGGCCTCGATCCCCAGCGGGGTCTTCTGGCCGACGTTCGCACGGAAGATGTCGCCGGTGGAGATCTTGGGCACGGAGAGGTGAGCGGCGATGAATTCGGCCTGTGTCCCCTTGCCCGCGCCCGGGGGACCGACGAGTACCAGCCGCACTACCGGAGGAAGCCTTCGTAGTTCCGCTGCATCAGCTGGCTGTCGATCTGTTTCACGGTCCAGACCCACGCCGACCATGATCAGTACGGCGGTGCCACCGAACGGGAAGTTCTGGGTGTTGTTGACGCTGGTCCCGAGCAACGTGATGAACAGGTTCGGCAGGATCGCGATGATGCCCAGGTAGAGCGAGCCGGGCAGGGTGATCCGGGACAGGATGAAGTCCAGGTATTCGGCGGTCGGCTTGCCGGGCCTGATGCCGGGCACGAACCCGCCGTACTTGCGCATGTTGTCCGCGACATCGGTCGGGTTGAACGTGATCGCCACGTAGAAGTACGTGAAGAAGATGATCAGCGCGAAGTAGATGACCACGTACGTCCACTGGCTCGGGTCGGCGACCCACTTGTTGATGAAGTTCACCACCGGGCCGGGGTTGTTCTTGTCGCTCACCAGCTGGACGATCAGCTGCGGCAGGTAGAGCAGCGAGGACGCGAAGATCACCGGGATAACACCGGCCTGGTTGACCTTCAGCGGAATGTACGTCGAGGTGCCGCCGTACATTCGGCGACCGATCATCCGCTTCGCGTACTGCACCGGCACCCGGCGCTGGGCCTGCTCGATGAAGACGACCGCGGTGATGATGACCACGCCGATCGCGCAGACGATCACGAACGGCAGAATGCCCTTGGCGTAGATGCTCTGGCCCTCGGACGGGATCCGGGCCGCGATGTTGGTGAAGATCAGCACCGACATGCCGTTGCCGACGCCGCGGTCGGTGATCAGCTCGCCCAGCCACATGATGACCGCGGTGCCCGCCACCATGGTGGCGACCAGGGTGCCCAGGGTCATCCAGTACGGCATGTGCGGGCTGACCGGGATGATCGGGTTCGCGTTCACGTCGCAGCCGGTGAACAGCTGACCCGAACGCGCCAGCGCGATATAGCCGGTGGTCTGCAGGATCGCGAGGCCGATGGTCAGATACCGGGTGTACTGGGTGATCTTGGTCTGGCCGGACTGGCCTTCCTTTTTCAGCTGCTCAAGCCGCGGAATGACCACGACGACGAGCAGCTGCAGGATGATGCTCGCCGTGATGTACGGCATGATGCCCAGCGCGAACACCGAGAGGTGCAGCAACGCACCACCGGAGAAGAGGTTCAGGAGCGTGAAGACGTCCTGGTTCTGACCGGTGCTGGCGGTGTCGATGCATTTCTGGACGTTCGTATACGACACGCCGGGCGAGGGCAGGGTGGCCCCGAGGCGGTAGATCGCCAGAATGAAAAGCGTGAAGAGGATCTTCTTGCGCAGGTCGGGCGTACGGAAAGCCCTCCCAAAGGCGGCGAGCACATGTCCTCCTGCGCGCGGATCGGCCGGCGATCCGCATCTAGTGTTCTCCGGTTCCGGGTCTGCTGCCCGGCCAACCGACTGATGGTATGTCAGGCTGCTTCACGTCCCGACACGACCAGTGCCAGGCTACGAAGCTTCGCTGTCGGACTTTAACAGCCAGCTGTGAGCGGGGGCACGATCCCACCGGAATCCGTACGGATTCGGTGGGAAAAACTACCCCGCCCGCTCGCGACTACAGCTGTTCGGCGGTGCCACCGGCGGCGGCGATTTTCTCCTTGGCCGAAGCCGAGAATGCGTTCGCCTTGACGGTCAGCTTGACGCCGGCGAGGTCGCCGTTGCCCAGGACCTTGACCAGCTGGCCCTTGCGGACCGCGCCGGCCTCGACCAGCTCCTGGGGGCCGACTTCGCCACCGGCCGGGAAGAGCTCGGCCAGCCGGTCCAGGTTGACGACCTGGTATTCGACCCGGAACCGGTTCTTGAAGCCCTTGAGCTTGGGCAGCCGCATGTGCAGCGGCATCTGCCCGCCCTCGAAGCCAGCTTTCACCTGGTAACGGGCCTTGGTGCCCTTGGTGCCGCGGCCGGCCGTCTTGCCCTTGGAACCTTCACCGCGACCCACACGGGTCTTCGCGGTGTGAGAGCCAGGCGCCGGCCGCAGGTGGTGGACCTTGAGTGCCATCGTTACTCGACCTCCTCGACCCGGACCAGGTGGGTCACGGTGCGTACCATGCCGCGGATCTCGGGCCGGTCTTCCTTGACAACCACGTCGTGGACCCGCTTAAGGCCCAGCGAGCGCAGGGTGTCGCGCTGGTTCTGCTTGTTCCCGATCCCGGAACGGATCTGGGTCACCTTGAGGCGTGCCATGTCATCCCCCCGCGGCGGCCCGCGCCCCGCAGCATGGCGGCCGGGGCCACGTCCTCCAGCGGCAGACCACGGCGAGCCGCGATCTCCTCCGGACGCTTCAGCTCCCGCAACGCCTGCACGGTCGCGTGCACGATGTTGATCGGATTGGACGAACCGAGGCTCTTGCTCAGTACGTCGTGGATGCCCGCGCACTCCAGTACGGCGCGCACCGGACCACCGGCGATCACACCGGTACCGGGGCTGGCCGGCTTGAGCAGTACGACACCGGCCGCCGCCTCACCCTGCACCGGGTGCGGGATGGTGGCGCCGATCCGCGGCACCTTGAAGAAGTTCTTCTTGGCCTCCTCGACACCCTTGGCGATCGCCGAGGGCACCTCCTTGGCCTTGCCGTAACCGACGCCGACGTTGCCGTCACCGTCGCCGACGACCATCAGTGCGGTGAAGCTGAACCGACGACCGCCCTGCACGACCTTCGCGACGCGGTTGACCTTGATCAGCCGTTCGATGTGCGGAGACTTCTCCGGGGCCGACCCGCCCCGCCCGCCGCCACGGCCGTCACGGCGCTCGCCGCCTCCGCCGCCGCCTCGGCGCTGCTGCTGACCAGGCATCAGGCGTCCCTTCCTGTCTCGCTACCAGTTTTGCTGCTCATCATCAGAACTTCAGGCCGCCTTCCCGGGCTGCGTCGGCCAGCGCGGCAATCCGGCCGTGGTACGTGTTGCCGGCCCGGTCGAACACCACGGCCTCGATGCCAGCCGCGGTAGCCCGCTCGGCGATCAACGCACCGACCTTGGTGGCCAGCGCCGTCTTGTCGCCCTCGGCGCCACGGATGGTGGCGTCCATCGTCGACGCGCTGACCAGCGTACGGCCGGAGCGGTCGTCGATGACCTGAACGTGCATGTGCCGCGAGGAGCGCTTGACCACCAGGCGCGGACGCTCCTGGGTGCCGTGCACCTTCTTGCGGATCCGGAAGTGCCGGCGTGCCTTGCCGATCCGGCGGGTCTGCGCGAGGAGCCGGCCGAAGCCGACCGCCGCAGCAGAGTCGCAGCCATTACTTGCCAGCCTTTCCGGCCTTGCGGCGGACGTTCTCGCCCTGGTACCGCACGCCCTTGCCCTTGTACGGCTCCGGCGGGCGGATCTTGCGGATCTTCGCCGCGGTCTCGCCCACCAGCTGCTTGTCGATGCCTTCGATCGAGAAGATCGTTGGCCGCTCGACCTTGAAGGTGATGCCCTGCGGCGCCTTCACCACCACCGGGTGGCTGAAGCCGAGAGCGAATTCCAGGTCAGAGCCCTTGGCGGTGACCCGGTAACCGGTGCCGACGATCTCCAGGGTCTTCGCGTACCCCTGGGTGACCCCGGTGATCAGGTTCGCGACCAGCGTCCGTGACAGGCCGTGCAGGGCCCGGTTCGACGGTTCGTCGTCCGGACGCTTCACCAGCACTGTGCCGTCGTCGCCGCGCTCGACCGTGAGCGGGTGCACCACGGTGTGGCTCAGCTCGCCCTTAGGTCCCTTGACGTTGACCGTCTGTCCTTCGATGGCCACATCCACCCCGCTTGGTACCGGGATGGGCAGCCGTCCGATGCGTGACATTTTCTCTGCTCCTTCCCTTACCAGACGAAGGCGAGGACTTCCCCGCCCACGCCACGCTTGTTTGCCTGCCGGTCTGTGAGCAGACCGGACGAGGTGGAGATGATCGCGACGCCGAGGCCGCCCAGCACCTTGGGGAGGCTGGTCGACTTCGCGTAGACCCGCAGGCCTGGCTTGGAGATCCGGCGGACACCGGCAATGCTGCGCTCGCGGTTCGGGCCGTACTTCAGCTCGATGGTCAGCTTCTTGCCGACCTCACCCTCAGTCGGCTCGGCGGCACGACCCAGCCGGTGATGTAGCCCTCCTGCTGGAGGATCTCGGCGATGTGCGACTTGAGCTTCGAGAACGGCATGTCAACGCTGTCGTGGTACGCCGAGTTGGCGTTGCGCAGCCGGGTCAACATGTCCGCGATGGGGTCTGTCATGGTCATGGGCTTGTTGCCTTTCTCGCCCTGGTTCCCGCGATGGGCCTGTGGCGAAGGGAAATGTGGAAACTACTCACCACGAGGACTTGGTCACGCCGGGAAGCTCGCCACGGTGGGCCATCTCGCGTACGCAGATGCGGCACAGCCCGAACACGCGGAACACCGCGCGCGAGCGGCCACAGCGCTGGCAGCGGGTGTAGCCGCGCACCTTGAACTTCGGTTTGCGCGCGGCCTTCTCGACAAGCGCCTTCTTCGCCATGCTCAGTTCTCCTTGAAGGGGAAGCCGAGGCGCTTGAGCAGCGCGCGGCCTTCCTCGTCGTTCGTCGCCGTCGTCACCAAGGTGATGTCCATACCGCGCGGACGGTCGATCGAGTCGATGTCGATCTCGTGGAACATCGACTGCTCGTTGAGCCCGAACGTGTAGTTGCCGGTGCCGTCGAACTGCTTGTCCGACAGGCCACGGAAGTCACGGATACGCGGCAGCGCGATCGACGACAGCAGCCGGTCCGCGAACTCCCACATCCGGTCGCCGCGCAGCGTCACCTTCACGCCGATCGGCTGGCCCTCGCGCAGCTTGAACTGGGCGATGGACTTGGTGGCCCGGCGAACCTGCGGCTTCTGGCCGGTGATCAGCGACATGTCGCGGATCGCGCCGTCGATCAGCTTGGCGTCCCGGGCGGCGTCACCGACACCGCTGTTCACCACGATCTTGACCAGCCGCGGGATCTGCATGACGTTGCCGTACGAGAACTGCTCGCGCAGTCCCGGTGCGATCTCGTCCGCATACCGCTGCTTGAGGCGCGGCCTGGTCCTGGTTTCAGTTGCGACAGTCACTAGATGTCCTTACCGGAGCGCCGCGAAATCCGTACGGTGCGGCCTTCTTCGTCCTTGCGACGGCCGACCCGGGTGGGCTTGCCGTCGGAGTCGACCACCATCACGTTGCTGGCGCTGATCGGCGCCTCCTGGGTGACGATGCCGCCGGTCTTCGCGCCCCGCTGGGTGGTGGACACCCGGGTGTGCTTCTTGATCCGGTTCACGCCCTCGACCAGAACCTTGCCGGTCTCCGGGTAGGCCACCATCACCTTGCCCTTGGTGCCCTTGTCCTTACCGGCGATGACCAGCACCGTGTCGCCCTTTTTTACCTTCAACGACGGCATGGTTACAGCACCTCCGGTGCCAGCGAGATGATCTTCATGAACTTCTTGTCCCGCAGTTCCCGGCCAACCGGGCCGAAGATGCGGGTGCCGCGCGGGTCCCCGCCGTCGCGGATGAGCACCGCGGCGTTCTCGTCGTCGAAGCGAATGTAGGAGCCGTCCGGGCGGCGCCTCTCTTTCAAGGTGCGGACCACGACGACGGCCTTGACCACGTCACCGCGTTTGACACCGGCGCCGGGAATGGCGTCCTTCACGGTGCCCACGATGATGTCGCCGATGCCGGCGTAGCGGCGACCGGAGCCGCCGAGCACCCGGATGCAAAGAATTTCCTTCGCACCGGTGTTGTCGGCGACGCGCAGTCGCGACTCCTGCTGGATCACGTCAACTCCTGTATGTCGAGCCGGTTCTCGGTGACCCGAGCCTGGCCGAACGAATAATTACTTGGCTTTTTCAAGAATCTCCACGACACGCCACCGCTTGGTCGCGGAGAGCGGACGGGTTTCCATCAGCAGTACGCGGTCACCGACACCAGCGGCGTTGCCCTCGTCGTGCGCCTTGAGCTTGCTGGTCCGGCGCAGCACCTTGCCGTACAGCCGGTGCTTGACCCGGTCTTCGACGGCGACCACAACGGTCTTGTCCATCTTGTCGCTGACCACCAGGCCCTGCCGGGTCTTGCGGTGCTGCTCCCGGGTCTGGGACTCGGTCTGCGCGTCCTGCTGCTCGCTCACTGTCTCGCTCTCGCTCATGCCGACACCTCATTCGCCGCGTCAGCGGGCGCATCGGGGGCGCGGCCGAGGCCGAGCTCCCGCTCCCGCATCACGGTGTAGATGCGGGCGATCTCGCGGCGCACCGTGCGCAGTCGCCGGTTGTTGTCCAGCTGACCGGTGGCGTTCTGGAAGCGCAGGTTGAACAGCTCTTCCTTGGCCTCGGTCAACTTGCCGGCCAGCTCGTCGTCGAGCAGCTCGCGCAGCTCGTTGGGGACAGTGCCCGCGGCCATCAGCTTTCACCCACTTCACGTTTAACGACCCGGCACTTCATCGGGAGCTTGTGGATCGCACGACGCATGGCTTCCTGCGCGATCTGCTCGTTCGGGTACGCCAGCTCGAACAGCACCCGGCCCGGCTTGACGTTGGCGATCCACCACTCCGGCGAACCCTTACCGGAACCCATCCGGGTCTCGGCCGGCTTCTTCGTCGTCAGCGGACGGTCCGGGTAGATGTTGATCCACACCTTGCCGCCTCGGCGAATGTGCCGAGTGATGGCGATACGAGCGGCCTCGATCTGCCGGTTCGTCACGTACGCCGGCTCCAGCGCCTGGATGCCGTACTCGCCGAAGACCACCCGGGTGCCGCCCTTGGCGGCGCCGTGACGGTTCGGGTGATGCTGCTTTCGGTGTTTGACCCTGCGAGGGATCAGCATTTCCTAGCCCTCCTTGGGTGCTTCGGTGCTGGCGGGCGGTGGGGGACGGCCTCGTTGGAAGGCGCGGTCACGGCGGCGGTCGGCTCGGCAGCCACACTCGCCGGCACGGTGCTCGCGACGGCTTCGGTCGCGTCGGCCTTCGGGGCGTCGGTCTTGGCAGCGTCAGCCTTGGCGGCGTCGCCCTTCGGCGCGCCACCGCGGCCACCACGAGCGCCGCGGCCACCACCGTCGCGACCGCCAGTGCCCTCGCCGGCCCGCGGCCGGCGGGCCGGACGGTCCCGGCGCGCGCTGGCGCAGGGCTGCCTCGGCGGCCTCGCGCTCGGCGCGGGACTGCACCACGTCACCCTTGTAGATCCAGACCTTCACGCCAATCCGGCCGAAGGTCGTACGCGCCTCGTACAGGCCGTAGTCGATGTTCGCGCGCAGCGTGTGCAGCGGCACCCGGCCCTCGCGGTAGAACTCCGACCGGCTCATCTCGGCGCCGCCCAGGCGTCCGGAGCACTGCACCCGGATGCCCTTGACGCCCTGGCTCTTCATCGCGGCCTGGATCGCCTTGCGCATCGCGCGGCGGAACGCCACCCGGCTGGACAGCTGCTCGGCCACGCCCTGCGCGACCAGCTGCGCGTCCGCCTCGGGGTTCTTGACCTCCAGGACGTTCAGCTGCACCTGCTTACCGGTGAGCTTCTCCAGCTCGCCGCGAATACGGTCGGCCTCGGCGCCACGACGGCCAATCACGATGCCCGGACGAGCGGTGTGAATGTCCACCCGGACCCGGTCACGGGTACGCTCGATCTCCACTTTGGAGATGCCGGCGCGCTCCATGCCCTTACCCATCAGCTTGCGGATCTTCACGTCCTCCGCGACATACTCCGCGTAGGCCTTGTCCGCGTACCACCGGGACTTCCAGTCGGTGGTGATCCCGAGCCGGAAGCCGTGCGGGTTTACTTTCTGCCCCATTACTCGGTGCTCTCCTTCGCGGACGAACTCGTCGACTCTTGGGCGGCAGCCGCCTTGGTCGTCTTAGCGCTGGTGCTCTTGGTCGGACGCTTGGCCTGCGCGGCGTCGGTGGCCTTGCGGGCCCGCCGGGCGGACCGGCTCGGCCGCTCGGTCACGATGCTCTCCACCACCACGGTGATGTGGCTGGAGCGCTTGCGGATCCGGTACGCCCGGCCGTGCGCCCGCGGCCGGAACCGCTTCAGCGTCGGGCCCTCGTCGACGAATACCTTGGTGACCCGCAGGTTCTCCGGATCCAGCCGCTCGTTGTTCTCGGCGTTCGCCACCGCACTGGCCAGCACGGTGTACACCGGCTCGCTGGCGGCCTGCGGGGCGAACCGCAGCAGGGTGAGCGCCTCGCTGGCCGGCAGGCCACGGATCAGGTCAATAACCCGACGTACCTTCATCGGGCTGACCCGCACGTAACGTGCCTCAGCGAACGCACCGGGCGCCTCACCGAGGAGACGCTCCCTGCGCAGGTTCACGCGGTTGCCTTCTACCACTGCCATCTCTAAGTCAATCCCGTCTGCTGTTCGTCAACTCAGACCGCTGTTAGCGGCGGCGAGCCTTCCGGTCGTCCTTTTCGTGACCCTTGAACGTCCGGGTCGGCGCGAACTCGCCGAGCTTGTGCCCGACCATCGACTCGGTGACGAACACCGGGACGTGCTTGCGTCCGTCGTGCACGGCGATCGTGTGCCCGACGAAGTCGGGGATGATCGTGGAACGACGAGACCAGGTTTTAATGACGTTCTTGGTGCCCTTGTCGTTCTGTACGTCCACCTTCTCTTGAGCAGGTGGTCGTCGACGAACGGGCCCTTCTTCAGGCTGCGTGGCATTGATCAGACTCCTCAGCGCTTCTTGCCGGTGCGCCGGCGACGGACGATCAGTGCATCGCTGGCCTTCTTCTTCCGAGTGCGGCCTTCCGGCTTGCCCTTCGGGTTCACCGGGTGGCGACCACCCGAGGTCTTGCCCTCGCCACCGCCGTGCGGGTGGTCGATCGGGTTCATGGCCACACCACGGACGGACGGGCGCTTGCCCTTCCACCGCATCCGGCCGGCCTTGCCCCAGTTGATGTTGGACTGCTCGGCATTGCCGACCTCGCCCACGCTCGCGCGCGGCGCGCGTACGTCCACGTTGCGGATCTCACCGGACGGCATCCGCAGCTGGGCGTACGGACCGTCCTTGGCGACCAGCTGTACGGACGAGCCGGCCGACCGGGCGATTTTCGCGCCGCCGCCGGGCCGCAGCTCGATGGCGTGCACCACGGTGCCGACCGGGATGTTGCGCAGCGGCAGGTTGTTGCCCGGCTTGATGTCGGCCGACGGGCCGGTCTCGACCCGGTCGCCCTGCTTGAGCTTGGTCGGTGCCACGATGTAGCGCTTCTCGCCGTCCGCGAAGTGCAGCAGCGCGATCCGCGCGGTGCGGTTCGGGTCGTACTCGATCTCTGCGACCTTGGCCGGCACGCCGTCCTTGTCCGAGCGCCGGAAGTCGATCAGCCGGTACGCCCGCTTGTGGCCGCCGCCCTGGTGGCGGGTGGTCACGCGACCGTGCACGTTCCGGCCGCCGGTCTTGGACAGCGGGCGGATCAGCGACTTCTCCGGCGTCGAGCGAGTGATCTCGACGAAGTCGGCCACGCTCGACCCACGCCGGCCCGGCGTCGTCGGCTTGTATTTGCGGATGCCCATTTTTCTACAAATCCCTCATCAATCAGCCGGCTAGGAGACCGGACCGCCGAAGATCTCGATGCGATCGCCCTGCGCGAGGGTCACCACAGCCCGCTTGCTGGACTTGCGGGTGCCGAACACGGTGGTGGTGTGACCGTTGCGGCCGAACACCATCCGCTTGCGCTTGCCGGGCCTGTTCAGCGTGTTGACGCTGATCACCTTGACGTTGAAGACCTGCTGAACGGCGATCTTGATCTCGGTCTTGTTGGCGTGGGGCGCCACCTCGAAGGTGTATTTGCCCTCGTCCAGAAGCCCGTAGCTCTTCTCCGAGATCACCGGCTTGAGCAGGATGTCCCGCGGGTTGGCGCTCACTTGTCGTCCTCCTGCGCGTCAGCCTTGGCGGCCTTCTTCTTCGGCGCCTTGGCCGGCTTCTCGTCCGCGTCCGCCTTGGCGTCGGTCGTGGCGTCGGCCTTCTTGGTGGACGGCTTGGCCGGAGCCAGCTCCAGGTCACCGCCGACGTACGCGGTCAGCGCCGCCGCGGTGAACACCACGTCCTCGTTGACCAGCACGTCGTACGTGTTCAGCTGGTCGACGAACAGCAGGTGCACGGTCGGCACGTTGCGCAGGCTCTTGAGCGTGAGCTCGTCGCCACGCTCCAGCACCACCAGCGAGTGCTTCGCCGAGGTCACCGAGGTCAGGATCTTCAGCGCGGCCTTGGTAGAAGGAACCTCACCGGAGACCAGCGACTCGACCACATGTACGCGACCATCGCGGGCCCGGTCCGAAAGCGCGCCACGCAGCGCGGCGGCGGCTTCATCTTCTTCGGGGGGTCCGCTGGGCGTACGAGCGGGGCTGCGGGCCGTGCACCACGCCACCGCCGACGAACTGCGGCGCACGGGTGGAGCCCTGCCGGGCCCGGCCGTGCCCCTTCTGCCGGTACGGCTTGGCGCCGCCACCGGAAACCTGGGCCCGCGTCTTGGTCGCGTGCGTACCCTGCCGGGCGGCGGCCAGCTGGGCCACCACGACCTGGTGCATCAGCGGCAGGTTGGCCTGCACGTCGAACAGCTCGGCGGGCAGCTCGACGCTGCCACTGGCCTCACCGTCGGCGGTCAGCACGTTCACGTTCACGGTCAACTCGCTCATTTGGCGACACCGCCCTTCGCAGCGGTCTTGACCAGGACCAGACCGCCGGTCGGACCGGGGATCGCGCCCTTGATCAGCAGCAGACCCTTCTCGGCGTCCACCGCGTGCACGGTCAGGTTGGGAGTGGTGACCCGGGCGTGGCCCATCCGGCCAGCCATCCGCATGCCCTTGAAGACACGGCCCGGGGTGGCGCAGCCACCGATCGAGCCGGGTGAGCGGTGCTTGCGCTGCACGCCGTGACCGGCGCCGAGGCCGTGGAAGCCGTGGCGCTTCATGACACCGACACCGGCGGTGCCCTTGCCCTTGGTGGTGCCGACCACGTCGACCTTCACGCCGGCCTCGAACAGCTCGGCGGTGACTTCCTGGCCGAGCTCGTACTCACTGGCGTCGGTGGTCCGCAGCTCGACGACGTGCCGCCGCGGCGCGCTACCCCGGCCTTGCCGAAGTGTCCGGCCAGCGGCTTGTTCACCTTGCGCGGGTCGATGGCGCCGAAAGCCAGCTGGACGGCGTTGTAGCCGTCCTTGTCCGGAGTCCGGACCTGGGTGACGACGTTCGGACCGGCTTGTACGACGGTCACCGGAACCATCCGGTTGTTCTCGTCGAAAACCTGGGTCATGCCAAGCTTGCGCGCCCAGGATGCCCTTGACTTGGGTTTCCATAGTGGTTCGGCCCCTACAGCTTGATCTCGATGTCGACGCCGGCCGGGAGGTCCAGCCGCATCAGCGAGTCGACCGTCTTCGGAGTCGGGTCGAGAATGTCGATGAGCCGCTTGTGCGTACGCATCTCGAAGTGCTCGCGCGAATCCTTGTCCTTGTGCGGGGAGCGGATCACGCAATACACGTTCTTCTCAGTTGGCAGCGGCACCGGGCCCGCGACCGACGCACCAGTGCGGGTCACCGTGTCGACGATCTTGCGCGCCGAGGAGTCGATGACCTCGTGGTCGTAGGCCTTAAGCCGGATGCGGATCTTCTGTCCCGCCATGGCGTCGTTAAGTTCCTTCTACTCGTACCGCTGCGGTCGATCAGCTGCAGCGAACCAGCTGGTCAAACCCTGCAATCCTGCGTCTTGTCCGACCCCCGCGGTCGGGTGTGTCGGACTTGGAACCACACCGCGGCCCATACACCATCGTCCCGCAGGGGGTCTGCGGAAAATCTCCGCGAGCCACCCACAGTCGAGTTGATGGGCCAGGGTCTGGATCCCGCACGGGCCGATGACCTGCTCAGCGAACCTGAGCGCTCATCCACTGCCCGCACTGTTTCTCAACATCTCTGTGCTTCTGCTCGCTCAAGCGCGGCCGGATCCTTCGGCGCAACCGCCGGGCACTCCCGACCGCACTCAATGAGCAACCTTCGCAGTATGCCTGATCGGCTCAGACACACACCAACCGGGGGGGCTGCAGGTGTCTGCCGTCACCCCGGTTGGGAGGAACTACTTGAGGATCTTCGTAACCTGACCGGCGCCGACGGTACGGCCACCCTCACGGATGGCGAACCGGAGGCCCTCCTCCATGGCGATCGGCTGGATCAGCGAGACCGACATGTTGGTGTCGTCGCCCGGCATGACCATCTCGGTGCCCTCGGGGAGGGTCACCACGCCGGTCACGTCGGTGGTGCGGAAGTAGAACTGCGGGCGGTAGTTGTTGAAGAACGGCGTGTGCCGCCCGCCCTCTTCCTTGGACAGGATGTAGACCCGGCCCTCGAACTCGGTGTGCGGGGTGGTCGTACCCGGCTTGATGACGACCTGGCCGCGCTCCACGTCCTCGCGCTTGATGCCACGCAGCAGCAGCGCCACGTTCTCACCCGCGCGAGCCTCGTCGAGGATCTTGCGGAACATCTCGACGCTGGTGACCGTGGTGGTCTGCTTCTGCTCGCGGATACCGACGATATCGACGGTCTCGTTGACCTTCAGCACGCCGCGGTCGACACGACCGGTGACCACGGTGCCGCGGCCGGTGATCGTGAAGACGTCCTCGATCGGCATCAGGAACGCTTGTCGACATCGCGGTCCGGCTCCGGAACCGACTCGTCGACGGCGTCCATCAGCTCCAGGAGCTTGGCGCTCCAGTCCGCGTCACCCTCGAGCGCCTTCAGCGCCGACACCCGGATCACCGGTACGTCGTCGCCGGGGAACTCCTGGTTCGACAGCAGCTCGCGAACCTCCAGCTCGACGAGCTCCAGGATCTCCTCGTCGTCCACCATGTCGGCCTTGTTCAGGGCCACCACGATGTACGGCACGTTGACCTGGCGGGCCAGGATGACGTGCTCACGGGTCTGCGGCATCGGACCGTCGGTCGCCGAGACGACCAGGATCGCGCCGTCCATCTGGGCGGCACCGGTGATCATGTTCTTGATGTAGTCGGCGTGACCGGGGCAGTCGACGTGCGCGTAGTGCCGCTTCTCGGTCTGGTACTCGACGTGCGCGATCGAGATCGTGATGCCCCGCTGCCGCTCCTCCCGGCGCCTTGTCGATCTGGTCGAAAGGCGTGAAGGGGTTGATGTCCGGGTATTTGTCGTGCAGGACCTTGGTGATGGCCGCGGTCAGCGTGGTCTTGC
This sequence comes from Fodinicola feengrottensis, assembly GCF_010993775.1. Taxonomy (GTDB): domain Bacteria; phylum Actinomycetota; class Actinomycetes; order Mycobacteriales; family HKI-0501; genus Fodinicola; species Fodinicola feengrottensis. The sequence continues at coordinate 134,259 of NZ_WOTO01000007.1, read as the reverse complement.
CATGGTCAATGTGACCGATGGTGCCGATGTTGACGTGCGGCTTGGTCCGCTCGAACTTGGCCTTCGCCACTGTGGTCCTCCTGTGGACTCTTTCTCTGTGCTCCGCCGTTGGTCTCGGCCGACGAGCGTACTGGGTGTGTTTTGAGCGGAATTACTCGCCCATCGCTTTGGAGAGTTATGCCATCGTCCTGGCCGGAGTCCGACGCCCCGCTTCCGGGGCGCCGAACGCCTTATTCGCCGTTGACCTTGGCGATAATTTCCTTCGCGACGTTAGCCGGAACCTCGCCGTACGAATCGAACTGCATCGAGTAGCTGGCCCGACCCTGGGTCTTGGACCGCAGGTCGCCCACATACCCGAACATCTCGCTCAGCGGCACCTGGGCCTTCACGACCCGAGCACCACCACGCTCTTCCATGGCCTGGATCACGCCACGGCGGAGTTCAGGTCGCCGATCACGTCGCCCATGTTCTCCTCGGGCGTGGTGACCTCGACCGCCATCAACGGTTCGAGCAGCGCCGGGCTGGCCTTGCGGGCAGCCTCCTTCAACGCCATCGAACCGGCGATCTTGAACGCCATCTCGGACGAGTCGACCTCGTGGTACGCACCGTCCAGCAGCGTCAGCTTGATCCCCACCAGCGGGTAGCCGGCCATGATGCCGTACTGCATGGCGTCCTGGGCACCGGCGTCCACCGACGGGATGTACTCCTTCGGGATCCGGCCACCGGTGACCTTGTTCTCGAACTCGTACGTGGTGCCGTCCGTGGTGTCGATGGGCTCGATGGAGATGAGCACCTTCGCGAACTGGCCGGAACCACCGGTCTGCTTCTTGTGGACGTAGTCGACCTTCTCGACCTTCTTGCGAATGGTCTCCCGGTACGCCACCTGCGGCTTGCCGACGTTCGCCTCGACCTTGAACTCGCGGCGCATCCGGTCGACCAGCACCTCCAGGTGCAGCTCGCCCATGCCCTCGATGATCGTCTGGCCGGTGTCGTCGTCCTGGTGGACCTTGAAGGTCGGGTCCTCCTCGGCGAGCTTCTGAATCGCGATGGAGAGCTTCTCCTGGTCGCTCTTCGTCTTGGGCTCGATGGCCACCGAGATGACCGGGTCCGGGAAGGTCATCGACTCCAGGATCACCGGGTTCGACGAGTCGGACAACGTGTCGCCGGTAGTGGTCTGCTTGAGACCCGCCACGGCGATGATCTCGCCAGCGCCCGCGAAACCGCGCTCCTCGCGCTTGTTCGCATGCATCTGGTAGATCTTGCCGATCCGTTCCTTGCGGTCCTTGGTCGAGTTCACCACCTGGTTGCCAACCTCCACGCGGCCCGAGTAGATCCGGACGTACGTGAGCTTGCCCAGGTGCGGGTCGGTCTGGATCTTGAAGGCCAGCGACGAGAACGGCTCGCTCTCGCTCGGAGCGCGCTCCACCGGGGTCTCTCGCGTCGTGCAGGACACCGTGCACGTTACCCACGTCCAGCGGGCTGGGCAGGTAGTCGATGACGGCGTCGAGCAGCGGCTGGACACCCTTGTTCTTGAACGCCGAACCACAGACGACCGGGTTCGCCAGGCTCGCGAGGGTGGCCCGTCGGATGCCGGCCTTGAGTTCGGCCACCGACAGCTCTTTGCCCTCGAGATAGGCCTCCATGGTCGTGTCATCGACCTCGGCGAGCGTCTCGATCAGCTTCTCGCGGTACTCCGCGGCCTGCTCGACCAGCTCGGCCGGAATCGCCTCGATCGCGTAGTCCTCGCCGACCTTCGTCTCGCCACGCCAGGTGAGCGCGCGCTCCTCCAGCAGGTCGACGACCCCGATGTGGTCGCCTTCCAGGCCGATCGGAATCTGCAGCACCAGCGGAGTGGAGTTGAGCCGGTCCCGCATCATCTGGACGCAACGGAAGAAGTCCGCGCCCGTACGGTCCAGCTTGTTGACGAAGCACATCCGGGGCACGTGGTACTTGTCGGCCTGCCGCCAGACGTTCTCGGTCTGCGGCTCTACCCCGGCAACACCGTCGTACACCGCGATCGCGCCATCGAGAACCCGCAGGTTGCGCTCCACCTCAACGGTGAAGTCGACGTGCCCGGGGGTGTCGATGATCTGGATCGAGTGGTCTTTCCAGATGCACTTGGTCGCCGCGGACGTGATCGTGATGCCGCGCTCTTGCTCCTGCTCCATCCAGTCCATGGTGGCCGCGCCATCGTGGACTTCACCGATCTTGTAGTTGATACCGGTGTAAAAGAGGATGCGCTCGGTCGTCGTGGTCTTGCCCGCGTCGATATGCGCCATGATCCCGATGTTGCGGGTCGTGACGAGTTCGGCGTCCTTGGCCACTGCTCTCTTCTCTCAAAATCGTGATCGACGTGCGGTGGGGTCAGCTCGGCTGGGGCTGCCCGCCGCGGTGCGCTACCAGCGGTAGTGCGCGAAGGCCTTGTTGGAGTCGGCCATCTTGTGGGTGTCCTCGCGTCGCTTCACGCTCGCACCCAGACCGTTGCTGGCGTCCAGCAACTCGTTCATCAGACGCTCGGTCATCGTCTTCTCCCGGCGCGCCCGGCTGTACGTGATCAGCCAGCGCATCGCGAGAGTGGTGGACCGGCTCGGCCGGACCTCGATCGGCACCTGATAGGTCGCGCCACCGACCCGGCGGCTCTTGACCTCCAGGGTCGGCTTCACGTTGTCCAGCGCACGCTTGAGCGTGATCACCGGGTCGGCGCCGGTCTTCTCACGGGCGCCTTCCAGCGCGCCGTAGACGATCTTCTCGGCGACCGAACGCTTACCGGACAGCAGGACCTTGTTGATCAGGCTGGTGACCAACGGGGAGCCGTACACCGGGTCGATGACGACCGGGTGCTTCGGGGCGGGACCCTTGCGGGGCATTAGCTCTTCTCCTTCTTCGCGCCGTACCGGCTGCGCGCCTGCTTGCGGCCGCGGACACCCTGGGTGTCCAGCGAGCCACGGACGATCTTGTATCGAACACCGGGAAGGTCCTTCACCCGGCCGCCACGCACGAGCACCATCGAGTGCTCCTGCAGGTTGTGGCCGACACCGGGGATGTACGCGGTGACCTCGATCTGACTGGTCAGCCGGACGCGGGCGACCTTGCGCAGCGCCGAGTTCGGCTTCTTCGGCGTGGTGGTGTACACCCGCGTGCACACCCCGCGACGCTGCGGACCGCCCTTGAGCGCCGGCGTCTTGCTCTTCTCGACCTTGTCCTGGCGGCCCTTGCGGACCAGCTGCTGGATCGTGGGCACCGAGCCTGGCCTTCCTTCGTTGTCTGTCTTGCCTTGGTGAAGCTGTGGTCTTCGGTCGTGCTCTCGCGTCACGCGGCCAACCGCTGGCTCGCTCTCGGCGAGCCGGGCCCGTACGCACACGTGATCGTGTCATTCTGTTTTGTTCATGACCTGGTCGGGGCCCGATTTCCCGACCCCCGCGGTCGGGCGTGTCGCCCAACCCACGCACCTACGCGAACTGTTACGTCCATCGGGAGTGCGCCACCGCTCACCACAACAGGTACGCGCCCGTGTCTATTCCGTCACAGGCCCGCCTGACGGCGCGCGAGCACGCCCGGGTCACCCCAGGCACGAACAACAAGCGTACCCACCCCCGTCGCGCAGGTCAAAACGGGGGTGCGTGATCCGCGTTATCTCGGGCTGAGCTGGCTCAGGAAGCCGAAGGCCAGCAACAAAATCACCGCGCAGATCGCCAGTACGATGCCAACCGCGCCACAGATGAGGCCGCTCAGCGCCATCCCGTCGCCGCCGAGCTGCCCATTGGACTTGCTGATGTTGCTCCGCGAAATGAAGCCCATGATCAGTGCCGCGGCGCCCAGCGGATAGCTGAACGCCCCGTAACAACAGATCGCCAGCGGGATCGCCAGAATTCCGCAGATCATCGCCCCGATAGCGAGACCGTCCGTACGCGGGCCGGCCGGATAGCCACTGCCCGGCGGCGGAACCCGGCTGGCCGTAGCCCGCCGCCGGTGGCTGGCCGTAGCCCCCGCCGGTGGCCGGATAGCCAGCACCCGAGGCCGGATAGCCGGCGCCAGACGCCGGGTAGCCAGCACCCGAGGCTGGGTAACCAACGCCGGACGCCGGGTAGCCGGCACCGGAGGACGGGCCGTAGCCGGTGCCGGAGGCCGGCGCGGTGCCGTAACCCGGGTCGGCCTGCTGCGGGTAGCCGGTCGCTGGGTCGTACCCGCTCGGCGGCTGGGCCGCCTGGTCATACCCGCCAGCCGGTGCGGCACCACCCGGGTCGGCCCACGGCTGGGCCGGCTCGTCCTTCTTCAAGGACGGCGGCTCATAGCCGGCCTGGCCATCGTACGAAGTCGGGTCGTACGCCGGGGTGTCGTAACTGGGGGTCGAATACTGCGGCGTCGGGTGGGGCTCACCACTGCCCGCCGGCCGGTTCTCACCGGGTTGCTCGGTCATGCCAATCTTCCTTCCCCGTAAGGCGAAAACCGCCCTGCGCTGCGCTATTAGTCAACGTTACTTGGGTAGTGGGCGTCCTGCGCTGGAACACCCAACCCGACCAGCCAACTGACAGCCAGCGCGGTGCCGACCACCACGGCGATCGAGATGGCCACCAGGCTGAGCACCCGCGCCGCCTTGATCATCCCGGCGCCGGTCAACCACCCGTCGGACACCGCCACCTCGGCGGCCGCCATCCTCGCCAACGCCAGCGCGATCAGCCCCGGCACGACACCGCCCAGGCAGGGCGCGAGCGCGACCGCGACGATCCCGGTCACCAGCGCCCAAACGGCCGCGCTCGCCGCCGCCGCGGCCGCGGCGCGCCGCGGTTGGAACGGCACGTATGGACCGGGCTGCCAGCCAGGACCGCCGTACGGACCGGGCCGCCGGGCCGGATCCCAGACCGGCAGCGCCGAGTAGTTCGGAATCGGCTGCGTTCCGTACGTTTGTGTTCCGTAGGGCTGAGCTCCGTACGGCTGAGCTCCGTGTCTGGGCTCCGTAGGTCGGGGGCCCGTACGGCTGCACCCTGAAGGGCTGTAGCGCGCCGGGCGACGGCACCGGGGGCGGTGTTGACCCGTACGCCATCACGCCACCCTCCGACTTGACCTCAACTCCCGCAGTCTAGGACCTCCCCGATGCCTCTTGAGCCAAGACCGCATGGAGCGCTGCGGTTCGGTGCGAGGTCGGCTCCTCGGCGCCCGAGTCACGGGGTTTCAAGGTCAAAGTCAAGGGCCGAAGGTCAAGGGCGAAGGTCAAGGTCTGCCCTGCGGGCGGCGCCTCTAGGAAGAACGGAGTTTGGGTGCGGGTGGTGCGTTGGGTGGGTGGTTGGGCACTCGCGAAAAAGCACATCCCCTCACCCCACTTACTCCACGCCACCACCGTGCCAGATTCGGCTACTCTCCGCGACATCCTTTGTTGATCTTGGTTAGTTGGCCTACCCAAGCCAGACATTTCACGCCGATGTCCGTTTTGGGTAGACCAACTAACTAACCAAGATCAACAACTCACGGCCCAAAGAGTGGGACGAGCGGTCGCAGGAGTCACAGGGACCCCATCAGTCCCAGCTGTCACAGGTCGGGGGTCGAGTGCGGTACAAAAGCCCGCACTCGACGTCGAGCGGTGCACAAAGTCCCGCACTCGACGAGCGACACCCGGAAAACCGCTCGGGAAACGCGACAAACAGGGCACAGAACCAACCAACGTCATCACACAACAGCGCGAGGTGTCCGTAACCCCGTACGAAACCCCAACCCACCCGGTCAACCCCGGAAGAACCGGGATCTTCCCTCTCCTCGGAGGCAACCGCCGCTTTTGACCTTGACCTTCGCCCCTGACCTTCGCCCCTGACCTTCGCCCCTGACCTTCGATCTCGACCCTTGACCTTCGACCTGGACCGAAGAACCCCGACCTCGATCCGGAGACCTTCCCGTGCGAAACGCTCCAGTAACTCAGGGAGTCTGGATGGCGAGCGGCGGGGCGGCGCCGGCGGCGGCGGCCAGTTCGGCCGGCAACGAGCGGATCCATGAGGCCGGATCGGCGGGCGCGTACCGGCCCGAGTCGACGACGAGAGCTGGACAAAGCCCGGTCCGGTCACGGTCCGGTATGTCACCCCGTGCCCGCGCAGCACCTGCACCTGCCCGGCGGCGGTCGCGTCAGCTGGCCGGACCCGGAGCACCAGGGAGGCTCCGTACGTACGGGTCATGGCCGCGGCGGACTGTTCGGCCCGCAGTTCCGCGGCCGAGCGCTGCCCACTGTTGACGTACGGCTGCGCCTTCGCGGTCCCACGCGATGCGAGCAATGCGTCGAAAAGAAGGTGCGCGCTGCCGTCGGAGAAAGCCCGGAAGTTCGGATCCACCGCGAAAACCGTGACCTGGCCGGAACCAGCTGGCTCGCTGATTTCCGCGGCCGTACCGGCCAGCTCCTCTTCGCCTTGCTGATAACCCGAGACATACCAGTCCGGTGAGGTGAGCGCCGGGTAGCTGGCCACCACATTGGCCGGGTTGCTGGCCGTCATGACCGGATCGCTGTTGTACATCACCCAGTTGGTCCCCGCGTTTGGCGTGTTCACTCGGAAAAGTGTGCCGGGCGCGGTGCCTTTCGGATCCCGCAACACCGCGGTCGACAGGCCCAGGCCGGCCGCCAGCTGGGCGCCGCCCTCCCAACCGACGTAGTGACCACCGCCGTTCGTCCAGTCGGCCAGCGCCTTCTTTCCCGTCGCACCAAGCAATGTCGTGACGGTTTTGGCGTCCGTGTCCGGCACCAGCAGGGTGTCCAGATGGGACAGCACCGACGGTGTCACCTGGCTCGGGCTCAGCACGGTGGACGGGATTCGCCAGTCATGGTCCAGCCGCCACCGCAGCCAGCCGGCACTCTCGGACGGCTGGAATGGGCTCGAAGTGTACGAAAGAATGCCTACCCTCGGTAGCCCGGACGGCAGTTTGACCGCTGGCACCCGTACCGGCGGCAGCACGGTTGACAGCGGCTTCAGCGAAAGCCCAGTGTAGCCACCGTCCAGATTGGACAGCAGCGCCATGCTCCAGCCGGATACGTCATAGAAATACGGGAAAGGCACATACGTGTTTTCGTTGAGCATCGCCTGGATCCAGTGCTTCTCGGCCTGCGCCATCGGAATCCAGTACGTGCCGGCCGGCATCGTCGCGGCCGCTCTGGCCCGCCCGTACGCGGCGAAATCCTTGACGTACAACGGTTTCGCCAGCCGATAAACGACGACGCCAGCCTGCTGCAGCCGCTTGACGACCACCGCGGTGTCCCGCGCCTTGGCCGGGTTGTCGGTACGCAGGAAGTAGCCGCAGACCTTCATGTCCGGCACCGGCAGCTGCACGGTATGACCCGGGTTGTAGACCTTGTTCGGCTGCAACGAGCACTGCTGACCCTGTTTTTCGGCCTGAACGTACGCGTTGTGCCATCCGCTCACGATCTGTGCGCGCCGTCCCGCGCCGGCGAACAGCGAAGCCATTCCGGACGTGTAGTGCTTTTTTCCGTCTGCACCGGATAGGAGGCGCCCTGCCCGACTTCGAAGGTCATACCGGCGGCACCGAACTCGGTGGTCGGGACACTGTCCCCGTACCCCTGAAAGAACAGGTCATAGCCGGATTGGTAGGTATCGTACGAAAATTGCTTCGCGTCGAAAGCAGCGCCATTCGCCACGCCGTACACGTTGTTGATCCAGTCGACCGACGAGTCCGAGGTCTCGTGGTAGGTCGGGTCGGAGTTCGGCGGGAAGAAATAGCTGTCGCCGCCCATGCCGTGCTCGTCGATGTAGAGCTGCGGCGGGTATTTCGCCAGCAGATCGAGTTTCCCGGAAGTTTCGGGCTGGGTACGGGCAAACCAGTCCCGGTTCATGTCGAATGCGTTCGCGTTCTGCCGGGTGTTCAACGCCCGACCATCCGGGTTCTGCGATGGAATCAACCCCACCACCGCGTTGTCCAGGATCCGGCTCGCCACACAGTCGGTCCGGTCCGCCAGCTCGTACGCGATCCGGTCCACCGCGTCCCCACCAGCAGGCTCGTTGCCGTGCACATTGGCCGTCAGCCACAAAATCGCCGGCATCCGCGCCTCAATCACCTTCGCCACCGCCGCCGGTAAATCCGGCCGCCGCAGTAACGCCGCATCCGTCGACAACCGAGCCAGCGCCGCCGGCGTCAGGTTCTTCTTCCGTGACACCAGCGCGTACGACAGCTTCCGCCCGGTCGTCGTGGTGGCGAACGTCCCCGACACCACCTTGTCACTGGCTCGGTCCACCGCGCTCAGGTATTTGTTGAGCTGGTCGCCGGTCGCTTCCCGACTCCCAAGATCGAAGCCCAACACCTGCTTGGCCGTCGGCACCTTGCCCGCGTACGTCGGCGTGGTGCTGACGGTGTCACACGATGCCGCCGCCTGCGCGGGCGCCACGGACATCGCTCCCCCGGCGACCAACGCCGCCACCACCGTCACCGCGGTCACCCAGCTGATCTTCCGCACGCCGAACTCCCCTCACACGCCCAAGAGAGCACCAACGTACGGGCAAATCGCCGATCCGCTCCACGAACCGACCCACACCGGTCACTAACCTTTCAGGTCGTGACGTATTTTGCCGGCCTGCGCAACATCCCCGCCAAGCGGAAACACACCCTGGCGGAATACCGCCCGTGGCAGCTGCACGTCGGCTGGGGGCTCATGCTGGTCAGCTGGCTGGGCATGCTCGGCGCGAGCGTGGTGGGGATGATCACCTCTCCGAAGACCAGCGGCACGGACGTCTTCTGGGTGACGTTCTGGGGTCTCGCCGTGAGCGCGCTTCTCGTCCGCGGCTGGTGGGGCGGCCCGTCGGCGTGGACGTACCTGAAGCTTCTCGCGCAGGTGCTCGGGGTGCTCACCCTGGTCGGTTTGGTCGCCATCACCGCCGTCGAGCTCCCGTACGCGCACTTGGAGGTGAGCCTGCTGATCTACTACGTGCCGGGTCTGCTCGGCGGCCTGGCCCTGCTGACCGCAGGCCTCCTCAACACCCGCCACGTACGCCTGTGGTACGCCGGCACCTGATGCCGCACGTCCGCTCACCTTTCGCGAACTCGACGTTGTCATTGCCCATATCGGGCGTGCTGACAACGAAACGTCAAGTTCGCGGGCTTAGCGGCGATAGCTGTAGTGGATGAACCCCTGGTGGTATTTGCCCACCCTTTCGTACAGCGCGCGAGCTGGGGCGTCTTCCAGTGTATTCCAGTAGAGGCTGGGAAAACCGTGGTCCTCAGCGTCCCGCGCCACCCACTCGATCACTGCCGTCGCAACACCTCGCCGCCGGACTTCGGGGTCCACGAACAAGTCCACCAGATAGCACTTTCCGGCGTACCAGACACTGGCGTGGAACAGGTAGTGCGCGATGCCGACCACCTTGCCGTCCAGCCGGGCGGCGATCCCGCGTATCCGCTCGTCCTTCAGCAGCCGTCGCCAGGTCCGTTCGTAATCGTCGTCGTCGCGTACGACCTCGAAATACGTGTCCTTACCGCGGGCGAGCACTTCCCAGCGGGCCCGGTCGGATTCGGTCAGGAAGCTCATCTCCACCACGCTGCCCATGCTGCCGTACGGTCAGGTCAGCGGTGGGCGCGCATCAGGCCCCGCACAACAAAGCCGGCCGCCCCGCGTACGGGACGGCCGGCTTTGTGTCGTACTGGCTACGCGATCAGCGGTTGTAGCCGCCGTAGTCGTAGTCGTCCAGCGGAACTGCCTGGCCGCTGCCCTGGCCGAACACCGAGTAGTCGCCGTTGTCGGTGTACGGGGACATCGAGTAGACCGATGCCCGGGCTTCCTCGGTCGGCTCGACCCGGATGTTGCGGTAGCGGGAGATGCCCGTACCGGCCGGGATGAGCTTTCCGATGATCACGTTCTCCTTCAGGCCCAACAGGGAGTCGCTCCGGGCCGCGATGGCGGCGTCGGTGAGCACCCGGGTGGTCTCCTGGAAGGAGGCCGCGGACAGCCACGAGTCGGTGGCCAGCGACGCCTTGGTGATGCCCATCAGGGACGGACGACCCGAAGCCGGCTCGCCACCCTCGGCCACCACGCGGCGGTTCTCCGCTTCGAACTGGGCCCGCTCGATCGGCGCGCCCGGCAGGAAGTCGGTCGCACCCGAGTCGATGATGATGACCCGCTTCAGCATCTGCCGGACGATGACCTCGATGTGCTTGTCGTGGATCTGCACACCCTGCGAGCGGTAGACCTCCTGCACCTCCTGGACCAGGTGCAGCTGCACCTGACGCGGCCCAAGAATGCGCAGCACCTCATGCGGGTTGACCGCACCTTCGAGCAGCTTCTCGCCAACCTCGATGTGGTCACCGTCGCCGAAGCGCAGCCGCGACCGGCGGCTGATCTTCTCGTACGCGATCTCGTCGCTGCCGTCGTCCGGCACCACGATGATCTTGCGCGACTTCTCGGTGTCCTCGATCCGGATCCGGCCGGCGGCCTCGGAGATCGGGGCCATGCCCTTGGGGACACGGGCCTCGAACAGCTCCTGGACACGCGGCAGACCGGTGGTGATGTCGTCACCGGCGATGCCGCCGGTGTGGAACGTACGCATGGTCAGCTGCGTACCAGGCTCACCGATCGACTGGGCGGCGATGATGCCGACCGCCTCGCCGACCTCCACCGGGATGCCGGTGGCCAGCGACCGTCCGTAGCAGACCGCGCAGCAACCCAGGCGTGCCTCACAGGTCAGCACGCTGCGGATCTTGATGTTGGTGACGCGGGCTTCGACCAACCGCTGGATGCCCACGTCGCCGAGGTCACTGCCGGCGGCCAGTACGACCTTGCCCTCCGGGTCGGTCGCGTCCTCGGCCAGCGTCCGGGCGTACACGCTGGTTTCCACGTGCGCGTCCTTGACCAGGACACCGTCCACCTCGGCGGCGATCGGCAGCGGGAGACCGCGGCTGGTGCCGCAGTCGTCCTCGCGGATGATGACCTCCTGGCTCACGTCCACCAGACGACGCGTCAGGTAGCCGGAGTCCGCGGTACGCAGAGCGGTGTCGGCCAGACCCTTACGGGCACCGTGGGTGGAGATGAAAAACTCCGCCACGGTCAAGCCTTCCCGGAAGCTGTGCTTCACCGGGCGCGGGATGATCTCGCCCTTCGGGTTGGCCACCAGGCCCTTCATGCCGGCGATCTGCCGGACCTGCATCATGTTGCCGCGCGCGCCGGAGTGGATCATCTTCCACATCGGGTTGGTGATGGGGAAGTTGCGCTCCATCTCCTTGGCCACCTCGTTGGTCGCCCGGGTCCAGATCTGGATGAGCTCCCCACGCCGCTCTTCAGCGGTGATGACGCCGCGCTGGTACTGCTTCTCGATCTTCTCCGCTTCGCTCTCGTACGACTCCAGGATCTCCGCCTTGCGGGGCGGCACCACCACGTCGTCGATCGAGATCGTCACACCGGACCGGGTGGCCCACCGGAAGCCGGCTTCCTTCAGTGCGTCCAGCGTCGCCGCCACCTGCACCTTCGGATAACGCTCGGCCAGGTCGTTCACGATCGCCGAAAGCTGCTGCTTGCGGATCTCGTAGTTCACGAACGGGTAGTCCGGCGGCAGGGTCTCGTTGAACAGCACCCGGCCAAGGGTGGTCTCCAGCACCACCGCGGTGCCGGGCTGCCAGCCCTCCGGAGCCGTCCACTTGTCGCCTTCATCGCCGTTTTCCACGCCGAGGATGTCGTCAAGCCGGATCCGGATCGCGGCACGCAGGTTCAGCTCATGGTTGTCGTACGCCATGATCGCCTCGGCCGTCGAGGAGAACACTCGACCCGCCCCCAGCGCGTCGGCCTCCGGCGAGGTGAGGTGATATAGGCCGATGACCATCTCGTGGGTCGGCGCGGTGACCGGACGGCCAGACGCCGGCGACAGGATGTTGTTGCTGGACAGCATCAGGATCCGGGCCTCGGCCTGGGCCTCGGCGGACAGCGGCAGGTGCACCGCCATCTGGTCACCGTCGAAGTCCGCGTTGAACGCGGTGCAGACGCGGGTGGATCTGGATGGCCTTGCCCTCGACCAGCAGCGGCTCGAAGGCCTGGATGCCCAGACGGTGCAGCGTCGGCGCACGGTTCAGCAACACCGGGTGCTCGGTGATGACCTCTTCCAGCACGTCCCAGACGACCGGACGCGTACGCTCCACCATCCGCTTCGCGGACTTGATGTTCTGCGCGTGGTTGAGGTCGACCAGCCGCTTCATGACGAACGGCTTGAACAGCTCGATCGCCATCATCTTCGGCAGGCCGCACTGGTGCAGCTTGAGCTGCGGGCCAACAACAATGACCGAACGGCCGGAGTAGTCGACACGCTTGCCGAGCAGGTTCTGACGGAACCGGCCCTGCTTGCCCTTCAGCATGTCGGACAACGACTTCAACGGACGGTTGCCCGGCCCGGTGACCGGACGACCACGGCGGCCGTTGTCGAACAGCGCGTCGACGGCCTCCTGCAGCATCCGCTTCTCGTTGTTGACGATGATTTCCGGCGCGCCCAGGTCAAGCAGTCGCTTGAGCCGGTTGTTCCGGTTGATCACCCGGCGGTAGAGGTCGTTCAGGTCGCTGGTGGCAAAACGTCCACCGTCCAGCTGCACCATCGGACGCAGGTCCGGCGGGATCACCGGTACGCAGTCCAGCACCATGCCCAGCGGCGAGTTCCGGGTGTTCAGGAAGTTCGCGACCACCTTCAGCCGCTTCAGCGCGCGGATCTTGCGCTGTCCCTTACCGGACCGGATGGTCTCGCGCAGCGACTCAGCCTCGGCTTCGAGGTCGAAACCCTCCAGCAGCTTCTGCAGCGCCTCGGCGCCCATGCCACCGGCGAAGTAGTCGCCGAACCGGTCCCGGAGCTCGCGGTAGAGCAGCTCATCCGGGATCAGCTGGGAAACGTCCAGCTTGCGGAAGGTGTCCAGCACCTCGTCGAGCCGGTCGATCTCACGCTGCGCGCGGTCGCGGAGCTGGCGCATCTCGCGCTCGCCGCCCTCTTTGACCTTGCGTCGTACGTCGCTCTTCGCGCCCTCGGCCTCAAGCTCGGCGAGGTCGGTCTCCAGCTTCTTCGCGCGCGTCTCGATGTCGTTGTCGCGGCGCTGCTCGAGGTGCTTGCGCTCCGCCCCGATCTCCGAGTCGATGGTCGGCAGATCGCGGTGCCTCGCCTCGGTGTCCACCGAGGTGATGAGGTACGCGGCGAAGTAGATGATCTTCTCTAGGTCCTTCGGCGCGAGGTCGAGCAGGTAACCCAGTCGACTCGGAACGCCCTTGAAATACCAGATGTGGGTGACCGGCGCGGCCAGCTCGATGTGCCCCATCCGCTCACGACGCACCTTGGCCCGAGTGACCTCGACACCGCAGCGCTCACAGATGATGCCCTTGAACCGAACTCGCTTGTACTTGCCGCAGTAGCATTCCCAGTCGCGGGTGGGGCCGAAGATCTTCTCGCAGAACAAGCCGTCCTTCTCAGGCTTGAGCGTGCGGTAGTTGATCGTCTCCGGCTTCTTCACCTCGCCATGGGACCACTGGCGGATGTCTTCGGCGGTGGCCAGGCCAATACGCAGCTCGTCAAAAAAGTTGACGTCGAGCACGTGTAACCTTCTCTTTCTTTTACAGGTCCTGACGGTGGTCGGCGGCCGGCGGGAACGTATCCGGCGAACCGGAAACGCTCCCGCCGTACACGTCAGACCTCTTCGACGCTGCTCGGCTCACGCCGAGACAGATCGATTCCCAACTCCTCCGCGGCGCGGAACACCTCGTCGTCGGAGTCGCGCATCTCGATGGACACGCCGTCCGTGGAAAGCACCTCGACATTCAGACACAGGGACTGCAGTTCCTTCAGCAGCACCTTGAACGACTCGGGCACCCCGGGTTCGGGGACGTTCTCGCCCTTGACGATGGCCTCGTAAACCTTCACGCGACCGGGCACGTCATCGGACTTGATCGTCAGCAACTCCTGCAGGGCATAAGCGGCGCCGTACGCCTGCATGGCCCAGCACTCCATCTCACCGAAGCGCTGACCACCAAACTGCGCCTTACCACCGAGGGGCTGCTGCGTGATCATTGAGTACGGACCGGTGGACCGGGCGTGGATCTTGTCGTCCACCATGTGGGCCAGCTTCAAGATGTACATGTAGCCGACCGCGACCGGTGCCGGATAAGGCTCACCCGAGCGACCGTCGAACAGCATCGCCTTGCCGGTGCCGTCGACCATCCGGTTGCCGTCCCGGTTGGGGATCGTGGACTCCATCAGCCCGACGATCTCCTCCTCCTTCGCGCCGTCGAACACCGGCGTCGCGTCGGGTCGGAGTGTTCGGGTCGGCCCAGTCGGCGCCAATGGCCTTGAGCGTCACCTTCCACGGCTGGTCATCCCCGTCGACCTTCCAGCCGCGGGAAGCGACCCAGCCCAGGTGCATCTCCAGAACCTGACCGATGTTCATCCGGCTGGGCACGCCGAGCGGGTTCAGCACGATGTCGACCGGAGTGCCGTCCTCCAGGAACGGCATGTCCTCGGGGGGCAGGATCTTGGAGATCACACCCTTGTTCCCGTGCCGGCCGGCGAGCTTGTCACCGTCGGAGATCTTGCGCTTCTGCGCCACGTACACCCGGACCAGCTCGTTCACGCCGGGCGACAGCTCGTCACCGTCGTCGCGGCTGAACGTACGAACGCCGATCACCGTGCCGGACTCGCCGTGTGGCACCTTCAGCGAGGTGTCCCGAACTTCTCGGGCCTTCTCACCGAAGATCGCGCGCAGCAGCCGCTCTTCCGGGGTCAGCTCGGTCTCACCCTTGGGGGTGACCTTGCCGACCAGGATGTCGCCCTGCCCGACCTCGGCGCCGACCCGGATGATGCCGCGCTCGTCGAGGTCCGCGAGGACCTCTTCGGAGACGTTCGGGATGTCCCGGGTGATCTCCTCGGCGCCCAGCTTGGTGTCCCGGGCGTCGACCTCGTGCTCCTCGATGTGAATCGAGGTGAGGACGTCGTCCTGGACCAGCCGCTGACTCAGGATGATCGCGTCTTCGTAGTTGTGACCCTCCCACGGCATGAACGCGACCAGCAGGTTCTTGCCCAGCGCCATCTCACCGAAGTCGGTGGACGGGCCGTCGGCAAGCACCTGGCCAGCCTCGACCCGGTCACCCTCGGCCACGATCGGGCTCTGGTTGATGCAGCTGCCCTGGTTCGAGCGGCGGAAACTTGTGCAGCAAGTACGTCCGACGGGTGCCGTCGTCGTTCATGACGGTGATGTAGTCGGCGCACACGTCCTCGGCGATGCCGGACTGCTCGGCCACCACCACGTCGCCGGCGTCGGCGGCGGAGCGGTATTCCATGCCCGTACCGACCAGCGGACGCTCGGTGCGCACCAGCGGAACCGCCTGGCGCTGCATGTTCGCACCCATCAGGGCGCGGTTCGCGTCGTCGTGCTCAAGGAACGGAATCATCGCGGTCGCGACCGAGACCATCTGGCGCGGCGAAACGTCCATGTACTCGATCTCGCCCTTGGCCACCAGCTCGACCTCGCCGCCCTTACGCCGAGCGGTGACCCGGTCCTCAGCGAACCGGCCCTCCGCAGTCAGCGGAGCGTTGGCCTGGGCCTTGACATACCGGTCTTCCTCGTCCGCGGTGAGGTAGTAGTCGATCTGGCTGGTGACGATGCCGTCGACGACCTTGCGGTAAGGAGTCTCGATGAAGCCGAACGGGTTGATCCGCGCGAACGCGGCCAGCGCACCGATCAGGCCGATGTTCGGGCCCTCCGGGGTCTCGATCGGGCACATCCGGCCGTAGTGGCTCGGGTGCACGTCGCGGACCTCCATGCCGGCCCGCTCACGGGACAGACCACCGGGGCCGAGCGCGTTCAGCCGGCGACGGTGGGTCAACCCGGCCAGCGGGTTGATCTGGTCCATGAACTGGGACAGCTGGCTGGTGCCGAAGAACTCCTTGATGGAGGCCACCACCGGGCGGATGTTGATCAGGGTCTGCGGCGTGATCGCCTCGACGTCCTGAGTCGTCGTCATCCGCTCGCGGACGACCCGCTCCATCCGGGACAGGCCAACCCGCACCTGGTTCTGGATGAGCTCGCCGACGGTACGGATCCGCCGGTTGCCGAAGTGGTCGATGTCGTCCGGCTCATACCCGTCGACGTCCGCGTGCAGCTTCACGAGGTAGTCGATGGTGGCGACCACGTCGTCCTCGGTGAGGGTGCCGGTGGTGAAGGGCACGTTCACACCGAGCTTGCGGTTCGCCTTGTACCGACCGACCTTGGCCAGGTCGTATCGCTTCGGGTTGAAGAACAGGTTGTCCAGCAGCGTCTGGGCATTCTCCCTGGTGGGCGGTTCGCCCGGGCGGAGCTTGCGATAGATGTCCAGCAGCGCCTCATCCTGACCGACGAGGTGATCCTTCTCCAGGGTGGCCATCATGATCTCCGAATCCGCGAACCGCTCGCGAATCCTTTCCGGAGTCCAGCCGAGGGCCTTCAGGAGGACCGTGACAGCCTGCCGACGCTTGCGGTCGATGGTACACCGACCGAGTCGCGCTTGTCGACGTCGAACTCCAGCCAGGCGCCCCTGCTGGGGATCACCCGTACGTTCGTGACGTCTTTGTCGGAGGTCTTGTCCGGCTCCTTCGCGTAATACACCCCAGGAGAACGAACCAGCTGCGACACGACCACGCGCTCGGTGCCGTTGATGATGAACGTGCCCTTGGCAGTCATCATCGGGAAGTCGCCCATGAACACCGTCTGGCTCTTGATCTCGCCAGTGGTGTTGTTGGTGAACTCCGCGGTCACGAAGAGCGGTGCGCAGTACGTGAGGTCCTTCTCCTTGCACTCCTCGATGGAGGCCTTGACCTCTTCGAAGCGCGGGTTGGAGAAGGACAGCGACATAGAGCCGGAGAAGTCCTCGATCGGAGAAATCTCTTCGAGGATCTCGGCCAGGCCACTGAGCGTCGACGGAGCGTCGGCGGACCGAGACTGCCAGGCCTCGTTGCCGATCAACCAGTCGAACGAGAGCTGGTCTGAAGAGCGAGCAGGTTGGGCACCTCGAGCTGCTCCTGAATCTTCCCGAAGGAGACACGGAGCGGCCCATAAGGATTACCTGCGCTGGGACGAGAGTGGAATTTGTTGCCGGGGCGGGAGACTGCCAAGATGCGTCCTCTCGAGCACCGTTGCTGTCATGACGCGCGCACCCCTAGCGACCCGCTTCGAATCTGAAGCCCAGTGACCAGCCAGAACATCGTCGACAAAGCCGTACCCGCGGCAGTCGGACAACACTCTGAACAGACCCCTGAACAACAGTTCCTTGGCAGGAAGCATGACGGAAGGCAGCGCAAACTAGCAGTCTAGCCACAACGGGCACGCCTGTCCAACGCACCCCCGGCGGGCCGGCTGCGAGGGATCCGTCAGCACCGGATCCAGAACCTCGCGCGAGTCACGATTACGCCGCACTGGAAGCGTGCACGCCGAGATAGCCCCTCGTCAAGAGGTGAAGCCCTACGTGTCGCCGAGTGGCCGATGTCAAGGGGTCTTAAAGGACATAATGTGCTGCTCTCCCTTGCGGCAACCGGACAGCCTTTTATCCTTTTTACGAGTTTTGAGCTGCGGTTATCCCTCGCTGCCCGCCCGGTTTCTCCCGTACTGACCGGTCGAGATGACTCGAACGCGTGTTCGCCATGAATTCCGTTCAAACTGTCGTACGGGACCGATCAAGGCCAGGGAATCTCCGGGGCTCGCGGTGCCTCATGACGTGCATTGTGGGCACGTCATAAGGCACCGCGGCGGCTAGGGCAGGAGAAGCGGGGTGTAGTGGATACCGTCCGCGGACGCCATCCAGGTGCTCTGGAAGTGCGCCGCGTTGGCCTGCCACCCACCGCCAAGCAGTCGGGAAATCGCGGTGGTGTACGTCAGCCCCGGAACTGTCTGGAAGGTCTGGCCACCGTCCTTGCTGGTCATGACCGGGCCACCGGTGTCTGGACTGAGCAGGTTGACCACCAGCATCCCGCCGTCCGGCAGGGCCTCGACGCCACCCGCGGCACTGAGCGGCACCTGACGTGCCGCGGACCAGCTCTTGCCGCCATCGTGGGTCGTGTACAGGTAGCCCAGGGTGCTCTTGTTGGGTCCGGCCGCCGTTGACAGGAGATAGCCGGTACGCCCGTCAAAGCTGCTCACGTTAAGGCCGTTTGTGTTCGGCGGCGGGCTCTTGGGCTCGAACGCGGACCACGTCATCCCTCGGTCGTGGCTGACGTTGACGACGTACCCGTGTGCGGGGTAGTCCCGCTGCCCGAGCAGCCACAACGACCCGTCCGTTGCTTCCGATATCCGGTAGCCGACCAATCCCAGGTGATGACTCAACGGGTGGATGACGCCAGTGGCCGGATCGATGGCGGCCAGTTGCTCTCTTCCCCCCATGATCACGGGGCTTGCGCTGTACCCAGCCGAACCCGAGTAGAGCCGCCAGCCAGCGGGGACCGTCGCGATCGGTGATCCCCACCCACTCTTGAGTACGGCCCACGTCCGCCGCCGTCCCGGGTGATCAGGTTGTCGATAATCGCTGTCTCGTCATTCAACGCATACACGGCCATCGAATTGGGCTCGTACGCATCAGGCAGCCGCCAGCCGGTCCAGCTGCGGCCACCGTCCAGCGTACGAGCGAGCCCGGCCGGCTTCAGGCCGTTGCCGAGCGGGAACACTCCGAATGCCACCTGCGGGTCGAGCTGGTCGACGTTGGTGACCTTCTTGATTCCCTCAGGTGCGACAGCTACCGCCTGGATCGGCCCGGTCACTGGTGGCGTCTTGGCGTAATCGGGCACTGAAGATGCCGGGATGGAGAATGAGGGCCGTAGCAGCGAGGGACCCGCGACGGCACCGACAGCCAGGACGAACACCGCGGCCACCGCGACTACGAGACGGGTTCTGACCGTACGGCGGCGCTGCTTGGCCCGCAGTTGCAACGGACCCCAACAGCCGGCCTTGGGCGATGATCTCGGCGCGGATGTCGCCGAACGCGTCGGCGTGGAAGTCCTCCAGGTCGGTGTCAAGCATGCTTGGCCTCCGGTACGCGCGTGCGGGGAGTCTCGTCGTCACCCAGCAGGGTGGCGAGGTGGGCACGGCCGCGGGACAACCACGCTTTTACCATGCCGGTCGGTGCCTTCAGGTTGGCGGCGACATCCTCGACGCTCATGTCGGCCAGGTAGAAGAGCGTGATCGCCTCCCGCTGGTTGGCGGGCAGTTGGCGGATCGCGGCGAGCAGCGCCGTACGATCCGGGCTCAGGCCCGGCAGTTGGTCGTCCGGGACCGGGATCCGGCGCATCAGGACCCGTAGCCGCTGCCGCCGCCGGAAGCGCTCCCGGGCGATGTTCAGCGTGACCGTGCGCAGGTACGCGACGGGGTTGTCGGCCCGTACGATCCGGCTCGGATGGGCGAAAGCGCCCAGGAATGCCTCATGTACGGCGTCCTGTGCCTCCGCCACGTTGCCGGTCAGCGCGAAGGCGGCCACCAACAGCTGGCTGGCCGAGTCAATGTAGAGCCGCTCGACGAAATCCCGCGGATCCGGCGATCCGCCTTCTCTGTCCGTAGCTACTTCCACGGGCACACCTGCCCCCATTCGGTGGAGAAATGCTGTCACTCCATCGATCGATGGACAAGGCACCCGCCGGGTTGCAGAACCGCCCGTACGGGCACCCGTTCGGGCGGTGTCCGCCGTTACAGCGGGTGGCCTGCGAATCAGCCAGTTTCCGGAGACCTTCTGCATGACCTGTGCCGCCGCCGCGTCAAACAGCTATTGGAAGTCACTCTGGCCAAGAGTGCTCACCGTCTCGTCTTCGACTCTCGCGACGACCGTGACAAGTTCGATCGACAGACCATTGTTCGAGAGCTGAATCGACAGTCAAGACGCGAAGAAACTCGCCTATGAACACATGGACTCTGCGAGCGAGCCGCTGATCTGGGTTCCAGATGTGGTCGGCTGGTGTTACGGCGCCGGCGGAGCCTGGCGAGCCCGGGTTCCCACCTGCACGCAAGAACACAATTGAGCCTGTAAACGCAAAACCCGGCTGGTGGCCGTCCGACCACGAACCGGGTTCACTTCTTCGGCCTATTGGCCTCAGCGGCTACCACCCTACACCAACCTGAGCGCCAAACGGTCAGGGAGCGCAAAGCCCGGCTGGGCCAACTCCGACGAGTCCCAGCGCCATCGGCCGCCAGGCCACCCTTCCAACCCGTTCGGGACCGCAACACCCAAACCAAAGTTGGCCAACTCCGACGAGTCCCAGCCCCGTTCGGCGCCATCGGCCGCCAGGCCGATGTTGTCGCCCCTCCGGCAGGGGCGTCGGTCCTCAGACCCTGCGGGTTTTGCAGGGTCTGAGGACCGACGCTCGTAGCCGTAGTCGACGGCGCCCGCGCCGAAGGCGCCAGAAACACAGGGCGCATCGACAGTAAGCACGGGAAACCCCACCCCGACACCGCCCTTTGGTGTCGGGGTGGGGTTTCCCGGTGGCTGGTAGACGAGACGCCGCCCCTCGCGGTCACGGCTTTTAACCAGGACGCTCGTCACCGCAGCAGACACGGCCCCCAAACAGGGCCGACCCGTACGCAATCCCCTAAAGCGGGGTCGCTTGCGAAATCAGCCACTTTCCGGAGACCTTCTGCATCACCATCCGGACGCGGTACTGGTCAAGCCGCGTCCCCTGGACGTTCTTGTTCTGCACGGCCTGATTCAAGAACACCAGTACGGTCACCTGGCCGGGCGCAGCGGTGACGACTGAAGACGCGGTCACGGTGGCCGCGACGACGGCCTTGTTGGCAGTGGCCTGCGGGCCGACGACCAGGGTGCTGGTCTTTACGTAGTCAGTGGCGAGCTGCCCGGTGATGACCTTGCGGCTGGCCGCGATGTCACGGTCCAGGTGCCGGTAGTCGTACGAGAAGAGCGTCTGCGCCTGCACCGCGGCGGCCGCGACGGCGGCTGTACGGGCAGTGGCGGCGTCCGCGTCGTACGCCTGCCAAAAGACCAGCCCGCCGCTCACCGCGCCCATGAGGACGACGAGGAGAAGCAGGACAACCAGGGTAAGGCCGGAGGCGGCCTGGAACGGCAGCCAGCGGTTGGTCGTACGACGACGCCGACGCCGGCCGGGCGGGGTGCGGCGGCTGGAGCGGGCCGACCGGGAGCGGCTGGTGTCCGCGCGCTGGTCGCTGGGACGCGGTGACGGCCGGGGCGACGGCCGGCGGGTCTCGGTGGTGTCGCGGGTGGGCTTCACCGGCTCGGGCGCGACCGGTGCGGTCGTCCGCCTCGGGGTGACCGTTTTGCCGGCGGCAGCCGGCTTGGGCCGGCTGGCGGGCTGGTTGGTACGAGTGCTGCGCAACGCGCGGGGAATGGGGCGGCGGGCCATCGGGATCCTCCTTTCCGTCCGGTCGGTCCTACAGGAAGTTCAGGTTGCCGAGAAGCCAGCGGCCACCTTGGTACGACATTTGCTCCTGCATCCGAAGATGCCGGACGGTGCCTTTGGTGTCCTGGCTGGACTTGGCGGTCACGTCGGCGGACACCAGCACGGTGGCCGAGTCCTTGTCGGACGACACCAGCCCGGCCTCCAGGATCTGCGCGGTCGAAGACCCTTTCAGCTTCACTGCCTGGCTCTTGATCTGCGCCTGCCCGGCCGTGTACTGGTCCTTGAAGTCACCGGTGGTCCGGTCGACGACCCGCTGCTGGTCCCGGTCGATGGTCGTGTAGTTGTACGACAGCAGGTTCTGCGCCGCGTCCCGGGCGGCCGCCACCACCGCCGCCTGCCGAGCAGCGGTGGTCTGGTTGCTGGTCAGCTGCCACGCCTGCCAGCCGATCAGCGCCGCGAGCGCCACCATCAGCACCACCAGAACGCAGGCCACCACGCCCCGACCGGTGGGTCCCTGCGGGTTCAGCCAGGACACCCAGTCCCGGACCGGCGGCCGGCGGCCGGACGACTTCGGGGGGCCGGTTTGGCCGTGGCTGGCTCGGACGGTACGGACACGGGACGCTCGCCGGGGTCGGGAGTGGTGGACGGCGTCACCGTACGGGACTCGGTTCGGGTGGGCACCTGCAGGAACCTTCCTTGTGGAGCTGACCAGGTCCGCCTTGAGGTGTTTCCCCGTGGAACCCTCAAGGCGCCCACTAGCCGCTCAGCGGGGTGATGAGCAGGCTCTTCCAAGCCTGGTCACCGAGCAGCGCGGCCTGGCCGCCGGTGCCACCGAGCACGTACGGCGAACCGTCCGAGGTGGTGGCGATGCCAGTGGTCGGGTCGTACCCAGCGGCGGCGGAGTCAGTGGTCGGGTCCGGCGGCTGGGCCGTCGGGTCGACGCCACCGGGCCGCGGCGCGTTCTGCCAGCCGCGCACCTCCGAGCCGTACTTCTTGTCGGTCGAGGTGCAGGTCAGCGGCGCCGACGCGGTGTAACGGCAAGGCGGCGGGTCGTCGACGTTGAGCACCAGCCCGAAGTGCACGGTGTTGTCGCCGGGCACCACCGTGGAGCCGCCGGCCAGCGCGATCGGGTACGCGATCAGGATCTGCTCGATGCCGTCCAGCCGACGGACCGCCACCTGGTTGGTGGTGAGCAGGTTGGCCAGCAGGAAGCCAAGGTTGGGCTGCAACTGGCGGACCAGGTTGGTGACCTCGGTGGCCGCACCCGGGGTGACCGCGAGCAGTTGGCGCAGGTCCGGGTCGCTGGCCTTGAGCTGACCGGACAGGCCCGCGAGCGAGGACGCCCACTGCCGGATGTCGCTGGCCGAGGCCTCCTGAGTGCTGAGCACGATCCTGCCGTCGGCGATCAGCTGCAGCGTCTGCGGCAGGTAGATCTGCGCGTCGTTGACCAGCGCGGTGGTGTTGTCCAGCAGCCGGTCCAGGTTCTGCCCGGCCTCGCCGTTGAACGCCTTGCCGAGCTCGTCGATCACCACCGACAGGTCCTGCTGGTTGACCGAGCCGACCAGCTTGTCCAGGTTCAGCAGGATGTCTTCCAGCGGCAACGGTGTGCCCGTACGGGACATCGGGATGGTGTTGTCCACCAGGAACGGCCCCGCGCCGGTGGCCGGCCGCAGGTCGATGTACTGCTCACCGACCGCGGACCGGTCGGTGACCACTGCCCGGCTGCTGGACGGGATCTTGGTGTCCCGGGTGAGCTGCATGGTCGCTCTTACGCCACCGGGGATCAGCGAGACCTGCAGCACCTTGCCGACCTGGAAGCCGCGGTACGTGACGGCGGCGTTCTGGAAGATGCCGCCGGCCCGGCTGAAGTCGGCGCTCACCACGTACGTGCGGTTGAACAGAGTGTCGCCCAAGCCGACGTAGTTGGCCGACACGAAGCTCACGCCCAGCAGCGCGACCAGTACGAAGACGGCCACCTGGATCTTCGTCCGCAGGGTGATCACGAGGTGCCTCCTAACAGGATGCCGCTCAGACCGCCGCCTCCGGACGAACCGCCGGGCGGTCCCGACGTGATGCCGGGCAGGTCCTGGATCCCGCCGTTCACCCCCCGGAGTCGGCTGGCTGGCCGGTATGCGACGAATCCGGCGGCAGCACCGGGTTGGTGCCGGTGCCACCGGTCTGCGGCGCCTGTATCGGGGTCTGGTTAGGCGTGAGCAGGTTGCCGAGCACGTCGGTCAGATTGAGGTCGAGGTTGATGTCGATGTTCGCGTACGCACGACCGTTGCTGATGAAGATCGCGTCGACCACGTTCTTCGGGGAACGGGAAGGTGGACAGCAGCTCCAGTCCGTTGGGCAGGTCGGTGCCGGCCTTGGTGAGCTGCGCCAACGTCGGCTGCAGGGCTTTGAGGTCAGCGATCGTGTCGGCCTTGCTGGCGTTGATGACGTGCGTACCAACCGCCCCCAGCTTGGACAGCGCCGTCAGCGTCTGGGTGAGCTGCTGGCGCTGGTCGGCCAGTACGGCAAGGCCTGGGCCGATGCTGTCCAGCGCGTTGGTGAACACGGTCTTCTGGCTGTTCAGCACCGCTGCCAGCCGGTTCAGGCCCTGCAGCGCCTTGATGATGTTCGCCTTCTGCGCGCGTCCAGACTGCCCACGAAGGTGTCCAGCTCGTTCAGCAGCGAGCGGACCTGCGGCTCGCGGCCGGACAACGCGGTGGACAGCTCCTTGTTGATCGTCTGGATCTGTTGCAGGGCCCCGCCGTTCAGGACCAGGGACAGCGCACCCAACACTTCCTCGATCTCCACGTCCCGGCTGGTACGGGACATCGGGATCAGGTCACCGGAGGACAGCCGGCCGACCTCCTGGCCGGCCGGCGGGCTCTGCAGGTCCACATACTTCTCGCCGAGCAGGCTGGTCTGCCGGATGCCGGCGGACACGTTGTCCGGCAGCACCACCGACTTCTCCAGGTTGATGGTGACCATCGCCGCGTATTTGGCCGGGATGGACGCCGGCACCAGGTCGATCTCGCCGACGCTGCCGACGGTCACGTCGTTGACCTTCACCGCTGACTGCGGCACCAGGTCGAGCACGTCGGCGAACTCGATCTTCACCTGGTAGCCGCCGGTGCCGGCGACTCCGCCAGGCAGCGGTACGCCGTACAACCCGTCGAACTTGCAGCCAGCGACGAAAACCACCAGGCAGCTGAGCAACGCGACCCAGCGCACCACCGGTCTGCGGCGGGAGAGCACCATCAGTTGCCCTCCGCTCAGGATGCCGCCGACCGTACGGTCGATGGTGCCGGTCAACCCGGAGCCAGGCACCGGGAGGTTGACCCCGCCTCCAGTGCCCGTGGGCGTGCCGTTGGCGGGTGAGGCACCGTTGCCGAAGGTCGGGTACGTGCCGCCGGGCAGCGCGGAATAACTGCAGGGCAGCGCTCGTACCGGCGGGAGCGCGGCCAGCGGCTTGAGGATCGCCGGCACGATGCCGGTGTTGCAGCGGGTGATCATCTGCACCAGGCCGACACAGGTGTTCCGCAGCGACTCGTCCTTGGCCAGCACGTTCGCGAGCTGGAACCCGCCACACAGGGTCAGCGCCGGGTCGAGCCCGGAAATCGCGTCGTCGCGGGTGTCCAGGGTGCCCGAGGTGGCGTTGTACGCCAGCTCGACGTTGCTGATCGCGAGCGGCGCCACATCCAACACCTCGGCCAGCGACGCCTTCTGCTTGACCAGGATCGCGGTCAGGCTGCTGAGCTGGGCCACGTCGGTGGACAGCGACGTCCGGTTCTCCTTCACGAACGACTGCACCTGCGCGAGCGCGATCGACAGCGCCTTCAGCGACGCGGCAAGGTCTGCCCGCTCGCCGTTGAGCTGGCTGGACACCTGCGCCAGCTGGCTGTTGAACGTCCGCACCTGGGAGTCGCTGGCGGCGGCCAGCGTGCTGACGAACTGCTGCAGGTTGGCGATCGTCCCGAAGGCGTCACCGCGGTGGTCCGCGAGGGTCTGGATGGCCTGCGACAGGTTCTTCGTGGTCGTGTTCAGGTTCGTACCGTTGCCCTGCAGGTTCGCGCGGCCGGTGGCGAGCAGCCGGTTGAGCGCGCCGTCCCGGTTCGCGCCGCTCGGGCCGAGCGCCACGTTCAGGTCATTGAGCGACTGGTAGATCTGGTCCAGCTCGACCGGCACCGCGGTCCGGTCGGTGCCCAGCACCGCGCCGTCCACCATCTGCGCGCCGCTCTGATAGACCGGCGAGAGCTGCACATATCGGTCGGAGACCAGCGACGGCGGCACGATGACCGCGACCGCGTCGGACGGCACCTTGTATTTGCTGTCGTAGTTCAGCTCGACCCGAACCTGGCCGCCGATGGGCGTCACCGAGGTGACGGTGCCGACCTTCACGCCGAGGATGCGTACGTCCGAACCTGCATAGACGCCGACGGTCTCGCTGAAATTCGCGGTGATCGTACGCAACGACGGCGTAGTGGCGATCCAGACGACCCCACCGATGACGGCGATCAGCAGGATGACCAGCCCAATCGGCAGGAATTTCATGCCTGGCCGATCGATGAACCGGGGCGTCTTCTCAGCGGTCTGCGCGCTCATCCGCCGCCTCCCAGCGGGTTGGTCGGCTGGCCTGACTCCGGGCAGGCGGCGGGGCTGATCGGCGGCGGCGGGGGAGCAGGCAGCCGATGATGTACGAGTCGAACCAGCGGCCGTTGCCCAGGACGTTGGCGAAGGTGCGTACGAACGGGGCGAACCGTTGCAGCGCCGCGTCCAGGTTGTTCTGGTTGGCCTGAAGCAGGCTCAGCACGCCGTGCAGCTGGTCCAGCGCGGGCTTGAGCTGGTTGCGGTTCTCCACGATCAGCGCCGTCAGCTGGTTGGCCAGCGCGGTCGAACTCACCAGCAGCGTGTGGATGACCACCCGGCGCCGGTTCAGCTCGGCGAGCAGCAGGTTCCCGTCGGTGATCAGCTGCTGGAACTGGGTCCGCCGGTCGGCCAGCAGGCCGGTCACCGTGTTGGCGCTGGCCAGCAGCTGGCCGAGCTGGGCGTCCCGGCTGGCGATCGTGGTGGACAGCTTGGACAGTCCGGTCAGCGCCGAACTCAGGTTGGCCGGGCTGCCGGCGAAAGTCTCGGAAATGGTGTCGAAAGCGGCGGCCAGCTGGGTGGTGTTGATGTCGCCGACCGTCTGGGCGAGTCCGCTGACCGCCTGCACCACGTCGAAGGGCGAGGTCGTCCGGCTGGTCGGGATGTCGCCACTGAGCTTCCCGCCACCGGTCGGCACCACCGCCAGGTATTTCTGGCCGAGCAGCGTCTTGATCCGGATGGAAGCCGTCGTCGTGCTGCCCAGCGTCAGCTGGCCACTGTCGATCTTGAAACTGACCACCACATGGGTGCCGCTCAACGAGAGGTCCTCGACCTTGCCAACCCTTACGCCGGCGATCCGCACTTCATCGTCCGGCTTCAGTCCGCTGGCGTCCCGGAAATCCGCCGCATACGTGGTGCCGCCGCCGATCAGCGGCAGGTTGCCGGCGTTGAACGCGATCAGCATGACCAGCGCGATCACCACCACGCCGACGATGCCGATGACCAGCTGGTTGCGCTCCCGAAACGGCTTCACTGGCCACCCCCGCTGCAGGGGTAGCCGGACCGGTCGATCGGGCCGACCTGCACCTTGCCGACCACCGGGAGGGTCGTGTAGCCGCCCATCGAGCACAGGTAGAAGTTGAACCACCCGCCGCCGTAGCCCAGCGCGGTCAGCTTGCTGAGCTTGGTGGGCAACCGCTGCAGGACACCGTTGACCACGTCCGAGCTGCCGTTGAGGGTGGCGGCCACGGTGTTCAGGGAGGCAATGTCCGACTTGATCGACGGCCGGGCGTCGGTGAGCAGACCCGCGGTGCTGCTGCTCAGGCTGGCGATGTTCGCCAATGAGTCACCGATGGCCGTACGGTCCGAGGCCAACCCGGAGACGAACCGCTGCAGCTGGACGATCAGGTTGGACAGCTGCGAGTCCCGGCTCACCACGGTGGCCAGCACCGAGTTCAGGTTGGTGATGACCTGGCCGATCAGCGCGTCCCGGTTGGCGAGCGTGTTGGTCAGCGAGGACGTACTGGCCAGCAGGCTGTCCACCGTGCCGCCCTCGCCCTGCAGCACCTGGATGATCTCGAAGGCCAGGTTGTTCACGTCTTTCGGGTTCAGCGCGGTGAAAAGCGGCTTGAATCCGTTGAACAGCACGGTCAGGTCCAGGGCCGATTCGGTACGGGCCACCGGGATCAGCGCGTCCGGCTGCAGGTCACCGACCGGGCCGGGGCCGTCGGTGAGCGCCAGATAGCGGGTGCCGACCAGGTTCCGGTAACGGATCCGTGCGTTCGTACCGACCGACAGCTTCACCGTGTTGTCGACGGAGAAGGAGATCTCGGCGAGCTTCGCGCCGATCACCTTGATCGAGCTGACCGACCCGACCCTTACGCCGGCGACCCGCACGTCGTCGCTCACGTTCAACCCGGTCACGTCGGTGAACTGCGCCCGGTACGTGATTTTGCCGCCGAAGCTGGTGGACGCGATCGTCACGGCCAGCGCGGCGGTCAACACCGCGGTGACCGAAATGAAGATGATCAGCTTGGTCAGCTGGCTGGAAACGCTGAGTGCCGACTTCACCCGATCACCTCTTCCGTTCGATGTGAGAGCGTCACGACAAGCTCACCTGGGCTCCTCTGGCCATCGGCCCGAACAAGAGTGTGGCGACCGGTGGCACCTTGCTCGGCGACACCCCCAGCACCGGCGCCAGCATCAGGTCAATGGTCTGCCGGTCCGCGGTCGTACCAGCGGTGCCCATGTCGCCGCCGCGCGGATCCGCGCCGGCTGTCAGCAGGTCCGTCGTGGTGCCGCCCAGCGGCAGCGGGTTGCGGGCGATCCCGAAGTCGTAGCCGGACGGCGCCTGCGCTGCCGGGAACGGCACCGGTGGGTTCGGCATCCCCCAGCAGTTCGGGCCGCTGTTCGCGCCGTACTCCGGCTCGTCGTGGCCGGGCAGGTATTTGCCCTGGTTGCGAACGACTTCCACGGTGATGTGGATGCGGTTGTCGTAGATGATCTTCTCGGCCCTGGCCTCGGTGTCCGTCAGACCCTTGAGGAAGCATGGGAACTCCGGCGAATACTCGGCCAGCAGCTGCAGGATCGGCCGGGAC
Source organism: Fodinicola feengrottensis (assembly GCF_010993775.1). Taxonomy (GTDB): domain Bacteria; phylum Actinomycetota; class Actinomycetes; order Mycobacteriales; family HKI-0501; genus Fodinicola; species Fodinicola feengrottensis. The sequence continues at coordinate 105,782 of NZ_WOTO01000007.1, read as the reverse complement.
GAGTCGGCCACCTGGATGATCTGGTTGCCGTTGGTCTCCAGCAGCTGCCGGGTGGTGTTCGCGGTGACCGTGGTGGACGCGAACAGCTTGGCGAGGTTGGTCTTCTGGTCGACCACTGTGTTCGCGGTGGTGGTCAGGTTCTTCAGCAGCGCGAGGATGTCCGGGGCGGCGTCCGCGTACGTGTTGCTGACCGACGCCAGCTTGCGGATGTCCGCCTGCAGCGCCGGCAGCGCGCCGTTGAGCTGACCCAGGTAGTCGTTCAGCGTCACCAACGTGTCGCCGAGCTCGTTGCCGCGCCCGTTCAGCGCGGTGGCCACCGCGTTGAGGGTGATCGACAACTTCTCCGGCTGCAGCGTGTGCAGCAGCGGCAGCAGCTCGTTGAGCACCTGCTGCAGCTCGGCGGAGTAGGCCGAGCGGTCCTGGAAGATGGTCTGACCAGCGCGAACACTGTCGCCGGAAGGCTGCTGCCCTGGGTGACCAGCGAGACGTACTTCTCGCCGAACAGCGTCTTGGGCAGCAGCTGCGCGATCACGTTGGCGGGAATCAGGCCGACGCTGTCGGGCTGCAGCGCCAGGGCGATCTTCGCGCCGGTCCCGTTGGTGGAGATCGTTCTCACGTCTCCGACAATCACCCCGCGCAGCTTCACGTCCGCGCCGGTGTTCAGCTGGTTGCCGGCCTGGTCGGTCTGCAGCGTGACCATCACGACCGGCGTGAAGACGTGCTGGAACTGCAGGATCGACAGGGTCACCAGGATGGCGAGCAGCAGCAGGAACCCCAGGCCCAGCAGCCGGGTTTTCAGCACCTCACCGAACTTGCTCATTCCCGTCCCCTCTACCCGGTGATCCGGACCGTCGTGGTGGCACCCCAGATGGCCAGGCTGAGGAAGAAGTCCACCACGTTGATGGCGACGATCGCGGTTCGTACGGCACGGCCCACCGCGGTGCCCACGCCAGCTGGGCCGCCGCTCGCGTAATAGCCGTAATAGCAGTGGATCAGCACCACGATGACGGCGAACACCAGCACTTTGACGAAGGACCAGAGGACGTCGACCGGGGGTAAGAAGAGATGGAAGTAGTAGTCGTACGTGCCGGCCGACTGCCCGTTGTAGAGCACCGAGATCGTACGGGTGGAAAGGTAGCTGGAGAGCAGCCCGATGATGTAGAGCGGGATGACCGCGATGAAGCCGGCGATCATCCGGGTCGTCACCAGGAACGGCAGCGACGGCAGGCCCATCACCTCGAGCGCGTCGACCTCTTCACTGATCCGCATCGCGCCCAGCTGGGCGGTGAAACCGCAGCCCACGGTCGCGGACAAGGCGAGGCCGGCGACCAGCGGCGCGATCTCGCGGGTGTTCACGTACGCCGAGACGAAACCGGTGAACGCGCTCGTACCGATCTGGTTCAGTGCCGCATAACCCTGCAGGCCAACCTCGGTGCCGGTGAAGAACGACATGAACGCGATGACGCCGATGGTGCCGCCGATGACCGCGAGACCGCCGGTCCCGAACGAGACCTCGGCGAGCAGCCGGAGAATCTCCTTCTTGTAGCGGGTGAGCGTGCGCGGAGTCCAGGCCAGCGACCGGACATAGAACGACATCTGGCCGCCCAGGTCGTCCAGGGCGGCGAGCGGTCGCTTGTAAAGCGAGCTCAGGTCGGCCATCTCCCTACGAGCCCTTCGCCGGCACGACCTGGAAGTAGATCGCGGTGACCACGAAGTTCACGAAGAACAGCAGCATGAACGTGATGACCACGCTCTGGTTCACCGCGTCACCGACGCCCTTGGGACCGCCGCCGGCGTTCATGCCCTTGTACGAGGCGACCACCGCGGCGATGAAGCCGAAGATCACCGCCTTGATCTCCGCCGACCACAGGTCCGGCAGCTGCGCGAGCGCGGTGAAACTGGCCAGGTAGGCACCCGGCGTACCACCCTGGATGATCACGTTGAAGAAGTAGCCGCCGGACACGCCGACCACACTGACCAGGCCGTTCAGCAGCAGGCCAATCAGCATGCAGGCGACCACCCTGGGCACCACCAGGCGCTGGATCGGGTTGATGCCGAGCACCTGCATCGCGTCCAGCTCTTCGCGGATCTTCCGGGAGCCGAGGTCCGCGCAGATCGCCGAGCCGGCGGCACCGGCGATGAGCAGCGCGGTGACGATGGGGCTCGCTTCGCGTACGACCGCGAGCACGCTCGCCGCACCGGTGAACGACTGCGCGCCGAGCTGCCGGGTCAGGGTGCCCAGCTGCAGCGCGATCACCGCGCCGAACGGGATGGACACCAGCGCGGTCGGCAGGATGGTCACCGACGCGATGAACCAGGCCTGCTGGATGAACTCACGGATCTGGAACGGCCGGCGCGGCAGCGACACGACCGTGTCCAGACCGAACGAGAACAGGTTCCCGGCGGTCCGCAGGCCGCCGGTGATCGGTTCGGAAGCCATCAGCTCCCGTTCCGGTCGGCGAGTGTGCGTGGTCGACGCTGACCAGGCTGGATGTGACATGCAGCTAACCCTCCACGCGGGGTAATGCCAGGGTGTCGTCGTCCGCACGGCCAGCGGGTTTGGTCCAGCCCGAACTCTGCGCGTGCCTGGCGTTGCCAGCAGAGCCTGCCACCCCGGGCGGGTCCTGGAACGAGCCGGGCGGCGGGGTGACCCCGTTCGCCTGGCACCACGCGCCCGGCGGGCGCTGGCCGGCCCGGACCTGGCCGTCGGTGGGCAGCAGCTGCAGCGCGATCGGCGGCAGCGGGGGCATCTCGTACCCGGCCTGCCGCTCGGCCTCCAGCTCACCCACGTCCTTCTCCTCCGACATCCCGATCGGGCCCTGCCGCTGGGCGTTCAGGAACTGTCTGACGACCGGTTCCTCGCTGGACAGCAGCATCTCCCGCGGCCCGAACATGGCCAGGTGCCGGCGGTAGAGCAGGCCGATGTTGTCCGGCACAGTACGCGCGGTGTTCACGTCGTGGGTGACGATCAGGAAGGTCGCGCCGATTTGCTGGTTCAGGTCGACGAACAGCTGGTTGATATATGCCGTGCGGACCGGGTCCAGGCCCGAGTCCGGCTCGTCCACCAGCACGATCTCCGGGTCCAGCACCAGCGCTCGGGCGAGGCCGGCGCGCTTGCGCATGCCGCCGGAGATCTCACCGGGCAGCTTGCGCTCGGTGCCGGCCAGGCCCACCATTTCCATCTTGTCGTCGACGATCCGCTTGACCTCGGACTCGGACTTGCGGGTGTGCTCGCGCAGCGGGAAGGCAATGTTGTCGTACAGGTTCATCGAGCCGAACAGGGCGCCGTCCTGAAACAGCACGCCGAACAGCTTGCGGACCTCGTAGAGCTTGCGCTCGGACAGCTTGGTGAGGTCGTTGCCCTGGATGGTGATCGAGCCGCGGTCGGGCTTGAGCAGCCCGATCAGGTTCTTCAGGAAGACCGACTTGCCGGTGCCGGACGGACCCAACAGCACCGAGATCTCGCCGGCCGGCAGCGTCAGGCTGACATCGGACCAGATGACCTGACGCCCGAAAGACTTGGTCAGACCCTCGACCTTGACCTCAACGCCCATCACGCACCCCCTCCCGGCTAACCGAACCAACGACCCTGGAAGTCGTAAGTGACGCGGAACGCATCATGCCGCCTACCGTCTCAGCTGTCCGTGGAATGCGCTGATTGCCGACGAGCTTGTGGCTCCGTACGGCAGCAGCGCCGAGGTCCGGCTGACCCGCTGCACCGAGGCTGTCACGTGACGCAGCCCACGGTGATCGGCATTACGTTACTTCCCAGTAACGGGTACGTCGAGTCACTCGTAGGAAGTCACAGCACGCAATTGTTCCTTACCGCACATAGGTGACAATCCCCTGCCCCCAGTTTTTGGCCCGCCAGCGCTCGCCCCTCGCGGCGCGGAATGCCAGGTCTGGGTGTTGCCTCACCACGTCGAGTGCGGGACTTTATCCCGCAGTCACCCTCGAGTGCGGGATAAAGTCCGACACTCGAGGAAATCCTGGTGTTCTGTCCAGCCAATCGGGCCGCTCTACATAGGGTGCGGCGCGAAACTGTCGTACCCGGGTGACATTTTGAGCCCCCGCCCTTTCAGAAGGGTGGGGGGTGGGTGGCGGGTTTTCATTACGTAAGTTGACGCGCGCGCGAGATAAGCGCGCGTTCAATTGGTCCAGAAAATGCCCGCAAATGCGCGATTGTCACTTTTTTTGCCCACCTACCGCGCTAGAACGGGCAACAAAGTGGCAATCGGGCACCACCATTGGATGTCCGATTGTCACGTCCCGGCTCATTTCCGCAGCTCAAGCACCGACCGTCGTGATAATCGGAATCCGATTGTGCAGTTCCATCAAGATCATGCTGTGGTTTCGAAAGGGAGTGGGTACGCGTCTGGGAAAGGACCGGTCACCCACAGCTGGCCGCGCACGCGGGCGTGCGTTGCTGGAGGATCGCCGGCCAGGAGGAGCAGCATGCCGGTGGCGCCGGGTGGTACGGACGCTGGCACATACAGGCCGTCGAGCAACTGGTTGTCGCTGCTGATCAGACCCATCCGGGGCGCTGGTGCGTCCTGCCACAGGTCGGCTGCCTCGACCGCCAGCCGGTGTGGATCCAGCTGCAGCGTCACCGGTGTCACGCCGATCGAGGTGAACCGCAGGGCCAGGCTCGAGCCGGCCGGCAGCGAGAGAGAACATCGGCGGCCAATCGGATCGCGGCGACCGGCTCTTGGACCGCGCGCTTGCGGAGCAGTTGAGCGTACGCGCCAAGCTCACCGGCGAGCGCCGATCCGACTTCCACTTCGCGGCTCTGGTCACCGGCGCGACCAGCAGCCGCGGCCCGCTCCCTGACTGGCCGGCGGCGGCGCGTACGCGCTCGGCCAATCGGCCAGCGGTGGCGAGCTCACCGTCGGCCACCGTGGTCCGGAACGTGCCGGCGAGGTCTCGCTGGTCAGGCTCACCGGAGGTCAGCAGCCAGTGCCAGGCCGTGCCGTCCGGCCACACCGCCAGCACTTCGTCGATGCCGGGCAGCCGCCAGGTCACCGACAGGACGGCTCCGGACAGCGGCAGGTCCATGCTCACACCGTCTCGGCTTTGAACGGGTCTTCCCGGTCGTGGCGCAGCCCAGGCGCGCTGTTGAACTTGTTCGCGAGGTCACTGAACTGGTCCGCGCGGAAAGTCAGGCTGTTGTCGCTCATCATGTTGGCCGTACCGTACGTGACCGCCTGCGGCGGCGCGGTGGTCCCCGGATTGACCGCGGTGGAGCCGGCGGCGGCACCCTGAGCGGCGGTCGCGGCGGCGGCCTGGGTGGTCAGCTGGGTGTGCATTGAGGTGGCCAGCGCGGCGATCGCCGGATCCTTCGGGGCGGTGGTCGCGACGGAGCCAGCCGGAGTGGCCATCACGGTGTCCACCTCCTGGCCGACCGCGGTGGTGAGCGCGGTGACACTGGTCTGCAGGACCGGCGTGATCTCCGCGCTGAGGAAGGCTCGTACGGCGTTCTGCGCCGCCAGCGTGGCGGCGCCGCGCGGATGGAACCGCTGATCGCGTGGGCCAGCGCCCGGCCGCTGGTCAGGGTGGCCGGCGTTGGGGTGACACCGAGGGCACGGAAAGCGGCGGCGACCGACAACGCGCTGGTCAGGTCGGTCTTGAGAGTCGCGGTGTTCAGGGCAGCCGGGGCGGCCGCGGAGAATGCCGCCCAACCGGCCGGCAGGGACTCCAGTTGGCGCAGGATCGAGCTGGACGGTCGTACCCGGTGGCACCCGGCCGGTCTGCAGCGCACCCACCGACTGATTAGTCACCGCCTGAGCGTCAGCCGCGGACGGGCCGCTCATCGCCGCTGCCCACAACCCGCTCGGGGTGATGCCGCTGCCCTGGATGTTGATGTTGATGCCGATCCCACCGACGTTGGCGGCCGTGTTGTGGACCGCCATCAGCGCGTTCCAGTACTGGCTGGTCACCAGTGCGTTGACGGCCGCCGGCGCCATCTCCGCCTTGACGACCTTCCCGGCCATCGCGGCCGCGCCCCTGGCCGAGCCGGTGACGCCACGTACGGCCGCGGCTACCCGAGGCGCGAGCCGGGCACTGGTCGGCGGCACGGCAGACTCGAACAGAGCGCGGACGGCCGGGTCGGAGATCGCGGCGCGCAACTGGCCGCCGAGCGCGGTGACCATCGGCACCGACCCACGCTTGAGCGCGGCCGCGATGTTGCCGGTGGCCCTGGCCAACTGGTCGTAGAGCGGGCGGGCGAGCGCGGCCAGCACCATCCGGCGCACCGCCTGGTTGTCCATCGCGGCCTGCCGCACGGCCGCGGTGCCTGGGTCCATGTCGTGCAACAGTGCGTGCATCTGTGGGTTGGACTGCGAATACTCGTCCGGGAGACCGATCAGGTGGCCGTACTCGTGGGCATAGATGGCGGTCTCGGGGAAGGGGTAGTTCGCGCCCTTGGTCATGTAGTAGTGGCCAGCGTCGATCGGATGCTGCGGACCGCCAGCCGTGGTCGCCTGCCCGAAAACCGCGATCTCCACGTCCGCCGGGGAGGCCAGGTCCCACACCGGCACCGCCCGGAACACCAGCGGCAGCTGGACCGGGCCGCCCGGGTCCGGCGAGAACCACGAGCCGACGCCGGTCTTGGGCTTGCGTACGCTCACCAGCTTCCCGCGGTTGTTCCAGGTGCCAGGTGCGTCGGTGCAGACCTTGGTCGCCCACGCGATCCGCGGGTCATTGGGCGCGAGCGCTGTCCTCGGCCCGGTGTTGCCACCAGTGGGCGTACGGGCCTGGTCGAAGAACCGGATGCGTACGGTCACGGTGGCCACCTCGGGCGTACCACCGCGGCTGATGTCGGCACGCGCGCCGGTGTTGCCGCCATAGACAGCCGGTGCCGCCGTCGCACCCGGACCGGCCTGGTTGAACAACGTCTCCTGCCGAGTCCCAAGCGTCACCGGCACCCGCTGGACAGCGGCCCGGTCGGCGGTCACGGCCCCGGTCACAGCCCGGTTGCCAGCGCTCTGTTGAAGACGCAGCAGCTCTTGGGTCGCCGTGCCCGCCCGGGACCGGGCCGGCGCGGCCCGGTCGCGCGAGTCCGCAGGTGTGCTCAGCCGATCCTTCATCAGCACCCCCGGGACACTCCGTCCGCGCTTTACCCCACGCTAGCGCAGTAACTTTGGCGGCAGTACCTGCCGCGCGCATCGATTCACGCCGGACGGGGCGCCCCCAAAAAAACGGGCACCCGGCAACGCGAATCGGTCGGCCTACGGCCGACGCGGTGTCTCCGGCGGCAGGGTTCCTGGCGAGGGTGGGTACGGCCGTCAGCCTCTGGATCGCTTCCCCGGATCCGTCATCAGCCCTCTCTCACCTCACCGATGCACGAGAGCCCACCAACGGTTTCCTCCAAGGGGAAAACCAACAGGGCGGCCATCCGGAGGATGACCGCCCTGTTGGGATGAAACGTGGAACTACTTGAGGGTGACGGTCGCGCCGGCGCCTTCGAGCTGCTCCTTGGCCTTCTCGGCCGCTTCCTTGTTGACCTTCTCCAGGACGGCCTTGGGAGCACTGTCGACCAGGTCCTTGGCCTCTTTCAGGCCGAGGGAGGTCAGCGCGCGGACCTCCTTGATGACCTGGATCTTCTTCTCACCAGCGGCCTCGAGGACGACGTCGAACTCGTCCTTCTCGGCCTCGGCCGGCGCGGCGTCAACCGGGCCACCAGCGGCCGCGATGGCGACCGGAGCGGCGGCGGTGACGTCGAAGGTCTCCTCGAACTCCTTCACGAAGTCCGAGAGCTCGATGAGCGTCATTTCCTTGAACGCGTCGAGCAGTTCAGTGCTGGACAGCTTCGCCATGTCAGGTTTTCCTTTCGTGCACATTCGGGGCCGGCAGCCGACCCGCAGATCTTTCGGGTTCGGGCTGCTAGCCCTCGGCGCCAGCCTCGGCGGCTGCGTCGGTCGTACCAGCGGCCGGGGACTCGGCCGCCTTCTTCTCCTGCAGGGCGGCCATCGTACGGGCGAACTTGGAAGCCGGCGCTGCGAAAACAGCGGCCGCCTTGGCCATGTTGCCCTTCATGGCACCAGCCAGCTTGGCCAGCAGAATCTCGCGGGATTCCAGGTTGGCCAGCTTGGTGATGTCCTCGGCGGTCGCCGCGCGACCCTCGATGACACCGCCCTTGATCACCAGCAGCGGATGCGCCTTGGCGAAGTCGCGAAGGTGCTTCGCGGCCTCGACCGGGTCGCCGCCGACGAACGCGATGGCCGTCGGGCCGACGAAAAGCCCGTCCAGCCCGTCCAGCCCGGCGTCCTTGGCAGCCCGCGAGGTGAGGGTGTTCTTGGCGACGGTGTATGTCGTCTCGCGCCCCAGCGAGTGACGCAGCTCGGTCAGCTGCGCCACCGTGAGGCCGCGGTATTCGGTCAGCACCGTAGCGGACGAGTCACGGAACTTGCCCGCGAGCTCGGAGACCGCCTGGACTTTCTCGGACTTCACCGTTGTCTCGGCAGCAGTGGCCACTTCGACCTCCTCTCGTACAGCTCGGCTGGCGCCCCACGGAACGAAAAAAACGCCCCGGCGCGAGAAGGCACGGGGCGTGGGGCGAGCTGCTCTTTCGAGGCCCGGCAACACTGTCCGTCCATCCTGCGCGGGCCGCTCACACGTTCGTGAGCCCTTCGGCCGAGCCCTACGGCCCAGCAACCAGCGGTCTTCGGTTGGATCAACTACTGAATATACGTCACCGCTCGTACCCGCTGCGCGGCACCCCCACAAACGCCACGATGCCCTGCCGCTTTCGCAGCAGGGCATCGTGGAAACCGAACTAGGCGGTCGCGTCGTCCTCGACGAGGAAGTTGCGGGTCCGGTTCGGGTCGACCTGAATGCCCGGGCCCATCGTGGTGGCGAAGGTGACCTTCTTCAGGTATTTGCCCTTGGCCGCGCTGGGCTTGGCCCGGCTGACCTCGTCGAGCGCGGCGGCGTAGTTCTCCACCAGCTTCTCCACGTCGAAGCTCGCCTTGCCGATCACCAAGTGCAGGTTGGACTGCTTGTCCACCCGGAAGTTGATCTTGCCACCCTTGATGTCGTTGATCGCCTTGGTGACATCGGGAGTGACGGTGCCGGTCTTCGGGTTCGGCATCAGGCCGCGCGGGCCGAGGATCCGGGCGATCTTGCCGACCTTGCCCATCTGGTCCGGAGTGGCGATGGCGGCGTCGAAGTCCAGCCAGCCGCCCTGGATGCGCTCGATCAGGTCTTCCGAGCCGACCTCGTCGGCGCCGGCGGCGGCGGCCTCGACGGCCCGGTCACCGATCGCGAACACGATCACCCGGGCGGTCTTGCCGGTGCCGTGCGGCAGGTTGACCGTGCCGCGGACCATCTGGTCGGCCTTGCGCGGGTCGACGCCGAGCACCATGGCGACCTCGACGGTCGCGTCGTACTTGGTCACCGAGGTCTGGGTGGCCAGGCGCGCGGCCTCCAGCGGGCTGTAGAGCTTCTCCCGGTCCACCTCGGCGGCCTTGCGGTATCCCTTGCTGCGCTTCACGTGCTTTCCCTTCGATTCCTGCTGGGGTGTGGTTGGCGGGCCAGCGCGTGGCCCTCCCACGTACGGGCGGATGGTCCGCCCGCGACAACTACTGACCGACGTTGATGCCCATGGAGCGGGCCGTGCCGGCGATGATCCGCTCGGCCTGGTCGATGTCGAGGGCGTTCAGGTCGGCCATCTTCAGCTCGGCGATCGCGCGGACCTGGTCCTTGCTGACCGTGGCGACCTTGAGGCGGTGCGGCTCGCCGGAGCCCTTCTCGATGCCAGCGGCCTTCAGCAGCAGCCGGGCGGCGGGTGGCGTCTTGGTGACGAAAGTGAAGGACCGGTCCTCGTAGACCGAGATCTCCACCGGCACCACGTCGCCACGCTGGGCCTCGGTGGCCGCGTTGTACGCCTTGCAGAACTCCATGATGTTGACGCCGTGCTGGCCGAGCGCCGGACCCACTGGCGGCGCCGGGGTGGCCGCGCCGGCCTTGATCTGGAGCTTGATGATGGCCGAGAGCTTCTTCTTCGGGGGCATGTCTGTCTTTCCTGAGGTGATGTCTGGCTGGGAGTGGTGGGTGGCTAGATCTTCGAGACCTGGTTGAAGTTCAACTCCACCGGAGTTTCCCGGCCGAAGATCGAGACCAGCACCTTCAGCTTCTGGGCGTCCGGGTTGATCTCGCTGATGCTGGCCGGCAGGGTCGCGAACGCGCCCTCGGTGACCGTGACCGAGTCACCGACCTCGAAGTCTACGACCTTGATGGACTGCTTGGCCGGCTCCTTCTCCACCGTCGGAGCAAGGATCTTGACGACCTCTTCCAACGACAGCGGGCTGGGCCGGTCGGCCCGGGTGGTGGCACCGACGAAGCCGGTGACGCCGGGGGTGTTGCGAACCGCGGACCAGGACTCCGGCGAGAGCTCCATCCGGACCAGGATGTAGCCGGGGAAGACCTTGGCCTGCACCTGCTGGCGCTTTCCGTTCTTGACCTCGGTCACCTCCTGGGTGGGGACCTCGATCTGGAAGATGAAATCCTCCATGTCCAGCGACGAGATCCGGCTCTCCAGGTTGGTCTTCACCTTGTTCTCGTAGCCGGCGTACGAGTGCACGACATACCACTCGCCGGGGGCGATCCGGAGCGCCTCACGGAGCTCCTCCACCGGGTCGACCTCGTCGGCCTCCTCGGCTGCCTCGCCCTCGGCTGCCTCGTCCTGCTCGTCGCCCACCGCTTCAACGTCGCCCTGGGCGTCGGCGTCAACCACACCGACGGGTGCGGTCTCGCCGGCCTCGACGCCGTCAACTGACGGGCCGGCCTCGTCCAACTCGGGCACGCGTTCGCTCTCTTCCTGGTTTGACATTGCCTTACTCAGCCTTACTTGGTTTCGCCGGTGGCTAGCTGCTGGTGCCGCCGCCGAAGACGAGCAGCGCCAGCCGCTCGAAGCCGACATCCAGCCCGGCGACCAGGGCGACCATGACCACCAGGAACACGACCACGACCAGCGTGTAGGTGATCAGGTCCTTACGGGTCGGCCAGATCACCTTGCCGAGTTCCGCGACGACCTCCCGGACGAACCGCAGCACCCAGCAGCTGACCGGATTCGTACGCCCGCCGCCACGCTTGGACTTCGGGCGGTCCGACTTGCGGTCGCTCTTGTCCGATGAGCGCCGCGACTCGCCGGACTCCTCAGCGGAGTCGTCAACCGCATCAGCGTCGTCCTGCGTCGTGTCGGTGTCGTCCGGCAGCACCGCGTCAGCCTCATCGTCGGCCGGTGCGGAGCCTTTGCCCTTAGCCACGCTCGCCTCTTCCATCGTCGGTTTCCCACCGGGAAACGGCCGGTGTCACGTCGTTGTTCCGTGTCTTGGAGCGCCACCGTCGCCCAACAGTGCAGGGGTGACAGGACTCGAACCTGCAACCTGCGGTTTTGGAGACCGCTGCTCTACCAATTGAGCCACACCCCTCTGACCTGCACCGCGTCTTTTTGCGACAACCGGCCCGCACGCGCCGACTGCCGATCCAACCCGGCCGAACCACACTGCCTCCCGCCAACAAGCCCCTGCCAGGGGCATGCTTGCACAGAGGGCGGTGTGACCCCAGTGCGCCAGTGTAACGAACCCACTGTGGGTTCTCCCCATCCGGGATCCGTATTTCTGGCGGCAGTGCCTGCCGCGCACGTCGTTTCTGGCGGCAGTGCCTGCCGCGCGCATCGAATCACGTCGGACGGGGCGCCCAAAGAGCGGGCACCCCGGCGACGTCATTCGGTCGGCCTACGGCCGACGCGGTGGTGGTCGAGCTGGGAGCATCCCTGTCGCGTCTGCGGCTGACGTGACGGATGAGGCGCCTTTGTTGTTGATCAACACAGTCAGCCGGAACAAGTCACTCCAGCAACTACAGCCTCAGACACCTCAGGACACGTCAAAATTTTCGTCGACGCGCGTCCTCAAACCCACCCCCCACCCGATCTGGGTGGGGGCTAATTTAGACAGGGGGGTACGACAGTTTCGCGCCGTAGCGGGTACCTCGGTGGAGCACCTAACGCACACATCGTGGCGAAGCCGGGATCACGCCGCCCAACCGCGGGCGGTGGACGTAGCTCGCCGTGAGAGTAGTGGTGCCCGCCCTTTTGGGCACCCACCCGACTCGACCACAACGCGCCGTACACGCCCAACTCATCCACCACCGCGCCGCGCCCACCCAACCCAACACAACCCCCCCGCGCCGTGCCTACCCCCAACCCAACCCAACCACCACCGCGTCGGCCGTAGGCCGACCAACTCGCGCCGCCGGGGTGCCCGCCCTTTGGGCACCCCGTCCGGCGCGAGTTGACGCGCCGCGGCAGGAACTGCCGCCAGCTACTCAGAGTAGTCGGCCGTGATCCAGCGGTCTGGTCGTACGGTGAACAGGGCCGCACCTTCGCCGGGCATGGCGGCCGCGAACTTCTTGCCGTCTTCCTCACCGAGATAGCGGATCGCGATCGCTTCCCGGATGTCGGTCGGAGTCGGCTTCGCCACGTCGATGATGGTGCCTTCGACGATGACGTACTGGTACGGCGGCTCTTCCTGTTGGACGATGACGGTCACCGCGCCGGCCTTCTCCCATGCCCGCGCTTTGCGACTGGCGGCGCCGGTGTTGATCAGGATGTTGCCGCCCGGCTCGTATCCGTACCAGATCGGTAGGGCCACTGGCGGTCGCCCGTCGTCTGCAGCCGCGGCGACCACCGCCACGTGCTTGCCCGCCAGGAACTTCTGCCGGTCCTCTTCGCTGAATGGCTTGGACATCTGGACCCCTCGTCGGTTGGGAGAGCTGTGACCGGAGCAACCAGCCGGCTGCCGAGTTGATTCCGGGCCGGGTTGCCGGTTTTGGCCGGTAACAGTGTGATAACTCCGTACCTTTCCAGGCCCCCGCTGCGACTGCCAGCACTAGGGTCCGGAGGATCTGACATCCAGCGACGAACGAGGTCACACCTGTGAGCGCGCCGACGGCGGAATCCGCCCCTCGCGACACCCGTTTCTTCGGCCAGCCGCTTGGGCTGGCGACATTGTTCAGCACCGAGTTCTGGGAACGTTTTTCTTATTACGGCATGAAAGCGATCCTGCTTTTCTATATGTACTACGAGACCACCCAGGGCGGCCTCGCGATCCCGAAGGCCACCGCGGCCGCGCTGGTGTCGATCTACGGCGCGATGATCTACATGAGCCAGGTGCTGGGTGGCTGGGTCGCGGACCGGCTGCTGGGCAACCAGCGTTCGGTGCTGACCGGTGGCGTCATCATCATGCTCGGCCACATCACGCTATCGATCCCCGGCGGCGGGCAGCCGGCGCTCTATATCGCCCTGCTTCTCATCATCATCGGCACCGGTCTGCTCAAGACCAACGTGTCCAAAGTGGTCGGTGACCTGTACGACAAGAAAGACCAGCGCCGGGATGCCGGGTTCAGCATTTTCTACATCGGCATCAACGCCGGCGCGTTCCTCGCGCCACTGGTGTCGGCGCGGTGTACGGCGCGACGAATTTCCACGTCGGCTTCATCTGCGCGGCGGTCGGGATGGCACTGGGCCTGGTCACGTACACCCTCAGCCGACGCCTGCTGGGCAGCGCGAGCGCCCACCCGATCAGCCCGCTGACAGCGGAAAACCGTGGTTCGGTGTTCCGCAACATCGGGATCGGCCTGTGTGCGCTGATCGTGCTGATCGCGATCGCTGGCTTCTTCCGGCTGTTGACAGTCGGTTTACTGGTGAACGTTGTCAGCGTGCTGAGCATCCTGCTCCCGATCGCGTATTTCACCGTCATGCTCAGAAGTCCGCGTACGAGCGCGGTGGAGAAGTCGCGACTTTGGGCATATATCCCGCTTTTCGTCACGTCGGTAGTTTTCTGGCTGATCGAGGAGCAGGGCTCGGTGGTGCTGGCGATCTTCGCCGACCAACGTACTGACCTGCACGCGTTCGGCATCACCCTGCTGCCGTCTTTCTTCCAGAGCATCACCGCTCTGGGTCATTGTGCTCGCCCCGATTTTCGCTTGGGCGTGGACAAAACTCGGCAGCCGGCAGCCGTCGACACCGCACAAGTTCGCGTACGGTGTGGCGATCGCCGGGTTGTCGTACATCCTCATGACGGTGCCTGGGCTGCTGTACGGGACGACCGTCAAGGTGAGCCCGTTCTGGCTGGTGGGCAGCTACTTCATCGTCATCGTCGCGGAAATGCTGGTCTCGCCGGTCGGCCTGTCCACCACCACCCGGCTGGCACCGGCCGCCTTCGCCTCACAGACGATGGGCCTGTGGTTCCTGTCCGACGCGGCCGCCCAGGGCATCAGCGCCCAGGTGGTCGGCTTTTACCAGGCCAGCACCGAAGTTTTCTACTTCGGCGCGATTGGCGTGGGTGCGATCGCGGTCGGAGTGCTGCTCTACTTGGCGACTCCGGCAATCGTGCAGCGAATGGAAGGCATCAACTAGGAGCGCCGAACTTTGCCGCATCGACGCGATGTGCGCCAAACGCACGCATCGCGTCGATGCGGTCGGCCGGGTTCGAGTTAGACGGGCGGGCGTACGAGTGCGCGGGCCCGGTTGAGGACCTTCTCGCCGTCGACGGTGACCGTGAGGTCGACCTGGACGCGGCCGTCGTCGAGTTCCTTGGTCACCTTGGCCGAGACCGTCAAGGTCGTGCCGGTGTCGTCGTCAGGGACCTCTACGAGGCTGGAGAACTTCACCGCGTACTCACTGACGGCGGCCGGGTCGCCGGCCCAGTCGGTGAGCGTACGAGCGGCCACCGCCATCGTGTACATGCCGTGCGCGATCACCCCCGGAAGACCCAGCGCCCGAGCGGCGCGGTCGTTCCAGTGGATCGGGTTGAAGTCGCCGGACGCGCCGGCGTAGCGGACCAGGTCGGCCCGGGTGACGGTGAACTGGCGCTGCGGGATCTCGGCGGTCACTCGGACTCCTCGGGCCGGTGCAGCAGCGTGGCGGTCGCGGAGGTGACCGCCCGCCGCACCATCCACAGTGGACACCTCGGTCTTCACCGTGTAGATCTCGGCGCCGGAAATGCGGCGCAGGCTCTCAATACTGGTACGGCTGACCAGCCGGTCACCGGCCACGATCGGGCGGTGATGGACGAACCGCTGGTCGCCGTGCAACAGCCGATGCAGACGCAGGCCCAGATCGGCGATCACCTGGTTCAGCGCACCGAAGCTGATCACCGTGACGAAGGTCGGTGGAGCGACCACGTCCGGATGACCCAGCTTGGTGGCAGCCGCCGAATCGCCGAAAGCCGGGTTCGGGTCGCCCATGGCGGCCGCGAACTCGGCAATCTTCTCCGCACTGACCAGATAGGGCCGGTCGCTCTCGTACGTCCGGCCGACGACCTCGTCAGTCACTGGCGGCTAGCGGGTCTCGCGGTGCGCGGTGTGCTTGCCGCAGTTGGGGCAGAACTTCTGCAGCTCCATGCGGTCGGGGTCGTTGCGACGGTTCTTCTTGGTGATGTAGTTGCGGTTCTTGCACTCCACACAAGCCATCGTGATCTTCGGGCGGACGTCGGTGGAAGCCACGGCGCAGAGCCTCTTTCACATCAGGGCGTACGCCGAGGGACCTCAGGCGCACATCAACACGGACTATCAATCAGGATAGCTGTCCGGCCAGAACGACCGCACAGCCCTCCATCTTACGTCAACACCGTCACCACGTACGCCCCACCCGGACGCCAGACGGACCACAACCATAGAGACGGTCACCATGCGGACGGACGCAACCACAGGAACGGTCACCATACAAACGCGAACGCCACCACAGGGACGGAACCCAGCCCCGGCGCGAACGCGCCACCCACTGCCAGACTCAGCACATCGGGGGGTCCGGGGGCTTGCCCCCGGGGCGGGGTCTGAGGGCCCCGCCCCCAGGGCAATGCGAACGTGACCAGGTCCGCGCTCTCCGCGGACACACGTCACCAATCACGGTAGCGGTGGCCGGACTTGAACCGGCGACACAGCGATTATGAGCCGCTTGCTCTACCATCTGAGCTACACCGCCGCAACGAGCTGCGGCTCGCTTGGAGCCCCTTTACGGAATCGAACCGTAGACCTTCTCCTTACCATGGAGACGCTCTGCCGACTGAGCTAAAGGGGCCAGTCTTGGTCGCGGACCGACTGCTTCCGAACCGAGTTAGAGCGTACACGGCGGCCTTGGGTGCTGTGAAACGGGTTCCGGTAGTTCAGAGCCGGACGACGCGCAGGCCGCGCAGGGCTCCTTCGCCGGTGGGTTCGGTACGGGCCGCCATCCAGGAGTCGAGCCGCTCCGGCGGCAGCGGCCGGGAGAACAGGAAGCCCTGCGCGATGTCGCAGCCGATGTCGCGCAGGAGGTTGAGGGTCATCTCGGTCTCAACGCCTTCGGCCACCACAGTGATGCCGAGGTGCCGGGCGAGGTCGACGATCGACCGTACGATCGCGAGGTCGCTGGCGTCGGTGGCCATGTTGAGTACGAACGACTTGTCGATCTTGAGTTCGTCGACCGGCAGGTGGCGCAAGTACGACAGGGACGAGAAGCCGGTGCCGAAGTCGTCGAGAGAGAGCCGGATGCCCTGGTCTCGCAGCGACTGCAGGCCCGGCAGCGGCCGCTCGGCGTCGGAGGCGAGGCCGCCCTCGGTGATCTCCAAAGTCAGGTGCGCGGGGTCGATCGCGTGCTCTTCGAGGAGCGCGGCGACCTCTACCGGGAAGTCCACATCGCTCAGGCAGCGCGGCGACAGGTTGACCGCGAGGTCGATCTGCCGCCCCTCGGCCCGCCAGGTGGCCAGCTGCGTGAGGGACTGACTGAGCACCTCGATCGTCAGCGCCACGATCAGGCCGGAATTCTCCGCGACCGGGATGATGTCGGTCGCCGAGACCAGGCCCCGGTCCGGGTGGTTCCAGCGTACGAGCGCCTCGACACCCACGAGCGCGTCGTTCGACAGCGCCACCTTGGGCTGGAAATGGGTGCTCAGCGAGCCGGACTCGATCGCCCCCGGCGCAGGTCGCCGGCGAGGCCAATCCGCGCCACGCTCCGGGACTCCAGGGCGGCGCTGTAGATCTGTACGCCCCGCGGGTTCTTGACCGCTTCCCGCTGCGCCACCTCGGCCCGTTGCAGCAAGCCGTTCGCGTCCGACGCGTGGTCGGGATAGAGCGCGACACCGACCGAGCTGGTGATGTCGAACGGCACCCCGTCCGTACCGCTGGCTTCGGTGAGGACGTACTGCAGTGCCACCGCCGTCGCCACCGCACTGTCACTACCGTCCACTCTCAACAGAATGGCGAACTCGTCGCCGCCGACCCTGGCCACCAGCGCGCCGTCCGGTGCCCGCGCGGACAACCGGCTGCCCACCTCGGCGAGCAACTTGTCGCCCACGTCATGGCCGAGCGTTTCGTTGACCTCGCGGAATCCAGCCAGATCCAGGAAAAGCAGCGCCACAGCCTCGCCCGGCGCCGGTTGCACACCCAACGCCTCGGTGATCGCGGACGTCAACCGCCGCCGGTTCGGCAACCCGGTCAACGCATCGTGGTACGCGTCGTGCCGCAACCGATCAATCAACCTGGAATTCTCGACCGCGACAGCGGCGTGCGCAGCCAACGTCTCCATCAACCGTACGTCTTCGCGCTTGAAGTACTCAAGATCACCGAGCCGGTTGACCACCTCAAAACAGCCCACGACCGCATCGCCCGACCGCAGCGGAACCGCGATGATGTCACGGACCCCTCGCGCCGCAATCGGTCCTTGAAGCGCCTCCTCAGCAGAACGATGGCGAGGGGCTATATACAGGGTTTCTCCTTGTTGAAGCACATGTCTTTCGATCGCGTCTGTCTGAGTCGATTCGTCAGCGACCTCGTCGACGACGCCATTGGCGTCAATGCGAGCCGTGAGCCGCACTTCCGGATATCGCCGCTCAGCCGGGATCCAGAGAGTGGCGCTCTCCGCGTTCAGCAATTCTCGCGCTCGCGTGAGCAACACGTCTGCTATCGCGCCTCGTTGCGGGCAGCGGCCACAACCGTGGTGAAATCGTACAGATCAGACAGGTTCTTATTCTGCCGAAGAAATCGCGCGAAAGTCCTATATCCGACTACAAGTACAGCCCCGAGTACGAACAACAGCGACAGGGCGTAGGGATTGACCGACAGGACAATCAAAACGACCAAAGCGGTCGCCACGTTGAGAGCACCAGTCACCGCGGAGTACAAGAGGGTGCGGAGCACGTGAGCGCCCGGAGTTACGCCCTGGACTACGCAGATCACCGCCACTACTGAACAGAAGCCAAACCCCATCGCAGCGCCGCCGCTGGCAAACGCGGCGAGCCAACCGCTCCAGCTCGTCGGATCGTGCTGATCTATCCGGTCGAATACCAGAACGGCGATCGCGACCTCAGCAGCGTACGAGAGCCCGTTGTAGACGGACTTCATTACCGACGCGCGTCGCACCGTGAACAAGATGAGGATGGCGACTATCCGCGCAACCAGGATGCCAGCTGGCGGGGAGGGTGAACAGCCCGATAACCAAGGCAACTTCGGAGAGCGAAAAAGACTGCACCTGTCTGCGCAACTGCAGGTGGATCTGAGTGCTCTCGCAGACGAGGAAAACGAGAGTCAGGACCGCGACCAGGATGGGCGACCCCAACGGCAGTCCTGCCGTTTCGTACCGCCCGGCCAGCACGCCGATAGTAATGACGGCCAACACGCCGTCCAGCGCAAACAGCATCCAAAGGCGAGAACGACTCGCAGAGTCCCTCGGCTGAGGCGCGATCATAGGAGCTCCCGACCCAGGTTTCCGCTTTGTTACATAGTCGTTAGTTCCAGCCGTTACCAGCCGGTTGATCAACCAACGCATTCCAGCTGACACCGTCGGGTAGTGCTGGCGCGTTGTCAGCCGAGTCTGCGACCGAAGCAGACGCATGTGATATCAGTACCACGGCCAACGAGCCGGCGACGACGCCGAGAGCAACGAACGCCACGACTGCTGAGGCCACCGCTACCACCACCTCCGCACAGTTGCTGTCATCTGTCGTGCCCCCACCGGTTACGCACGGCCACCACCGCGCGAGGATCCATCAAGCTGCCCGGGTATTCCCTGGCCGACTCTCATCTTCGCATGAATGGAAGGCCGCGCAAGCGGCTTCAGCCGTTCGGTTGAGAGGCTAGACCAGGCAAACGTCCCATATCTGACGGCCCACAGTGGACAGTGATTTCGAGGCGCCTCCCACTCGCGAAGAATGTCGGTTAAGTCGCAAGTAAGGCTACATCAGGTCCATACCAAAACGAGCAAAACAACGCATCTACCAGCGATTACTTTCCGTGAGGTGGATGCGACCCACTATCACGCGGACTCACGGCGCGTCATGGTCCCTACCCTTCTCCGAAGGCGGTCCGGCACTCTAGGCTTACAAGCGTGCTCGCCGCGTGTGCGGCTACACAGCACAGGTGAAATCGAGCTGCTGACCGTCGGAGGAACCATGCGGATGGGGGCGGAGTGATCGATCGGTCATATTGGTGGTTGGATCCTCAACGTTGCCGCTCTGACTTCATTCGCCGACAGAACCGTCTATGCCGAGTCCGTGCTCCGAGTCGCCCGCACGCACGCGCTGACTCTGCTTGTCCCCGACAGCGCCCTCTACGACGCGTACGACGCCCGCCCCAACGGCGGTCCGGCGCTGGCCCGACTGCTCTCCGAGCCGGCCACCTGGCTGCACGACCGGGCCGAGGTGCCGTCCGACGCGATGAACCAGTTCTACAACCTGGCCGAGGGTGACACCACCGCGGCCCACGTCGCTTACCTGGGCAGCAAACGCGGCTGGCCGGTCCTCACCGACAAGAGCGCCGCGACCGCGCTCCAGCGGATCGTCCCCGATCTCTGGATCGTCCCAGCGTAGACAGACAAAAACCGGGCGGACCCCGCTAAGGGATCCGCCCGGTTTCGTACGCTAAGACCTCAGCGACCTCGGGTCGTACGCTGGAAGCGGTACGTCCGCACCGCGAGCAACATCGCCGCGAGCAGGGCCAGCCCGTGCGCCAGCAGGCCGTTCCAGACCATCGCCATCGGCGCCGCGTGCGCGACCCGGAGCGCGTCGTGCACAGACAGACAGCCGGCCGACCAGGCCAGCAGACCGGCAGACAACCAACCGAAGCCGACGACGAACCGCCGCGGCAGCAGCAGCCGACCGGCCGACCGCACCGCCAGCGCGGCCAACAGTCCAATGAGGACAGCCACCGACGGAACCCATTCGGGCACCAGGACAACCGCGGCGACCTCGTCCGACATGTACAGCTGCAGAAGGACCGCCACCAACGCGGCCGAAGCCGCGATCACCGCGGCCCAACTGCGGCCGACGACCAACGCTTCACGCAACTGCCGCTTGGCCGCGATCTCGAACGGTGACTCGCGACGAACCGGTACCGCGACCAGGCTGCTGTCGATCATCCGGACCACTGGGCGGACACCCGGAGCCCGTCGCTGCACCGGTGCGAATCGCACCGTCGTTCGCCGACGTACGCCGGTCGCTACCCCCGTCATGCCCTCTCCCACCGTTGCCACTTCATTGATGATGGTTGCCCCGAAGTGGAAAAACATCCATCTATGGGCGGTGACCCCTACTGACTAAAGGAGGATTCTTGGTCCGCCTCAGGCCGCCGCCGGTAAACCCTTGCACTTAGAAAGACGCTCGCCGCGAAGACCCGGTTGCCGGTTCTCTTTGTGACACAAGTCACATCACTGGGCCAATCGAAGGGCTCTGACCTGGACATCCGCGCGGAGCTGGGCCACATCGAGCGTACGACAGACCCCGTCGGCGACCACCTGACGGCCGGCCACCCAGGTGTCCCGTACGTGCCGACTGCCGGCCGACCAGACGAGATGCGTGATGACGTCGGTGGGAGTCTCGATCGGGACGAACGCGGAGTCCTCGGTGTCCAGGTGGACGAGGTCGGCCCATCGACCGGCCTCCAGAATCCCGATGTCGTCCAGGCCGAGCGCGGCCGCCGCCCCGCCACCACTGGCCATCCAGAACGCCTCCGCCGCCGGCAGCGCGGTCGCGTCCATTGTGGACAGTTTCGCCAACTGGCTGGCAAGCCGGATCTCGTGCCACAAATCAAGGGTGTTGTTGGACGCCGGGCCGTCGGTGCCCAGGCCAACCCGTAGTCCCGCGGCCGAAAAGACTGGCACTCTGGCGATGCCGGACGCGAGTTTGGCGTTGCTGCTGGGGCAATGCGCGACCGACACGTCGTGGCGGCGGAAGATCTCGACATCCTCGTCAGAGAGCCACACCGCGTGCGCGGCGATCAGCTGGGCCTCGAGGACGCCATGGTCAGCCAGCACCTGCGGCGAACTCGTCCCGTACGTCTCGCGCAGCTCGGCGTCCTCGTTCTGCGTCTCGGCCACGTGGATGTGCACCAAAAGATCGGCCGCTTGGGCCTGTTCCGCGACGGTCGCGAGGAACGGGATGGGCACGGTGTAAGCCGAATGTGGACCCAGTGCGATCCGCACGCACTCGCTCATCTTTCGCGTAGCGCACCGCGTGATCGAGCGCGGCCGCCAGCTGACCGTCCAATATGGACAGCTGAGCGGTACCGGGCGGCGCGAGCAGCGGGGCGGCCGCCACCAGCCGGGCACCGGAATCCGTGCTGGCGGCGATCATCGCGTCCGGATGGAAATACATCTCCGAGCTGGTGGTGACCCCGCACCGCAGCATTTCCGCGCTGGCCAACGCCATCCCGGCATAAACGTCGTCGGGAGTCAGGCGGCTCTCCCGCGGCCACATCACGTCCCGCAGCCAGCGCTCCAGCGGCAAACCCTCGCCAACGCCCCGAAAGAGCGTCATCGGCGCGTGGCAGTGAGTGTTCACCAGGCCAGGCAACAAAGCCCCGCCCAGGGTGGTCGCCGGCCCGTCGACGACGGGAGCGTGCGTGGCTGGCCCGACAAACTCGATACGGCCCGAGTCGTCGACGTCGACCACGCCGTCCGGGATGACCGTGCCGGCGCGGTCGCCGAGCACCACCCAGCGGGCCTGGTACCGGGCCGTCACGGCAGCTCCCCGCGGTCGTAGCGAACCACGCAGCGGTCGGTGACCAGCGCGGTGACAAGGTCGGCCGGCGTCACGTCGAAGGCCGGGTTGATCGCGCCGGCGGCTTCTGGAGCCACTCGTACGCCAGCAAAACCGAGCACCTCGGCGGCGCCGCGGTCCTCAATGGACACTCGGTCGCCACTGGCGGTGTCCCGGTCCACTGTGGACTCCGGGGCGACCACGAGAAACGGTACACCAGCCCGATGCGCGCCCAGCGCATGAGCGTACGTGCCGACTTTGTTGACCACGTCGCCGTTGGCGCAGACCCGGTCGGCGCCGAGCAGCACCACATTGGCCTCACCACGGGCAAGCAGGAACGGGCCGGCGCCGTCGACCGCGATCCGGTACGGCACGCCCAGTCGCTCCAGCTCCCAGCCGGTCAGCCGGGCGCCCTGCAACAGCGGCCGGGTTTCGCTGGCGACGACGACGCTGGCAAGCCGTTGCCGGCGATGGATTTCGCGTACGACCGCCAGCGCGATGCCGTCTCCGGTGGTGGCGAGCAGGCCCTTGTTGCAGTGCGTGAGCACCCGAGCCGGCGCGTCGCCGAGCAGCTCACCGACCACATCGGCGCCACGCGTCGCCATCGCGCGGCTGGCGGCCTCTTCTTCGTCGCGCAAGGCCAGGGCGGCATCTCGTACGGCCGGATAGCCGCCAGCCAGCGCGCCGGCCGCCCGATCGACGCCACGGGCCAGGTTGACCGCGGGGGGCCGCGCATCACGCAGCGCATCGATCTCGGCCGTCATGCCCGCGGTCGCATGCCAGGCGGCCAGCGCGACGCCCATCGCGCCGGCCACTCCGAGCGCCGGCGCACCTCGTACGGCCAGCCGCCCGATCGCGTCGGTGACCTCGACCGGCGTACGGCAGCGCAGCATCACCAGCTCAGCGGGCAGCAGGGTCTGGTCGATCATCTCGACCACCGGCCCATCCCGAGTGTCCAGCAGGTCGACGGAACGCACACCAGTAAGCGTACTGACGTCAGGCGAGCCGGTTGGCCAGGATTTCGGGCAAGGCCGGCAGGTCCAGGTGCTCGGCGAGGAACCGCGCCCGGTCGGCGTAGACGGCCGGATCGTTGGCCTCGTGGCCAGTGTCGTACCACCGCAGTTCCTTGGGTTCGCCAGCGGCGGCGAAGAACGTCTCCGACTCGGCCACGCTGACCCCGATGTCGAACCGGGCAGACTGGAACAGCAACGGGGTCGGCGCCGCGTCGGCGATGAAACGCACCGCGTCGTACGGACTTATGGACTCCAGTAGCGCGGCAAACTCGTCCGGCGGTGTGTGTCGCGCGTTGTGCCTGCACCATGGGGTGCTGACTGTCTCGGTAGTGGAAGCTCAGCCCGGACAGCCCGACCTCGAAAACGAAGCAGCTGAACCGGTCGTCGAGGCCACTGACGGTGCCGGCCATCATCGCGCCCGCGCTGTGCCCGACGCAGCCGATCCGGTCGGTCCGCTGGAGCAGGATGTCCGCACCCCTGCGGATCGCGTAAATCGACTGCCGGATCATCGGCGCCTGCTCGCCGGACGCCTGGTAGGTCACTGGCAGCGACAACGCCACCCCGCCGGCTTCGGCTACCCGGATCGCCTCCGCCAGGAAGCCCACCCGTCCGCCAGTCGAATGCTGGAAGACCACGCCGGCCCGCGCTGGCGCGTCTTTGGGCGACACCAGATACGCGTCAACCGGCTCGCCTTCGACGTTCTCGAAACGGCAGTCCGCGATCACCACCCCTGGCCGCTCGGCCACCGTCTCAACGGTCAGCTCAAACGGCTTCCCAGCCTCGTACCCGAGATCCACCATCCGCAGAACACCCTCCAAGGAAACGTCGTTCGCCCAGTTTGCGAACCATCCTCGCGACAAACCAGACATTCCGCCCACAGGCGCGAAGTTCGTGCCGACTGTCCACTTTGTCATGCACCATCAGGCAGTTGACTACCCGGCAAAAGTCGCCCCAACCTTTTCGACAACTCGGGCGTCTGTAGTAGAGAAAGCTGAATAGCGCGCCCATCAGGGCGCCCACGGATCAGGCCCATCCGTCGCATTCCCTCTTACTCCCTCGTGCGGCGGGTGGGTCTGTGCTTATGGCGGCAGTACCTGCCGCGCGCGTCAACTCGCGCCGGACGGGACGCCCAAAAAGCGGGCACCCCGGCGGCGCGAGTTGGTCGGCCTGACGGCCGACGCGGTGGGGGTTGGGTCGGGCGGGGAAGGTCGGCAGTGTTTCTGGCGGCAGTACCTGCCGCGCGCGTCAACTCGCGCCGGACGGGACGCCCAAAAAGCGGGCACCCCGGCGGCGCGAGTTGGTCGGCCTGACGGCCGACGCGGTGGGGGTTGGGTCGGGCGGGGAAGGTCGGCAGTGTTTCTGGCGGCAGTACCTGCCGCGCGCGTCAACTCGCGCCGGACGGGACGCCCAAAAAAAGCGGGCACCCCGGGCGCGCGAGTTGGTCGGCCTGACGGCCGACGCGGTGGGGGGTGGGTCGGGCGGGGTCGGCGTCCACGTGGTCCCGGTACGCGATGGGACTAAGGCGAGCGGAGAACCTCCGTACCCACCGCGTCCACAGGGTCGCCGGTACGCGGGTTGAGCCGGGCGGAGAACGTCGGTATCCACGGCGTTCGCCTGGTGCACCGGCACGCGGTGGGGGGGGGGGTTGGGCCGGGATGGCGAAATGCGGGCGGTGTGCTGGTGCGCGGATAATGCGTGCGGGAACGTACGGTGACGAGCCAGGCGTTGGACGGGCGCTGGGTTTTCGTACATGCGCAGGAGGGGTTGTGCACCGCCATCACAACGGCTTGAAGACGGCGGTGTTGCTCGGTGGGTTGTCCGGGATCATCCTGCTGGCTGGGTACGCGCTCGGCGGCACCACCGGATTGCTGATCGCGCTGGCGATTTCCCTGGTGGTGAACGGGGTCAGCTACTTCAACTCGGACAAGATCGCGCTGCGGTCGATGCGGGCCTACCCGGTCAGCGAGGCGCAGGCGCCCTGGTACTACTCGATGGTCCGAGAGCTGGCGACCGCCGCCCGGCAGCCGATGCCGCGGTTGTACGTCAGCCCGACGAACCAGCCGAACGCCTTCGCGACCGGCCGCAGCCCTCGGCACGCGGCCGTCTGCGTGACCGAGGGCATCGTGCAGGTCTTGGAGAAACGCGAGCTGCGGGCCGTCCTGGGCCACGAGCTGTCGCACGTCTACAGCCGCGACATCCTGACGTCGTCGGTGGCCGGCGCGCTGGCCAGCATGATCACGTACTTGGGCTACCTGGCCTGGTTCATCCCGATGGGCGGCTCCGGCGACGACGACCGGCCAAATCCGCTGGTCGGGCTGGTGATGCTGATCCTCGGCCCGATCGCGGCCGGGCTCGTACAGCTGGCCATCAGCCGCTCCCGGGAGTACGAGGCGGACGCCGACGGCGCCCGGCTGAGCGGCGACCCGCTGGCGCTGGCCGGCGCGCTGCGCAAGATCGACATGGGCGCCGCCTCGCTGCCGCTGCCCGAGCAGTCGAGCCTGGTGTCCACCAGCCACCTGATGATCGCCAACCCGTTCCGCGGCGGCGGCCTCACCGCGCTCTTCTCCACCCACCCGCCCCCATGCCGGAGCGGATCCGCCGGCTGGAGGAAATGGCCGGCTACCGCCGCTGACCGCTAGCGGTAGTTGGTGAACTGCAGGGCGATGCCGAAGTCGCCCTCTTTGAGCAGGCTGATGACGCCCTGGAGGTCGTCCTTCTTCTTACCAGTCACCCGGAGCTGGTCACCCTGGATCTGCGCCTGCACACCTTTGAGACCGGCGTCTCGTACGGCCTTGGCGATCTTCTTGGCGTTCTCCGACGAGATGCCCTGCACGATCGTCGCCTTGATCTTGTAGATCTTCCCGGACACCGCTGGCTCATCGGCGTCCAGCGCCTTCATGCTGATGCCACGCTTGATCAGCTTCTCCCTGAGAACGTCCAGGGCCGCGCTCGCGCGCTCCTCCGTCGACGCTTCGATCGTCAGCGCCTCCTCGCCCGTCCAGGCCACCGACGCACCCGTACCACGGAAGTCGAACCGGTTGGACAGCTCCTTCGACGCCTGGTTGAGGGCATTGTCGAACTCCTGACGGTCGACCTTGCTCACCACATCGAACGACGGGTCTGCCACCGCTACCCACTCCCTTTCGCACTGACGGCGGGGCCGGCGTGCAACCGGTCCCGGTACGTTCGTTATCCTGCCTCAGGCCGGTGCGTACGGGCCGAGTGACCCACTGGGCACCCGGCGTGGGCGTGCTGGCAAGATCGACAACTGAACACGCAAGATCCCTGGCGGGTTGCCCGAGTGGTCAAAGGGAGCGGTCTGTAAAACCGCCGGCTCAGCCTACGTTGGTTCAAACCCAACACCCGCCACCAGCTGTGAACGGCTCCTGACCTCCGGTCCGGAGCCGTTTTCTTGTTGCGGTCATTTTGTTCCTCCGGCGTGGTCAGCAGCCGGCGGTGCAGTTCCTCGGTCATGACGTGGATGGCGCGGGTCAGCTCGGTGTTTGTCTTGAGCTCCAACTCCTGTTCGACGAAGTCGTGGTCCGCCTTTATCTGCTGGAATTCGGCCTGCCGGTTCTGGCCGATCATCACAAACGTGGACAGAAAGATCGCCTCGAGCGACACGACGAGGGTCAGCGTGGGCCAGGGGCTGGGCTCGATGAACAGCATCCAGAGGCCGAAGCCAATCGCGTGGATGTAGACGAACATCATCGAGCCGGCGAACTTGGTGATGGCGTCCGCGACGCGAAGTTGGATGCTGCTGGCCCGCTTCGCGAGGTGCTCGACGACGGCCGGGTGGTGCAGCGGCGTGGCAGCGGCGGTGGACGTGCTCATGTGGCAGCTCCTTCTTGTTGGCTGACGTAAAGGATCTCGGTTTCGGCTTGTCGCCGCTCGGCGACACGAGTCTTTTGTCTGCCCTTTTGGGGCCGCGCCGGCACTGTCCTCACCTTTACTGTGTCGCGCATGGGATTGTCTGTGACCGTTGGTCTTGAACAAAGTTTCGTCGGCTATGACGACGAAGGCGTTGAGTACGCCCGAAAGTCGATGGCTCTGCTCAGCGAGGGGCTGGCCACCGAGGGCATCGTCTGGGCGGAGCCAACGCCGGCACCGCTGTCCGGAAACCGGGCCGCGCTGGACGGTTTCTCGTACTCACTCATCCACTACCTGCGCCGCGTGCACGCCCGGATCATCCTGGAAATGCCGGTGCCGCCGGTGTCCAGCCCGGACGAGCTCTCAGCGGACGATGACCTCGTCGACGAGGTGGCGATGGACTTCACGTCACATCTGATCTACCACTCCGATTGCGACGGCACGTACGTCCCGGTCGACTTCCCGGAACCGGTCGAGGTGGACAGCGTCCTGACCGGGTCAAGCCAGCGGTTGCTCGCCGAACTCGTGGACTGCGCGGAGCCGCTCGGCATCGTCGTCTTGACCAGCGACGGCACTCTTTCCGACGCGGAAGCGGCCCGGGTCGCCGCGGTGCCCGAAGACCACCCGTTCCGGATGGAATGGGAGGTCTGGCTCACCCTCCATGAAGCGGCCCGCATCAGTGTCGCGACCGGCCACGCGATTGTTTTCCACTAACTACCAACGGAAGTCGAGAGTGGCTTCGAGTCCTGGTACGCCGTGGAAATCGGTGGGCAGCAGGCTGAGGCTGGTCATCTTTTCCTGACCAACGCGGGGGGCATCGCGCTGACGTGGTACGCGTCAGCGCTGATCCGGCCGAGCCACGTACAACCGCCGCCCGGATGGTGCCGGAGAATGTCGTAATACCAAACGGTGTTGTCCAATTCCCAGGTCAGTCGCAACTGGGCGGCCGTACGCGCCGAGTTGACGGCCGACTTTTCCAGCGCGAAGCCCAAAGGTTTGGGTCCGGGGCGGCAGCGGCCGGGAGCGTCGATGATCAGCTCCCCCAGGCGTACGAGGCAGTCAGTCGTGACGCCCGTACGGCTGTGAACGCCAACCGAGAGAGCGGCGATCGTACGATTCGCGAACCTCCCAAGGTCGACCGTCGCGCGGGTCCACCTGCCGAGATTTTCGCGCACCGCGCCGGACAACGGGAGCCACTCGGTGGCGCCCGCCCGGTCCTGAAAAGTCAGCCCCAGGCTGACCAGGCTGCCGGCATTGGCCTGGTAAACGAGACTGGCCGTTAATGCGGAGCCACCCACCGAGATCGCGGTCTTATACAGCCGCACCTCGGTTCCGTTCGCTGGGCCCAGCTTCCCGGAGATAGTCACCGAATTGCCGCCAGTGAATGCGGTCGTGTGGTCGTAGTCGACCGTCAGCGCGGAGCCGTTGCCGCCAGCGTACGGCTTGGTCCACCACTGCCAGGTCGGCAGCAAGTCCTGGATGCCGGCATGGAACCAAGGTGCGTCGCCAACTTTGTCGCCGTTGAGATAGAACGCCGTGCCCTGGCCGGTGCCGAATCGAGTCACGAACGGAACCGAGCCGATCACCGACCGCTCGGCGAAGAAATTCGCGGCCCCGAAGTTGGCGCCCGCAGGCACTGGTGCGGCCGGATTTTTTCGCCGCACCTGACCAAAACCGGCGCTCGTAGTCGTAGGTCGCCGCCGCGATGGCCGGGACACTCGGGTCGGCCGCCTGCTGTCGGCTCCAGCGAACGGTGTCCTGCACCGCGTCGAACATCGCCACGCTCGCCTTGGCCGGCGCGCTCCCGTTCGCCGGCACCGGTGCGGTCGCCTTGGCCCAGTATCCGGTCGGGTCCACCGGCGGCTGGCCCTGCCACCCGCCGCCTTCCATTTCGATGCCGAAAAACGCCGAGTTCAGCAGGTCAAGGCCAGCCTTCTTCGCTTGCGTGACACTGCTGTCGACCTCCGGCTGACCCCACCAGTAGTTCAGGAAGATGGTGTCGCAGTGCCCGTCCAGCAGCCAGCCTTCGTTCACCGCGGTGAGCGCGTTCTGGTACGACAGGTTGCCGTCGACGCCGAGCGAGTCATACCACTGCAGGTGGAAGGTTTTCAGCCCCAGCTGGGAAGCACGCGCCTTCATCGCACCGAACATCGCCATGATCTTCGCGACCTGCGCGACTGGCACCGACTCCTCGAAGTTCAGGAAGTAACCGTCGAAGCCGAAAAAAGCGGCCAGATCGACGAGTTTGTCGCCCACCACAAACCGGCCACTCTCGTCCTGCGCAAGGAAACCGTGCGGGTCGCCAGCCGACATGTACGGGTTGCCGATCGCTCCGAGGGCGATCACGCCGTTGCGGTGGGCAGTGTCGACGTATGCCGGGTTCGGCAGGCAGGTAATCGACTCGTTCGAGGCCGGCCAGCCACTAAAAATGTCCTGATACTGGGAAAACCGCGGCACATAGACGTTGACCGAGGTGCCATACCGTACGTACTGGAATTCCGCGGCCTTGTCCGCATGCTGAGTGGTCACCGCATAGTCGGTGCCGTCGGAGGGGTTATAGCGGGCCTGGTCGGAGGTCAGCGGCATGTAGACCTGCGACAGGTTCGTCGCCCGGGTCCGCGGGTCCAACGCGGGCTGCGCCTGAGCCTGGGTCAGCGCCGGAATCCGTGCCGCCAACGGCACCCGGGATCGCCAGAACTTCGCATCCGGGTCCTTTTCCGGCACGTACGCCAGCAAATCAGCGATTTTCGCCGACGTGTCCACCTCGAAACCCGGAAAACCGCCTGCCGTACCCGGCCAGACCGGTGCGATGCTACCGGCCGCGGCCGGCTCGGCGGCCCCCACGCCGGACCCGCCATCCCCGCAACCAGGCCAGCGGCGCCTGCCGCCACGAGGAATCCCCGACGGCTGAGACCTCCGCGCCGGACCTCGTCGTCATTCCGAGCTTGCGGTGCTGACATCGGCGTTACCCCCAGCGCGACGCGTCGGACGTCCACTTAATCGCTTTAGCTAAGGTGGTTCCGCCGGGCCTGTCAAGGCCGCACCCTAGCTCGGGGAACTTGAGCGGCAGTGCGAAAGTGGGTGCCTTCTGCCAGCGGTGGGTCGTGGCCCCCGAGGAACTGATGTCCCTCAGCTGCGATTTGCTCAGGTCGAGCACGATGCGCCCGCCGCGAGTGTCGGCGGGCACCAGGAAGGTGACCGGCACAGGTGTGATCCCCGAAGTGTCCAACAGGATGGTCGTACGGGCATGCCGGTCGGCGGGCACCACCGCCCCACTGGGCAGATGGAAGGAAAACGCGGTGGAGTCGTCGCACTGAACTTCGGTCGGATAGAGAAAGCTGCCGTAAAGGACGGGTGCTGGCACGGCGAGGAAAGCCTTTCCCGGAGGCGCCCAGCCGTTGCCAGGAAAGTAGTTGACGATCGATGCGACTTGTTTGCTGGTCGACAGTCCGACGGAAGCGGAGATTTTCGGTGGTCACTGGTTGGCCATAAAAGAAGGCCGTCGCCGTCGCTGATCCCGTCCAGGCGGCGTCGGACTGGAACTGTTGGTACGGATTGTCGATCACTTTTGCCGTCCGCAGGTCCATCTCGGCCATCCGGCCGGCATCG
This sequence comes from Fodinicola feengrottensis, assembly GCF_010993775.1. Classification (GTDB taxonomy): domain Bacteria; phylum Actinomycetota; class Actinomycetes; order Mycobacteriales; family HKI-0501; genus Fodinicola; species Fodinicola feengrottensis. The sequence goes on along the minus strand of NZ_WOTO01000007.1, from coordinate 75,286 downwards.
ACCAACTGGAGACGTATTGGCGTCGTCGGCGCCGCGCCCACCACAATCACTTGGGTTGTCGAGGAATTCTCCGACAGCGGCAGGTTCTTCAGGTCGGTCGACTGGTCTCCCACTTTGAGCTTAACGACAACAGGGTTTGCCTTGCCCGGTGGAAAAGCAGCGTAGGTGACCATCTGATCAACGGCCGCGACGAGCAGTTTCTGGCCGGGCCGCGCTCGTATCGCCGACGTGTGCAGATCCGCCGCCTCGTGGGAGTCGAGTTCATCCCCGACCGCCGACCACGAGATGCCAACACTGCCGTGCGGGCCGGCCAGTTGCGCTTCTTTCGTGTAGTTCCAACCACCAGGGTTCGGCGGGGACAACGGTGTGGTGGTGACCCGCAGGCCTGACCACTCCGGACTCCGGGGCGGTATCGAGTTCTCGACGATGAGAACCACCGAACCCGTACCGACAGCGGCCAGTACGGCCACCCCCGCGGCACCCTTGATGACCGCTCGCCGCGACCTCCGTCGCCGTTCGGCGGCGGCCTTTTCAGTGGCCAGCCGGTGAATCTCGAGCAGGTGCTCGGACTGTTGCACGCGTTGCGCCAAAGCGGCCATGACCGCCGGCGGGAGCCAGGGGCCAGCCGGGCTCGGTGGCGCGGACACCAAAAGGAAGTCCAACAGCGGCTGGGCCGTCGGTCGCCGCTCGGCCTGTTTGTCCAGGCAGGCAAGGGTAATCTCGCGCAGCCAAGGGGTATCCAGGCCAGTGAGGTCTGGTTCGGTGTAAAGCGTTCGGTAGATCTGGGCGGGCATCGGGCCATCGCCGCCAAAAGGTTCCCGCCCAGTCGCGGCATACGCCAATACGGCACCAAACGAGAAGACGTCTGAGGCGGGGCCCGTCGCTTGACCAGCGGCTTGCTCGGGGGACATGAATCCCGGCGAGCCGACCAGGAAACCGGTCTGGGTGAGAGCTTGCTCGCGTCCAGCGCGCGGGAAATCCCGAAGTCGATCACCCGTGGCCCGTCGGCCGCAAGCAACATGTTGGAGGGCTTGAAATCTCGGTGGACGAGACCCACCGCGTGAATGGACCGGAGTGCTTCGGCCAGACCTCCGGCGAGCGTACGCACGCTTTGGACCGGCAGTGGACCGAAATCGCGGACCGCCTCATCCAACGCGAGCCCTGCCACGTACGCGGTGACAAGCCAGGGCTGGTCGGCGTCTGGGTCAGCATCGATGACGGGCGCGGTAAAAGCACCGCTGACCACCCGAGCCGCGGCAACCTCACGGTGGAATCGCGCGCGGAACTCCAGATCCCCGGCAAACCGGGCCCGGATAACCTTGACAGCCACCAAACGGCCGCTGGGGGCACGCCCGAGATAGACCACGCCCATCCCACCAGCGCCCAGCCTGCCGAGCGTCTCATAGCCCGCGATGAAGGCCGGATCAGTGCCAGTCAACGGTTCCATCACCGCACCGCCCTCAGCGCGACGATGCCCGCCCCCGTTTGGACGTAGATCAGCTCCCGGCCAGCGATCGTCAGCTCGCCAAAGTCGGAAAGCTCCCGGGTGTCCAGCACCTTTCCGGTGCGGGCGTCCACCGCGGCCAACTGTTTGACATAATTTTCGTCCTGGATGACGTAAACAACGCCATTGAGCACTGCCGGCGCACCGTTTGGCACGTTCGGGTTGGACACATCCAGCTCCCACACCTTCTTCCCGGAGGCGGCGACCAGCCCGAAGGCTTTGTCCTTGCTGCCATGGAAATAGACCATCCCGTCGGCCTCCGTCGGCTGGGTGCCGGCGCCAAACTGGTCATCTTCGGCGCCAACCGGGAAAGCCCATCTGAGTTTTCCACTGGTGGCGTCGTACGCGTGCAGAGTGCCACCCTGCGCTCCGAGGTAGAAGGTATTGCCCACCAGCACCGGCGCGGCAACTGGCCCCGTCGTTTGCCAACTCACCTTTCCGCTGGCGGCGCCGATCGCGAGGAACCGACCTTGGTTGCCATAATAGAAATGATCACGGCCAGCGAGAAACTTCGCGTCCAGGGAAGAACTTGAACCCGTCTGGTAAGACCACACCTGTTTCCCAGTGCGCGCGTCTATACCATGGATCGCCATTGTTCCGTCGTCCACTACACCAACGATCTGGCCGCACACCAGTGGCGGTATCAGGCCGCTTAGGGCGAGGCCGTGCCAGCGCTCAACCCCCCCCCGTGCGGGCATCAACGGCGGTGAGAGAGTTGTCGGGAAGGGGACCTTGGTAGTAAAGAGTGTCGCCCGAGACTGTCGCCGGGCCGTACCACGCGTCACTGTTAGCCCAGGCGCTCCGACCGGTAGTCGCGTTGAAGACGTTGGTCTCGTTGCCAGTGAAAACATAAACATTTCCATTGGCCACCACGATGTCGGGTCGGTCGGGATATTCCCTGGTCTTCGCCGTCCAGAGCTGACGCCCCGTCTGGGCGTCCAGGGCATACAGGTTGTCGGGCGCGGTGAAAACGAAGGCCAGGTTGCCGGCAACCACCAGATGCGCGCCTTCTTCGTCGAAGCTCCATGGATATCGCACGGAATGCTTGACTGCCACGAACGTGCTGCAACCGCCGATACAGGCGGCCACGCCAGCGAGGCCGAGAGCGCCCCGAAAGAGCGTGCGCCGGCTGATCAATCGCCCGAAGGCGGTGTCATCGGCCGAGACGTAAGGCCGATAGCGGGCCGGCAGAGTGGCGTTTTCGGCCGTACGAGTCCGATCCGCGATCTCGACCAGCACCGCCGGCGGCAGCCAGTGACCACCGGCGGCGGCCACCTGCCGCACGATCGGCTCCATCCCTTGCATCACTCGTTGCAAAGTTGGCCGCACAGCCGGATCTTTGGCGAGGCAATAGGCCAAAAACTGCCGAAGATGCTCATCGGGCACCGCTGCCAGACTCGGTTCTTCGTTGACTACCCGATAAAGCTGAGTGTGGGCCGGCCCATCTCCGAACGGCCCGGCGCCGGTGGCGGCGAATGCCAGCACGGCACCGTACGAGAACATGTCGCTGGCGGTGCCGACCTTTTCACCGAGTGCCTGCTCAGGCGAAACGTACGCTGGTGAGCCCAGCGGCTCGGCCGTACGGGTGCGGGAACTGGCGCCAGCCAGGGCGGCCAGACCAAAGTCGATCAGCCGCGGCCCGTCGGTGAGGAGCATGACATTCGATGGGGTCAGATCATGGTGCACAATCCCGGCTCTATGGACCGCCGCGAGCGCTTCGGCGAAACCAGCGGCGAGCATCCACACCGTCGCTGCTGGCAGCGGCCCATGCCGAGTCACCGTCTCCTGCAAGGAAATGCCGGGCAGGTACGCGGTGGCCAGCCACGGCATGGTCGCCGTGTCGCTGACATCGGCTTCCACCATCGGCGCGGCAAAGGCGCCGGCCAGCACGCGGGTGGCATCGACCTCCTGACGGAAACGCTGCCGGAACGCGGGTTCGGCGGCGAGTTCCTCGTCCATCACTTTCAGGGCCACCAGCCGGCCGCCAGCGGAACGGGCCAGATAAACCACGCCCATGCCGCCCGATCCAAGGCGCGACAACAACAGATAGCCGCCAACGCCCGCGGATCGGTCCCTGTCAACGGCCGCACCGCGCTCGCCTCCCTTCGCTAGGCCCCATCATGACGCGCCCGCGCAATCCCTGCTTCACGTCCGCTAACAACGGCCGGCGACCATGTCCATCAGGCGTTCGAGGACTCCGCCTTGGCGAAGGCCGTCGTGCTCGAACTCGTTGGTCACCCAGGCCCGCGCGTTGTCGATCGCGCGTACGGTTTCCAGCTGTAGCCCCGAATCCACGTACATGTCGTCGAAATAGACGGCCGCGGCCACCGGAACCTGGTTGCTGGCGAGCCGTTCGAGATCGTAGAGCGGCGGCCAGTCATCGGCCGCCGCCAACAGATCGGCGGCACCGGCGAAAGGGCGCAACGCGGCGATTTCGTCGAACATCCAACGAAACATCGTCTCGCCAGTGAACAGCAGCGGATCCGCCTCGGGAGAGAACTCCGGCAGGTCCGCGATCGCCCGCTGCGCCGACCAGGCGGTCGCGCCCTTTCCCTGCGCGTACGTGAATTCCTGCAGCGCGTAAATGGGAGTGTCGACAAATCCGGTCGCGGACATGATCTGGTGGCGGAATCCGTCGGCGAGCTCGTCGCCATGCCACGCCTCCTCCAGGAGCCAGTGCACCCGCTCATAGCCGTCGCTCATGCCAAACGAGCTGCCGATGAGCCGAAAACGCCGAGAGGTCAACCGGTCGCCGTCGGGCAACCGTACGTCCGCGGACTCCAGATGGTCGGCAATCCGCCGGACCACCGCCACATCCTCCGGATAGCGCCGATAGTACGCGGCGTTTTTGGCCGCCACTCTCGGAAGAGTGCGGGCGTACACTTCGTCAGCGGTGGCCGTCAGCCCGGCCAGTCCGCCGGTGACATAGCACGCCCTCAGGCCCTCGGGCGCCTTCGACAAATACGTCAACGTGACGAAGCCGCCGTAGCTCTGCCCGAGGGTCTCCCACTGCGCTTCACCGAGCAGTTGGGCTCGGATCAGCTCGGCGTCAGCGACAATGCTGTCAGCCCGAAAACAGCGCAAGTACGCGGCCAGCGCGGCGGCGTCCATGCCGCGGACCGTACGCGCCGTCACCGGCGTGCTGCGGCCTGTGCCGCGCTGGTCGAGCAGCAGGACCCGGTGAGTTTTTTCACGGCGCGGCCAAGCCAACTGTCAGCACCGGTCGGCCGCGGCGACTTGCCGCCCGGCCCACCCTGCAGGAAGAGCAGCCAAGGCACCTCCTTGCCGGCATTGTCCGGCGAGACCGCCTCGCGCGCGAAGATTTCGATGGCCCGCCCGGTTGGATCAGTGTGGTCCAACGGCACAGCGAAGACATGGTCGGTCAGCACCAGGCCTGGAAGTTTCAAGGCTCACCCTTCTGAAACAGTTTAGGTCTATTTTAAAGTGCCGGCCCGGCTTCACGTACCACCTCGCGAGCGGGTTTGTCCTGCCGCAGCCCAACAAAACGTGGATGCCGGAGCCGGCCGTCGCCGGTCCACTCGCTGAACTCGATTTGTACGACCAGCTCCGGCTCCACCCACCCAGTGCACGGTCCGTTCGTCGACCTTGTCCCGGACCGGGTGCGAAAAAGGCGAGGTGGACCGGATCAGCGGCTCCATCCGGCGGCGAAGGTCACGCAAGGTGCGTTGATCGAAACCGGTGCCGACTTTGCCGGCGTAGTGCAGGTCGCCGTCCGCATAGTGCCCCATCAGCAGCGCACCGAAATCCGAGCGCGAGCCCTGCGGGTCGGTGAAACCGCCGACCACGAACTCCTGACCGTACGAACATTTGAGCTTCAGCCAGTCTTTCGACCGGCCGTGTTGGTACGTGGACGCGGCCCGCTTGGCAATCAGGCCCTCCCAGCCGGACGCGCATGCCTGCCGGTAGAAATCCTCGCCATTCTCGTTGCGGTGGCTGGCATAACGAATCGGGTCATCGAAATGGAAACCGGCCCGCAACAAGGTTTTCCTGGCCCGCAGGTCCAACTGGGTGAGGTCGACCGATGAGTACGCCAGCAGGTCGAACAAATAGAGGAAAACCGCGATGCCAGTTGCCCGCGCCTTCGCCGGGTCGGTCAGGTGCATCCTTGGTTGCAGGCGAGAAAAGCTGGTCTGCCGGCCGTCGAAGGCGACGATCTCGCCGTCCGCGACGAACCGGGTCTCCGGCTGGTCGTCAAGCGCGTCGACCAGCTCTGGATACGCCCGGTCCATGGTCTTGTTGTTACGTGAGAAAAGCTGCGGCCGGCCGCCGTCCCGTACGACGATCGCCCGGACCCCGTCCAGCTTGCGCTCGAAAATCCAGTCCGGGTCGCTGAACCGCCGATCGGTCAGCGTCGCCAGCATCGGCTCCTGAAAGCCGGCCGCGCCCAACGGTCGCAGCCGGCTCGGATCGATCTTCGCCCACGGATCTCCCACAACCATCCCCCTGACCAGCCCTTACCGCACAATAGACGCAGGCGGCCTACGGCACTGGGAAGCCGTGCAGGGTGACCGGACCGGCCGTCGGGTCCAACTCAGCGGATTGGCTGACCCCGGCTGGCGGGATGGTGTCGATCAGCTTGGGAACGCCGTTCGGATCAAGCGCGCAGATCGGTGAACTCACGCCGCCCCTACACACCCCGAAGGCGTAAGGCTGCGCGGTGGCGGCGAAAGCCCGGGCCTTGTCTGTGGTGAATCCGTCCTGCCCATGCAGCGCCAGGGTGAAAACCCAGCCGCTGGTCGGGGTGCCCAGGGCGGCGGTCGGCACCGCCATCGTGATGGTTTTCGAGACCTGGCTGGCGGTCACGCTGACCGGACCGAGCGAAGTGCCGCTCGCGTCGGTGAAAACCGGGTCGGCGAAGCCTTGCACCTCGATGAACCGCGACCATGCCGAGTCGGCGGCGATTGCATAGTTTCGGGACGGGTACGCGGCTGTCGTGGCATCCGGTCCCTTTGCCGGGTCACGTACGTAAACATCGAGCAGTTGCGCGCCGAGCGGGGATCCGAAGGTCGGCGTCAAGTCCGCCAGAGTCGCTCGTAAATAGGTGGTCGCACCGGCGTTGATCACCTGGAAGCGGGTCAAATCAAAGGCACCTGCCTGGAAATCGCTCGCGGTCGGGTACGCGTACGTGCCCGGTCCGGCGTCGTCGCCGGCCGGATCGGCGGTGTCCAACACCACCGTGCCAGGGACCGCGTCCGAGCTGATCGACACCTGCGCATAACCGGTCGCCGATCCCTTGCTGGCGGCCGCGGTGATCGTGTTGGCGCCAAAACCCAGTGGCACCGTCGCGGCGTACGAGCCGTCCGCGCCGGCGGTCGTCGTGACCAGCCCCGGGCTGCCAGCGATTTCCGTAGGAGTGGATGCCACACTAACCGTCGCGCCAGCTATGGTCTTGCCCGTCACTTGAATTTTCGCGTCAGGTGTGGAAACTCTGGCGCCGGGGAAGTAATCGTCAATGCCAGCGCGGTCGGTGCGGGATGCGCGACATAGCGCGAGCGGACGATGTCCGGCTGCTCGATCGGGGTGGTCCGTCCGATCGACAGCGTCAGCCGCGCCTCCTGCGCCTGCGCCCAGGTCAGCGGCGAGGCCGAACCAGCCGCCTGTCCATTGTGGAATCCAAGCGACGCGGTTTCCGGCGCGGTGCCGTACGGGGAGGCCGGCAGGTCCGGATTTTCCCAGTCCTGTTCGGGAACCAGCCCCACTCCGGAGGCGTACGAATGCATCGCCGCCAACAGCGCGGCCGCGCCGGACTGGTCCCCCACCGCGAGCTGGCGCTCGGCCCGCTCGCCGGACAGCACCGGCCACAGGTGCCCAGAACCGCTGTTCCCTGTCGGCCATGGTTTGCCATTGGGCGTACACGTGGTCGGATCCGGTTCATAACAGTCGCCGTAGCCGTCTTCGCTGCCGGACTGGCTGGTGCCATAACGATAAAAGCCCTGCCCGGATGGCGTCGTCCGGCCAATAGCCTGGTCCACCACCGGCAACGACCGCGTCACGTCCGGGTCGTTGGCGGGCAGGATTCCCAGTCGTACCAGCTCAAGGAAACCGCCGTCGACCACCGCTCGCTGATCGGCGGTGACGCTGCCGTTGCCCAGACTGTACGAGACAGCCGCATTCGGGTCACCTGTTTTGGACAGTCGAAGGAAATACCGCCCGGGCAGGTACGGGCCGGAGGTGGTGACCGTCCAGCCCTTGATCGAGCGCTGGAAATAGTCAGCGGTCGCGCGGTAAACGCGGGCCGCGGCGGGATCTTGGTGCAGATCGGCGATCCGGCCGGCGGCGACCAGACCGGCGATCTCGGCGGCGATCGTGGAGGGGCGAGTAGCCGCCCTGCTCTTCCCACCGCTCCGAGCCAAAAGACGGCCCGTGCGCGACCACGAAGTCGGCGGCCTGCCGGATTTTCGGCCACAGCGCGGCATCGCCGGCGAGGCCGGCCTGATAGGCCATCAGGATCGGATAGGCCGACTCGTCCAGCTGGTCACCACCGGTGTCCGGCGCTTTCTTGCCGTTGAGCAGCGAATTTCGCGGCATCCGGCCGTCCGCCAGCTGCTGGTGGTCAAAGAGAAAACGGACCGTGTCACGAGCCGTGGAAATATCACCGGCGGTCAGCAACCCAGTGTACGCCTCGTAGAGATCTCGTGCGAAAACTTCTCGGTACGAGCCAAAATAGACCGCCTTTCCGTCTGGATTGTCGGCCGCGCTGACCGCCTGACCCCATGGACTTGCCAGCGACGCGACGATCGCGCCCGGGAAGGTCTTGTCCTCGCTGGCTTTCACCACATTCACGCTCAGCCAATACGCCGACCGCAGCTCCTGCGTTTTCGCCGGCGAGACGCCGGGGAAGGTCGTCGGCGGCTGCCGGAGCTGCCGGTCATACGCGGCCCAGCCGGCGGCATATCGAGCCAGCGTGAAGCCGAAGGGCCAGGCCAGCGCGGCACCCGCGACGGCAACCGATTGGTCAGCGTTACGGCCAAAACCCAGCGCCAGCGTGACCGGGCCGTGGCTGGTATCCAACCCGCCGGTCAGCTCCACATTGCCGTGCTGAGCGCTCCCGTACGCAGGCGTCAATCCGCGCGCGGTGTCCAACTGCGTCAGGCCGTCACTTGGCGTACCAACAAAACCAGCCGACGCCTCGGTGAAAGGCCGGTTTGCCCGCAACGCCAAGGATGTTGGCAGCGCATAGTCGCGATTCGCCGCATTCGTCACGGTGTTCGGGTCGGCGGCGGTCAACGCGGCGGTCTGGGCTGTCGCATCGTCCGCGCCACCGTTCGTACCGCCACCGCCGCCGTTGCCATTCACGCTCGGGTCCAGCCGTACGAACAGCTTCAGCCCGCGGGTCGCCCCTTCGAACCGGACGGCCATCACCACCGCGGCCCGGTCCGGATCCGTGGCATAGGTCGTCACGATCCGATATCGGCCGTTTTTTTTGGCTGTGCAACCACTTCGCAGGACATCCCGGACGGATCGGCCTTGCGCGCCGAATAAGTCATATCCCGGCTCTGCAGGTCGGTGAATGTCTGGCCGTCGGTGACCACATACTGCATCGTTTCGACATTCGTGTTGTCCACGGTGGGACTGTAAACGTCGGACAACATGCCGCCGGCGACGGTGAACCACACCTTCGACTGCCGGCCCGCGGCCGTACCAACGCAGTCCTTCCGCGCGTTGTCAAAATGCGAAGTGGTCCCCGGCTCACCGGGCGCCGCAATCACCGCTCCGGCGGCCGGCGGCGCCCCCCCCAGAAAAGCCGCCGTCAACCCAGAAACGACCACCGCCGCGAGTAAGCGCATGCGGCAGATCACATCACCTCCCGCCACCGGTGTCTACGTATGTTCTGCGCCCCCCTAAGGGCTGAAGCTGTCGGCGGCGCGCAGGGCCACCGCGGCGAGGTTGCGGTATTCGGTGGCCAGTTCGGCTGGTTCCACGATGGTCAGTTCGGCGTTCAGCAGCAGCAACCAGCGCGCGACGCTGGCCAGTGAGTCCGCGCCGACGTGCAGTACGCACGCCGTGTCGCCAACCGGCTCAATCCAGCCCCAGGCCGGGTCGATCCACATCTCGATGGCGGCGACCGGCGCCTCGACGCGTACGGTCGCGTGGGACCTGTTGGGTTTGGATGGCCAGGTGTTCCACCACGTACGCCTCAAGATCCGGGCTCGGCGGCTCACGGTCGGCGGCCGGGCGGTCGGTCGCGCGGTGAAGTCGGTGAGCTCGTCGACGCGCAGGGTTCGCCACTGTGCCAAGTTGACCTCCCATGCCACGACATACCACCGCTGACCAGCGCGTACGAGACTCAGCGGGTCGAGCAGGCAGTCGGCGCCGTCGTACGCAGCGGTGGGCCCGGCGCCGCTCCCGGCAGGCGACCGCGACGGCGATCAGGGTCTCCACCGCGACCGGGGTCGGCCGTTGGCCGCGCATCGTGCCGTGCGGGGTGTGCCGGACCTGGCAGACCAGCGCCTCCACCTGACCGCGCAGCCGGCGCGGCATCACCGCGGCGAGCTTCGTCAGCGCTCGTACGGCACTGCCGCTGACCAGCTCCGCACCGGAGACATTGAACTCCTGTAAGGCAAGAACGGTGGCCACCGCCTCGTCGGCGTCGAACATCAGCGGCGGCAAATTGGCGCCGGGAGCGAGGTGATAGCCGCCGTCGGCGCCATAACGCGCGTCGACCGGATAGCCGATCGCCCGCAGCCGGTCGACATCCCGGCGGATCGTACGAGTGGACACCCCGAGTCGTTCGGCCAGCTCGGCGGCGCCCCATTCGTGCCGTTGCTGCAGCAGTTCGAGTACGCGCAGAAGTCGCCCGGCGGTGTCCCACATAACAGTCCACACTAGCGGACAAGATCTGTCCGCCATGACTCCTAACGTCGTTCTCGGAACCAACGAAACAAGGAGTCACGATGACCACGAACGAACACTCGCCGCGTCGCCCTTTCGCAGCACCGCACCGGCACCGAATCCACCGTCGGACTGACCGCGATCGACAAGGTCGACCTGCCCAGCCTGGATGCCGGCCAGGTCCTCGTACGTACGACGTACGTATCTGCAGCTCACCGCCGTAACGGCGGACCTGATGCGGCAGGATCCGGGGCTGCCGATGCCCGGCTACCAGCTCCGCGAGGCGCCGTGGGGGCCGGCCGTCGGTACGGTCGTGGAGTCGCGCGATCCGGCACTGCCGGTGGGCACCGAAGTGGTGCATCGGGCGGGCTGGCAGGAGTACGCCGTACTGACCTCGGCGCAGGCGTATCCAGTCGATAAGGCGCTGCCGGCGGCCTACTACGCACTGAACCAGGGCGTCACCGCGTACCACGGCATCGTGGACATCGCCGAGGTCAAGCCGGGTGACGTGGTCTTCGTGTCCGGCGCGGCCGGCGGCGTCGGGTCGCTGGCCGGGCAGATCGCGAAGGCGGTCGGCGCGCGCGCGAAGGTCATCGGTTCGGCCGGCAGCGCGGCGAAGGTCGACTACTTGACGGGCGAGCTCGGGTTCGACGCGGCGATCAACTACCGCGACGGCGACCTGCTCGGCCAGCTCCGGGCGGCCGCGCGCGCGCCGACGGAATCGACGTTTTCTTCGACACGGTCGGCGGCGACACTTTCGAGGCGGCTGTGCAAGCCGCCGCGTACGCCGCGCGGTTCGCGCTTTGTGGTGCGTTGGCTGGACAACTCGACAGCGGCGTCGGCGCGCATCCGCGGCTGGACATCATGACCGCGATCGTGAAGGAGCTGGTGATCAAGCCCTTCCCGACCCCGCACACGCCCGCCCAGATCCAGGCGTGGAACTCGCATTACGGTCGGTGGCTCGCGAGCGGCGAGATCGCCTACCCGGCAACGATCCTGGACGGCGGCCTGGACGTCGCCGCGAGCGCGCTGGACGAGCTGCTCGCCGGCAAGCACCGCGGCAACGTACTGATCAGATTTTAGGCATCTCAAACATAGCCATAAAACCGGACGCGAAGCCCAGCGAGCCGTCCACTTTCACCTTGCCGCGGAGGAACATCATCGCCGGCGACGCCGACCCGGTGGCCAGCCTCAGCAGGTCCGCCGGGCCGGTCGTAATGGTGGTTTTGGCGTCATCGCTGGGATTCTTCGACACCGTACAGGCGCGGTCCTGGATCACCACGCTGTAGTGGTCAAGGCCGCCAGGTCCGCTGCCGCCGGTCACCCGAAACTGCATGACCACCCGGCCATCCCGGGCCCGCTCGGGCCGGAAGTAGTCGGCCATCCGGCGGAACAGCTCGTCCAGGATCCGCCGGCGTACGGCTGGCACCGCGGTCGCCGCCTCGATCTGGCTGCCGGACGCTTTGCCAATGATCCGCAGGAAAGTCGCGGCGTCCATGGTGGACAGGTCGACTTTCGCGCCGCCGGCGGCCAGGGTGTCGATAGCGGACAGCAGGTCGGCGAACTCGCTGCGACTCAGCCGCCGCGGGTCGATCCGGCGGGCCACCATCTCCATGTCCACGTCCGCCAGCGCCGGGTCGTCCGGGCTCAGCCGTTTGAGCGCGGCCACCAGCTCGCGCGGGCTCAACCTCGCCACCGCGGCTTCGCTCAGATCGACCACACCGGCCTCCATTCGTCGCTGTGGAGGGTATCCCCATCGAAGGTTGGATGCCTGACCAAGACAGTCGACTTGGTCGTCTTCACGAGTAGGGTGACTCCGACGATCGGGGTGGACGATGGCGCGGGTGTCGGCGGACGAGCGGCGGCAGGACCTGGTGGCCGCGGCGATCCGGGTGCTGGCCCGGGACGGCGTGGCCAAGGCATCGACCCGGGCGATCGTCGCCGAGGCGGCCATGCCGCTGGGCTTCTTCCACTACTGCTTCCGCTCGAAGCAGGAGCTGTTCATGCAGGTCATCGGCACCATCAACGAGCGCAACCGAAGGGCCGCGATCGACGCCGTACGGCCGCATCGAAGCCTGCCGGACACCTTCGGGAGAGCCTGCGGGCGTACTGGCGACTGGTCGAGGAGAACCCTGGCGAGCACCAGATCACGTACGAGCTGACGCAGTACGCGTTGCGTGATCCCGAGCTCGCCGAGGTGGCCCGCAAGCAGTACGAGGGCTACCTCGAGGCAGCCATCGACTTCCTGGAGGTGGCCGCCGCGGCAGCTCGGATGGAGTGGACCGTGCCGCTGCGGGTGCTGGCTCGGAGCCTGCGCAACATGCTCGACGGCGTCACGCTCGCGTGGATCGTCGATCGGGACAACGGGGGGGAAGCGACGGCGGTGCTCGACCATTTCGCCGTCCAGCTGGCAGCGTCCGCCCGGAGAACGACCGACTGAAGTTGGACAATCGACCAAGACCCTTGACATAGAATGCGACGGGCATCACTCTCGTTCTGGACAGGGCTGCGCCGCCGGCCGCCATCCCGCAGGGCAGGAGTCGCGATGACGACTGTCGATTCCGCAGGAACCCAAGAACGACGCGCTTTCGACGAGCCCACCACGCTCGTACGGCCACGCTGGATCACCTACTGGACGCTAGCCGCTTTTGGCATGTATATGGCGTATTACGCGGTCCAGCAGATCCTCATTCCCAAGCAGACCAACGAGATCACCGGCAACAGCGCGGCCGCGGTCAGCGCGCAGGCGCTGGCAAAAACATCGTCGCCGCGGTCGTCACGATCGTGGTTTGTGTGCTGGCCGGCGAGCTTTCGGACCGTACGCTGCATCGTCGCGGCCGCCGGCAGATCTGGGTGATCATCGGCGCGCTCGTTTTTGGCGGCGCGCTGATCGTGCAAGGCATCGCGCACACCGTCTTCCTGGTGGTGGCTTTTTTGGGCGGTGGCCCAGGTCGGCGTCTCCTCGATGACGGCCGCCATTCTCGCGACCGTGCCGGACGAGGTGCCGGTACGACAACGCGCCCGAGTCTCGTCATGGTTCGGGGTGGCGCAGTCCGTCGGCCCGTTGCTGGGCATCATGCTGGTCACCCCCGTGTTGCTGGGCGTGCCGATCGGCTACACCGCGCTGGGGGTTTTGGTGGTGTTGCTGGCTATTCCGTTCGCGCTGCGCACCAGGGGCGTACGCCTCACGGCCGCGCAACGTCGGCCGCTGGATCTGCGGGCGGTGGTCGTCGGGATCGTCCAGCCACTCAAGCATGCCGACTTTTCCTGGGCGTGGACCGGAAGATTCTTCATCCAGCTGTCCAACGCGCTCGGTCAGCTCTATCTTTACCAGTTCCTCAAGGATCGGGTCCATGTCGACCCGGACCTGGGCACGCTCATTCTCACCGTGCTTTACACCGTTTCGGTGGTGGCGGCCTGTTTGCCGTCGGGCTGGCTGTCGGACCGTACCGGCCGACGCAAGCGGATGGTGATGATCTCGTCGACGCTGCAGGGCATCGCCGGACTAATTTTCGCGCTGTCGCCCACGATGCCCGGAGCCATCGCGGGCGCCATCCTGCTGGGGCTGGGCTACGGCGCGTACATTTCCCGTCGACCAGGCGCTGATCACCCAGGTGCTGCCGCATCCGGAAGATCGCGGCAAGGACCTTGGCGTCATCAACATCGCGAACATGCTGCCGTACGTGCTGGCCGCCGCCCTCGGCGGTGTGGTGATCAACATGCTCGGCGGCTACGTCACCCTTTACGCCTTGGTGGCGGTGACCGGAGTGATCGCCGCTTTGGCTGTCTGGCCCATCAAAAGCGTCAAATAACCCTGAGGAGAATGCGAATGACGTCCGTTTCCGAGCTGCACGAGATTTTCGCGTCGCAGAAGGCCGCCTTCGGGCAGCAGGGCGCGCCGAGCCTGGACGAGCGGCGCGCCCACCTTGGCGCGCTCGCGCAGCTGGTGGTGGCGAACCGGAGTCGCATCAGGGCCGCGATGTCCGCGGACTTCGCGGTGCACCCGGAGCTGTTCACCGACCTGATCGAGGTGCTGGGCGTCGCCGGCCGGGCCGCGTACGCGGCGGAGCAGCAGCTGGCACAATGGGCCCGCACCGCAGGAAAGAGAGGCCGACCCCGGCCTTTTCGGATCCGCCCGCGCGGCGATTTCGTACCAACCCAAAGGAGTTGTCGGCAACATCGTGCCGTGGAACTTCCCCTTCGACCTGTCTTTGGGCCCGCTGGTCGAAATGCTCGCGGCCGGCAACCGCGCGATCATCAAGCCATCCGAGTTCACCCCGGCCTGCGGTGAGCTGCTCAAGGACATGATCGCCGCGACCTTCGACCCCGACCACGTTGCGGTGGTGACCGGCGAACTCGAGCTGGCCACCGCTTTCGCGGCGGTACGCTGGGATCACCTGCTCTACACCGGCAGCCCGGAGGTCGGCCGCAAGGTCGCGGTGGCCGCCGCGCAGAACCTGGTGCCGGTGACTTTGGAGCTGGGTGGGAAGAATCCGGCGATCGTCAACGAGGACAGTGTCGACGCCGAGACGGTCGGCCAGATCCTCGGCGCCAAGATGATCAAGAACGGACAGATGTGCATCACGGTGGACTACTGCCTGGTGCCGCGGGCGAAGATGCAGGAATTTGTGGATCTCGCGCACAAACACGTCGTCGAGCGGACACCGGGGTATTCCACCACGGCCGACTGCACCGGCATCATCAGCGAACGTCATCTCGACCGGCTCACCGGTTTGCTGGAAGAAGCCGGAAAGAAAGACGGCCAGGTGGTCTCGCTGGAGCCGGACGCGAAAATCGACCGTTCCACCCGACAGATGCCGATCTCGCTGGTGGTGGACCCGTCGGACGACCTCGCCCTGATGCGGGAGGAGATTTTCGGGCCGATCCTGCCGATCAAGCCTTACGACTCGGTGGACGAGGCGCTCGCGTACGTCAACGCCGGCGAACGCCCGCTCGCACTTTACGTCTTCTCCAAGGACAACTCGGTCGCTGACTACGTCCTTGACCGGACGACTTCAGGCGGTGCCTGCGTCAACTCCTGCGCCCTGCAGGGCGCGCTCCCGTCCCTCGGCTTCGGTGGCATCGGGCAGAGCGGCTCCGGTCGCCACCACGGCATCGAGGGCTTCCGGGAGTTCTCCAACCCGCGCGGAGTGGTGCGTAGGGGCGAAAACGACCTCGTCGAGGCGCTGCTTCCGCCGTACGGGCCGCTGGCCGAAGCCGTCGTGACGGCTGCGCTCAACGGCCCGCAGGACTGATCCCTATCCGCCGAGGGCGGCCACAATCGTGGCCGCCTGATGGTTGGCGCCGAGCTGGGTCGGGTGGAACGGCACCGCGATCAGCGGGTCGCTGGACAGCGGCAGGACGGCCGTGACGTACTGCCTGGTGGGCAGCTGGCAGAGGTCGTGCCCAGTCATCCCGGTGTTGGTGTTGAGAAGACCGACGTGCTTGCTGGCCGCGACCCGGGCCAGCATCGCGTCCATTTCGTTCACTTTGGCCCGCAGCCAGGGAATGTCCTCGTTGGCGAACTGAATATACGGGTAGCATCCGGCGGTCGGGAACGGGTTCATGTAGTTGACCACCTCGATCTCGCGTGCGGTGAGCGGGCCCGGACGCCGGCGATGACGTTGGCGATTTTTGCTGCTGCCTGGGCGATCGCCTGCGAGATCTTGTCAACACCGCCAACGACGAACTTCGGTTGACAGGACGCGCCAAGCGGGCTCGGCAGCGTCGCTCCGGGCACCGGCGTGAGCGACGGCAACAGGCTGATGCAGCCCTCGACCATCCCGACCAGACCCACGTCGTTGCCGCCGATGCCAATCGTCACCAGGTCGGTTTTCGTCGTGAGCCGATCAAACTGCGGCGTGTTCGTACCACCCAGCGGCGCGCTTTGCGGCCCGGCCATGTTGTCGGTGATCGCGCCGCCGCAAGTCGCGTCCCGGAAGGTGGGCACGCCGAGCGCGGCGGCCACCTGATGCGGGTAGTCCCTGGCACTCTGCACGCAGCCGAACGGGACGTATTTCGTGGTGACGTTGAGAATGTTCACGTCCGCGGACCAGGAATCGCCGAGCGCGACATATTCCTGGACGCGGCCCGGCGGCCGATGCCACGCCGGCACCGGCGAAGACCAGCGCGACGACCATGACAAGTAAGGCAAAGCGGCGATACGGCATCGGCGTTTTCCTTCTACTGCGGTGGATGGGAAAGAGCACGGAACAGGACCGGCCAGAAGGTCTCTTCCAGGTGGCCAGCCGGCAGCCGGTCCGGCTCGACCAGGCTTTGCGCGAGGCTGCCGTCCCGGATGGAAATGAACAGACGGGCGGTTTGGTCGGGGTCGTACGCGACCGTACGACCGGTGCGTTCCAGGAGTTTTGCCAGCAGGTCCACGATGTGGGCGCGCAGCCGGGGCGTGGTGCTCGGCGAGGACCTGGCGGGCCTGCGGATGACGAATCGCGTAGAGGGTGAATTCGGCGGAAACCAGGAACCAGGCCGCTTCGTGAGCGTCGACCTGCGCCAGCTGTTTTATCACCCGGTCCAGCGAGACAGCCTCCTCGTCGAGCTCGGCGAGCGCCCGGTCGTACCGCCCACCTCGTCTTCGGAGTGCGCGTCGAACAGCGCGTAGAAAAGGTCGTCCATGGTCGCGAAATTGGAGTAGAACGCGCCTCGGGTGTAGCCGGCGCGCTCGCAGACCTGGCCAATGGTCGTACTGCCGAAACCCTGTTCGGCGAACAGCTCCAGGGCCGCGTCCAACAACCGCGCGACCGTCCGCGGTCGCCGCCTGGTCGGCCCTTTGGGCATTGCGTCACTTCTCCTTGACGACGTACGTGACGCGAGTCACTATACACAAATGAATCCGATACGCTAGTGAATCTGATGTGGAGTCTGCGCTGATGACAGAGCCTGACATGACCGAGCCCGACGCCACCGCACTCGCCGCGATGATCCGGCGCGGCGACCTCACCGCCGTCGAAGCCGTCGACGACGCCATCGCGCGCGCGCTGAGTGGCTGCAGCCACAGCTGAACTTCCTCACCACGGCACTTTTCGAACAAGCTCGAGAGAGAGCCAAAACCGCCGACCTCAGCGGCCGTTCGCGGGCGTGCCCTATTTGTTGAAGGACATGTACGACTACGCCGGCTCGGTCACCGGCTGGGGATCGCGGCTCAGCCGCCTCACTCCGCCGGCCGCCGCCCACGCCCCGCAGGTCGACGCGCTGGAGGCCGCTGGACTGATCATCATCGGCAAGACCGCGCTGGGCGAGATGGGCTATTTGCCCACCACTGAGCCCATCGCCTTCGGCCCGACCCGCAATCCGTGGAATCTCGAGCACAGCTCAGGTGGCTCCTCTGGCGGCTCAGCGGCCGCCGTAGCCGCTGGTGTGGTGTGCCGATGGCGGACGCGGCCGACGGCGGCGGGGGGGTCGATCCGGATCCCGGCCTCCGCGTGCGGGCTTTTCGGCCTCAAACCGTCCCGCGGCGCCTTGATCGGCAACCAAACTCCGGCTGCCGGTTTCGATGTCACCACCGAGCACTGCCTCGCTCGTACGGTCCGCGACTCTGCCGCCCTTTTCGCCGCGATGGAACGCAAAGACTCCACTTCGCCGGTCGGACACGTGACTGGGCCGACCAACCGCCGACTGCGTATCGGCTATTTGCAGGACAGTCTCAGCGGCCACGCTCCGGACCCAGAAGTCGCCGCCGGCGTAGCCGCGGCGGCCGCACTGCTGGAAAAACTCGGCCACCTGATCGTACCGACCACACTACCGCTGGACGGGCCTGGTTTCCTCGCCGAATTCACCAAAGTCTTTACGGCAAGCGCCCTCGACGTAGTCCAGCTCATCACGGCGATCACCGGTACGGCGCCCGACGATTCCGTCCTGGAACCGCTGACCCTCGCGTTCGCCGCATTCGCCGGCAGCCTCCCGGCTGGTTCCCTCGACGCCGCCCGCGCCAACCTGACGGCAGCGGCCGGACCGTACGAACGCTGGTTCACGGACCTGGACGTCATTCTGTCTCCCGTCCTGCTGCAGCCACCTGTCCCGATTGGCTACATCACTGGCGAACTTGACCTGCCCACTGTCACCGAACGGCTCAGTGGGTATTTGTCGTGGACTCCGCTTTCCAACGCGGTCGGCGCACCGGCGATGAGCGTCCCGTTGCACTGGAGCAGCGACGGCCTGCCGATCGGCATCCAGTTCGCCAGCAAAGTCGGCGACGAGCGAACATTGTTCGAGCTGGCGTACGAATTGGAGGAAGCCCAACCTTGGACAGACCGGCGGCCCCCGCTGGTCGCTTAGGAATCCGCGTTCTCGTTACCTGCCAGCCATGTCATTTGATCGTCGCTGAGTTCCACGTCGAGAGCGCGCAGCGAGCTGTCGGTTTCGGCCAACGTCCGCGGCCCGATGAGCGGAAAAGTCGGGAACGGCTGGTGCAGCACATACGCCAAGGCGATCGCGGTGGTGGGGACGCCGAGGTCAGCGGCCAGTTTTTCGGCGCGCGCCAGCCGGCCAAAATTGGCTTCGCTGTAATAGCAGCGTACGAGCTCTTCGTCGGACCGGTCAGCGGGCCGCGCCCGGCCGGTGAAGAAACCGCGGCCTGACTGGACCATGGCAGCAACGCGACCTGGCGGTCCCGCAGCCAGCGCCACGACCGCGGGTCGGTGACGTGCTCGCACCCGTCCCACGGCACGGCGTAAGCCTCGGCGAGGCTGAAATGGTTGCTCAGGCCCGAAAGCCCGACCAGACCATGATCGGACGCGTACGCTGCTGCCTCGTCGAAACGCGCCGGCGTCCAGTTGGAGACGCCGTACGCTCTTACCCGTCCAGCGGCCCGCTGCTCGTCCATAGCCTCGACGAACTCGCCCACCGGCACCTCAAGATTATCGCGGTGCATAAGGTAAAGATCGACGTGATCCGTCCCCAACCGTGCCAGGCTCTGGGCCAACTGCCGGCCAATGGAGGCGGGATCGCAATGTGGAGTGTGCGCGCCCTTGCCAATGATCACCAGCTCATCGCGGTTTCCACGGCCGCGCAGCCATTGGCCGAACAGCTCCTCAAGCCGGCCGCCCCCATATAGCCAAGCGGTGTCGAAAGTATTGCCGCCCTGCTCGACGAAATCGTCGAACATCACACTCGCGTACCCGAGATCGGGCTGGTTGTCGACGCCCATGACCAGCCGCGACACCGGCTGGTCGAGTCCGCCGATCCACCCGTACCGCATCCGGTGGTCCGGCCGGCGACGCAGCGACCGGCCGTGCGCTGGGCCGGTCGGCTGGTCCGCGGGAAGGGTGAGGCCGATCGCCGCTCGCCAACTGTCCAGCGCCGCCGCGTTGCCAAGGCTGTCCGCCCAGGTCAGCTGGGGCGCTTGCCGGGCGGCGAGATGGTCCGCCACCGCGTCCGCCTCCAGCGCGTACTGCGCCGCCGCTGCCACCACGATCTCGCGCGGCTGCTCCCCCACCCGGCTCACCAGGATGCGGGCTGGCTCGTCCGGCGACGGCACCCAGGGATCGGGCACCTCCAGGAATCCTTCGCTGCCATAGACTTTCACAGTGTGCTCAGCGGCCAGCCGTACGCCGGTGGCCACCTGCGCCATTAGCCCGTGGGCGAACCGCAAAGTGGCGATCGCCCACTCGTCCACCCCAGTCGTACCAACATGAGCCGCGCCGGTCACTTCCACCGGATTCGCGAACGGCGTTCCAACGGTCGCGCCAGCCAACAATCTGGCCATTGAGACCGGATATCCACCAACGTCCAAAATGCCACCGCCACCCAGTGCGGGGTCAAACAGCCGGCCACTCGTGCCAGCCGACGAGAACGCGAACGACGCTTGGATCTGGCTTACGACACCAATCGCGCCTTCGGCGACCAACTCGGCCAGCCGCCGAGTCCGCGGATGGAAGCGATACATATACGCCTCCATGAGGAAAACATCGTGGCGTCGGGCTGCTTCCACAGCAGCCATCGCATAGGCCGCATTGATCGCCAGCGGTTTCTCGCACAACACGTGTTTGCCCGCTTCGGCCGCCCGCACCGTCCACATAGGGTGCAGGGAGTGTGGAGTTGCGATGTAGACAGCGTCGACTTGATCGTCGTCCCAACAAGGCCCCGTAGTCACCGTACGTACGACTTGCTCCGAATTCCCGGCCGAACGCGGCGGCCCGATCCGCGTCCCGGCTCGCCACCGCGACGAGCCGCCCGGTGCGCGAAAGTGGCAGCTGACCGGCAAAACTGCCGGCGATGTTGCCCGGCCCCACGATTCCCCAGCCCAGCATGTTTCTCCCCAATGGCGGGCCCGATCCCACCACCACCCTGCCACCACCCGCCCACGAAGGGTCCCCGCTGTCCGCAAGCGGCCCCTTTTCGCTTTTATGTGACAGAAAGCCGTTTCACGGCCGCGGGAACCCAGCGCGGAATTTCGGACAGTTCTCGAACTCGTTCTCATGCCGGCAGGTCAACAAGTGATTCAAATACGTTCGCGCGCTGTCCAACTTCGCGATCTGGTCCTCGATAGTGCGCACTCGGCCGACCACGGTGTCCCGCCAGTCGTGAGTCTGCGTACGCCCAGCCAGCACGGTCGCGATGTCGTCAATGCTCATCAATGCCGGTCGTGCGCCACAAAACAACCAGAGCAGTCCGATAGAACTGCTCGCTGTCGAAGAAACGCCGGCCGGCCCGACGAAGGGGCTGGATCAGGCCGCGCCGCTCCCAGTAGTGCAGGGTCGACAGCGGCAGGCCGAAATGGTCGGCGAGGTCGCGGATCGGGATCAGGGCGTCCATCACACTATTTGAACTCAACCCAGGTTGAACAGGCAAGGTTGACTTTGCCCGAGAAACCTGGAGAGGACGCCGATGCGACCACGGTTGGTGCTGGCGCTGGCGTGCGCCGGCTCGTTCATGGTCATCCTGGACGCGACGATTGTTTCGGTCGCGCTGCCACAAATCCGGGCCACGCTGGGATTTTCGGCGATCTCACTGCCGTGGGTGGTGAACGCGTACACGCTGGTCTTCGCCGGATTCCTGCTGCTCGGCGGCCGGTGTGCGGACGTTTTCGGGCCGCGTCGATTGATGGTGGTCGGGACCGGACTGTTCACCGTGGCCAGGGTCGCCGCCGGGCTGGCGACCGCTCCCGGGGCGTTGCTGGCCGCGCGCGCGCGGTGCAGGGGCTCGGTGGCGCGCTGCTCATCCCGGTCACGCTTTCGCTGCTCACCACGACCTTCACCGACCGGTCGGCGCGGACCAGGGCGTTGGGCACCTGGAGCGCGGTCGGGGCGGTCGCCGCCGCGGCCGGACCGGTGATCGGCGGAGTGCTCACCCAGTGGTTCGGTTGGCGCTGGGTTTTCCTGATCAGCCTCCCGTTGGGTGCGCTCGTTCTCGCCGTCTCGTACGTCAAGTTGCCGCGCCTGGACCCAGGCGTGCCGCGTACCAGGCTGGACGTTTGGGGAGCCACCCTGGCCACTGGCGGTTTGGTCGCGACTGTCTACGCGGTGATGAGTTTTGGCTCCAGTGCCTGGATCGGCGGCGCCCTGCTGGTGACTGGCGTCGCGCTGCTCGGGCTTTTCACCGCGCACCAAGCCCGCTGGTCAACGAATCCGCTGCTGCCGCTGTCGGTCTTCCGGGTGCGTACGGTCAGCGGCGGCAACGTGGTGATGTTCCTGCTGGGACTGGGATTCTTCGCCTCCCCGATCCTGATTTCGTTGTATCTCCAGGATGTGTACGGCTTCTCACCCCTGCGGGCCGGTCTCGGGTTCCTGCCGGTCGGTGCCGCCATGTTCGCCGGCGCTCAGTCCGCCGGCCGGCTGACCTTGTTTTTCGGTGCCCGCCGGGCCGCGGTCATTTTCTGCGTGATCGGCACGGTAGGCCTTGCGGCCATGGCCGTCCTGCTCGGGGCGGGTGGTTCGTACGTCGTCGCCGTCGCGATTCCCGGAGTGGTGCTGGGATTCGGCACCGCGGCGGCGTTCACCCCGATCACAGTGATCGCGACCAGCGGTGTGCTGCCGTCGCAGAACGGCCTCGCGGCCGGCCTGCTGAACACGGTCCGGCAGGCCAGCGGAGCCGTCGGGCTCGCGGCGCTGTCGACCGTGGTCACCGTCCTGCGACCGGCCGGGCTCACGTACGGCTATTCGGTCGCGTTCGTCAGCTCGGCCGGCTGCGTCGCGGTCGCCGGTCTCGTCGCCGCGGTTGTTCTGCCCCAGACGAGCTATCCGACAAAAGCCCTGCCAATTGACGAATCCCCTGAAAAAGTCCGATAACTACACCCCTGCGCGACCGAAAGTGGCCACCGGGGCCTGCTAATTCCCGCTGTTCCACAAACCGCTCTTGACACCTGTTCAAGCCGGCGATACTTCGGTGCTGCACACCATTTCCAACGTTGTATCACCGCGTTTTCCAGGCCTGAGCACCCGGGCGTACCAGCTGCACCGCGGAGGGATCCCTCGTGACGATTCTCAACCGGTCCGCGCTTCGAACGGCAGGCTGGGTCGCGGCCGCTGCCGTCGTCGCCGCCGTCGGACTGCAGGCGCCGGCCACTGCGGCGACCGGAAAAGTCGTGACATACCACGGATATCAGGTCGCCATCCCGGACACCTGGTCGGTGGTGGACCTGGAAAAGGCGCCGACGACGTGCGTACGCCTCGACCGCCACGTGCTGTATCTGGGCCATCCGGGCGCCAACCAGTCCTGCCCGGTTGGCCTGGTCGGCGCGACCGAGGCGGTCATCGTCGAGCCATTGGCCGGCGCGAACGTACCAGTGAGGGCGCAAAAACTAGCAGCCAACACCGCCGCGCCGCAGCGCGTACCAACCACCACTGACCGGCGGATAGATCTCGTCATTCCGTCAGCGGGCCTGCTGGTCAGCGGCTCGTACGGGACGCAGCAGCCGGTTTTGGCGGCCGTCCTGCAATCGGCTCAGCTGACCGCGGACGCCCATGCCGCTCCGGCCGCCCCAGCAGTGACACCCAAGGCGGTCACGCCGGACGTGTCCGCGCCAGGAACCTTCCAGGGCACCGGGTTCGACGCCTGCGCGGCACCGTCGTCGGGCGCGATGCAGGCGTGGGGCGCGTCGCCCTACCGCGCGGTTGGCGTCTATATATCGGTGGGACAAACCGCGGTTGCGCGCAGGCCAACCTGACTTCCTCCTGGGTTTCCCAGCAAGATGCCGCCGGCTGGCATCTTTTCCCGATCTACGTGGGATTGCAAGCACCTTGCGCACCGGCCAGTGGGCTCGAAAATTGACCCGGGCAGCGCGCTGTCACAGGGCCAGTCCGCCGCCCAGGACGCCGTCGCGCAGGCCCAGTCGCTCGGTCTAAGCGCGGGCAGCGTGATTTACGATGACATGGAAGCCTACGGCCGGGGCGGCTCATGCACCCAGGCCGTACTCGACTTCATGAACGGCTACACCACCCAAATCCACACCCTCGGCTACGGCTCCGGACTTTATTCCAGCTCTGCCTCGGGAATCGCCGACATGGTCAGCGTCTACGGTGGCTCGTACCCGACACCGGACCACATCTACTTCGCGCACTGGGGCACCGCGGCGAACACCGACGACTCGTTCATCCCAGCTGGTGACTGGGCCAACCACCAGCGCATCCACCAGTATCAGGGCGGCCACAACGAAAGTTATGGCGGCGTGACGATCAACATCGACAGCGACGTGCTCGATGTGGCCGACGCCACGAACAACAGCACGTCCAGCACGGCGTCCCAGTTCTACGTGAACGGCGGCGAACAGCACTACATGGGTCGCGGCACGAACGGCTCATTGTCGCATTTATGGTGGACGCCAAACACCGGCGGCACCGGCCTGAGCGCGGACTCCTGGGCACCGGCCAACACGGTCGCCGGGCAGCCGGTGACGTACGTGACCGGCAGTGCCGGCGCCCAGCAGCACGCCTTCACTATTGACAGCAAAGGAAACCTGCAGCACTACTGGTGGAGCGTCGGCGACGCCCCACATACGCCGGAGCACGACACGTGGAACACCGCGGCCACCACCGGCATCACTCTGGTCGGCACCCCGACAGGTTTCGTCAACGGCGATGAGCAGCACGTCTTTGCCAGGGACACCAACGGAAACCTGCAGCACTGGTATTGGTATCCGGACGGCTCTTCGGCCGGCTCGATGAACCACGACACCTGGGACAGCTCCGGTGACGCTGCGAGTGACCCGGTGGCAGTGGTGATGGGTGGCGCGCAACATGTCTTCTTCACCACCAGCGGCGGCGATCTGCGGCACTGGTCCTGGAGCCCGTCCGCCGGTCTCACGCAGGAAAGCTGGGCGACCGGAGTGACCGGAAAGCCAGCCGTCTACAGCGTCGGCGACCAGCAGCATGTGTTTATCACCGACAGCGCTGGAAACCTGCAGCACTACTGGTGGAGTCCGGGTGACACGACCAAAGAACACGACACCTGGAACGACGCGGCCAGCACTGGCATCACCTTGACCGGCACCCTCACCGGTTTCCTCTACGGCACCGAGCAGGACGTGTTCGGTCGGGACACCCAGGGCCGACTACAACACTGGTCCTGGAGCCCGAGCGACACGCCACATTCGCCGAGCCAGAACACGTGGGACAGCACCGGAATCCTCGCCGGCAGCCCCACTTCCGCGATCGTGGGCAACCAGCAACACATCTTCGCCGCCGATGCGCAGGGCCACTTGCAGCACTGGTTCTGGTTCCCTGGCAACACCGCCCCCAACGGCGTTTCCCACGACACCTGGCCAACGGCGACCACCCTGTCCACGCCGTAGTTTTCCGGGCGGGGGTGATGTTCCAGCCAGTCACCCCCGCCTCCGGAACGGTCGACCCGTACGATCACCGGACGATTCGGCCGCTCGCGACGAGGGCGTTGACGGCTTCTTCGAGAGTCTCCAAAACGCTGAAACGCGGCCGGAAGCCGAGCAAGCGATCTGCTTTTTCCATCGAACAATGGGGACTGTGCGCGAGGTGGTCATGGGTCAACTTGGCCGCATCAGCGGAGGCGGTCCGCGTCCATTGTTCCCACGGCAGGAAAGTCAGGTCCGCTTCGCGGCCGAACCACCCAGCCACCGCCTCCGCATAACCGCGCAAGGTCAGCGCGCCGGACGCGACCGAGTGAAAACTCTCGCCGATCGAGACTGAGCGATTGGCCATCGCGGCGAGGAAAGTGTCCGCGACATCGCTCGCGTGAACATGCTGCAACGTCTCCATACCGAGGTTGGGCAACGCGAGCTGCTTCCCGTCCGCCAATGCCTGGAAAACGCCAAGATCGAGATGGCCGGCCGGATTGATAGGCACCCAGCCGGGCCCGCTGATGTGGCCGGGATGCACCAAGGTGGCCGGAAAATCGTACCGCCGGGCCTGGTCCAGCAGATATCGCTCGACCGCGGCCTTGCCGATCCCGTAGTCGCCGAAAGGCCGCCGCGGCGCGTCCTCGGTCGTCGGCACCGCCGCGCTGTGGCCATGCACCCAGATCGTGCCGCAGTGCAGGAAATGCTGCACGCGCCCACGCAGCGCCTCCACCAGCTGCCCAGCGCTGTCCTGGGTGTACGAGATCAGGTCGATCACCACGTCCGGCTCCAACTCGGCCACCAGCGGCCCGAACTCGCCGGCCGCGTCGCTCTCGACCCGGTCGACCGTGACCGTACGCACGCGATCCCAGGCCCCATGCGGTTGGTACGGGTCGCGCTCCGACCTGCTGAGCACAGTCACGTCGTGACCACCGGCGACCAGCCGAGGAACGAGATACGTACCGATATGACCAGTGCCTCCAACAACAACAACCCTCATATCCAAGACCTTATCCCTGGCCATTGCCGTTAGGTCTTCACATATGTACGCTCTGTTCAGCCAGTCACCACATGTTCATGTACATGAAAGGAGCGGGCATGATATTCCGGCCTGTCGTCGCGTTAGCCGTGGCGATCACTCTCGCACTCACGCCCGCGACCGCGTCCGCCAGCAGCGCCAGATCTTGCACACTTCCGGTGATCGGGGCAGTGTGCGCGCCAGCGACCGTGGTGCTCGATGGCAAGCTGCTGCAACAAAACAAGATCGGCCTGGGGCTTGGCGATCCGACGCTACGCAAGGCGCTGAGCGCACTTTTGGCGCAGGCGGACAAAGCGGTGACCGCCGGGCCTTGGTCGGTAACGGACAAGAATCGGACGCCGCCGAGTGGCGATAAGCATGACTACCTAAGCCTCGCACCCTATTGGTGGCCAACCACAGCTCCGACCGACAACAACCCATGGGGTTGTCCGTACGTCCAAAAAGACGGCGTGCGCAACCCAATCGTCGACTCGATCTCCGATCACGCCGAGCGCGGGACGGCTTTTTTTTTTTCGCTATCTACCAGCTTTCACTGGCCTGGTATTATACCGGCAAGGCGTCGTACGCGCGAAAGGCCGCCCAGGACCTGCGCACCTGGTTTGTCGACCCGACCACCCGAATGAACCCGAACATGAACTTCGCGCAGGGAATTCCCTGCAAGGTGGACGGGCGCGGCATCGGCATCATCGAGTTTTCGTACGCTTTCACACAGGTGCTGGACGCGACGGCGATCCTGGACGTCGGCGCGCCGGGCTGGACCGCCGGGGGACCACAGCTCAATGCACACAGCTGGTCGACTGATTTCCTGAACTGGCTGCTGACGAACAAAAACGGCACCGACGAGGCCGCCGCGGCGAACAACCACGGCAGCTTCTACGACATGCTGATCGCCGCGCTGGCGCTCTCCACAGGACAGACAACGCTCGCCGCCCAGGTCGTCCAGGCGGCCAAAACCAAACGGATCGACGTACAGATCCAGGCCAATGGCTATCAACCACTGGAAAGTACGCGCACCCGCAGCTGGCACTATTTCTGCTTCAACCTGGTCGCGCTGACCCGGCTCGCACAGATAGGCCAGCACGTCGGAATAGACCTCTGGCATTACACATCTCCAAGCGGCGGCAGCATTTTCGGTGCGGTCGACTACCTCATCCCGGCCGCCACCCAGGGCCAAAGCGTCTGGCCCTACCCGGAAATGGACTTCCGTCAGTACGCAGCCGTCGATGTGCTACATGCCGCCGCGCAACAGGGCGACAAGGCCGCCAAAGCCGCCCTTTCCCGGGTACCCGCCGAACCTGGCGGCGACCTCTTCCCGGCCCGTCCAGCCGCCGAACAACTCGACGACATCTCCACAAGTGTTAACGCATCTGGTAGCGGATCGGCAGGTGCTTGAGACCACCGACGAAAGTCGTGGCGACCGACTCGGGTTTGCCGGCGAGATCGAGCGCGTCGAGTCGCGGAATCAGAGTGGAGAAGAAGGCCTTCGTCTCCATTCGGGCGAGCGCCGCCCCGAGGCAGTAGTGGGCTCCGAAGCCGAAAGCGAGATGCTTGTTCGGCGTACGACCTACATCGAAACGGAAGGGGTCCTCGAAGACGTCCTCGTCTCGGTTGGCCGACGGGTACGACAACAACAACGAGTCGCCCTCTTTGATGCTGACGCCTCGCAGTTCGTAGTCGCGAGTGGCCGTACGCATGAATTCCTTGACCGGCGTGACCCAGCGGATCATCTCGTCCGCAGCCGGGCCAGCCAGGCTCGGATCGTCGCGCAGGCGCTGGAGCTGGTCCGGATTTTCGATCAGTGCATGGAGGCCGCCAGCGATGGTCGAGCTGGTGGTGTCGTGCCCCGCGGTCGCGACGATGACGTAGTAGGAAATCGTGTCCATGTCATTGAGCAACTCGCCGTCGACCATGCCGTTGGCGATCGTGGACGCGAGGTCGTTGGTCGGATTGGCCCTGCGGTCAGTGGTGATCCCTTGGAAGTAAGCGAAAAAGTCCGTCACCACCGCGATCATCTCTTCCTGGGTCTGACCGCGTCGCTGTTCGGTGTCCTGGCCACCGAAAATCTCCTGCGTCAGCTTCAGAATGCGCGGGAAATCCGACTCGGGCAGGCCGAGCAAGGAAAGGATGACGTACAGCGGGTAATGCACCGCCACATCCCGTACGAAGTCGCATTCGCCGCCCAGCTCGACCATGCGGTCGACATAGCGCACAGCCAGCTCGTCCACCCGCAGTTGCAGGTCGCGCATCGCGCGGGGCTTGAACCAGTCGGCCGCGATGGCCCGCAACACCTTGTGTTTCGGGTCGTCCAGGTGAACGAGGGTGGTAAGCAGTTGGCCGTTCTCGGCAGCGTGCGCATCCGCCTCCGCGGTGGCCAGCAAGGGCCGCGGACCGTTCAGGAAGATGTCCTGCTGGCGCTCGATTTCCAGCACGTCGGCGTGTTTGGTGACCGCCCAGAACGGGTTGAACTCCGGCGACGGGTCGACCCAGTGCACCGGGTCTTCCTTACGCAACAACGTCAGAGCCGTGTGCAAGCGGTCCTCTTCGGCGTACGCGCTGGGATCCGCCAGCGCGAGGCCGGCCTCGTCGGGGGTCACTTGGCGACTCCTGTCGCGTACTCGTCCCGCAGAAGTCTCTTCTGCAGTTTGCCGGTCGGCAGTCTGGGCAGGTCCGGCCGGAAGTCCACCGACCGTGGGCACTTGTAGTGAGCCAGCCGATCCCGGCAATATGCGATCAGCTCTTCGGCCAGTTCCGGGCCAGCATCGACCATCGACGCCGGTTGTACGACCGCCTTCACTACCTCGCCCATTTCCTCGTCCGGCACGCCGATAATCGCCACGTCCGCGACTTTCGGGTGGAGGGCGAGAATGTTCTCGGCCTCCTGTGGGTAGATGTTGACCCCGCCGCTGATGATCATGTGAGCGAGCCGGTCGGTCAGATAGAGGAACCCGTCGTCGTCGAGATAGCCGATGTCGCCGAGCGTCGACCAGCCGCGTCCCCGTGGATCACGTGAGGCCGCGGTTTTCTCCGGATCGCCGTGATATTCGAATTCCGCGCCACCGCCGAAGTAAACAGTCCCGGGCCGCCCCGGTGGCAGTTCCTCGCCGTTGTCGTCCAGGATGTGCGGCTCGCCGACCTTCGCGCTGCCGACGGTGCCCGGGTGCGCCAACCATTCCGCCGAATCACAGGCGACCATGCCGTTGTTTTCGGTGCCGGCATAGTATTCCCAGAGGATCGGACCCCACCAGTCGATGATCGCCCGCTTGACGTCGATCGGGCAGGCGCCGCCGCGTGGATCACTCCGCGTAGGCTGGACAAGTCATATTTATCCCGTACGGACTGGGAAAGTTTCAGCATTCGGATGAACATCGTCGGCACCACCTGGCCATTGGTGATGCGGTAGTGCTCGACCACGGCCAGAAATGCCTCCGGGTCAAACCGATCCATGACGACCAGTGTCGAGCCCAGCCGGAGCATTGCCATACAGAATCCGAGTGGTGCCGCGTGATAAAGAGGTGCCGGCGACAGGTAGGTGGTGGTGTTGTCGAGACCGAAGAACATCGCCAATGCGACGAAACGCGGGTCGCCGCCCATCTCCAGGCCGGTGATCGGCCGCTTGATGCCTTTCGGCCGGCCAGTGGTGCCGGACGAGTAGAGCATCGGCATGCCCTCGATCTCGTCCGGCAGCGAGGTTTCCGGGTGTCCGCTCACAACTTCCTGGTACGGCGTAAATCCCTCGATACTGGCGTCCAGATCGACCGTGAGGACAAGGCCGGGACAACGGTCCGCGGCCGCCACCGCGACCTGTGCATGCGGCGCCGAAGAAACGAAGACCTTCGCCTCGCAGTTGTCGATAATGTACGCGACTTCGTCGACCTGCAGCCGGGTGCTGATCGCGGTGTAGTAAAGCCCGGACCGCTGCGCTGCCCAGGCCAGCGTGAAAAACTCTCCAGTCTGTTCTCCACCATCAGCGCGATGTGGTCGCCTTGGCGCAGCCCCGCCTCGCGAAGAGCGTGCGCGAGTTTGTTCGAGGCCGCGTTCAGCTCGCCGTACGTGACGGTTTGTCCAGTGCCGGCCATGATGACCGCCGCCTTGTCCGGGGTAGCCGCGGCCATCGCTCCCAGATGCATTCGCCGACCTCCAGATTTCGCTTACTTGGCGCGGTAGATGACCTGGATCTCGGTGAAGCCGTAATAGCCCCAAGGACCGTTCTCGACGCCGATGCCGCTCCACTTGGTTCCGGCGAAAGGCTGGCTGGGCGAGAGCACCAGGTGGGTGTTCACACCAGGCCGTCCCGCATTCCAGTTCCAGGCCGTCCCGCATTCCAGTTCGGCCGCGACCGCCGCGGCGCGGTCGGTGTCGGCCGACCAGACCGAGCCGGAAAGGCCGAAGTTGGTGGCATTCGCCCGGCGCAGAGCGTCGTCGACATCACGGTAGACGATGACCGGCAGAGCGGGACCGAACTGTTCCTCGTCCACGATCCGGGCGCCGTCGTCGATGTTGTCCAGAATGGTTGGCTCGAAGAAATATCCCGGCCCGTCGACCGATTTTCCACCCGCCGCGGCCCGTGCGCCACCGGCCACCGCGTCCGCCACCAACTCCGAAACCCGCTCGTACTGCGGTCGGTTGTTGATCGGCCCGAGTTCGGTACCTTCCGCGGTGCCGTCACCGACCTTGGCCGCCTTGGCCTTCGCGGCCAGCGCTTCGACCAGCTCGTCGTGCAGATTTTCCGGCACGTACAAGCGTTTGATCGCCGAACAGACCTGACCGTTGTTGGCGAAGGCGCCGTCGAAGATCTTGCCGGCGACCTCAGCTGGGTCGGCATCGTCGAGCACGATTGCCGCGTCGTTTCCGCCCAGCTCCAGGGTGACCCGCTTCAAGTCCGGAGCTGCCGACGCGGCCACCTTCTTGCCGGTAGCGCGATCGAGCCGGTGAAGGAAACCTTGCGGGGCACCGGATGTGCGGTCATCAGACCGCCGAGTTCGTTGCCACCGCTGACGACGTTGAGGACGCCCGGAGGCAGCACGTCCCGCAGCACCTCACCGATCTTCAACGACACCAGTGGAGTGAACGGCGACGGCTTCAGTACGAGCGTGTTGCCGGCCCGCAATGCCGGCGCGATCTTCCAGAAAGCCAGCAACAGCGGGAAATTCCACGGCGTGATGGCGGCGACCGGACCAATCGGGCGGCGGACCACCTCGGCGAGCCCACGCTTGTCGTCCTGGATGATCTCCCGAGGGAGCTCCAGCCCGGCGAAGTATTTCAGCCAGGCTGCCGATCCGTAGACCTCGGTGGCCGCTTGAGAGAGCGGTTTGCCCTGCTCTGCAGTCAGAAGTGGGGTCAGCTCACTGGCCGCGGCGACGATCGCCTCAGCCGCCGCCAGCATCGCCTTGCGGCGGGTGTCCTCGTCTTTTTTTCCACGTGACATAGGCGTCCGCGGCGGCACTCATCGCGCTGTCGAGCTGGTCGGCCGTACACTCCGGAGCCTGCGCGAAAACCTCGCCAGTGGCCGGATTGACGACGCCGAAGGTGGCTGCGCCCGCCGCCGCCTTGCCGCCGATGGTCATCGTGAAGTCGGTCATCGAAGCCCCTTCTGTTTCTTCTCTGGAAGACGATCATGCCTCGGGTTTGGCTCCTGGCCAAGGCGGCAGGTCTGTCAGATAGTCCTCGCTGACCCGCAGCGGGAACTTGGCCGGCCGTTTCTCCAGGAAAGCCTTGACGCCCTCGGCGACATCGCCGGACTGGCCGAGCTGGAAGATCGCCTTGGAGTCCAGCCGGTGCGCCTCCCACGGGTTGGCCGCACCGAGCATCGACCACATCAGCTGTCGGGCCGCGGCCACCGCGACCGCGGACGTGTTCTGCGCGATCTCCGCGGCCAGCGCGTACGCCGCGTCCAGCAGTTTGTCCGCGGGATGCACGTACGACACGAGTCGGCCAGATTTCGCTTCCTCGGCATCGAAAATTCTGCCAGTAGACACCCACTCCATCGCCTGCGAGATGCCGACGATACGAGGCAGGAACCAGCTGGACGCGGCCTCCGGAGTCAGTCCACGGCGCGCGAAGACGAAGCCCATTCGGGCGGAGTCCGCGGCGAGCCGGATGTCCATCGGCAGCGTCATGGTGAGCCCGACACCGACGGCGGGGCCGTTTATCGCGGCGATCACTGGCTTTCGCATCGCCGCGATCCGCAGGGAGAGGACGCCACCACCGTCTCGCGGCACACCGTCGACCATTTCCCTGACATCGCCTCGCACTTGACGAGCATCGGCGTCGAAGCTGCTGGCGCCGCTGGAAAGATCCGCGCCAGCGCAGAACGCCCGGCCTCGGCCGGTAACGACGACAGCACGCACATCGTCGTCGCCATCGGCCTGGTTCAGGGCATCGACGAGTTCGCCGAGCATCACGTGGGTGAAGGCGTTGAGCTTTTCTGGCCGGTCGAGGGTGATGGTGGCCACCCGGTTTTCGGCCTGATAGGAGATTTGCTCGTACGACATCAAATGCCGAGTCGTTCGGCCAGCTGCTCGGCGGGATCCCCGAACAACAGCTCCGACGACTTCGCGCGCTTGTAATAGAAGTGCGCATCGTGTTCCCAGGTGTAGCCGATCCCGCCGTGCAGCTGAATTGTCCGTGCGGCGACCCGGAAATACGCCGGCGAAACACTGGATCGTACGAGTGCGGCCGCTGTTCGCAGCTCGTCGAGATTGTTGTCAGCGACCCAGGTCGCATACCGCAGGACCGACGACGTCAGTTCCCAGTCCACGTACGAATCGACGCAGCCATGTTTGACCGCCTGGTACGACCCGATCAGCCGGCCGAACTGGACCCGGACTTTCGCGTAGTCCACCGACATTTCCATCGATCGAGCGAGTCCACCGACCTGCTCCGCGGCCAGCGCGACCGCAGCCAGGTCGGCCATCGCGCGCAGCGCCGCCGCCGCCGTCCGCACATTCCAGTTTCCGGGCCGATACCTGGGAAAACTCGAGCCTGGCCAGCCGCCGGGTGGGGTCCAGCACGGCCAGTGGCGTACGCGTCAGGCCAGCTGCCTGCCCGTCGACCAAAAAGAAACCTTCGTCGGCATAGACGATGATCACGCCGGCGGTGGCGCCATCGACGACGAGGTTCTTCTGTCCATTGAGGACCCAGCCGGTGTCGGTAGAGGCCGCCTCGGTGTTGGTTGTGCCCGGATGCCAGTACACGCTGTCCTCAGCGACCGCGACAGTGCCGGTGATCTCACCGGACGCGAGTCTTGGCAACAGGTCCGCACGCGCCTGCTCGTCATCCAGCGTCAGCAGCGCGTCAACCGCCAACACAGCGGACGAGAAGAAGGCCGACGGCACCAGAAAGCGGCCCATTTCCTCCAGCACCACAGATCTTTCGACGTGCCCCGCGCCAGCACCGCCGTACGACTCCGGCACCACCAGCCCGGTCAGGCCCAGTTCGCTGGACATTCGCTTCCACAGCCCAGCGTCATAGTCGGCGCCATCCACCACCGCCCGCACGGCGGACATCGGGACTTGGTCCTGGAAGAACTTACGAACCGTCGCGCGCAGGTCTTCCTGTTCCTGGGTGAGTACGAGTTCCATGTCGGCTCCGATGTCAGTTCGTCCGCTGGGTGCCGACCTTCAGGTCCCGGAACGGCACGTCCCGGTCGACCTGAGGCTCCTTGGGTAGGCCCAATACCCGCTCGCCAATGATGTTGCGCTGAATTTCGTTGGTGCCACCGGCGATCCCGATGCCAGGCGCGCCGACGATCCCGGTCGTGAGCTCGGCCGCGGCCTGGTCGTCCGGCAGCCATCCGACGGCGTCCGGGCCGGCCACCGAACCGGCGACATCGGCGCTGTGGTTGGCAACCACCGCGCCGACCAGCTTCGCGACCGAGCCGCGAGCGCCGATCGGCTTGCCAGCAAAGGCTTCCTGGCGCATCCGTACGGTCAGCAGCCGTAACTCCTGCTGCCGCACGTAAAGCTCGGTCAGCTTGGCTCGTACGGCCGGATCGGTCGAATTCCCGGCCCGTCGCGCGCTTTCCAGCAGTGACCCAAAAGCCAGCGGATCCGATCGCGGCGCCATCGACGTACCAATGGAAACCCGCTCATGCCCGAGCATGGTGACCGCGGCCCGCCAGCCGTCGTTCACGGTGCCGATCACCGCATCACCGGGAATGTGTACGTCCGTGAAGAAAACCTCGTTGAACGGCGCGTTCCCGTCATCATCACCCGCAACGGCCGGACGTTCACGCCGGGCGCGTGCATGTCGACGACAAACATGGTGAGCCCGCTGTGTTTGGGGGCTTGTCTACATCCGTACGCGCCAGCACCGCACCGAAATCGGCGAAACTGCGCGTTCGTCGTCCACACTTTCTGGCCGTTCAGCACCCAGTCGTCGCCGTCACGGACCGCCCGCGCCTGCAGGCTGGCCACGTCGGATCCCGCACCAGGCTCGGAAAACAGCTGACACCAGATCTCCTCACCGCGCAGCAGCGGCTTGATATATCGGGTTTTCTGCTCGTCCGTACCAAGATCCAGCAGGGTCGGGCCGCACATGCCCATGCCGATGATGAACGGATAGGTCGGCAGGTCGTACTTCTGCGCGATGCCGCTGAAAGTCAACTGCTCGGTCATACTCAGTCCCTGACCACCGTACTGGGTCGGCCAGGTGATGCCGGCGAACCCGGCGTCATATAACTCGGCCTGGAAACGCTTCGCGTCGGCCAGCTCCGCTGAGCCGTCGGTCGGTGCGTGCGCGGAGAGCCAACCGGCCGCGCGAGCCGCGAAATCGCTCATCGGACGAGCTCCAGGATGGTACCGTTCGCCATGCCGCCGCCTTCACACATTGTCTGCAGGCCGTACTGAATCCCGTTGTCGACCATGTGGTGCACGAGCGTGGTCATCAGCCGGGCACCGGAACCGCCGAGCGGATGTCCGAGCGCGATCGCGCCACCGTTCGGATTGACTTTCTCCCACGGTGCTCCGATTTCGGTCAACCAGGCGTCAATGATGGGCGCGAACGCCTCATTCACCTCAAAAGCGCCAATGTCATCTACCTTGAGCCCGGCCTTTTCCAGCACCTTCCGGGTAGCTGGGATCGGGCCGGTGAGCATGCTGACCGGATCCACGCCAGCCAGCGAAAAAGAATGGAACCGGGCCAGCGGAGTGAGGCCGAGTTGCTCGGCGATCTCGCTGGTGGTGATGAGCATCGCGGCGGCGCCGTCGGAAATCTGCGAGGAATTGCCGGCGGTCACGACGCCGTCGTCCTGAAAGGCCGGTTTCAACCCGGCCATTTTCTCCATCGACGTTTCCCGCCGAATTCCTTCATCGACCTCAAAAACTGTCAGGTTTCCTTCGTTGTCCAGCGCTTGTACGGGCGCGATCTGCTTCTTGAACCGGCCGGCGTCGGTCGCCTCGGCGGCCCGGCGATGCGAGTCCAGGCTGATCTGATCGACCTGCTCGCGGCTGATATTCCAGCGTTTGGCCACCATTTCGGCGCCGATGCCCTGGTTGAAGCCGTCGACGCCGTATCGCTCGCGGACCCACTCGCCCCACGGGCTGCCGCCGGTGCCGCGCGCGGATCCCATCGGCACTCGGGTCATCGACTCGACACCACCGGCGATCACCAGGTCATATTGCCCGGCCATCACACCGGCGGCGGCGAAATGCGCCGACTGCTGGGAAGATCCGCACTGCCGGTCGACCGTGGTGGCCGGCACCGACTCCGGCCAGCCGGCCGCAAGCACAGCGTTGCGGCCGATGTTGCCGGCCTGCTCGCTGACCTGCATGACACAGCCCCAGATCACTCGTCGATCCGCGCCGGCTGCACCCCGGCCCGGGCGACCAGGGCCTTGAGCACCTGCGCGGACAGGTCCACCGGATGGACGTTGCGCAAGGCTCCTCGACGCTTGCCCAGCGGCGTACGGACGGCTTCGACGATGACGGCATCGCGCATGTTGGCTCACCTCTTCGTACGAGAGTTACCCCCGTCACAGAACTTACTGAGCGATCGCTAACTTGACAACAGGTCGACCGAGTCAAGGCAGTGAACAATGCCTCAGGACTTCTTACGCGCGCGAGAGCGTGGCCGATATCCGACAGCTCCGAGTGCGATGGAGACATATCGCCGCGCCATCTCCTCAGGCGACACCGGCCCGTCCAGGTGATACCAGCGGGCGACCGCGTTGCACGCGGTCAGCACCATCCGGCGGGACTCCTCGGCGAACTCGGTGGTGAAGTCGCCGGCCGCCACGCCCCGCTCGATGATTTCGCCCAGCGTCGTCTCCAGGCGATCCCGCAGAGCGATATAGCGAACTCGATTTTCCGGCTCCAGGCTGCGAATCTCGCTGTCCAGCAAGCCCTGCGAGCCGCGCGAGGCCATGTAGAGCACGATGCACTCGACAATCGCCGAGAACTGGTCGACCGGCTCGCCGCCGGCCTCGGCCACCGCGGCCTCGCAGCGCTCCAGCAAGCCCCCCATCGAGCCCATCAGCAGCTCGACGAGCAGCGCCTGTTTGTTCTCGTAGTGGTAGTAAAGTGCCGGCACGGTGACGCCGACCCGGCGCGCGATGTCCCGGACCGTGGTGGCGTGATAGCCCTGCTCCTCGAAGGCTTCCAGCGCACAGGCCAAAATCGGCGGCAGCACGTTGGCGCCGAAGATCCGCCAACGTCCCCCTTCGACCTGCTCCATATCCAGCTCAACCTCGGCTTTGGCCGGCACTGCGCCTCCCTTCCCAACGGAACGAACGAATCTACTCGCCTTTCCACACCGGCTTGCGTTTTTCGGCAAAGGCGACGGCACCTTCGCGGGCGTCCGCGGAACCAAAAACCGGCCCAACGATTTTGCCCTGCTCAGCGAAGGCCTCCTGGTCGGTCCACTTGACCACTCCGGCGACGATCTGCTTTGTCGCTCGTACGGCCAAAGGCCCGTTCTGCCCGATGCGCGCGGCCAGTTTCTTCGCCTCCGCCAATGCCTGTCCCGGTTCGACCAGGCGGTTGACCAGGCCGTACCGATGCGCGGTCTCGGCAGTGAACGGATCGCCGGTCAGCGCATACTCCATCGCCAGTTGGTACGGCAGAACCTTGGGCAGCCGGAGCAGTCCGCCCGCCGCGGCCACCAGTCCGCGAGTGACCTCGGGAATGCCGAACTTCGCCTCTTTCGAGGCCACGATCAGGTCGGCGCTCAACGCCAGCTCGAAACCGCCAGCCAGCGCCCAGCCTTCCACCGCGGCGATCATTGGCTTGGTCGGCGGCTGCTGGGTGATCCCGCCGAAACCGCGACCGGGCAACGACGGAGTTTCGCCGCGGGCAAAGGCTTTCAGGTCCATGCCAGCGCTGAACGTGCCACCAGCGCCGGTGATGATACCTATCACCAGGTCCGGCCGACTGTCGAGTTCCTCCACCGCGGCCGCGATGCCCTCGGCGACCGACTTGTCGACCGCATTACGGGCCTGGGGTCGGTTAATGGTGATCACCAGGACGCCGTCCGCGATTTCGGTCAGCACGCTGTCGCTCACTGAGCCACCTCCGTTAGCCGTTGGGGAGCAGGACGGGTTTGACTACCTCGCCGGCAAGCGCGGCCTGCTCGGCCTCGTTGATCCGCTCCAGCGGGAAAGTCTCGACCAGCCGATCGAACGGGAAGCGGCCCTGCTGCCACAAATCGATCAGTTTGGGCAGGAAGACCTGCGGCACCGCGTCACCTTCAAGAATGCCCTTGACATTGCGCCCAAGCGCCAGCACCGAAGCCGGTAGGATGAGATCGCCTTTGACGACACCGAGCAGGCCGCACGTACCCGTCTGTCGCAGCGCGGTGATCGCATTGACGATGACAGCGGGAACTCCGGTCGAATCCAACGCGAACTGAGTGCCCGAGCCGGTGATTCCGCGGATCTGACGAACAACGTCGTCGGTCGAGCCGTCGATCGTATGGGTGGCGCCGAGTTCGGCCGCCAGCTCCAGCCTTTTCGGGCTCACGTCGACCGCGATGATCTTCGCCGCGCCGGCTACCCGCGCCGCCATCACCGCACTGAGCCCGACCGCGCCCGTACCGTAGACCGCGATCGACGTACCAGCGGTGACACCGAGCGCGATCAGCACCGACGCGGCACCGGTCTGCATGCCGCAGCCCAGCGGTCCGAGAATTTCCAGCGGGAGCGAGGAATCGACCTTCACGACGTTACGCGCGGCCACGATCGAATGGCTCGCGAAGGACGATTGACCGAACCAGCGAGCCGAAATCTGTTTGCCGTCGGCGTCCTGCATGGGCGCGGAATCCCCCAAACCGACACCAGTCAGGTTGCGTACCAAAAATGTGTCACAATAGGCCGGATGGCCGGCATAGCAGTTTTCGCAGGCACGGCAGGAATCGAAGGTGAGTACGACATGGTCGCCCGGCTCGAGGCCGGTCACCGAGGGCCCGATTTCCTCGACCACTCCGGAGCCTTCGTGACCGGCCACGATCGGTGGCATGGCTGGATAGTCCGGCACTCTGGGCAGCAGATCGGTGTGACAGATGCCGGCGCCACTGATCCGTACCAGCAGCTCGCCGGTTCCGGGCGCGGCCAGCCGCACGTCCTCGATCACGTACGGCCCGTCCTTTGCCCGCAGGACGGCGGCCCGCGCCCGCATTACCGCGGCGCCATCCGGATCGCGCCGTCCAGCCGGATGACCTCACCGTTGAGCATCGGGTTTTCCACGATGTGCGCGGCCAGCGCGGCATACTCCGGCGGCTGGCCGAGCCGGCTCGGGTGCGGCACCTGGGCGCCGAGGGATTTCTTTGCCTCGTCCGGAAGTGCGCCGAGCAGCGGCGTTTCGAAAAGGCCCGGCGCGATAGTCACGACTCGTACGAGCATGCTCGCGAGATCACGCGCGATCGGCAAGGTCATGCCGACAATCCCGCCTTTTGAGGCGGAGTAGTAAGCGGCCTGACCGATCTGGCCGTCAAACGCGGCCACCGACGCCGTGTTCACGATGACACCGCGCTCGCCGTCAATCGGCTCGGTCTTGACGATCTCGGCGGCGGCCAGCCGGATGACGTTGAAGGTGCCGATCAAGTTCACCTGGATGACCTTGGCGAACGCGTCCAACGGGAATGGTCCGTTTTTGTTGACCGTACGGTGCGCGTTGCCGATGCCGGCACAGTTCACCGCGATCCGCAGCGGGCCGAGCCCGACGGCGGTCTGCACCGCGGCGGTCACCTGCCCCTCGTCGGTCACGTCAGCGGCCACGAAAGTCGCGCTGTCGCCCAATTCCTCGGCGATCTGCTTGCCCTGCGACGACGGCAGGTCCAGGATCACCGCCTTGGCGCCCGACTCCACCAGCTTGCGCACGGTGGCAAGGCCCAGCCCCGATGCGCCTCCGGTCACCAGCGCGACGCTGCCCGCGATCTGCATCCGTCCATCCCTTCGTCCGTGGTCAGCCGCACCCTACCCGTTTAGCGATCGTTAGGTAAGTGTCGCTCGGGCGGCGGGCCGATCGGACGCATCAGCACCTCCTGCATCACCGAAGCGACCAACTTGCCGTCCTGGGTGAAGAACTCGCCGTTGACGAGCCCGCGCGCACCCGCCGCATTCGTGCTGTGCTGCGCGAACAACAGCCATTCGTCGGCCCGGCACGGCCGGTGGAACCACACCGCGTGGTCCAGCGAGGAGATCATCATGGTGGCCTCCGTCCGGTACGGCAGCGAAGCGGTGCTGGCCAGGCTGAGGTCGGAAATGTACGTCAGCGCGCAGACGTGCAACAGCGGCTGGTCATCCAGGCGATTGCGCGTACGCACCCAGAAACGCTGTCGATGGCGGGCCGGGTCGCCGCCGTCGGCCGGCCTCAGGTCCAGCACTCGGGTCACCGGCGAGTCGCGCATCCGGCCGCGACCCGGCGTGCTGCCGGTGACCTCCGGCGGAATCGCACTCACCGGCGGGGTCACCGGCATTTCCCGTTGATGGTCGAATCCCTCGGCAGGCACCTGAAAGGACGCCGACAGCGTGAAAATCGCCTCGCCGTGCTGCGTCGCGGTAATCCGCCGAGTGCTGAACGAACGGCCGTCGCGAGTCTTTTTTCCACTTGATAGAGAATCTGGTGGTCGGGATTGCCGGCCCGGACGAAATAGCCGTGCAGCGAATGCACCGGCCGCTGCGCCGGCACCGTCCGGCCGGCGGCAACCAGCGCCTGGGCCGCCACATTCCCAC
The DNA here is from genome assembly GCF_010993775.1 of Fodinicola feengrottensis. Classification (GTDB taxonomy): domain Bacteria; phylum Actinomycetota; class Actinomycetes; order Mycobacteriales; family HKI-0501; genus Fodinicola; species Fodinicola feengrottensis. The sequence goes on along the minus strand of NZ_WOTO01000007.1, from coordinate 34,965 downwards.
CGAAAACCCGCTGCGGCAGGCCGGAATGGCACCAGCCGCGGAACAAGTTGTCGTCCAGTTCCTCCAGCTCCAGCAGCGGCCCAAACTCGTGGGACGGGTCCGGTCCGGGATCGGGCTGCATCCGCGCCTCCCTGCGCTGGGCTGTGTCGCCATGAACATACCCAGCCTTCGCCGGTACGGCCCGGCGGGCGCATTGTCCGAGTTTGGCCGCGATGCCCCATCGCGGGCGACTGTCGCCCGCGACGAGGTATCGCGGGCAAACCCTTGACGGACTTTTTTTCGCTCCCGATTAAAGAGGAGAATTAAGGTCTGACCTGCGGTTTTGCGGCCGTACGAGCGATCTGTATCGATCTTGCCGCATATTGACATGCTCTCCTGCCGGGTGTTTCCTGCGTGTTACTCGCCGGGGCAGGCCCCGCAAACCAGCGGATCCCCGGCCACGGCGGGTCGGCGATGCAGCGGTCATGGCGGACCGCTGCGCAGGGTCGTCGTTCTTCGGTGAGTTCACTTTTCCCGTCGTGCCGAGGAAGGACTCGTCATGCCCGCGACCAGAGATCCCGGGCAGCCCAGGAGCTCACGCTTTCTGGCTGTCCTGGCCGCATTCACCGCCGGCGTCGCGCGCGCTTGCGCGCTGCCGGTGAGCCCGGCGCACGCGGCCGCCGAGCCGGTGAACATCTGGTTGACCACCACGGATGACTCCGGTGGTCGCCATGTCACCCGCGGCCTGCAGCAGCAGGCCCCGATCGCGTTCGCGGCGAGCAGCCCCCGGCGCCAACCAGACCATCACTGTCAACGAAAGCAACCGCTACCAGCAGTTCACCGGCGGCGGCGCGTCCTTCACCGACACCGCCGCCTGGCTGATGAACTCCAGCGGAGCCCTGTCCCAGACCACTCGCGACAACACACGATGCGCGCGCTTTTCGACCCGGTGAACGGCATTGGCGTCGGCTTCCTGCGCAATCCGATGGGCGCGTCCGACCTGGCCCGCTACAACTACTCGTACGACGACCTGCCGTCCGGCCAGACCGATCCGAGCCTCGCACATTTCTCGATTTCCCACGATCTGGCCGATGTCATCCCGCTTTCCCAGCAGGCCAAGGCATTGAACCCGAACCTCAAGGTGATGGCGGTGCCGTGGAGCGCGCCGGGCTGGATGAAGGACAACGGCAAGTTCACCAACCGCGGCTGGCTGCAGTCTCAGTATTATGGGACGTACGCGCAATATTTCGTGAAGTTCATCCAGGCGTCGCAAGCCGCTGGCCTGCACATTGACTTCGTGTCCGCGCAGAACGAGCCGACCTGCTGCGGCTCCGACGACACGAACTACGGCTCGATGAACTGGAACGGCTCCGGCTTGGACACCTTCAGCAAGAACAATCTGCTGCCGGCATTCCACGCGGCCGGGCTGGACACCAAACTGCTGGTTCTGGACTATAACTGGGGAAATTACAACGACCTCGGTTCGGTCCCGATGGGCGACGCGGCGCTGCGCGCCGACTCGCTTTTTGGCGGCATCGCATGGCACGGCTACGGCGGGGACGTGAGTCAGCAGACCACCATCCACAACCAGTTCCCGAACACCGATGCCTACGACACCGAGCATTCCGGTGGCACCTGGATCGGCGCAACCAGCAGAACGAGGACATGAACAACATCATCAGCTATACCCGGAACTGGGGTAAAAGCGTGGTGAAATGGAGCCTCGCGGTCGACCAGACCATGGGCCCCAACAGCGGCGGCTGCAGCACCCTGCACCGGGCTGATCACCGTCCACAATGGAGACAGCCGAAGCGGGCAGGTCGACTACACCATCGAGTACTACACGATGGGCCAGCTGACGAAATTCGTGAAACCCGGCGCGTACCGGATCGATTCCTCCGCCAACTCGACCGTGCCGAATGTGGCATGGCAGAACCCGGACGGGTCGAAGGCGCTGATCGCGTACAACGGCACCAACGGCACCCAGTCGGTGAAAGTCAACTGGGGCAACGAATCCTTCACGTACAACCTGCCGGCGGCCACCTCGGCGACCTTCACGTGGGCTGGTACACAGGGCAGCGGCGGCGGGGGGGGGCGGCGGCACCGGTGCGGTGACCGGCTACGGCGGGAAATGCATGGACGTGGCCGGCGCCAACAGCGCTAACGGCACCGCCGTCCAGCTCTACACCTGCAACGGCAGCTCCGCGCAACAGTGGTCCTTCAACTCCGACGGCACGGTGCGCGCGCTCGGCAAATGCCTGGACGCGGTCGGCAACGGCACCGCGAACGGGACCCGAACGCAGCTGTGGGACTGCACGGGCGGCGCCAACCAACAATGGCAACACACGGCGGGCAACGACATCGTCAACTCGCAGTCCAACAGATGCCTCGACGTGACCGGTCCCAGCACCGCGGACGGCGGCACCCCGTTGCAGCTCTGGGACTGCACCGGCGCCGCCAACCAGAAATGGACCACGTAGGTCATTTTGGCCGCGACTCCTCATCGCACGTGGCTCGCCCACGCGGTGAGGAATCGCGGCCGTACGCCTAGTAGTACTTTGTTAGGTTCGTAGAATTTGGTGGCAGGTATGGCATGCGCCGGCCCAGGTGGCGAGGATGTGCTGGATTTCTCGTATTATTTTTGTAAAAGGTTGGGGGTGGGCCGGCGCTGGTGCTTTTGGGTTGGTGAGCCTGGTTTTGGTGATGAACAGGTGTGCCGCGCTGGTGAGGGTGACGTGGTGGTGCCAGCCGAGCCAGGATCGTCCTTCGAAGTGGTCGAGGCCGAGTCCGGTTTTGAGTTCTCTGTAGTCGTGTTCGATGCGCCAGCGGATTTTTGCGAGTTGCACGAGGGTTTTCGGTCGGGTGCTGGGGTGGAGGTTGGATAGCCAGTATTTTGTGGGTTCTTCTTCTTTTGGGGGCCATTCGGCGATCATCCAGGTGATCGGTAGTGTGCCGTCCGATTGACGGGGGATGTGGCGGTTGGCGGGTCGGACTTGGATGATGACGTACCGGGAACGAAGTGGACCGATGGTGCCTTTGCGCCAGGTGATCGTCTGCGCGGCCTGGGTTGAGGCACGTATCGCGTGTTGCTTGAGGCTGAGGGGTTTGGTGCGGTAGCGGGCTGTCGGCGGGCGACCGGACCCGGAATAGGGCGGCATATCGGGTTCGGTGTCCACGGCGTGCGCGCCGGTGTCACCTTTGACGCCGACGACATAAGACAATCCACGGTCGGTCAGTGCCGTGCGAAAATCGCCGCAGTCACCGTAGCCGGGGTCCGCGCATATCACGCCGGGGCGCAGGCCCCATTTCGTTGTTTCGTCGATCATTTCCAGTGCCATCCGCCATTTTTCCCGGTGTCGTTCGGTTGCCGGGATTTTCGCCGCGGCTCGTCGCGCCGCGACCGTCTCGGCATCACCGTCGTCGGCGAGTGAGTCGTCCCAGCGCTCAGGCACGAACAAGCGCCAGTTCACGGGTACCGACGCCACGTCGGTGGCCAGGTGAAGGCTGGGCGCGACCTGGCAGTTCCCGACCTTGCCCAGGCTGCCGCTGTACTGCCGCGCCACACACGGGGAATGCTTGCCGTCCTTAGGAAACCCGGTGTCGTCCACGACCCACGCCACCGGGTCGACCAACTCCTGGGCGAGCCGCGCGATTCGCGCGCGAACCGGCTCCACCGGCCAGGTCGAGGACGACACGAACTGCTGAATCTGCTGGTAGTCCACGCCGACCCGCTCCGCCATCGGCCACATCGACTTACGCCGACCATCGGTCAACACGCCACGCAGATACGCGCCCGCTTTCACCCGCTGATCCGAACGCGGCAACGCGCCAAAAACATCCAGCACGTACCGCTCAAGATCCTGACGAATCCCGCGCTTCAGGTTCATGCCACACATTGTCCCGAATAACAACAAAAAAAACTCCGACTCGACACGCCGAAACAACCTAACAAAGTACTACTAGGTCCTGTCTGGTTATTCCGGTGGGATGAGAGTCGAGATTCAGGAGTCGGCTGGTGGTGCCGCGGGAAAGCCTTCATAGCAGCGCTATGGGGGCTTTTCCGCGGTGCCGCCAGCCGACTTCTGGGCTCGGCTATCGCCCGCCGCAATAGCCAGACAGGGCCTAGTGGGGGCGGGCGCCAGTACGCAGGTTCGCCGATCGGGAGCGTGGCGGCGCCGACCGCGACAGCGTCCTGGCCGAGCTCGCAGAGCTCGATCGTGGTTTGTCCGTACGGGTGCGCCAACGCGTGTGCCTCCGCCGCCTTGCGGATGGCCGGCAGCAGCTGCTCCCCGAGCGCGAGGCCGGCCCAGCCGCCGAGCACGATCCGTTCCGGGTTGAACAGGTTGATCAGGTTGGCGATGCCGGCACCGAGGTATTCGGCGGTCTCGGCGAGCACCTGCTCGGCCACCGCCGACCGGGGCGCGGCCGCAAGCAACGCGGCCAGCCTGGACTGCTCGTCGCCTTGCTGGTCACGACGGCCACGACGGGCCTGCCGATAGCGCTCCAGGATGGCTTCGGCGCCGGCGTACGCCTCCAGACAGCCGCGCGATCCGCACCGGCAGGCGCGTCCGCCGTACACGACCGTGGTGTGGCCCCACTCGCCCGCGCTGCTGGTGACACCGCGGTAAATCTGCCCGTCGGTGATCGCCGCGCCAATGCCGGAGCCGACCAGCGTGATCACCGCATAACGCGCGCCACGGCCGGCGCCGAACCACATTTCCGCCTGGCCCAGCGTTTTCGCTCCGTTTTCGAAGAAAACCGGAATGGTGACACCTTCGGAAGCGAGCATCTTCCCGAGTGCGACCGAATCCCAGCCCAGGGTCGGGGCGTGTACGAGCACCGGCGAGCCCTGCTCGACCGTGCCGGGCACGCCGATCCCCATACCCAGCACATCGGACGCGTCGACCCCGGCGCTCTTGAGCACCTCGGCAAGGCCAGCGACGATCCGGTCGGCGACCGCGTCCGGCTCCGGGCGCGGCCCGGGCAGCGGATGGTCGGCGGTCGCGAGCCTGGTCATGGTGAGATCGAACAGCTCCACCTTGATGCCGGTCTCGCCCACGTCGACGCCGACCACATGGCCGTACGCCGGGTTGACCCGCAACAACACCCGTGGCCGGCCGCCGTCGGAGTCGACCATGCCGGCCTCGACCACCAGGCCCTCGTCGATCAAGCCGCCGATCACGTTGCTGACGGTGGCAGCGCTGAGGCCGGTCGGGCCGCTCAGCTCATGCCGGCTGAGCGGGCCGTCCAGGAAGAGCTTGGACAACAGCGCCGAACGGTTGTGCCGGCGCAGGTCGCGGACGGTACTGCGCTTTGACTCCATCTATCCCCATCCCTGCCGCGCGGTAACGCTTCTTAACGTTTTACCGCGGCATGGTTTGCGCCTTTATTGTGACTCATAATACAAGGTCTTAATTAAGGACTTTTTCTTCAACTATGACTACGTCAAGCGTACCCCTGGGGCAACACACGAGAAGCGGCAACTTCCCTCGAAGCATGCGCCCCTCGTGGGCGTCGTCGCCAGCCCTGGAGGAATCGTGCTGGACTGTTCCTGACCGCGCACGACTCCCTTCGGCGGCGCCACTTCTGGTCAGATCACTGACCTTCACCGCAAACGCCAGCGGCACCCGGCCGCAAACCTGAGCCGTACAGGCCCAGGAACGGACCGCGCCGAGCGGCGCGGCCTGGCGAACCCAGCGTTTCGCTGCCTCCCATGGTCTGGGGGTGAGGTGCCTGAGGCTGACGTAACGGGTGGGTCGTCCGACAACCGAACTGGACGCAAAAAAACAGGGTGCGGCGCGAAACTGTCGTACCCCTCCGGCAGATTTGCCCCCACCCAGTGAACGGGTGGGGGGCGGGCTTGAGGACCAATGTCCAACTAAAAATCAAGGTCCACCTCTCAACCCCCCCCCCCCCGTTCAAAGGGAGGGGGAAAGAAAAACAGACACCTACGACAATTTCGCGCCGCACCCCATGGAGAAATCCGCGCAATCGGGAGCCGATGGCGCGGCGGTTGGTCCGGACGACGCCCAGGCAGGCAACCGGCGCTCAATCGGGCCCCGGTGGGTCGCCGCCAGCCCCCGGGGGCGGACCAGAAGCGGCAAAGTCCCGGACGGCACCGGTCACGTCCCGTAAGAAGGTCGCCACCGTACGGGCCTCGTCCGGATCCAGGCCAGCGGTGATCCGCCCGATCGAGGTCAACAACGGACCCAGCGCGGCACGGAACTCCGAACGCGCGCGCTCAGTCAGATGCAGGGTGATCCGCCGCCGGTCGTCCGGGTGCCGGCCGCGCTCCAGGTGGCCGGCCGCCGCCCCAGTCGGTCCACCAGCACGGTCGCCGAAGCCGAGCGGATGCCGAGCCGGTTGCCCAGCTCGACCGGGCCGAGCACGTCCGGGCTGGCGACCAGTTCCTCCATCGCGCGTACGTCGGTGAGCCCGACTCCGAGACGGCGGGCCAGCGCGGTCTGCATTTCGCGGTCGGTCAGCACCAGCGCGCGGACCGCGAGACCGATCTCACGGGCCACTCTGGCCGCCTCCGGCGGTCCCCCTGGGGTGCTCACGTCGCGATTGTAGACAGTTTGATTACTAGACAGGCTAGCGGTTACCGCTAGAGTGTCTAGCAAGTCCTTGGAGGACCGCGATGACACAGTTCGCCCCATCACCACCGCGCGCGCCCCGCTGTGTTGTCGTCGGGGGTGGGCCGGGCGGTCTTCTGCTCGCATACCTGCTGGCCAGAGCGGACATTCCGGTCACGCTACTGGAAGCGCACCGAGATTTCGACCGGAGATTCCGCGGCGACTCCCTGCACCCGTACACGCTCGAGCTGCTCGACCAGCTGGGTCTCGCGGACGAGCTGCTGGAGCTGCCGCACTACGCCGCTCGTACGTTCCGGATGCACACTCCGGGCGGCACGCTGACGGCGGCGGACTATTCCCGGCTGCCCACCCGCTTCAACTACGTCGCGCTGATGCCGCAGGCGATTTTCCTGGATTTCCTCGCCGCCAAGGCGGTCGACCTGCCGTCCATGCGGCTGCGCCTGGGCGCCAAGGCCACCGGGCTGGTCGAGGAGAACGGCATCATCACCGGCGTCCGCTATCAGGACTCCCACGGCGAGCACGTGCTGCGGTCGGCCGTGGTGATCGGCGCCGACGGCCGGTTCTCCCGCGTTCGCCGGCTCGCCGGCCTGCCGGACCAGTCCCTGGGAGCCGCCAACGACCTGCTCTGGTTCCGGCTGCCGCGTCGCGCCAGCGACCCGCCCGAGGCGGACGTGGACATCTACTTCGGGCCACACAACTACGTCGGTCTGCTGGGCGGGCAACGCGACTGGCAAGTCGGTTACACGCTGCCCAAAGGTGGGTACGCGGCGGCGCGGCAAGCCGGGCTCGGGCCGATCCGCGACTTCTTCGCCGAGCACGTGCCGTGGCTCGCGGACCGGCTCTACCTGCTCTCCGACTTCGGCCAGACCACGCTGCTGTCGGTCGACATCTCCCGAGTCGAGCGCTGGCATCGGCCGGGTCTGATGCTGCTTGGCGATGCCGCCCACGTGATCTCGCCAGTCGGCGGCAACGGCATCCTTATGGCCATTCAGGACGCTGTCGCCGCAGCGAACCGGTTGGTTCCGGCGCTGCGTACCGGCCGGGTCGACGAGACGGTGCTGGCCGCCGTCCAAGCCGAGCGGGAGCCGGCGATCCGGGCCGTCCAGGCCCGCCAGGTCAGGGTCGAGCGCCGGGTCATGAACGCTCGAGAACGCGGCCTCCCGATCACCCCGCCGCAGTTCCTGCGGATGCTCACGTCGGTCCCGGCGGTACGCGTGCGGGCCGCCCGCGCCAACGCGTACGGGCCGCGCCCGCCGGTGCTCGACCCGGCGGTGCTGACCTCAAGCAAAGTTGAGGTCACCACCTGATCGCCGATGGGCGACGTCTATTCAGTACGCATCGACAGCCACCGCTACGCGGCGCGGATTTCCAGCAACATGGCCTGTTCCGGGTTCAGCGTCGGCATCGCGAGGCCAGCCAGCCTGAGCACCGCACCGGGCACTGGCACCCAACCCTCGAATGCCCGACTGACCCACGGCGGCGGCGCGACCTGGAACATCGACGGATGCCCGACCTCGCCCCGAATGCGTACGCGATAGTCACGATCACTGGCCAGGCCAGGAAAAATCACTTGCCCGGCCTGTCCCTCGGACGAAGTGGCAAGGCGCGCCCAGCAAAAGAGTGCCGCCGTACGATCCGGCGACACGACACCGTGCAGGACCGTCGCTTCTCCTACCAGATCGGCCCGCACGACCCGGCCTTGGTGCAACAACGGCCGGAGTTCCCGGTAAAGCGCCGCCCAGGTGGTGAATATTTCCAGTTCCTGAGCCGAAGAACGGGTTAGGTCCGCCTCGATGCCAGCGTGCCCGAAAAGCGCGGTGATCAATCGGAACGACTGGGCCGCGTGCCGATGGGTGGTGTGCGCCTGCGCGGCGGCCGACACGTGGGTGGCCACCAACTCCGGCGGCACCAACTGGCCGGTCCAGCGCTGGATCAGCTGCCGTTCCAACGGATCGTTGCAGTCCGACGGCCACACCCGGTCGGTACGCGCCAGAATTCCCAGGTCGATCCGGCCGCCACCACCGGCGCAACTTTCGATCTCCAGCGCCGGATGCCGCTCCCGAAGCGCGTCCAACAACCGGTAGAGAGCCAAAGTCTGCGCCCGCACCCCCGGCCGGTCCAGCCCATCAGCGCCGCGGCAGACGGCCTCATGCAGATCTCGGTTGTGGTCCCATTTGAGGTAGTCAATCGAATACTCGCCGACCAACGTGTCCAGTCGCTCCAGAAGATAGGCCCACGCTTGTTCATTCGCGATGTTCAGCACATATTGGTGCCGTTGCGGCGGCCCAAGGCCACCAGACGGGCCAAGAATCCATTCGGGATGCTCCCTGGCCAGTTGTGAATCCAGGTTGATCATCTCCGGCTCAACCCACAGGCCAAACTGCATGCCCAACTCATGCACCCGATCGGCCAGCGGCGAGAGCCCATGCGGCCAGACTTTCGCGTCCACATACCAATCCCCAAGACCAGCGGTGTCGTCCCGGCGGCCGCGGAACCAGCCATCGTCGAGCACCAGCCGCTCGACGCCGACCTCGGCGGCCTTTTCGGCCAGGCCCAACAACCGGTCCAGGTCGTGGTCGAAATACACCGCCTCCCAGGTGTTGAGCACCAGCGGTCGCGGCGTTTTCGGGTGTGTCCCACGAGCCCGCAACAACTCGTGGAACCGGTCCGAGAGACCATCCAAACCGCGGTCCGACCAGGCAAAATAGCAAGTCGGCGCAGCGTACGTCTGGCCGGCTTCCAGGCTCACCTCGCCGGGCCGCAGCAGCTCCCCGGCACCGAGCACGACCGCGTGCGTGCCGCCGGCGCCCTCGGGCAACTGCTCGGCCAGATAGCGCTGGTTGCCACTCCAGCCGACGTGAACTGCCCAGGCTTCGCCCTCTCGGAAGCCAAAACCGGAGGTGCCGACGGTCAGCAAATACGGCGAGTCGTGCCCCGGCTTGCCGCGCCGGACCTCACGCACATAACTGCCAAAGGTCACCGGCCGCCGCTGCGGGGCCCGCTCTCGGCACCATTTTCCCGTGAAGTCAAGGATTTCGGTAGCCCGGCGAGGCAGCGGCAACATGGTGGACACCCCGGCCAGGTGATAGCGCAGGTCGCTTTTCAGCAGGGTAGCGCTCCGCCGGGTCATTTCGGTGTCAACGGCGAGAATTCCGGTGGGATCCAGGCGGTACGTGACGAGGATGTCCACATCGGACACGTCATCGCAAAGCCGCACCATCAGCTCCGCACTGCCGTCCGGGCCGCGTGACTGCTCCGCGCCAGCCAGCCGCGGGTGCGACGCGGTCGCGCGGCCCTCCAGATGCCCCTCGTGCGCCGGGGTGCCCAGCCAACCCTGCGATTCGTTCGCCCATAACGAAAAGGTCGGCGGTACGTCGACCGCGTTGTTGAGCGTGGCTGGAATCGCGGTGAAAGCAAGCGCTTCCAAGCCAGCGGTGGAGAGTTCGCCGAGATCCCGGCCCCAATGCAGCACCTTGGGCACTTCACCGGTCAGATCGACGACAACACCCACACCACCGGCACGTAACGCGACAACTGCGGGAACATCCACGGCTCAGCCTCACCACCCTCGTGTCAAAAGACATCTTCGCGCCGCGGGCAACCGCACCCGCGGCGCGAACCTGCGGTCCTATTGCTTCTTGGCAAGCACTTGTTGGCTCTCTCGTGGTCATCTCCTGGAACACATCGTCATTGCGCTGATGGGAGAAGTATGCCTCGAAAAGCGGCTGCAACGCCTGCTGCATCGCCGCGCCGTTCCCGTAGACGACCGCCGGGAAGAGGTTGCCGTCCTTCTCATAGGCGGTGTAGACGGAGAGGTCGATGCCCTGAGCGGCGAGAGTCTTCGCGGTCGCGTCCATCGCACTCGGGATGGACGGGAAGAAAGTGCCACTCTTTCCGGCCGCCGTCTGACATTCCGCGGATCCCATGTACGAGACCCATTTCCAGGTCAGGTCGGGGTTCTTCGTACCGGCCCAGATGTTGTTTCCGTTGGAGTTGCTGGTCATCTTCCGGGTCTTGCCATCCGGTCCGTACGGCACAGGCGCGATGCCAACCTTCACGGTAGGCAGCTTGGCGAACTCGCCCGCCGACCACGAGCCGGACTCCTCCAGCGCGACCTTGGCGGAGCCCAGCAGGTCGATATCGCTGATGGTGTTCTGTCCGTTGCTGCCGGAGAACTCCCCGAATTTCGGCGCATAGCCGCGGTCCGCCAATGAACGGATATAGTCCATCGTTTTCACAAAACGCGGGTCGCTGTAGTGGAAAGTGCTCGGCCAGGTGGACTTGTCACCCTGCGTCCAGCCCAGGGTGGAAACCAGGGCGTTCCAGGTGGTCTGGCCGCTGAAGTCGTTGGTGCCCATCGCGCCGGCGCCAAAGGTCGCCACATGATTCTTGTCGAAGCCGGGCTGGTCGCCGCGCACGCCCTTGTTGTCGACGGTCAGGTGCGCGACCATCTTGTCGAAAGTGCCGCCGTTGTCCGGATTCCAGTTCAGCGACTGGATATCCTTGTCGGTGTAGCCGGCCTTGGTCAGCAGCGCTTGTTGTAGTAGATGCCGGCCGCCGCCCAGTCCAGCGGAAGCGCGTACTGCTTGCCGTCGGTGAACTTCCACGAGCTCACCCCGACCGAGTATTTGGTCATGTCGAAATGGTTCTTGGAAATGAAGTCGTCCAGCGGCAGGAGCTGGTGCTGGTTCGCGTACGCCTGGAAATACTGCACACTGTCCTGGAAAGCGTCCGGCGCGTTGCCGGCCACGAACCCGGCCGTGAGCTTGGTGAAGTAGTCGACCACGTCATACTGCGAAATCTTCACCGTGGCGCCTGGATTGGCCTTCTCAAAGGCATTCGCGCAGACCTGGTACGCCTGTGCCTGCTTCTCGTCCCACGTCCACCAGTTGATCGTGCCGGCGGCCGAACCGCCGCCGGCGCCCCCGCACCCGGTGGCGGCCGCGAGCGCTGCCACCGCCAGCGCGGCAGCCGCCATTTTTCGGATTCTCATCTTTCCTGCCTTTCGTGGGGGCGTGCGGTGTTGCACGTTGCCAACCCGACCTTGCTACTTCTGCAGTACGGCCCCGAAAGCCGACACGGCGGTGGCCAGATCCTGCGCCCCACCCGCGTCGTGGCCGTTGTAGTCCCACACCTGGATTTCCTTCTGCCCGCCATAGGCATGAAAAGCGCCGAAGGCCGTGGACGGTGGGCAGAGCCCATCCATCAGCCCGCACGAAAACCACGCCGGCGCGATCGCCCGCGCGGCGAAGCCGATGCCGTCGAAATAGGCCAGCGTCCGGAAAACCTGCTCGACTTCCCAGCGGTGCGCACCCAAATAGCCGGCGATTTCCGCGTACGGTCCCTCGCTGGTGATCCGAACGCCACGCCGGAAATCGCACAGAAAGGGCGCCTGGGCGTAGAGCGCGGCGACGTCCGGCACCAGCCCGGCCGTGGCCAGCGCGATGCCACCGCCCTGACTGTTGCCAGCCACTGCGACCCGTTCGGAGTCAACGAAATCGAGCGTGCGAACCGTTTGCACGGCGCGCACCGCGCGTCAGCGAAGACCCGGCGATAGAAATATGTTTCGGGGTCGGCGATGCCGCGAGTCATGAAGCCCGGGTAAGCCGGCCCAATCGTGCCGACCGGATCGCCGGTCGAGCCGCCGGCGTAGTCACCGCCCTGGCCGCGAGTGTCCATCACCAAGTGGGCATAGCCCGCCGACGCCCACAACAAGTCGTCCAGCGGATGGCCGCGACCGCTGGCATATCCGTGAAACTGCACGACCGCGGGGAGCCGTTCGATGCGATCGCTCGGAACGCGCAGCCACCCACGGATCGGATGGCCGCCGAAACCGGCGAAAGTCACGTCGAAAACGTCGATGGTCCGCAGGCCGGTGACGACTGGACTGAGCCGCACGTCGAGGTCGAAGGCGGCCGTTTCATCCAAGGTGGACCGCCAGAAAGCGTCGAAGTCGGCTGGCGGCCGGTAGTCGCTTCGGTACGCCCACAGGGCCGGCCGGTCCAGGTCCGCGATCATCGGCTACCGCCCCGATTTCCAACCAGCGCCGGCCCGAACAGGGCTTCCTCGCCGGGTTTGAGGGTGAGCTCGATCGTGGTGGCACCGCACCGAACTCTGCTCGTACGCGCCTCTCTGGCACTCTCCGCGCGAACCACTAGCTCCACAATTTCGCCAGCTTGCCAGCGAAGGTCGACAGTCCAGCCGCCCCGGCAGCGAATGCCGCGGGCGCTGCCGTCCGGCCATTCGGCGGGCAGCGCGGGCAGCACCTGCAGGAGTCCGCCGTGGCTCTGTATCAGCATTTCGACAATGCAGGCCATCAGACCAAAGTTGCCGTCCATCTGGAAAGGCGGATGAGTACTGAAGAGGTTTGGCAGCAGGCCGCCCCATTCGGTGCCCTCCGCCGGCGCGTAGACGTCCGGGTCACGTCCGTACGGCACGGTTGCCTCCCGAAGGAGAGCGGCCGCGGTCGCGCCATCGCCGAGCCGTGCCCGCAGCGCGATTTTCCCAGGCCCAGGACCACCCCATCGCGCCCGGACCACGGGCGTCCAACAGCTTCACCCCAGCTGCGGCAAGGTCTGGTGCCTGCTCGAAATCCACCTGTCCGAGCGGATACACCGCCACCATCTGCGACATGTGCCGATGCTTCGGGTCCTGTTCCTGGTGGTCCACCACCCATTCCTGAAGCCGCCCGTCCGCGGTGACCTGCGGTTGCCGCAGCCGTGGCAGCGCGGCCCGGATTCGGGCACAAATCTCGTCGTCAAGACCCAGAATCCGGGCCGCCGCAAGGCAGCGGTCGAAGGTCGCGCGGATCATCGCCATGTCCATCGCGGACGAGTACGACAACGACTCCTGGGTTCCAGCCGCCGAAATGAACAGGTTTTCTGGTGAGGTGGACGGAATGGTGTCCAGCCAGCCGTCCGGGCCCTCCACCAGCCAGCCCAGACAGAACTCCGCGCTGCCGCGCAGCACCGGCCATCCCTTTTCCCGCAGGAAAGTTATGTCGCAGGTGAACTCGTAATGGTCCCAGACGTGTTGCGTCAGCCAGGTGCCGCCCATCATCCAGATCGCCCAGGACGGACTGCTGTGTCCCATCCCGACCGGCAACGCCCAACCCCACATGTCGGTGTTGTGGTGCGCCACCCAGCCGCGAGCGCCATAGAGCTGGTGGCTCACCCGCTCGCCGTTGTACGCGAGTTTCGCGATCAGCTCGAACAAAGGTTGGTGGCACTGGCTCAGGCCCGCGGTCTCAGCACCCCAGTAGTTCATCATCGGTGTTGATATTGATCGTGTAGTTCGACGACCAGGGCGGCCGGAGCTCGGCGTTCCAGATGCCCTGAAGGTTGGCCGGCGGCCCGCCGCCGGGTCGAGATGCGGAGGCGAGCAAGTAGCGGCCCAGCTGGAAAATCACCGTGGCGGTGAGGTGTTCATCCCAGCCGGAGAGAATCTCGTCGGGCACACTCACCACACCGGACCGGCGGCTGCCAATGGTGAGGCTGGCCGCCGACAGCAACGGCCGCAGGTCTTCTTCGTGCTGGCGCGACAAAACATCGGCGCCGGTGGCAAGTGCGCTCTCCGCTCGTCGGACGGCACGGTCGGCGTGGGCGTCCCGGCTGACCGAAGCCGCGGCCACCCCGGCCGGCAACGCCCAGAAATCCTCCGCACACTGCTGGAACTCGAGATGGTCACCAGCAGCCGGCTCATGCCTCGTACGGACAGAGACTCGCCAGCGACGGCAACCGCGCCGTCGGTGTCGACGCGTACGGCCGCCACCGCGTACGGGTCATAGCCACCGGCTTTCCCCGTCCCATAACGCAACGGCTCGGCCACCGACTGCTCATGCAGCGGCGCACCGTCCACCGGTACGTCCACCCCGACCACGAATCCCGCCGCGGTAGTCCATCGGTCGGCCATCCGCAGCGGCGAGGAGATGTCCAGGTCGAGGTCCAAAGTCCCGCCCTCGACGACCACGGACAGGCAAATCGCCTGCGCCGGCCGGCTGGCCCACGTCCGCCGCTGTACGAGCCTTTTGCCGATATCGAAGGGAGTCTGCAGCAACGCCGTTGTCGATATTGAGCGTCCGGCCGTGGTAGATCGCTTGCTCGCCCTCGGCGAAGGACATCCAGAGATCCACAAAGGGCAGGTATTCCTGGCTGTAGCGCCCTTCGAAAGACTTCACCAGGGCCTCGGCCCGGCGATAGTCCTGCGCTCGGATCGCCTCTCGCAGCTCGGCCAGCCGCTCCGGACCGGCACCGGTCGCGAGCACCTCGGCCAGCCCGTCGGCCGGGCCTTGCGGAGTGCCCGACCATACCGTCGAGTCGTTGATTTGCAGGCGGTGCTGGGAAACTCCGCCAAAGACCATCGCACCGAGCCGGCCGTTGCCAATCGGCACCGCCTCGTACCAGCTCTCGGCCGGCCGCGGCCAGCCCAATAACAGATCGCCGAATGTCATTTGAGCCCCGTGAAACCAATCGAGTTGACGATCCGCCGGCCGAAGATGATGAAGAGCAGCAACATCGGCAGCGCGGCGATCAGGGTGGCGGCTCAGTCCGGACCAGTCGGGCGACGCCTGTGGTGACGACTGCTTGAAAACAGCGAGCGCGAGCGTCAACGGCCGTACGCTGTCGTCGTTCGTCACCATCAGCGGCCAGAAATAGTCGTTCCAGGCGGTGATGAAGGTGAGCAGCGACAGCGTGGTGATCGGCGCCGACGACATCGGCAGGATGATCCGGAAGAACGCCCGGATCGGCCCGGCGCCGTCGATCAGCGCGGCCGGCCTCTTCCACCTCACTGCTCAGCCCGAGCATGAACTGTCGCAGGAAAAAAAAGATGTTGAAGGCGGAGAAGAACGCGCCGGGCAGGATCATCCCAGCGAAGGTGTTGGTCAGGCCGAGGTCCTTGATCAGCACGAAGTTCGGCAGGAACGTGAGGATCCCGGGCACCATCAGCGCCGACAGCAGCACCGAGAAGATCAGGTTGCGGCCACGCCACCGCAGCCGGGCGAAGGCATAGGCCGCCAAGGCCGAGCAGAAGACGACGCATGCGGTCAGATCGCCGCGTAGATGATGGAGTTCCGCAGGAAAAGTCCCGTGTCCAGGGCCGCGCCGGAGCCGCCCCCTGACCGATTCGGCCGGCGTCGCCAGGCCCCCAGCGCCCGTTTGAAGGCACCGAAGCCGAAACCCACTGGCAACGGCGAGGATGGATCGGTCGACAAGGCGTAGTTGTTCGACAGGGACGTACGCAGAATCCAGTAGAACGGGAAGATGGTCAGGAAAAGGATCACCGTGACGTACGCCCACGCCACCAGCCGCCCGGGCGAGAAGCGCCTTCCTTTACGGTGCGACAAAACCATTGCCATCGCGAGCGCCTCTCAGTCCAGATCCGACTCGTTGGCCCTCGCGAGCCGCATCTGCATGTACGTGATGGTCAGCAGCATCACGAAAAGTGCCAGCGACATGGTCGCCGCGTACCCGAAGTCGAACTGGGTGAAAGCCTTGTTGTAGATGTACATCTGCAGCACGTACGACGCGTTCGCCGGCCCGCCCTGGGTGGTCACCTGGACGATGTCGAAGACCTGGAAGGACCCGATCACGGTCAGGATCACCACCATCACCAGGATGGGCCGCAGCAACGGAATCGTGAGCCGGCGGAACATCTGCATTTCGCTGGCGCCGTCGATCCGGCCCGCCTCGTACACCTGCGGCGGAATGGTCTGCAGTCCGGCGAAAATCAGCACCGCGTTGTAGCCCATCGACTTCCAGACGCTGATCAGCGCGACCGCTGGGATGGCCCAGCCGCCCGACCCGAAGAACAGGATGTTGTGGCCGGTCAACTGGGTGAGTACGACGTTGACGATGCCCAACTGGGGATCCAGCATCCACACCCACACCAGCGCCGCGCCGCGACCACGCCGGAAATGAGGAAGGGCAACAAAATCAAGCCGCGGACCACGGTCGAAGCGCCGAGCCGATGCATGACCACCGCGGTGATCAGCGAGATCAGAATGCCAACGACAACCGAGAGCACCACGAAATAGATGGTCACACCCAGCGAATGCCAGAAGACATCGTCGCCGATCAGCTCTTCGATATTGGCGAGACCGACCCACTGCGGCGGGGAAAGCACGTGAAAGTCGGTGAAACTCAGATAGATACCGCGCAGTGTCGGGTACGCGGCGAAGACTGCGAACCCCAGCACCGCCGGAGCGATGAAAAGCCAGGCCACCGGTGTGTCCGGCGACTCGACGACGACTTCTTGCGGCGGGCCGCCGGGAGGGCGGTCTTCGTCACCGGCACGGCCGGCTGGATGCGGTTGTCCTGCTGGGAAAAACGTCGCCACGGCAGATCTCCTTACTGGTGATCCCCGCCGGTCGGGCCGGCGGGGACCCACGTGTTACAGGGTGATCTTGTCGATGTCCGAGACGTAGTCGCCGGGATTCGGGTTGCCGAACGAGATGGTGTTGACCCCGGCCTGCAACTGCACCGGCACCACGGTGTTCTGCGGGTTGTCCCAGTCGTTGTTGTTCGTGCCGGACAACGGCAGGTGAACGGTGTGTTGTTGACCGTGACGATCGCCAGCCGGCTGGAGTCACCGTCGACGTAGGCGACATTCATCAGGTACGTCCCGGCCTTGTCGACCGTCACGTTGTTGTACCGCAGGAAACCGCTGCCGCCGAGATTGCCGGCCTTCTTGCCGCCGGAGCAGCCACCGCAGTTCGCGATGTCGCTGCCCGGGCCAAGCGTGTTACCGGCCGCCTCCGCCTCGTACCCGGTCGGCCCACCGGTTTTCGGTGTGGTGACGGTGATCTTCTTGCTGGAAGCAGAAGCTCGGTTGGCCGAATCCCGGGCAACCACGGTGAACTGGTAACTGGTCGAGGGTTTCAGCCCGGAGACTGTGCCGGCGGTGCCTCGTACGGACGCGGCTTTCTTGCTGCCGGTGTAGATGTCGTACCAGGCGACCTTGCCACCGTGGACCGCGGAAGCGTCCCAGGCCAACGAAACGGTCGAGGAACTCGCGCTGGTGCCATGTACGTTCACCGGCATCGACGGTCCGTTAATGTGGGCCTGCGGGGCAATCCGCAGCAACCGGGACCCGTGCGCCGGCAAGGTGGCGCTGAAACTTCCGTTGGCGCTGCCCAGATTGTTGTGTTGCCAAAGATCTCGGACATTGCCCGGTCCGACGATGCCCAGGTCGTTCCAGTTCGCGGTGACCCTGGCCGGATCCGTCCCCAGGTTGAAAAGCGCGACCGTGTAGCTGCCGTCGGCGTCCTTCGCGTACCAGACCTGCTGGTTCGAGTTCTGGTTGACCGGTTTCGCCGGGTTGCCGGCCTGGTCGACCGCGATGACCTCGTCGTTGGTCAGCAACGAAAGTCCGTAGCTGTCCAGCTTGGTGAGGTCGTCACCGGAGTAGAGCGGCGCGGCCGAGATCGCCCACAGCGTCATATAGCTCTGCCGCTCCGCGTCGGTGATCCCGTCCATTTCGGCATTGCCGACATCGAGGGAATCCAGGTTGTTCCAGTGCCCAGGGCCGGCGTCCGGAATCCACTGCACCACGTCGTTCCAGCGTTGCTTGATCGAGTTGTTCCACGTCACCAACGTGTTGCAGTAGCACTCCACGTCGGTGTCGATCCGCCAGCCGTTGCTGTACTGCTTCCACACGCCGGCCTGCGGGTGCGCGAGCGCCCACGACAGCGTCAGCTCGATCGGCCGGCCGGTCTGCTTGAGGGCCTGCCCCCAGGCCGCCACATCCGCGGTGTTGTCGTAGTTGTCGCCACCCTTGAACGATCCAGGGCCCACGCCGTCCACTTTCAGGAAATCCGCGCCCCAGCTGGCCAACTCGTCCGCGATGGAGTTGAGGTAGAGCTGCGAACAGGGATTGCCGAAGTCCATCTTGTACGCGCCGTCCCACCCGTTTGTCTTGCGCAGGTCGGAATAGACGACATCCTTGGTGTGACACTGCGGCGCGCCGTAAATCGGCGTATTGCCGTCGTTGTAAACCTTCGGGTCGAGCCCAACCGCCAGATAGAGACCGAATTTGAGACCCTTGCTGTGTACGTAGTCGCCGACGTACTTCATCCCGTGCGGAAACCTCGACGCGAGCGCGACCGGCCGGCCGTTCTCATCGCCGGTGCCGTCGGTCCAGCCAGCATCGACGTTGATGTAGTCGTAGCCGTGGCTCTTCAGTTTCGCGGCCAGTACGTCGGTCTGCTGCATGATGTGCTGTTCGGTCAGCCAGTTCTCATTCCCCAGGCCGGGGTAATTGGTCGATTCCAGGCTCCAACTGCTCCACCCCATATAGGGTTTCTGGGCCAGCCCGTTGATGCCTGCCGCTGCCGGCGGCGAAGCGGTCACCGTCACCGCCACCAAGGAGGCAGCAGCCAACGCGACGCCCAGCGCCGCTCTTGCCATGCCACGAAACAGAATGCGACGTACAGCTGCCATGACTTCTCCATCTGGTGTCGCGCCATCGCACGCGCGGGCGAACCGAGCACGCCGGCCGGCGGCCGGGTGCCACGTGAGTCCACGTCTGTCCACAGAGGACGGTCAAAGTCCCGTTTTGCTTTTCTCGACATCCGAGTGCGGCGACTGTGCCGGGCGTCGATGTTTCAGTACGGTAAACGGGGTTTGCTTCCGGTGTCAATATAAGATTTCCCGTATCCTATAGCCACTGGTAGTGCACCGGGTTGATATGTCCTGGTATTTACTTCCAAGGGAAGGTTAAGATAGCCAGGTGGAGCTTCCGAACCAGGCGCCCGCCGCCTCACTGGTCTTCCAGACGATGCTGGCGCACGGCCCGCTGTCCAGAGCCGAGATCGGCCGGCGGACCGGCCTGTCCTCCGGCGCGGTCACCAAGGCCACCTCGCCGCTGCTGGACGACGGTTGGATCGCCGAGCTCGGCCGGCGCGGCGGAGAGAACCGGTCGCCGGCCGGCCGGCCACCCTGGTCGCGGTCCGGCCGGAGCGAGCCAGCTTCCTCGGCGTCAAGATCACCGAGGACGAGCTCTTCGGCGTCCTCACCGACCTGACCGCCCGGCCGCTGACCACCCCCGGGGGCCGCGCTGGACTCCCGGGACGTGGGCAGCGTTGTCAGCGCAATCGCCCGCCTCGTGAAGCGACTGGTGCCGGCCCAGGGTCCGGAGATTCACAGCCTCGGCGTGACACTGTCCGGCGACGTGGACCGCTGCACCGGCGCCGTGCACCACTCCCCCTTCCTGAACTGGCACGGCGTCGAGCTCGCTCACCTGGTCGAGCGGGCCACCGGCGTACGAACCGTCATCGAGAACGACGTGCGGGCCCTCACCGCCGCCGAGCAGTGGTTTGGCGCCGGCGCGGGGATTTCGTCGTTTGTGCTGGTCACCATCGGTGCCGGCATCGGCTGCGGGATCTCCCTGGACGGCCGGGTGGTGTCCGGTGCGCACGGCGTCTCCGGCGAGATCGGCCACCTGCCGGTCGGCGCGGTGGACCGGATCTGCACCTGCGGCAACGCCGGCTGCGTCGAGGCGGTCGCGTCCACCCAGGCGATCGTCGAGCAGGCCCGGCAGGTCACTGGCTGGCGACACCGCGCTGACCATGGAGGACGCCGTCCAGTTCGGCCACGACGGGCATGAGGGCGTACGGGCCGTGTTCGCCCGCGCCGGGCACGCCATCGGCCTCGCGATCGCGTCGGTGGCGAACCTGGTCGGCCCGGAGCGGATCATCATCTCCGGCGAGGGCGTCGCCTCTTATGACCTCTTCGAAGAGCAGACCCGTCAAACCTTCGTGCGGCAGGCGTTCGGTGCCGCCGCCGACTGCGAGCTGATCGTACGGCCGCTGCCATTCGAGGAATGGGCTCGCGGCGGTGCCGCGGTAGCCGCACAGACCCTGGTCGCCCCGGACCGTACCCGCCGCGCCACCACCTAGTACTAGCCCTCCTCCCGCGGTTATGGAGAGTCTTCGAGGGTGGTGGGGCGGGAGACGAGGTAGCCGGTGACCGCGACGATCGGGAGGGTGGCCAGCAGCAGCGCGAGCGGAACGGTCCAGGAGCCGGTCAGCTGGCGGGTGACGCCGAGGGCGAGCGGGCCGAGGCCGCCGAGCAGGTAGCCGGCGCCCTGAGTTAAGCCGCTGAGGGCGGTGGCCCCGGCGGTCGTACGGGTGCGGAGGTTGATCAGGGTGAGGGTCAGTGGGAACAGCAGCGGACCGAGACCGATCAGTACGACCCAGCCGACGGTGCCGCGGGTGGGCGCGATCGCGAGGCCCAAATAGCCCGCCAGATAACAGAAGAAGCCGATGGCGATCAGTACGCCGAGGTGCCGCAGGCGGGTCGCCAGCTGCGGTACGAGCAGTGCCAACGGCACGCCGACGGCCGCATAGAGCGACAGCAGAGCGCCGGCCTGGCCGGCTGAAACGCCGGCCGTGTCGACCAGGATTTTCGGCAACCACGCGAACATCGCGAAAACGTTCGCGGCAGTCATGGCGAACAGGATCGCCAGGCACCAGCCGAGCCGCGAGCGCCACATTGGCCGCAGACCAGTCAAACTCGGCGGCGCCACGATCTCGCGGGCACGTAGTCGCAACGGCAGCCAGGGAAAGATCGCGATCAGGCACAGTGCGCCCCACATACCGACCGCCACTCGCCAGCCACCGGCGCGCGCGACCGGCACCGCGACCAGCGGCGGCAGCAGGCTGAAGGTCGTCATCAGCGTGACGTAAACCGACGTCACGATGCCTATCCGAGCGGGAAAACTCTGCTTGACCAGCGGCGGGAGAACGACGTTCGCAATGCCCGCGGCCGCGAAGATGAGAGCGCTCATGGAGACCAACAGGCCCGCCGAGGCGGCGGCCGCGCGTACGACATGGCCACAAAGCATGCCGGCCAGGGCCAGCAGTGCGAGCGTCTCCAACGAGATCCGTCGTCGCAGAATCGGTGTCAGCAAGCCAAAAAGCCCGAAGCACAGCGGCGGAAGCGCGCCGAGCACACCGATGCTCAGGTCGGTCAGCGGTACGTCCGCGCCGACCACCCCGATGATCGGTGAGAGCGCGCCGACCGCCGTCCGAAGGGTGGCCGCCAGCAGCGCGATACCGAGAAGCCGTTTGCTAAGCACTTAGCGACCCTACGCCGGTAGGGTCGTCATATGGAAGACGCCGTCGATCACATTCTCCAGCAGTGGCACCGGGAACGGCCGGATCTGGACGTGTCGCCGATCGGGGTCATCGGCCGGCTGAGCCGCGCGGCGGACGCGGTCGAGGCCCGACTGGAGGACACGTACGCGCTGCACGGCCTCGACGGCTCGTCGTACGACGTGCTGGCGACACTGCGTCGCGCCGGCCACCCGTACGAGCTGTCCCCGGCGGAGCTGAGCCGGACCGCGATGATCTCGTCCAGCGCGGTTGCGCAGCGGGTGAACAAGCTGGTCACCCGCGGTTGGGTGAAGCGAGGCAAGTCGGCCACCGACGGCCGGGGCACGCTCGTACGACTGACCGCCGCTGGCCTCGCCCGGATCGAGGCCGCACTGCCCGCTCACCTCGCCAACGAGCACACCATCGTGTCCGCGCTGACCAAAGCTGAGCAGGCACGCTGATTTCCTTGCTCCGCAAGCTAACTGCGACCTAATAGTCCCGAGCCGCGGACTCAGTCTGGCAGCAACGGAACCGAGACGCCTGGGTCGCGGCCGAGCAGGACGGCCGGAGTGAGAGAGAGGTTGAGCCGAAACGTTCGCGTACCGAGTCGATCGTCAGGTCGAGCGCACTGACCTGCGGCCGCTCAAAAGGCAACGCCAGCTGGATCGCACTGTCGTCGTCCAGGTTTCCCAACGAAATCCCGATCAAGGTGAGACCGCGTAGCTCGATCATCGGCGCGGCGGTGGACAGCAGGCCGCGGGCCGCGAGCAGGATCGCGCCGGTCTGCGCGGTCGCCTCGGCCAGGGTGTGCGAGCGGGTGGCCCGAGCGAAGTCGCCGAACCGCATCCGCAGAACGACCGTACGACAGACCCGGCTGCCCGTACGCAGGCGCCGGCCGAGCTTGTCAACCAGGCCGATCAGCATCGCGTCCAGGTCGTCCATCGACCGCTTTTTCCGGCCCAGTGCCCGTTGGGCGCCCATCGACCGGCGGCGCCGGCCGACCTGGACCGGCCGCGGGTCGCGGTTGTGGGCGAGCGCGTGCAGGTGCCGGCCGGAGCCGCGGCGGCGAGCATCACCACCAGCGCGGACTCGTCGATCTGGGCGACCTGCCCGACGGTCGTGATGCCCCGGTCACGGAGTTTTTCGGCGGTCACCGGGCCGACGCCCCAGAGCCGCTCGACCGGCAGCGGATGCAGGAAATCCAGCTCACCCGCTGGCGGCACCACGAGCAGACCGTCCGGTTTGGCGACCCCGCTGGCCACCTTGGCGAGGAACTTCGTCCGGGCCACCCCGACGGTGATCGCCAGGCCGACCTGATCCAGCACGTCTTTTCGCAGCTGCGTCGCGATTTCCACCGGTGTACCGGAAACTTTCCCCAGACCGCTCACATCCAGGAAGGCCTCATCGATCGAAAGCCCTTCCACGATCGGCGTAGTCTGCTCGAAAACCTCGAAAACGGCCTTGCTGGCCTGCGAATAGGCGGACATTCGCGGCTCGACCACGATCGCCTCGGGACAGACCTCCCGAGCCGCCCGACCGCTCATCGCGGTCCGCACTCCGCACGCCTTGGCCTGATAGCTGGCCGCGAGCACCACCCCGCCGCCGACGATGACCGGCCGCCCCCGCAGCGCCGGGTCGTCGCGCTGCTCGACGGAGGCATAGAACGCGTCCAGGTCCGCGTGCAGGATCGTCGCCTTGTCGAACATGTGTTCGATCGTACGGGACGCTCGCCCGAATCCCTAGCTAGAGCTGCGCGAAGGTGCGGCCGGTGAGCCGTTCGGACTCGGACCACAGCTGCTCGGCGACCGCCGGATCGTGGTCGGGCAGCGGCACGAAAGGGCGCACCTGGGCCGGAAATCCACACCACTGGCCGAGCCACGGCGTCGGCCCGATCAGCGCGCCATTGGGCGCGTCGGGTTTGGTCGCCGCGTACAACACCGGCAGCGCGCCCATGTCGCTGCTCTGCGCGAACATCCAACTGGTGTAGCCAAGGACCCGAGCGTCGATGCCTGGTCCGTGCCGGCGCAGACCACCGGTGAACAGGTTGGTCCGGGAATACCCGGGATGTGCGGCGAGGCTGCGCAACGAAAGCCCGGCCGCTTCCGCCCGGCGAGCCAGCTCCCAGCCGAACAGCAGGTTGGCGAGTTTCGACTGCGCGTACGCCATCCAGCGAAAGTAGACCATTTCGCCGTTGAGATTACTGAAGTCAAGAAAGCCGAAATAGCCGAAAATGCTGGTGAGGGTGACCACTCGCGGGGCTGGCGCGGCCAGCAGGTGCGGCAGCAGGCCAGCGGTAAGCGCGAAATGGCCGAGGTGGTTGGTGCCGAAATGCATTTCGAACCCGTCCACGGTTTTTCGCCGCGGCACTCCCAACACGCCGGCATTGTTGATCAGCAGGTCCAAACTCTCGTGCTCGAAACCGTCCACAAAGGAATCGACCGAGCCCAGGTCGGCCAAATCCAACAAGCGCAGCGAAAGTCGCTCGGCTGGCACACCAGCGCCGGTCAGCAGTCCGAGCGCGCCAGCACCCCGCCGCTGGTCCCGACAGGCCATCACCACATGCGCACCGGACAGCGCGAGCGCCCGCGTCACCGACACAGCCCGATCCCGCTGTTGGCGCCGGTCACCACCGCCGTCCGACCGCTCAGGTCAGGGATGTCCCGCCTTCTCCACACGCTCACCGTTCGGCCCGCGCGCCCGTACGGATGGGTGCTCGGACGAACCATCCCGCCACCAGAACGGTCCAGCCACCGGCCGCCACCACCGCTATCCGTTCCGCGACCGCCGGCACCAAGTCGTGGCTACGCACCAAAATCGCCCATCCGGACAGCGCGACCAGCGACACCCCCCAGCAGCAGCACCGCGGCGACCACGGAGCCGATGCGGACCGTCCGCACCGGCACCAGATCCGCTGTCACCGCGGCGGCGATCATCAGTGCCACCACCAAGCGAAATTGCTGACCGATGCATGAATCGTGTCCTGGACAGACACCAGCCCGTCGGCCACCGGCAGCGGACAGCCGGCCGTACAAGGCACACTCGCCGATCCCAGCAGCGCGACTCCGGCCACCGCGAGCGCCCCGCCGGCCATCCACCACGCCCGGCCGGCCCGTACGAACACTGCCCAAAGCAGCAAAACCGCCACCGCCGCGACGAAGACACCGGCGGTGTAATACCCGCTCCGCGGGCCAACCGCCAGCTCCGACAAATAGTGGTTCCCGAACCCGGCCGCCACCTGCGCCGATCCCACCAACCCAGCGGCCATCACGACGGCGACCAGCGCGGCCATGGCCCGCACTCGTACGCTCCCCGGCACAGCGCCCACCCTAGCCGGAGCCTCGCGCTGTTGCGCTGGACGCTACGGCGACCCCGAAAAAGCGTGAGGCGTACTTCCGGATTCGCATGGAAGATCCGGAAGTACGCCCGCTAGCGAGAGAAAATCAGTAGATCACCCGGCGGACCGGCGCCGGCGCGGCTTCGTTGCCGGCCGCCGGGGGTCTCGTCCACCTGCCACATCTCCTCGTCCAGCAACTGCAGCGTCGGTACGTCCTCCGCCCGCTGGCGACGGGTCGGCTTCGCCGGCGCCGGGAACGCGTTCCGGTCAACCGATCCGGCCTTGCCCTGCAGCGACCGCGGCAGACCTGGGACGCGGGAGGTCGGCTTGGGGCCGCGCCCGGTGATCGCCCGCGGCCCGTTGCCTGATTTCAGCCCGCCGCCGGCGCCGCCGCCGCCCTGCATCGGCATCATCGGCGGGATGCCGCCGGCTGAGCCCACGCCAGTGGTTGGCGAGCTCAGACCGCCCGTACCCGACTGGGACAGGGTCGGCGCGCTCCCTACCGTGGGCGCGGTCGTCGCCTTGAACGGCGAAGCGGCCACTGCGATGTTCTTCGGGCCGCCGCCTCCGCCGCCAACGCCACCACCACCGCCGCCGATCGGCCCTCCGCCGCCACCGAGACCCTTGCCGAGCCCGCCAAGCGGCATGAACGGCGGCAACGTCGTCGGGTTGTTCGGCAGCGGAACCGGGTTCGGTGGCGTGATCGTCGGCGGCGGCAGGGTCGGCGTCGACGTGTCACCCTGCAGGGACGGGTCGTCCGTGGTGGGCATACCGCCGCCAGCACTTGGGTCCTGGCCCTGCTGGTCGCCACCCTGAGCTTGCTGGTCACCACCCTGTTGGGCGCCGCCCTGTTGAGCGCCACCCTGTTGAGCGCCGCCCTGTTGAGCGCCACCCTGCTGACCGGCGTCCTGCTGCGCGCCACCCTGCTGACCGCCGGGCGACGTGGACGCCGCGTTGGCGGCCGGGCCACCGGACTGGTTGCTGCTCGCGCCGTTCGGGAACCGCGCCGGCGGCGCCGCGGCGATCTGCTGGCCAATCGCCTGACCGGCCTGTTCCAGCTGGTTGGCCAGCGTCTGTACGGCCTGGCCGGCCACCGGGTTCGGCTTCGCCAGCGCCAGCTCGAGCGCCAACGCGCCGCCCCCTGGGCGGCCTGCTGGTACGCCTGCATGACAGTGTTCTGGGTCTGGCTGATGAGGTTGACCATCCGGATCATGCCGTCCGGAACGGTGTCCATTGCCTGCGCCCACTTGTCCATGTCGCTGGCGTCGCTGTTCGCCGCCGACGCGAAGTTGCCGCCCGCTGGGTCCTGCCACTCGGCGTGCAGCGCGGTGCTGGTCGACTTGAGCGAACTCGACGCGTTCTTGATGCCGCTCTCGGCCTGTCGCCAGGCGGTGGCGGCCTGGCCGATGCTCTGCGAGGACTGGGAAGCATGCGCTGCCACCTGGATCAGCTGTATGAGCGGCATTTGCATGTAGTTGCCGGCCATCATTTGCCTCCAACCAACGGAACGTTCCCGGGTCCACGCAGCACCGGCGAGTCCTGGAAGACGGAGTTCGTGATCCCAGCGGCACTGGTGCTGTCGTGGTGCAGATACGCGCCCGCTGCCGAGGACGCGATCGATTTGTACGCGGCAAAACCGTGCTGCGCCTGGGTGACGTACTGCGTGACCTTCTGGAATGCCTGGTTGCAGGCCGTCGCGTACGTCTGCAGCTCCGCCATGCCGGTGCCGGTGACCTGCGCGGCCTGAGCCGCCGGCGGCGGCTGCGGGCTGAAGCTCTCCATCGCGTCGGTGTAACCATCGATATTTCCACTGCCGTCGGCCATCGAGTCCTCCTTCTCGGGTCGCGAGCGACGAAAACTATCCGTACGAAACCAGTTGTCCGGTCGGTTGCGAGTGCGGCGGCAGCAACCGGCCATCGCTCACTCGGTCGGGTCCACCCAGCCGAGCTGGATCAGCTGCGGCGAGCCCTTGCGGTGAATGAGCCGGCCGCGACCCGGCGGCAGCGGCTCCGGCTTGACCCCACCGAGCAGGACGCCTTCGTCCTTGTCACCGGACAGCAGCACGCCGGGCGTACCCACATCGCGCAGCCGCGAGACGAACTGTTCGAAAAGCGCCCGGCCGGCGCCGCCACTGCGCCGGGTGAGGATGACGTGCAGGCCGATATCGCGGCCCTGCGCCAAAAACTCGAGCAGTGGCTGGAACGGGTTGGTCATCTGTGTCACGACGAGGTCGTAGTCGTCGATCAACACGTACAACTCCGGGCCCTGCCACCACGACCGCGCCCGCAGCTGTTCGGGCGTCACGTCCGGGCCGGGCAGCCGGTTCTTCATCGCGGTCGCCACGTCCTCCATCAGCTTCGTGGTGACCGAGAGGTTCGAGCCGTAGCCGAGCAGATGTTCGGACTCCACCTCGCCGAGCAGGCCGCGCCGGTGATCGACGATGATCATCCGCGCCTGTGCCGGCGTGTTCGCCGTGGTGATTCGTTTTGCCAGTACGCGCAGGAAATTCGTCTTGCCGGACTCGGAGTCGCCAAACAGCAATGCGTGCGGGTCCATGTCGAAGTCCAGATACACCGGCCTGAGGTCGTGCTCAGCGATGCCGATCGCGATCTGCGCGAGCCCAACTGCTCGTCCGGCAACGTCGCGTACGACAGGTTGCTGGGCAGCATGCGTACGCTCGGCGCCGCCTCGCCGTGCCACCCGCGGCCCACCGCCTCGACCAACGCGACGATCGCGTCCGGCAGGCTGGCCGGCTCGGTGACGCCGTCGATTCGTGGCGCAGCCACCAAAAGCTCGTGCTTACTGGTCGCGATGCCACGACCGGGCGCGCCTTCGGGCACCTTCAGTGCGCTCGGCCGGTCCACCATGCTGTCGCCAGGATCGCCCAAGCGCAGCTCGATCCGGCTGCCGAACAGGTCGCGCATGGTCGGGCGCAGGTCGAACGGCCGCGAACAGGTGGCGAGGACGTGCACTCCGTACGCGAGGCCGCGGGTGGCGATCCCGCCAATCACGTCCTCCAGATCCTCGAAGTCCTTGCGCAGCGTCGGCCATCCGTCCACCACCAGGAAAACGTCGCCGTAGTCGTCGTCCACGACCGTGCCGTTGGCACGTTTCGCGCGGTACGTGGCCATGCCGTCGATGTCGAGCTCGGCGAAACGCCGTTCGCGGTCGGCCAGCACGGTGGCGACCTCGGCGACACTTCGCCGTACCGCACCGGCGTTCTGCCGGCTCGCGACGCCACCGACATGCGGCAGCCCGCGAATCGATCCGAGCGTGCCGCCACCACGAAGTCCAGGCAGTAGAACTGGACCTCGCTCGGTGTGTGAGTCAGCGCGAGGCTCGCGATGATCGTCCGAATGGTCGTGCTTTTGCCGCTCCGCGGCGCGCCCATCACCAACAGATGTCCGCCGGCGTCGGAAAGATCGACCACCAGCGGGTCGCGGCGCTGGTCCAACGGCCGGTCGACGATGCCCGCCACCGCGCGCAGCGCGCCATGCAGATTCGGGTTCAGGGCGCCAAAACCGCGGCCGGGAACCGAACCGATCTCGCCGAGCAGCTCGTTCAGCGGCGGCGGCGTACCCAGTGGCGGCAGCCACACCTGGTGCGCCGGCGTGCCCTGGCCCATGAACCGGTCCACCAGGATGTCCATCAGGCTCTCGCCGATCGCCTCGTCCGGGTCGATCTCGGGCGTCTCGTTCTCTTCCTCCTCGTCTACTGGCGGCGCCACGTACGCGGTGGTGAACTCCTGCAGGCCAATCGCCTCGTACGAGCCTGACCCGTCCGGTCGCAGGTCGCCGGGCAAGTGGACGCCGGAGACGTACGCGGACCGGAACCGGACCATCGGTTCGTCGCCGTACCGCAGAAAACCGTGACCGGGCGCGCGCGGCAACGTGAAGGCGTCGTTCACGCCCAGCACGACGCGGCTGTCGATGTCGGAAAAGGTCCGCAGGCCGATCCGGTACGACAAATGGGCGTCCAGGCCACGCAGCCGGCCTTCCTCCAGCCGCTGACTGGCCAGCAGCAAATGAACGCCGAGCGATCGGCCGACCCGGCCGATCTGCACGAAAACGTCAATGAAGTCCGGCCGGGCCTGCAGCAGCTCGCTGAAATCGTCGCAGATCACGAAAAGCGTCGGCACTTCGGCCAGCGGCGCGCCGGCCACCCGCGCCTTTTCGTAGTCCCGCAGGGAAGAGAAGTTGCCGGCGGCCCGGAGCAGTTCCTGGCGCCGGATCAACTCGCCGTTCAAGGCGTCGGTCATCCGGTCGACCAGCGGCAGCTCGTCGGCGAGGTTGGTGATCACCGCGCTGGTGTGCGGCAGCTTGTCCAACCTGGTGAAGGTCGCGCCACCCTTGAAGTCGATCAGTGCGAAATTCAGCGTGTTCGGCGGATGGGTGACCGCGAGCGCCAACACCAGCGTACGCAGCAGCTCGCTCTTTCCGGAGCCAGTCGCGCCGATCAGCAGACCGTGTGGGCCCATGCCGTCCTGCGCGGACTCCTTCAGGTCCAGCTCGACCGGCGACCCGTCCGGGCGGATGCCGAACCGTACCCGCAGCCGGTCCCGGTTGGGCCGCGGCAGCCAGGTGTCGTGAGGATTGAAGGCAAACGGGTCACCGAGGTCGAGCAGCTCGGCGAGCCCGAGCGTGGAGCTGAGCGGCTGCTCGCCGCGCGCACCCGCGGTCAGTCGCAGCGGCGCCATTTGCCGGGCCAGTGCTTCCGCGCAGACCCTGCTCATCGCGTCGGCGGTGCCGAGCTCCACCTCGGTGTCGGTATCCGCGGTGAGGCTGCTCAACGACCCGTCCTGGGCGACGTTGAGAATCAGCCCGGACCGGTCGGGCGTACGTGGTGGCACCGTGGTCAGGTCGATCACGGTGGCGCCCTCGACGCCGGTCGCGGTGACCAGATGGTCGGAGCCGGCGAAGGAACCGCCGTCGAGCACCACCACCAGGTGCGGTCCGGACGTCGGCGCCGCCGAGGTCGAGTCGAAGCGCGGCCGGTCGGCGAGCACGCCTTCCAGCATGATTTCCAGGATCGGGATGGCATTGGCGACCAGCCGCAGTGGCCCGAGCGCGTCCGTACGATCCGGGTGCAGCGCATGCGGCAGCAGCCATTTCACCCAGTCCCATTCGGCCAGCTGCTCCGGCCCGGCGCAGATCGCGATCCGCAGGTCGTCCGGCGGCTGCAACGTGGCCAGCTGCGCGAGCATCGCGCGTACCAGGTCGATGGACCGGCCGCGGTCGCCGTCCACGTGGATTCGGCTGAAGCCGGTGATCGCCAGCGCCAGCGGAAGGTCGCCAATCACCGAGTACGTGGTGATGAACCTTCGCAGCGCCAGCGCGGAAAGTGGCTCCAACTGCTCCAGCGGCTGGGTGTCCGGTGGCACCAGGGTGGTGGCCAGCGGCTGCTTGCCGACCCCGACTCGTACGACGCCGAAGTCCTCGTCGGACCGCCGTCTTTCCCACAGCCGGAAGCTTTCCAGCAGTGACCACAGCGAGTCCGGGTCCGGATGGACGTACCAGAGCGCGTCGCGCTGGCGGCCGGCGGTACGCGCGACCCGGACGCGATGCTGGGAAAGTCCACGCAGGAACCGGCGCCGGGCCACCCCCATTTCACGTTTGCTCGGGCCACTGTTGTTGAGAAAAACCATTGCCAGCATGCCGAGCATCGCGAAACCGAACAGTCCGAACGTGACGTACCGCAGCGGGCTGGTATTTGTGCTGCCAGCACTGGAAAGCAGGATGATCGACGCCATCATGGCCATCATCGGCAGGACCATCAGGGCCTGCGTCCACGATCGTCCCGTCGGCGTCGGAATCTCCGGCGGAGCCTCCAGCAGCAGTTCACCAGTCGGCATTTCCGGCGCCGGCCGCCGTAACGGCCGGCGCACCACAACGGTCGCCACCTGTAGACCTCCTCGCTGAACGGTTCGAGTCGATGGTGCCGGCTCGCCGCGCGTGGGGGGGGGTGTGGCAGGAAGGTGCCGAGTGCCCGTTATGCCGGACCGCCCGGATTACGTTCGGCGCACGGGCACGAAACTCGTCGGCCCGATCCATCACGGAAGGAGCGACGATGGACAGACTTGACGGTGTAACCGAGTCCATCATGCACGGCGGGCGAATGGCGCACACCGTGGCCCAGAACCTTGACGGGCACAGCAAGACGCTCGCGGGCCACATCGCCTCGCTGAACGGCCAGATCTCTGGCTCGTACGCCACCGCGCTGTACAGCGCCCACGACCAGTGGCAGGCCGGACACCTGCGGCTCAGCAACGCGCTTCGGGCCATGGGCGACAGCACCAACTACTCCGGGAACCTGTACGACCAGGCCGACCAGAACCTGCACCAGTCGTTCAGCTCGGTGCTCGGCTCGGACCCGTTCGGCGGCGCCCTCGGCGGCCCGACCAGCGCGTAAAGGAGGAAACACGATGCGAGTCCAAGGTAATTTCGCGATGCTGCAGAACGTCCAGCAGCAAGTCCAGACCACGATGGGCCACGTCCAGAACGAGACGGACAACTGGCAGCGAGTGATGAACCAGCTCGCCCATGAGTGGCCAGACGGCGCCCAGGCGCAGCTTCAGGAGGTCCATCACGCACGTGCGCAGATGAACCAGGCGCACCAGCAGATGCTGCAGGTCTTCCACCGGGCGGTCGGCCACTCGGTGGTCGAGCTCAACCAGGCGGTCTCGTCCGCGAAGTCGAACATCGCGAACGTGCCGATCTGACCCAGCCCACGAAATAACCCCGTCCCACTGGGGCGGGGTTGTTTTGTTGGCAGCGACAGGACAACCGGGCGCAGCACCGCGGTTCGGCCCGCACACTGGCCACATGATGAGCGAAGTCGTACGTACGCTACTGACGGTCGAAGGCTCCGGCCGCTCGGACGACGACATGGTCGCCGCCTGCGTAGGTCAGGACTCGATGACCTTCGCCGAGAACACGCGGGAGTCCGGCGAGCGGTAGATCCGCCCGTCCAGCCAAAGGCCGGTGAGGTGCCCGCGCTCGTCGACCGTGGCGCTGACCAGACCATCGGGTGAGAAGACGGTCGTCTCGGTCCGCCTCGCTTGCAGCTCACGCAACTCCTGCCGCTGCTGGCGAAGGAACATCATGTGCCGGCATCGAAAAGCTCCACCGCGGCCTCCCTGTCATCCTCTGCCGTGGCCGGCAGCCGAGCTGGGGAAAAGCGAGGTCTGCTCAGGTGGTTCCTTGCGTACGATCGTGCCCGCCGCTGGAGTGGCCAGCGTCGCGCGCCACTTGCGACGGCGGGCACGCGGCAATGCCCACGCGAGAATCGCGGCCAGGAAAACCGCCGCGATCACCGCGGCGGTCACGATTTTCGCGCCTACGCCGGCCTGCCACCAATAATGCTGCGCGCGTACGACAGCTGGGCTGGGCGGCCGCACGATGACCGGGCCGAGGTTCTGTGGCTTCCCGCCAAGGCCGTCCGTCACGGCCCGGTACGGGTCGACGACGATGCCGGCGCCGTACTCCTGGCTCCTGGCCCCGCCGGGCGCCACCGTCGCGGTCGCGATCAGCCGCTGCGCGACCTGCGGTGCGGTGAGTTTCGGGTATGCCGCTCGTACCAGTGCGGCGGCGCCGGAAACGAAAGGCGGCGTCGCGAAACTCGTACCATCCCAGTACTGGTGTCCCGCGATCCGGTTCGCGCCAACGACCTTCGTACCGGGAGCGACCAGCGACACGTACGTACCAACCTGCGAGTCGGCGTTGCGCGCACCGTTGATGTCGATCGATCCGACGCCCAGCACTCCCGGATACGCGGCCGGGAAAGAGATCGCGTCCGGAGTCTGCGCCTGCCCGTTGCCCACCGCCGCGACAATCAACGCATCACGGCTTTGCGCGTATTTCACGGCGTCCTGGATCTGCCCGTAGTTTCCGTAACCAGCCAGCGAAAGGTTGATGACCTTGGCGCCCTGGTCGGCGGCGTACCGAATGCCTTTCGCGACGATGTTCGGATCGATCGGCGTCGCCTCGCCGGAATCGGACTGGGCGTCGTCGACGATGCGTACGGGCAGGATCGTCGCGCCCGGCGCGATGCCTTCGAAACCGACGCCACTGGCCGCCCGCGCGGCGATGATCGACGCGACGGCCGTACCGTGCGAAGCGCAGTCGTAGTTGCCGGGAAGCGTTCCCACCAAATAGAAATCCCGGCCCGGCAGGACGGCTCCGCGCAGCTGCGGATGATCCGCGTCCACGCCGGAGTCGACGACCGCGACTGTCACGCCGGCACCGGTCGTGTACGGCCAGACCCGACTCAGGTCGAAAAGCTGCTGGGCCCACGGCAGCTGCGTGATCACCGGGCGGGACGGCGACGGGTTGTTGCACGCACCGTCCGGCGGCGCGGCGGCAACCGACGCCGGAAGGGACAGCGCCGCTATCACCGCCGCGGCGGCCAATGCCGCAAGTCTCCTCATGGTTTGCCATCATCGGGCCTCAGCGGGCTCTTCAACCCGGCGTGGCAGTTACCGGTCAAGACCCGGAATCCGGTGGCCTACCTGGAAAGATCATGCGCACAGACGTCCGTACGAGCGACCGGGAGACTCGTTGCATTCCACCGCGCAGCACCTGGCCAGCATCGCGGAGATTGCGACCAAACTCCGCACCCTTCGCGACGAGAGCGCGAAACTGGAGGCGACCGCCGAGTCGCCGGACGGTCTCGTGGCCGCCACCGTCAACTCCCGCGGCGATGTGGTCGAGCTGGAACTCGACGACCGCGTTTACCGTACGAGCGACTCCGCCGCGCTGGCCGCCGCCATCACCCAGACCATCCGCGCCGCCGCGGCAGACCTCGAGCGCATCATGGCTACCCGCGCCAACGCTCTCTTCGCCAACCAGCCGGAAAAATCCGACCTCGCCCGCTCCTGGTAAATCACTATCGGTCAGTCGGTCAGTCGCTTCGCAGTCACAGGAACAATCGCACCATCCATCTGATGAGGTTCGCCGCCCAACTCACAGGAGTTGAACGCGCGCGCTCTATTGTCCTGCGTCTGAAATCCATTAAGTAAGTGTGGGATTTCTGTTCATGGCGGGGAGTGGGGCGTCCGAAGGCTGAGTTGGTGCTGAGAAACTGGAGGCGACCGCCGAGTCGCCGGACGGGTCTCGTGGCCGCCACCGTCAACTCCAGCGGCGATGTGGTCGAACTAGAACTCGACGACCGCGTCTACCGTACGAGCGACTCCGCCGCACTGGCCGCCGCCATCACCCAGACCATCCGCGCCGCCGCGTCAATCGCGCCGTCCATCTGATGGGTTCGCCCCCAACTCGCAGGAGTTGAACGCGCGCGCTCTATGTTTCGTTGGGGTTATTGTGAAAGTATCCAATTCCTGATCACCCGTACGCGGCCATATTGTCGGTGCCGGCGGTAGAATTAATGTCATGGCCGCCGGCGACGAAGTCACCTCTCCAGAGCTCTGGAGGTGTGACCCGGACGAGTTGGGTGAGTTGCTGCAGGAGATCTCCACCAATGCCGGAAAGCATGGTCAAATTAAATCAATGGCCGCCGTCTTGCAGCGGCGCGTCCCTTCGCGACCGGTTGCGCGACAGGGACGAGCTGAACAAGCCGTCGCCGGACCCGTCCAGAACACGTGTCCGTGGCTCAGCCCTGGTGCTCGAGTAGGGAGGACGGACCCGACCTTGCGGCGTCTCTGCAGGTCACGTGCGACTATCGCGAACCGTACGCGGAATCCGGCAGCTAGCCGGCCCGTGGTAGCACCGCCGCCGACAGCGGATACGTCCGGAAGCTGCGCGAACGGGTGTTCGGCAAACTCGACCTGCCCCCGACTAGAGGTCGGGCGGGACGTACGCTCCGTGGATACGCCCCGGCGATTGACCGTAATGACACGGCGATATTCGAACCCTCCGACGCGCCAGCGCGTCCTGTGGGGGGTTGTTCAGAGCCTTCAAAAGTGCGCCACGCCGCTCCGGAGCGTCGGTGGCGAGACCGCGTCCTTCCAT
>NZ_WOTO01000070.1 GCF_010993775.1 Fodinicola feengrottensis | reverse complement strand
CGAACAGCTCGTGACGGAAATTTCGATGACAACGCTGGAAAACATCCAGGTCGACACCCGGCTCCGTCGTCGGGCGTCGCGGTCGTCAGTGGCCTGACCAAGCATAGGTACGACGCGCCACCGGGCGCCCCTCGACGGCGCTGGATTGACCAGCTTCATAACTTTCCGAACGAACTACACGGCACCCGCATTTTGCGCTCTGGACCGTCGTGAAAGTCCCCGGCCGGCCGGATTCCGTCGCCGGGTTGGGGTACCGGGGCCAGATCAGCTCTCATCGTCCACCCCGGTCCTGGGGGCGGGTCCGTCGCTGCCGACGTGAGCGGCGGGCCGTTCTCGTCACATTCTGTTAGGAAGGGGCACGGTCATGGATTCCCCGATGATCGAGGTAGCGAAGATCCACGCGCGGGACCACCAGCCCCTGTTGCCACCGGCCGCCGCGAGCGTCATCCCTGTCTGCCGGGCGTGGCACTGCAACGAGAGCTGGCCGTGCCCGGTCCGGCGCAACGCGGTCACCGTGTTGTGGTTCTACGGCATCAACCCGGCCAGCGTGGACGACCCACCACGACAGCCGCTACCGGACACCGGGCCGGCGCGACGGCCTCGGCCACATCTACCGACCGCTACTCAGGATTCTCTCTGTCCTGCCGCAGGCTCCCAGGGCACGACTACGACCGCCGCGAGCGTCCCCAATGGCGTTGGACGTGAACACGCGCCGAGTCGTGTCCTGTGCAGGGGGTGAGCGGCCGGCCCGCACGGGGTACGACGGGCCGGCCGCTTGCCGTCACCACCGAGCACGGGCGCGATGTAGGTATTATTCGGACCAGTAATACCGTCTAACATTCTTTGATATGCCGACCCGAGCATTGTGGTCGAAATTCCTTTGAAGGGCCGGCGTCGCTAGGCGGGCGTACAGCAAGCGGGTGCTGCGGTGGTGGGGGAGTCGGCCTTGACGGTGTAGACCTCCCATGGTTCCTGGCCGGGGCCGTGGACCCAGACCTTGTCCTGTAAGGCGTAGCAGCACGTCGTGTCGTTTTCCAGCTGTGTTTTTCATACCTTCGCCGATCAGCCTGTTCGCGGCAGCGGCTACTTGCGCGGTGGAGTCGACTTCGACGCCGAGGTGGTCCATTACGGTGGCTTGGCCGGGTTCGCCTTCGAGCAGTACGAGCTTGAGAGCGGGCTCAGTGATCGCGAAATTGGCGTAACCGGGCCGAAGTTTCGCCGGTTTGACGTTGAACAGCTGGGAGTAGAACGCGATTGACTCGGCAAGATCGCCGACCCGCAGGGCGAGCTGAACTCGGGACATCGAACCCTCCTTGGATAGATGACCATCAAAGCAACTTCGATTAGATTGCCCTCTAAATAGAACTCTGTCAAGATAGACAGATGTCGAGACAACTGGAGCTGGCCGCGATCGACGCCTGCTGCTCACCGCTGGCACGTAAGCCGTTGTCCGAGTCGCAGGCCGTGGAACTGGCTCGGGTGTTCAAGGCGATATCAGACCCCATCCGACTCCGTCTGCTCTCGCTGATCGCATCACACAAGGGTGGGGGCGGCGTGCGTCTGTGACCTGACCGACGCCTTCGAAGTCACCGGCCCGACGATTTCCCACCATCTCAAGGTGCTGCGCGAGTCGGGGCTCTCATCGACGGCGAACGCCGTGGCACCTGGGTCTACTACCGCGTCCATCCTGAGGAATTAGCCCGCCTGTCTGCTGTACTGGTGCCGGGCGACGCGGCCGCGGTGACAGTGTGATCACCGGTGCTGCTCAGGTGGTGCCGATGACCTCCGCGCACGCGCCGGCGGTGCTGGCGATCTACCAAGCCGGGCTGGACAGCGGTGACGCGAGTTTCGAGACTACGGCTCCGTGCTGGCGAACCTGGGACGCCACCCATGCCGCGCAGCACCGCTTTGTCGCCGTTGACCAGCACGGACGGGTCCTGGGCTGGGTCGCCGTGTCCGCTGTGTCCTCGCGCTGTGTGTACGCCGGAGTCGTGGAACACAGCGTCTATGTCGACCCCGCGGCAGGTCGACGGGGTGTCGGGCTGGCGCTGCTCCAGGCATTGATCGCCTCGACGGAGGCCGCCGGGATCTGGACCATTCAAAGCGGAATCTTCCCGGAGAACACCGCCAGCGCGGTCCTGCACGAGCGCGCTGGCTTTCGCCGGGTCGGTGTCCGCGAACGCATCGGCGCCCACCACGGTCGATGGCGCGACGTGGTGTTGATCGAACGACGTAGCACCCGCGTGGGATCGGGCGGTTGAGCGGCCCGTACGTCCTCGGGTGCGACGACCCGTGCGAGGGCTCTAGCCCAACCGTAGGTCGCGCAGGCGTTTCGGGGGCAGGATTGAGCCTTTCAGCTCGTCGTCCTCCCAGTGCAGAAACTCTGTTTCCCACGGCCGCTGCGACCGGAGGAAGGCCTCTTGGGCGCGGACCTGCGCGCGGTATGCCTGCCAGATTTTGTGGGCGGCCACTGATATCAGTCGCATGATGTTTCACCTCTTCCTGTCACCTGCTAATTTCTCATCTGGCGGCGATCGGCGACAGATGCGCAAGTGTCAAGAACCCATCAAATGCTGCCAACCGTGCGTACGAGGGCATCCAGAGCGTCGGAATAGGCGTGATCGGGCGGGGTGCCGTAGCCGATGACAATTCCTTGCTGATGGTGACCGGGCTGTTGCCAACGGTCTCCCAGATAGCCGATGGACAGCTCGTTGACGGCGGCCACCTGACGAATGTCATCTTCGGTGTGGTCCGGAAGTTTTATCAACGCGTGCAGGCCAGCGGCGATTCCGCGTACCGGAATATTGATACGCGAAACCAGTAGATCCCGGCGGCGCTTGTATTTCAACCGCATGGCCCGGATGTGCCGGTCGTAGTCGTGGCTGGCGATGAAATCCGCGAAAGTGAGCTGTCCGAGGTTTTCGGTGTGGTGGTCGCTGTGTCGTTTAGCGTCGACAACCGCTTCGATCAGCTCCGGCGGCAGGACGAGCCAGCCCAGCCGCAGACCCGGGCCGAGGGTTTTTGAGGCGCTCCCGAGATAAGCGACCTGATCGGGGGCGGTGCCCTGGATCGCGCCGACCGGTTGCCGGTCGTACCGGAATTCGCCGTCGTAGTCATTCTCGACAACCAGTCCGCCGGTCGACCCTGGCCCAGTCGGTGAGTGCCAGCCGGCGAGCCGGATGCAGCGTTTCGCCAGTCGGATTCTGGTGCGCCGAAGTGACAATCACCGCTCGTACGGCCGCGGTTAGGGTGTCGGTACGAGCGCCTTTCTCGTCGACATTCACCGGTACCACGGTCGCGCCGGTTCGGCGTACCAATTCTCGGTGAAAAGGCACGCCCGGGTCTTCCATGGCGATGGTCGACGGGCCGAGTGCGCGGGAGATGAGGACGAGCGCTTGGACATAGCCGTTGGTGATCACGATCTGATCCGGGTGGGCGAGAACTCCACGCGTACGCCCCAAATAGCCGGCGAGGGCTTCCCGCAGCTCCAGACGGCCGCGCGGATCGCCGTAGCCGAACGCGTCGGCCGGCGCGTTGCCCAACGCCCGCCGGGCCGACCGCAGCCAGGCCGCGACCGGGAAGGCCGCCACGTCGGGGCTGCCCGGGCGCAGGTTGTGCCGCGGCGGCCGCTCGGTGGCCGGCGGCTGGGAGCGCTGTGCTGGGCCATCAGCGCGACGGCGGTCCCCGAGCCCTGCCGCGAGGTCAGGTAGCCCTCCGCGATGAGCTGGTCATATGCCGCTCGTACGGTGCCGCGGGACAGCCCCAGCTCGACGGCCAGTTTGCGGCTGGCCGGCAGTCGGGCCGCCGGAGCGAGCCGGCCGGCCTGGATGGCGGACCGCAGCGCCTGCTCCAGGCCGGTCCGCCGGCCGGTCGCCGGGTCGAGCTCCAGGTGCAGGTCGACGCCGAAAGTGGGCCAGAATTCAGTCACGGTATTGGATCTTAGTTTCGATCCAATCACTGCGTAGCGTCCCGCTGGTGACTCTCGAAACACCGCGCCGGCTGATCTGGTTGCTGGCCCTGACTTATGGCCTGACCATCGCGAACATCTACTACTGCCAGCCGCTGCTGCCGGAGATCACCGGCTCGTACGGGCCGGCCACGCCGGCGCTGACCACGCTCAACCAGGTCGGGTATGCGCTGGCCCTGGTGCTGATCGTGCCGCTCGGCGACATCGTCCGACGACGGCCGCTGGTGTGCCTGTTGTTGTGTGTCGACGCGATGGCGCTGATCCTGACGGCCATCGCGCCGACCGTGGGCGTACTGCTCGCCGCTGGTGTGGTGGTCGGGCTGGCCAGCGCTGGGGTGGTGAACATCCTGGTCGCGTACGCGGCGACCGTCGCCGCCGATCATGAGCGGGGCCGAGCGGTCGGCACGATGCTCACCGGCGGCCTGACCGGTGTCCTGCTGTCCCGTACGGTCGCCGGCCTGGTCAGCCAGGCGGTGGGCTGGCGGGTGTTGTTCCTGGCCGCGGCGGCGGTGACGCTCGTGTTGGCGGCGACGCTGGCTCGTACGATGGCGCCGGCCGACCCGGAGGTGTCGATCGGCTACCTTGCGCAGTTGCGCGCGACCGTACGGCTCGCGGCGACCGAGCCGGTGCTGCGCGCCGCCGTCCGCGATCGGTGCCTGCGTTTTCGCTTCTTTCGGAGTGTTCTGGGCGACCGCCGCGTTCCTGCTCGCCGTCCGCCGTACCACTTCAGCGCCGCGGCGATCGGGCTGGTCGCGCTGGTCGGCGGTGCCGGCGTACTGGCCGCCCGGCTGACCGGCCGGGCCGCCGACCGTGGCTGGCAACGCCCGATGACCGGACTTTTGCTGGTTTTGGGCGCTGTTTCGTTCGCCGTGTTGTGGCTGGGCGGGCAGCACCTGACGTGGTTTTTCGTTGGATTGCTCGCGGTCGACATCGCGATTCACGGCACCCACCTGCTGAACCTGAGCGTGGTTTACGGCCTGACCAGCGCAGCCCGGTCGCGTATCGCCTCCGTCTACATGACCGCGTACACGCTCGGCGGGGTGATTGGAACGGCCGCCGGCGTCGCCGCGTACGAGCTGGCCGGTTGGGGCGCGGTGTGCGTGGTGGGGCGCGGGTGTGCATGATCACCGGCCTAGCGGTCTGGATCCGGGACTGCCGGTCGGCTGGGGTCATTGCCCTCAATGAGCGAATCCGCGGAAGTGCCTGAGAAGCCGGTCACCTGGGCCGAGCTGTTCTTCGACCTGGTTTTTGTCTTCGCCGTCACCGAGGTGTCGTCGCTGCTGCGTGAGGACGTGTCCTGGGCCGGGCTGGGCCGAGCTTTGGTTGTCTTCGTACCGATTTACTGGGCCTGGGTCGGCACCACGATCCACGCCAACACCACCAATGTGGACACCTCCTTCGAACGGATCGGCATTTTCGCGACCGGCCTCTGCAGCCTTTTCATGGCGTTGGCCGTGCCTGGTGCGTACGGCTCCCGCGCGGTGTTGTTCGCCGCGGCTTTCCTGCTGTTGCGGGTGGTTTCACTGTTTTTCTCCGGTCCGCAGCAAAGTTTCGCCTTCGGGCCGATGAGTATCGCCGTGTTCATCACCGGTCCGGCCCGGTTGATCAGCGCCTTTTTCCCTTACCCGATCCTGATAACGGTGTGGGCCATCGCCGCGGTGCTGGACCTGGCGACGCCTATCCTGACCCGCCGCCGGCTGCTGTCGATGCGGTTCCATCCCGGCCACCTGCCGGAGCGGTTCGGCACCTTCATCATCATCGCGCTCGGCGAATCCATCGTCGCGATCGGCGCCCCAGCCGCCACTTC
The DNA here is from genome assembly GCF_010993775.1 of Fodinicola feengrottensis. Classification (GTDB taxonomy): domain Bacteria; phylum Actinomycetota; class Actinomycetes; order Mycobacteriales; family HKI-0501; genus Fodinicola; species Fodinicola feengrottensis. The sequence continues at coordinate 41,377 of NZ_WOTO01000070.1, read as the reverse complement.
GGCGCATTTGACGGTCGACGTGCTGGTGGCGGTCGCGATCGCTTTCGTGCTCGCCGCCGCATTGTGGTGGGTGTATTACGTGTTCGCCGCCAGCGCGATCCGGCACGCGATGCTCACCGCGAGCGTACGCACCGACCTCGTCCGCGAGGTGCTCTCGTACGGACACCTGGCCTTCCTGACTGGCATCATCGCGGCCGCGGTAGGCATGGCGGCCGTCGTCGCACATCCCACCCACCGCTTGGAAATCGGCGTGGTGGGCCTGCTCTTTGGTGGCTGTGCTCTCTATCTTGCGACTTTCGGCTACACCCGGTGGCGGATGTTCCATCGAATCTCGATCTACCGGCTGGCTGGTGCGGCAGTTGCTGTTTTCCTGATCCCGCTGGCCGTCTACGTGCCGGCGGTGGCTGCTCTTGGCGCGCTGACCGCTGTCGTGGTCGGCGTCAACGTGACCGAGCATCTGGTCGTACGACGGCGGGGATCGATGTAGTGTCGCGCCTCAGCTGAGTTCTCGCTTGAGGACCTTGCCGGTGGCCGTCATCGGCAGAACCTCGCGGAACTCGACGATGCGTGGGTATTTGTAACCGGCCATGTTTTCCTTGCACCATGCCACCAACTCGGCCTCGACCAGCTCGGCGCCAGGTGTGCGGATCACGAATGCCTTCACTTCCTCGCCGTGGCTCTCGTGCGGCACGCCGATGACCGCGACCAGGCTCACCGCCGGGTGGGTCATCATGACCTCCTCGAGTTCGCGTGGATAGACGTTGAAGCCGCCGCGTACGATCATCTCCTTGGCGCGGCCGACAATGAAGTAGTCGCCGTCGGCGTCCTGTCGGCCGAGGTCGCCGGTGTGGAACCAGCCGTCCCTGATCGCTTCGGCGGTGGCCGACGGGCGGCCCAGGTAGCCGGTCATCACGTTGTGGCCCCGGATCGCTATTTCACCGGTCTCGCCGTCGGGCACCCGTTGGCCCTGGTTGTCGACGAGCTTGACCTCGATCCCCCAGGCCGGCTGGCCGATCGAGCCGGGTTTGGGTTTGCGGCCCGGATGGTTGAAAGTGGCGACCGGGCTGGTCTCGGACAGGCCGTAGCCCTCGCTGACCTCGACCCCGAACACCTTTTCCATCTGTTCCAGGATTTCCACTGGCAGTGCGGCCCCACCGGAGACCGCTATCCGCAGGTTGTTGGCGATTTCGGGTAGGTCGTACGCGGTCGGGTCGGCGCTCAGTAGGCCCCAGTACATTGTCGGAACGCCGGCGAAGAACGTGACCTTTTCGTTCAACATCAACGAAAGAGCGGCGTTCGCGTCGAAGCGAGGGAGCATCACCAGGGTCGCGCCGGAGCTGAAGCCGGCGTTCATCTGGACCGTCTGTCCGAAGGAATGAAAGAGCGGCAGCGCCAACAGGTGGATCTCGTGTTTGGCCACACCGAAAATCCGGTGACAGGTGACAGCGTTCATCACCATGTTCGAGTGCGACAGCTCGGCGCCCTTGGGCTGGCCGGTGGTGCCGCTGGTGTAGAGGATGACGGCGGTGTCGGTCGGAGCGGTGACCGCGGTGTCGAAAACTGCCGGTTGACCGGCCAGCGCGGCGCCCAGGGTGGTGGCGCCCTCGATCGGCGAAGGTGCCGACGGATCCGCGGTGATCAGGAAGAAATGCTCGCAGCTTTCGGTCGCGCCGAAGCCGGCCCACCCCTGCTGGCCGATGGGCAATGCTGGCGTACCTTCGAAACAGAGATAGGCCTTCGCCCCTGAGTCGGCCAGATGGTAGGCCACCTCGCGGCCCTTGAGCATCACGTTCAATGGGACCACGGTGGCACCGGTCTTCAGGATTCCGTAGTAGACGATGGGAAAGTAGGGCACGTTGGCGCATGACAGCGCGACTCGGTCGCCCGGTCCCGGTCCGACACCGCGGGACGCCAGCAGGTTGGCGACCTGGTTCGCGGCCGCGTTCACCGCCGGATAGGAGAGTCGGGTGTCGCCGAGCACGACCGCGTCTCGGTCGGCGAAGCGGACCGCGCTGTCCTCCAACATGAGGGCCAGGTTCAGCATGACTTTCTCCTTTACGACAGGAAGGTGTGGATGGCCGGAACAAGTTCGTCGGCGTGCGTGAGCAGCGCCAGGTGGCCGCCGCCGTGGACAATGTGGACGGTCGGTTTTCGCAGTAGCCGGGCCATCATCTTCGCGTTCACCAGCGGGATGATCGGGTCGTCGTCGCCGGCCACCAGCAGCACCGGTTGGCGCAGCAGCGGGCAGGTAGTACGCACTGGTCCAGCCCCAGCCGGCGAGCATCTGCCAGTAGTAGCCGAGCGGATCCGGCGCCCGGGACGCCCGGGCGAAGGCGTCGGCGACCCCTTTGTCTTCGCCAAAAGCCGCCACCGTAGATCGCCGCGCCGAGCTCGCGCATGCGCGATGGCCGGAAATACCGGGTCGGACTGGCCAGCGCCAGCAGGACGCGCGGGTGAGCCGGCACCATCACCATTCCCATGCTGGTCGCGCACAACACCACTCGGCGGCACAGTTTCGGGTTCAGGTGGGCGAATTCCTGCGCGAGCGCGCCGCCCCAGGAAATGCCGAGCACATCGACCTGCGGAAAGCCCAGTTTGGTCACCAGCTCGCGCAGCAGTCGAGCGTGGCCAGTCATCCATCGCGGCAGTCGCGGTGTCGGTGACCCGCCGGTGCCCGGCACGTCGAAGGCGATCGTCGGGATTCGCCGGCCCTGCATCGCCTCCAGCCGTTCGACGAACGGCCGCATCAGCTCCAGGTTCGCGCCAATGCCGTTGCACAGCAACAAAGGCGTTCCTTCGCCGGCGCGTATGTCCACGTGCAGCTGTTGGCGGCCGACCCGCAGGACATCGGTGCCGTTCATCCGCGTACGTACGAGCCGGGGGCGGCTTCCAGCGCAGCGTCAATGATCGGCGCGTCGACAAAGTCGCCCGATCGCTCGCCGAGCCACTCCATCCAGCGAGGCCACCAACTGCCGGCGACCTTGGTCGCGCCGGCCTTCCAGTCTGCCGCCGACTCCGGCCGGTCCGGATTGCTGAAATAGCTGGACTTCGGGTTGCCCGGCGGGTTCAGGATGCTCTGGATATGCCCGGAGTTGCTCAAGGTGAACTCGACATTCCCGGTCAGCCGCAAGGACGACCGGTAACAGGCGTCCCAGGGGGTGATGTGGTCGGTCGTACCGCCCATCACGAAAGCGTCACAGTCGATCTTTCCCAGATCCAGCGGCGTGCCGTCCACCACGACGGCTCCCGGGGTGGCGAGCGAGTTGTCGCGATAAATGTCGATCAGCTCGCCGTGGAAGGCGGCCGGCAGCCGGGTCGTGTCGTTGTTCCAGTAGAGCACGTCAAAAGCGGGCGGCTTGTTGCCGAGCAGGTAGTTGTTCACCCAGTACGACCAGATCAGGTCGTTTGGCCGCAGCAGGTTGAAAACCCGACCCAGCTCGCGACCGTCCAGGACGCCCTTGGCGTGCGAGTGGCGTTTGGCGGCGGCCAGTGTTTCCTCACTGGCGAAGACGCCCAGCAGCGTACGGTCGGCGGCCATGTCGAAAACGCTGACGAACAAGGTCAAAGAGTGGATACGAGCGATGCCACGCGCGGCGAAAGCCGCGCTCATGGCGACCGACGTGATGCCGCCGGAGCAGGCACCGCCGAGGTTGACGTCCGCGCTGCCGGTGATGTCGCAGACCGTGTCGATGGCTTCTTCGAGCGCACGAAGATAGGTCGCCAGCGTCCATTCGCGCTGCTCGGCGGTCGGGTTGCGCCAGCTCACCACGAAAACCTGGAAGCCGTTGTCCAGTGCGTACCGGGCCAGGCTTTTCTGTTCGGACAGGTCGAAAACGTAGTACTTGTTGATCTGCGGGCGGCGGCGCGATCAGCAACGGTCGGGCGTGGACCCGCTCGGTCCGCGCTCTCGTACTGAATCAGTTCCAGCACCTCGTTCCGGAAGACCACTGAGCCGGGCGTGCCGGCGAGGTTGCCGCCGACCTGGAAGCGGTTGGTGTCCACTTGCCGGGGCATCCCGCCGTTGTGAAGAACATCGTCGACGAGCTGGCGGATTCCGCTGACCGCGCTGCGGCCGCCGGTCTCGATGAACCGCTTGAGCGCCGCCGGATTCGTCGGCAGATTGCTCGGCGCGAGTGCGTCCAATCCCAGCGACAGGACGAAACGGGTTCGCTCGCGGTCCATAGTGGACAGTTCGGAGCCGCCGATCCACCTGTCCAGCTCGGCGTCCGCGGCCAGGTAGAGCTGCAACATCCGCTGATAGAGAACGTTCTCCGACCACGCCTGATCGGCGAATCGGCGATCTTTGGCGCCGGGCGTGAAAGTCGCCTTGCCGCGGCCGATGTCCAGGCCGGCGTGGGCGAGATGAGCAAGGCTGCCGACAGTGTGTTGCGGGTGTCGGATGGTTTCGCCAATGACCGTACGCAACGAGTCCAGCAGGTCTTTGCGGCGAAAGCCGACAATGGGGTTGGGGCCGCCGATCGAGTCGGCCGCGCTGTCCGGGTTGAGGCTCGAAGTCATGACAGGTCTCCTAGACAAAGGCCGAAAAGCCGGTGATCGCCCGGCCGACGATCAGGGTGTTCATCTCGCGCGTTCCCTCGTAGGAATGGATCGCCTCGGCGTCCGCGACGAACCGGCCGACCTCATGCTCCAGGAGGATCCCGTTGCCGCCCATCAGCTCGCGCGCGAGCCCGACCGTCTCACGCATTTTGGTGGTAGCGAAGGCTTTCGCCAGCGACGCCTGCTCCTCGGTCATCCGGCCGGCGTCCTGCAGACGGGACAGCTGGGCGACCATGCACAGCGACGCGGTAATGTTTCCCAGCATTTTCACCAACATGTCCTGGACCAGCTGGAAGCCGCCGATCGGCCGGCCGGCCGAACTGCTCGCGTTTCTTGGAATAGTCCAAAGCCCGTTCGTACGCGCCGATCGAGCATCCGACGGCCTGCCAGGCCACCGACGTACGAGTCATCCGCAAAACCGCTGCGGTGTCGGCGAACGAGTCGGCATGGCCGAGCCGGTGCGACTCCGGTACGCGACAGTCACGCAGCTCGATGTGCGCGTTCTGGACCGTACGCAGCGCCATCTTGTTCAGGATCTTGGTGGGGGTGAAGCCGGGACTGCCCTTCTCGACCAGGAATCCGCGGACGTTTCCGTCAGCCACATCGCGGGCCCAGATCACCGTGACATCGGCGAAAGTCGCGTTGCCGATCCACTTCTTCTGGCCCGACAAAACCCATTCGTCCCCGTCCCGGCGGGCCGTGGTGGTCAGCCCGCGGGCCGCGCCGGAGCCGGCCTCGGGCTCGGTGAGACCGAAAGCGCCGACCTTCTCGAACCGGGCCATCGCCGGCAGCCACGTCCTCTTCTGTTCCTCCTCGGAGCCACAAAGGTAGATCGAGCCCATCGCGAGCCCCGGTGTGGACACCGAAAAAAAACGTCGCGATCGACGGGTCGACGCGGGCGAATTCCAGCGCCACAAAGCCATCCAGCAGGCTGCTCCGACCGGCGCAGCCGTACCCGTCGTACGACAGACCGGCGATACCCAATCCGCCGAGCTTGCCAATCAGCTCGTACGGGAATTCCTCATGGATCCAGTGCTCGTTCGCGGTGGGGGCCACCTCGGTGGCCAGGAAAGCCCGCAGCCTGGCCAGCAGTCGCTGGTCGTTGTCCGGCAGCGCGTCCGCCAGTGCGTAGAAATCGCCTGTTTCGGTCTTGTCGGTCATCATGCCTCCTCGCCGTGTGTTCTCACGGTATGGCCAGGAGAGGGCCACCGGACCTGCCTAAAGTTAGGGGAGAAAAGTTAGGGCGCCGTCACCGGCCGCTCGCGTCGTACGTTATTCGTACGTGTCCGAGGGAAGCGCACCCACGCCGGTCGGTGCGCGTTTACGGTGGTCCCTGAGCCTGGACTGGGCGCGGACTTTCATGGGGGCAAGGCAATGTCGCACAACGGATTCCGATGGTCGTCACCCACCACGGTCGTCGCGCTGGTGCTCGGGGTGGCGCTGGTGGTTGGTTACGGTGCGTGGCGAGAGGGCTGGCGGCCGACCTTTCACAACCCGCTGGCCAACTCCGCTGACTCGGACACCAGGATCTACAACGGCTTCGAGGGCACCAACGCGGCGTCGTACGCCGAAGGCGCCGCCGGCATCGTGCCACCGCCAGCTGCGAAAGCCGGTGACTGGTCCGCTGCCGACGTGGCCCGGGACCTCAGCGCGGTCAAGGCGGCGCTGGTTTCGAGCCATCTGGACCACCGGCTGCTGGTCACCGGCGACCCGGCTGGATATCTCGCGCAGGTCGCGCCCGGTTACCGGTCACTAGCCAAACTATCGCTGGCCAAGGACAGTTTCAGCGAGATGATCCGGACCGCTCCCGGACACTCGCCGATCTTTCCCCGCGAGTGAAAGGAAAAATGACATTCGGTGTGGGCAAGGACGAGGATGGCCACAGCTACCTGCAAATCACCACGAACTACGTCTGGGCGTACGCGTTCGCCGGCGTTGGCACAAACCATCCGGGCGAGCACGTGGTCGTGGTCCACGACGAGACCAAGTGGGGTAGCTACAGCGATAGTCACGTCGGCCCCCCGAGTCCCGTGGGCTCTGGGTGGAGGGCACCCAAGCGTACGTCTACAACATGGACTGCCAACAAATCGCGCACGGCCTGATCGCGCCGGCGAGCTGGAAAGACCAGGGGACCGGGGTCGCCGGCGGCGGCGAGGACTACAGCCCAGATCAGCCAGTGGACGGCCCCGACACCTGCCCCAACCACAAATAAAGTGGGCTTCTATATAGAGCGCGCGTGGTCTGGGTGCCTTGGTTGAAGGCGTTTTCTGTGAGGGTGCGGTGCCTCGTCTACCAGCCCCGAGAAACCCACCCCGACACCAAAGGGCGGTGTCGGGGTGGGTTTCTCGGGGCTACTGCCGATGGCCCCCGATTTTTCTGGCGCCTTCGGCGCGGGGCGCCGTCGACTACGGCAGGAGCGTCCGCCTTTGTAGGCCCGCAAAGACCGCGGGCCTACAAAGGCGGACGCTCCTGCCGGAGGGGCGACAACATCGGCCTGGCGGCCGATGGCGCCGGACGGGGGCTGGGTCCCGTCTAAGTGGACCAATTTGATGGGAATGGTGACGGTCCCGTACGGGGTGAGGGCGGCGGGGCTGGGTCCCGTCGAAGGTGGCCACCTTGGCGGTAAGGGTGATGGTTCTGGGTGGGGTGGTAGTCGGGAGTGTGGGTCTGGTCAGGGGTTGGCGGGAAAGTTAGGGTCGGTCCGGGAGGTGGGGTATGCGGCTGGTCGCCACCAAACTGCTTATCCCCCCAGGCTGGCCGGGGTTGGTGCCGCGGGCGGCCGCCCTGCGGCTGCTGGATGGGGTGCTGTCCAGGCCGCTCACCCTCGTCACGGCGCCGCCCGGGTTCGGGAAGACGACGCTGGTGAGTACGTGGCTGCGGGAGCAGTCGGTACGGTCCGGCTGGCTGACGTTGGACGAGGACGATGACGTGCCGGCGCGTTTTCTGGACTATCTGCTGACCGTCGCCGGCGGCTTGGGCGACGAGGTCGCGGACTTGGCTCGTACGCTGCTGATGGCCAGCCCGCAGTCGGTGCCCGCGGTGGTCGCCGCGCTGGTCAACGACCTCGCGGCGGTGCCGGCCGAGATGGTCTTGGTGCTGGACGACTTCCATGTGATCGCCGAGCCGGAGATCCTCGACGTCCTGTCATTCCTGGTCGAACGCTGCCCGCCACGGCTGCACCTGGTGCTCATCAGCCGGCATGAGCCGGACCTGCCGCTGGCCCGCTGGCGGGGTCGTGTGGTGCTTGCCGAGGTGGGCGCGGCCCAGTTGCGGTTCTCCGCCGCCGAGGCCGGCGCGCTGTTGCGGTCAGGCGTCACCGGTTCGGCGGTCGATGAGCGTACGGTGACGGCCCTGCACCAGCGCGCCGAGGGCTGGGCGGCTGGTCTGCAAATGCTCGGTATCGGGTTGCGCGACGGTCTTCCGAGTGCCGCTTCGGTCACGTACCGGTCCGGTGATCGGTACGTGCTGGACTATCTCGCCGAGGAGGTGTTGCGCGGCCAGCCGGCCGAGCGGCGCGACTTTTTTTGTTGCGTACGTCCGTTCTTGACCGGCTGACTCCGTCGCTGTGCGACGCGGTCACCGGCCGGACAGACAGCGCGGCGGTCATCCGCCAGTTGGAGCGGGCCAATCTTTTCTTGGTGCCGCTGGATGATCGCGGTGAATGGCACCGCTATCACGGTCTTTTCGCCGATTACCTAAGACGCGAGCTGGATCCAGCGACCGCGCGAGACAGTCACCACCGGGCCGCGCAGTGGTATGCCAGCCATGAAATGCCAGCTGACACTGTGAAACACGCGATCGCGGCCGGTGAGCCAGACCTGGCGATCCGGACCGTACGAGCAGTCGCGGAGGATCAGGTACGCGGTGGTGAGCTCGCCCCACTCCTGGGCTGGTTGAACAGGCTGCCGGAGGAGACCGTCCGCGCGCACGCGGATTTGGCTGGATACAAGGGATGGCTGCTTTACCTCGCTGGGCGCCGGGAAGAGGCCGAGTCGTACGCACGGATCGCGCAGGACCAGATGGCCGCTGACGCGCCCGCTTCGGACCGGGCGATGTTGGGCACCTTCCAGGCATATCTCGCACTGACCAGGGGAGAACCGGCGCAGGCGGCCGAAATCGCCGGCGCGGTGCTCGACCAGGTGGGCGACAGCACCTCGTTCTTCCGGGCCGCCGCGATGGGCGCGCTCGGTCAGGCTCGCCGGCTGACCGGTGATCGGCGCGGTGCCATAAATGTGTTGCGCGCGGCCGTACGACTGGGGGAGCGCGCAGCGGTAATCCGTTGAGTGCCTTGGAAGCCACCGGCTATCTCGCGCCTTTGTTGTATGTCCAGGGAAGGCTGCGAGAGGCCGTGGTCCTGTGCGAGGACGCTCTGCGTGCGCACACCGACCCGGCCGGGCGGCCGCTGCCGATGGCCGGGCTGGCCGAGGTGCCGCTGGGCACCCTGCTCTACGAACGCGACGAACTTGGCTCCGCGCAACAACATCTGCAGGACGGGATCGCTCGCTGCGAACAGCTCGGCACCACGTCGTACACGCTGCTCGGGCTGCGCACGTTGGCGCGTCTGCATGTCGTCAAGGGTGCGGTGGACGAGGGATTCCGGGCGCTGCTGACCGCCCGCCGGCAGGCGGACGCGGCCGAGGACGGCCGGCGGGCCCGACTGGTGATCGCCACCATCGCGGAGCTGAACCTGCGTACCGGCAACCCGGCCGCCGCCGAGCAGGCCTTGCGGGAGATCGCCGACGATCACCCGTCCTCGTCCGACTACGAGCAGCTGACCCGGGCGCGGCTTTTTTCTTGCGCAGAAGCGTCCGAAACAGGCTTTGGAGGTGCTGGAGACGATCGAGTCGCGGGCCGCGCAGGAGGGCCGGGACGGCAGCCTGATCGCCATTCTCGCCGTCACCGCCCGCGCCAGGGCCGCGCTCGGGGAGCGGTCCCGCGCTCGCGAACTGCTGGCCAGGGCTGTTGAGTTGGCAGCGCCGGACGGTTACCGCCGAACCTTTCTCGACGAGGGCCAGTCGGCGGTTCCGCTGCTGAAGGACATTCGGTCCACCGCACCGGATTTCGTCGCCGACCTGTTGTCCCGGATCGGCGCTGCCCCACGCCGTCGGCCGACCAAGGCAGCGCGAACTCGTACGGTCGAAGGGATGGGTGTGATCGAGCCACTAACCAGCACCCAGCAAACGCATCCTGTCGCTGATCGCCACCGGCATGTCCAACCAGCAGATCGCTGACAAGCTTTTCATCACGGTTGGTACGACGAAGTGGCACTTGAACCAGATCTTCGGTCGCCTGCAGGCCCGCAATCGTACCGAGGCCGTCGCCCGGGCCCGCGAGCTCGATCTTTTTAGCTAAACCAGCGGCGGGACGGTCCGGAATTCCTTACTATCCCGCTGGGCCTGCTGTCCGACGGGGTATGGCAGTCCGCGAACGGGGGACGGGTCGGGTGTCACAGAACGACGAGGATTTCTGGAAGATCGTCGAGCCGCTGGGAAGCAAACGCAAACAGCGGCGAGCGGCTCGGAAGTTGCGTACGGGTCGCAAAAAACCGCGAACCAGCCGCATCGCGGTGGTGGTCGCCGTGGTGGCGGTGCTGGCCGGCGCCGGACTGGCGGTGAGTTGGGTGACGGACACCATCACCCGCGGCCCACGCCACCACGCCCGCCGCCGCTGCGATCCCGAAGGTGACACCGGCGGCAAACCGGGTGTTCGGGCCGTTTGAGGGCACTCCAGCGGAAAAGTTCGCCGAAGGTGCCAACGCAATCGTGCTGCCGAAAGGCGTGAAGACCGGCGCCTGGTCAGCGGACGAGGTCAGCCACGATCTCGGAACGGTGAAATCAGCACTGATCGCGTCGCATCTCGACCACCGCGTGCTGGTTTCCGGTGATTTCGCAGGCTTTCTGGCCTTGCTTGCGCCGGATAGCCGTGCTGAGTCGAAAAAGAGGCTTGCCGAGGCGAAACAGGCCCTGGTCGTACGGGTCGACGCTGGCGCCACCCTCGCCAAGGATCAGCCCAGGCTGTCCGGAGTGACGACGGTAAAGGCCACCAAAGACGACGACGGCCGGCCGATTCTGCAGATCACCACAAACTACGTCTGGGCCTATCCGTTCCAGGGGCAGTCGATCCGGCCCGGCGAGCGGGTCGTGGTCGTCCACGACGAGATCCGCTGGGGCTTCTACCAAGCGGAGAAAGTGACGCGATCCTCCGCCGGAATGTGGGTCAATCGGAGCGAGGACTACAAATACAACATCGACTGTGGTGCCGCGAACAAGGGCTTCATCAAGCCGTACACGCCAATGGCGGACCCTGGTCCGAACCCGGGCACCGACCTCGGCGACTCCGCGTACGACCCGACCAGGTCACTTGACATCAGGGGTGGTTGTTAACCCAGCCCGACGGGATTTCGTACGTCCAACCCTCCTGCCAATGGAACGGGGCGTTGACGAGGTCTTCCATCCGGGCGCCGGCGAGCAGAGCCCACCGGTTGGCCGAGTGAGAGATCATCAGCACCCGTTTCCCGTCCCAGTCCGCGGCCAGTTCTCGGAGAAACTCAGCGGTCGCGTCGATCACCTGCCGATAGCTCTGACCGCCCGGAAACGGCGACTCGAGGTGGTTCGCTCGTACGGCCGCGACCTCGGTCACCGGGTGGCCGTTGAGATCGCCGTAGTCGCATTCGCGCAGCCGGGTGTCCTGGTAGGTGGGAATGCCGGTGTCGCCGAAGGCGATCTTGGCGGTCTCTATGGCGCGGGTCAGGTCGGAGACGAAAACCGCGGCGAGGCCAGTGTCCCGGCGGCGCTTGCCGAGGTCGGCGGCGAGGGGCCCGGCCGTGGGTGGAAAGCCGGCCCAGCCGAGCCAGCCGGTGGCGATGCCGTTTTCGTTGTCCTCGGTGATCGAATGTGTCTCGTACGTAAGGATGACCGGCACCTTTGAGGAACTCCGTTCCCCCGCGGGCAGTCGTTCGGGCATCGGCTGGCGGGCATTTGGTGGCGGGCTGGTCGGGACGTACTGTCGCAGTCATTGTGACTGGTAGGAACCCTCGACACGACAGGCCGCGAAGCGCGTGGCAGGTGGTCGTTTCGCCGTCGATGATCTGGCGGATCTGTGGCGGTCTGCTGGTCGTTGTGGTGATCGCCGGCGCGTGGGCGTTGACCGGGCCGGGCAACGGACCTGGCGGCGGCTCGCCGCAGCCGACGGGCTCGGCGTCGGGCGGAGGTGCGAGTCCGTACGACGGCACTCCGGCGGCCAGCTTCGCGGTCGGCGCGGCCGGGATCGCGATGCCGGCGCCACGGGCGGTCAAGAACTGGTCGGTGGATCAGGTGAGCCGTGCGCAGCAGAACGTCAAGGCGGCGCTGGTGGCCGGCCATCTGGACCCGCGGATGGTGGTCGATCGGCAGGTCAACGGCTTTCTGGCGCTGTTCGCCGAGGCGGACCAGGGTGACGTAAGGGACACGTTCCTGACCGGTCCGCTCACCGGCGCGGCCATTCGGACCGCGCCGGGCACCACCCTCGCCGCCGAGCAGCCCCCCGGGTGAGTGGCGCGACGACAGTGGACGCCTCGGTGGATGACTCTGGGTTGGCCGTGCTGGAAATCGACACCAACTACGTGTGGGTCTATCCGTTCACCGGCGAGTCGAAGAAACCCGGCGACCGGCTGGTGGTGGTGCATGATCAGCTGCGCTGGTGGGTCTACCACCGCGCGGACGTGAAGCCGACCTCGGCGGGCCTCTGGCTCAACCACAGCGCGGCCTCGGTGACCAACATCGACTGCGCGTACGCCGGCAAGCAGTTCATCGCGCCCGCGCCGCCGGACCAGAAGCGGGTAGCCGGCTCGACCCGGGACTCCTTCAACCCGGACAACCCCGTCGCCCCGGTGGGTACGTGCCGCTGATTCCTGGTGCAAATGGCACCAGGCCAGCCCGTACGCGCCCGCGTAGGGTGGAAAGAGTACGGATTTCGGACAGATCTCAGGGAGTCAATGGTGTCAGGATCGCTGCCGACCCGCCGGCTGGGTGAGCTCACAGTCGGCGCCCAGGGGCTGGGTTGCATGGGTATGAGCCAGGTCTACGGCACTGGCGACGAGGTCGAGTCGATCGCGACCGTCCATCGCGCCCTCGACCTCGGCGTCACGTTGCTGGACACCGCGAACGTGTACGGCGCCGGCGCCAACGAAGAGCTGGTGGGTCGGGCCATCGCCGGCCGCCGCGACGAAGTGGTGCTGGCGACCAAGTTCGGCATCGTGTGGACCGACGGCCAGCAGGGCACCCGCGGTGATCCCGCGTACGTGAAGCAGTCCTGCGAGGATTCGCTGCGCCGGCTGAAGAAGTCGACCACATTGACCTCTACTACCAGCATCGAGTCGATCCGTTGGTGCCGATCGAGGAGACCTGGGGCGCGCTGGCCGAGCTGGTCACCGAGGGCAAGGTCCGCTACCTGGGCATCTCCGAGGCCGGCCCGGTGTCGATCCGGGCCGCACACGCCGTGCACCCGATCACCGCGCTGCAGAGCGAGTGGTCGCTGTGGACCCGGGGGATTGAGTCCGAAGTGGTGGCGGTGTGCCGCGAGCTGGGCATTGGCATCGTGCCGTTCTCGCCGCTCGGCCGGGGGTTTCCTGACTGGTGCGGTGACCTCCCGGGATCAGCTTGCCGCCGACGACATGCGGCGCGGGCTGCCGCGGTTCGCCGACGGCAACCTGGACGCGAACCTCGCCATCGTGGCGGCGCTGAAGGCGCTGGCGGAGAAGAAGGGCGTCACCGCCGGGCAGCTGGCGCTCGCGTGGGTGCACCACAAGGGCGACGACGTCGTGTGCCGATTCCGGGTACGAAACGGCGTACCTATCTGGAGCAGAACGTCGCGGCCGCCACCCTGGAGCTGACCGCCGACGACCTCGCCGCCATCGAGGAGGCCGCGCCCGCGGACGCGGTGGCTGGTGAGCGCTACCCGGAGCAGTTCGCCCGCAATGTGAGCAAGTAGCACGTATTCGCGATAACGAAGCCATAAATTCCGCCCCCGTAGCCGTACCGCCGAGTAGGACTTGTACTTGAGCGGTACGAGCAACGGGGGCGAGTATGGGCGGTGCACCTTCCGGCGAGCCACGGCCGCCGGACGACCGGGTGGTCGGCTGGCTGTGGGTGGTCCTCGCGGCCGTGCTGCTCGCGGTCGCGGCGGCTGGCGTCAACGCGCTGGCGCACGGCGGGCTCGACTCGGCCGCGAAGTGGACCTTCACCTCGGAATCGCTGCGTTTCGTCTTCGCCGCGGTCGGTCTGGTCGCCTTCGTGGTGGTGGTGTCCGGACTGCTCTGGCTGATGAACCCGACGCTCGCCGCGCTCAACCAGACCAGGGCCCGGATCACCGTGTTCGGTGCCATGTTGGTAGGCGCCGGGCTGCTCGGCTTCGTGCTCATTTTCCGTAGCGGCCCGGCCAAACCGAAGCTGCCGGGGCCAAGTCCGAGCTCTTCCGGACCGCGCATCAGCGGTTCCCCGGACGCGCCTGGCCTGTTCGGCACACCGGACTGGGTTGGCCCCGCACTGATCACGATCGCCATCGCGGCGGTGCTGGCCGGAGCTGCTCTCCTGCTGCTGAACCGGATGCGCCGACGGGACCGGCTGGCGGCCGCGCCGATCTCACCGGCGGTGCCGCCGCTCGCGATGGCCGCCCTCGCCGGCCGGGACGCGGTGCTGGCCGGAGACATGAGTCCACGGGCGGCGATCATCCGCTGCTTCGGTGCGATGGAGAACGCGCTCGCCAGCCACCAGGACGCCTCTCCACGGGTATCCGACACGCCCGGTGAGGTGCTGCGCCGGGGGTGGCAGGCCGGACTGATCCGGCGCGAGCCGGCCGACCGGCTGCTGGAGCTGTTCGCGGTCGCCCGGTTCAGCGATCATCCGATGGGCGAGCCGGATCGTACGTCCGCCGCCGACGCGCTGTCGGAGATGCTCGACGACCTGCAGGAGCGGGCCCGATGAACCGTCGCGCCAAGCGCGTCGCGGTGAGCGTCCTGAGCGCGGTCGCCGGGGTGGCGCTGATGGTGGTCGCCTGGGGCTTCGCCGGCCAGAGCGGGGTGCTGCTCGCCGGCGTCGTGATCGCCGGCATCCTGATCGCGGTGGTGGCCGCCCGGCAGGGCGTGACCCGGATCCGGCCAGCACGGGCGGCCGCGGCCGCCTCGGTCGCCCAACGCCGCCGGGTCTCGGTCGGCCGGCTGGTCACGGTGGCCAGCTGGAGCGGCGGCTCGCAGCGGGGACTGGGACACCGGCGTACGCCCCACCCTGCTCAAACTCCTGGACGTGCTGCTGTCCGAGCGGTTCCAGACCGACCACCTGAGCCGCCCGGATCTGGCCCGCACGCTGCTGGGCGATCAGCTCTGGCCGCTGGTCGACCCGGCCCGCGGGATCTGTGAGGACCGCTCGGTGCTCGGTCCGGAGCGCGCCGCGCTCACTCGAATCATCACCAAGCTGGAGGCATGAAATGGCGCTCGCCGGAACGGACACCGCGGCTCGTACGGTTCGCGTGCTGGACGAAATAGAGAAGGCGGTCATCGGTAAGCGGTCGGCGCTGGAGCTGATCCTGGTCGGTGTGCTGGCCGGTGGGCACGTGCTGCTGGAGGACCTGCCTGGGCTCGGCAAGACGCTGATCGCGCGATCGTTCGCGGCCGCCTTCGGGCTGAAGTTCACCCGGATCCAGTTCACCCCGGACCTGTTGCCGGCGGACGTGACGGGCGCAACGGTCTACGACCAGAAGCGCGAGGAGTTCACCTTCCACCAGGGGCCGGTCTTCACCAACCTGCTGCTGGCCGACGAGATCAACCGGACGCCTCCTAAGACCCAGTCGGCGCTGCTGGAGGCGATGGGCGAGCGCCAGGTGACGGTTGACGGTCGTACGCACCAGCTGCCCGACCCGTATGTCGTGCTGGCGACCGACAACCCGATCGAGTACGAGGGCACCTACCCGCTGCCCGAGGCCCAGCTCGACCGGTTCTGCATGCGGATCAGCCTTGGTTACCTGCCTGAGGACCAGGAGATCCAGATGCTCCGCCGGCGGCTCGACCGGGGCACTCCGGAGGCGACGGTGAGCACCGTGCTCAGCCGCGAGGAGCTGCTGGAGATGCGGCGGGCTGTGGAGACGGTGAGCGTGCACGAGGACGTGCTGGCGTACGTGGTGAAGCTGGTCAACGCGAGCCGCGAGCACCCGCAGGTGCTGGTCGGCGCCAGCCCGCGCGGTGCCCTGGACCTGGTGCAGCTGTCCCGCGCGCAGGCGCTGGTGTCCGGCCGCGACTTCGTCACCCCGGACGACGTGAAGACGCTGGTGCGGCCCGCGCTGTCGCACCGGATCAGCCTGCGGCCGGAGATGTGGGTGCGCCGGATCAGCTCCGCCGACGTACTGGCCGAACTGGTCGACCGGGTGCCGGCGCCGCGGATGAAGTCACTCGCATGAGTGCGCCCTCCGAGGGCCGCGGCCAGGTGCCGCTGCGCTGGCACGCCTCGCCGGCGTTGCGGACGTTCGCGCTGCTGGCGGTGGTCGCCTTCGGGTTCGCGCTGCTGACGGACAAGGCGTCGTTGATCGTCTTCGCGGCGCCGGCGTTGGGTGCGTTGGCGGCCGCCGGTCGCACCGGCCGACCGGCGAAGGTGCTGTCGATGACGGCGGCGCTTTCGGAGACGCGGTGCTTCGAGCGGGACATCCTCGTGCTGCGGGTGGACGTACGGCTGCCGGCCGCCAGCGCCGACGTGGACGTGCGGCCGGTGCTGCCCTACGGGCTGGTCGTGGACGCCGAGCCGAAGGTGGAAACCCGGCCTGGGCACATCACTTTCGAGTGGGACGTACGCGTCCGATGGGGCACGTACCAGCCGTCCGTGCAGGTCACGTGTGGTGTGCACGCCGGCATGCTGCTAGCTGTCGCGCAGGTCGAGCTGGCAGGTTTGCGGGTCTTCCCACGGCCGACCGAGCTGGCCCGGATGCCGATCCCGGCCGATCTACCGAACCGGGTGGGCCTGCATGTGAGCAGCCGGGCCGGCGCCGGCACCGAGTTCGCCGGCATCCGGACGTACACCAGCGGCGACCAGCTCCGGCAGGTGAACTGGAAGGCCAGCGCCCGGCACGGCCAGTTGCTGGTCAACCAGCGGCTGCCGGACCAGGCCGCCGACGTGGTCGCGATGATCGACGCGTACGCGGACGTGGGGCCGATCGGCACGTCGAGCCTGGACCTGTCCGTGCACGGTGCCAGCGACCTCGCCCAGGCGGCGCTGCGCGCAACGGCGACCGGGCCGGCCTGGTGGTGCTCGGCGGGCTGATCCAGTGGCTGCCCGCCGAGCTCGGCTCGCGGCAGTTCTACCGGATCGTCGAGCTGGTGCTGGACGCCAGGGACGAGGACTTCGACCTGGAGCCGAACCTGGACCGGATCCCGCGCGGCGCGCTGCCGCAACGGGCCGTGGTCATCGTGTTCAGTCCGCTGGTGGACGCCCGTACCGTCGGCGTGCTGCGTGACCTGCGGGCCCGTGGCCGATCAGTGGTGGTGGTCGACGTGCTGAGCGGCGAGCCGGCGGTGAACGCCGGCAGCGAGCAGGCCGACCTGGCGCTGCGGATGTGGCGGATCGAGCGGCGCGGGATCTGGATCCTGCTGGCCGACCTGGGCATCCCGGTGGTCCGCTGGGAGCGCGGGCTCACGCTGGAGGCGGTGCTGGGGCCGATATCGCAACGCCGGATGGCCCGCCGCTCCGGCGCCTTCTCCGGAGTCAGCTCGTGATCGCGGAGGCGTTTTTCGCGCGTCGGCTGCGGTCTTTGCGTCGGCCCGTTCCGGGTGGGCGCACCATGGCGTTCGTGCAGCTTGGCGGCCGGTTTGCTGATGGCCGGCGTGGTGCTTGTTGGCGGCTCGGGTGCCTCGCTGGCGTTTGGTGCGGCAGCCGGTTTGGTGTCGCTGGCGGTCCTCCGGTGGCCGGTGGCGCCCTGCCTGGTCGCCGTCGTGCTTGCCGTGGCGGGCCTTGGCTACGGCTCGGTCACCGGCTGGCTGGCGATCGTGGTGGCCGCCGCGGCGGGCCTGCTGGCGGTGGGGTTCGCGCTGCTCGGAGGCGTACGCAAGGGCAGCCGCCGGTTCCTGCGCAACCGTACGGACGCGGTCACCGGTGCGGTGCTGGCCACCCTGATCTGCGCCGCCGGGGCCGCCATCGACTCCGGGTGGGGCTGGCTCGCGGTGTCCGTGCCGATCTGCCTGGCGGTGGTCTACGTCGTCGCGATCCTGGTCGTACGCCAGCCGATCCGGCCTGACCCGGACGATCCCGACGATCTGATCCGCGGCGGCGGCGGCAGTGCACGGGCACTGATGACCATGTACGGCCACGGTAGGGCGCCCGGAGAGAACTGATTCCTTACGCTCGAAGGGGAGACGAGCGCTTCGTGGTCCGATCCGGCAGCATGGCGGGCATGCCATCTGAAGAGGTTGATGTCGTCGTCATCGGAATGGGACCGGGCGGCGAGTACGTGGCCGCGCAATGCGCCACCGCGGGCCTGACGACAGTCGGGATCGAGTCCCGGCTGGTCGGCGGCGAGTGCCCGTATTTCGGCTGCGTACCGAGCAAAATGATCATCCGGGCGGCCGACTCGCTGGCCGAGGCCGGCCGGGTCCCTCAGCTGGCTGGCAGCTCGACGGTGACGCCGGACTTCACGCCGGTCGCCCGGCGGATCCGGGACGAGGCCACCGACAACTGGAACGACCAGGTCGCGGTCGACCGGTTCACCAAGACCGGCGGCGTCTTCGTCCGCGGCCGGGCCCGGATCACCGGCCCGCACACCGTCGCGGTGGGGGACCGGGAGTTCACCGCGTCCCGGGCCTCGTGATCAACACCGGCACCGACCCGGCGGTGCCGCCGATCGACGGCCTCGCCGGCACGCCGTACTGGACCAACCGGGAGATCCTGCGGGCCGAGCAGCGGCCGGCCTCGCTGTGCGTGATCGGCGGCGGTGCGATCGGGCTGGAGCTGGCGCAGGCGTACGCGCGTTTTGGTACGGACGTGACGGTCATCGAGGTCTCCGACCGGCTGCTGGCGCTGGAGGAACCGGAGTCCAGCGAGCTGATCTCGCGGATCCTGGTGGCCGAGGGCCTGACCGTGCATACCGGCGCGAAGATCGCCCGGGTGTCGTACGACGGTGGCTTCAGCGTCGAGCTGGACGGCGGCATGGTGACCGCGGAGAAGCTGCTGGTCGCCGCCGGTCGCCGGACCGCGTTGGGGGAGCTGGGGGTGGGCGCCCTGGGGCTGGACGAGAGCGCGCGCTTTCTTGAGCCCGATGACCGGATGCGGATCGCTGACGGTGTCTACGCGATCGGCGACATCACCGGCAAGGGCGCTTTCACGCACATGTCGATGTATCAGGCCGCGGTCGCCACCCGGACCGTCCTCGGCCAGGACGGCCCACCGGCCGCCTACCACGCGGTGCCCCGGGTGACCTTCACCGATCCGGAGATCGGCTCCGTCGGGATGACCGAGAAACAGGCCCGCAACGCTGGTTCGCGCGTACGCATTGGCCTGACCCAGCTGCCCAGCTCGGCCCGCGGCTGGATCCACAAGGTCGGCAATGACGGTTTCATCAAGCTGGTGGAGTCCGACGGGATCCTGGTCGGTGCCACCGCGGCCGGGCCGTCCGGCGGGGAAGTGCTGTCCGCGCTCACCGTCGCCGTACACGCACGGCTGTCCACCGAGTCTCTGCGGCACATGATCTACGCCTATCCGACCTTCCACCGCGCCATCGAAGACGCGCTGGGCAAGCTCGCGTGAGCGACCATGTGGAGGTCGAGCGTACGTACGAGGTCGACGACTCTTTCGAGGTGCCGGCACTGTCCGGCCTCGGCCGGGTGGACGGCCCCGCCGAGCGTCTCCTGGACGCCACCTACTACGACACGGTCGATCTCCGACTGCTCGCCGCGAAGGTGACTTTTCGTCGTCGTACCGGCGGAAACGACGACGCCGGCTGGCACGTGAAACTGCCAGCCGGTGTGGACGCGCGCCGCGAGGTTCACCGGGACCTGAGCGACGACATCCCGCCGGACCTGGTGGCTCTGGTCCGCGAGGTCTCCGGTGGTGCCGCGTTGGCTCCCGCTGCCCGGATTTCCACCCGGCGGTTGGTGCTCACCCTGGTCGGGGACCAGCCACTGGCCGAACTCTGCGATGACCATGTCACGGCCCAGGTGCTGCTGCCCGGCCATGAAAGCTCCGAGGGCTGGCGCGAACTCGAGGTCGAACTCCTGGACGGCAACCGCGCCACCTTCGACACAGTCGAGCGCGTCCTTTTCACCGCCGGCGCCCGCCCCGCCACCATCGGCTCCAAACTGGGCCGCCTCCTTGGTCCGTACCTCCCACCCACTTAGCCCGTTCGCTCGTTTTGGTTGGTCGCCGATTTCGTCGGTGCCGCCTGGTTGGCTCGAATTCGGGGGCACCATTTTTCGGTGCTTGCACAATCGGATTCCGATTGCGTCAACAGTGTTCAGGAATGCCGGCGAATTTTGCCGCCCCCGAATTCGAGCCAATCAGGTGGTGGCGACATTTTCGGCGCGTACGAGCCGAACCTGGCAGTGAACGGGCTGTCGGGGGTACGCGCCGAAAATGTCGGCGGTGGCCGGCAGGCTCGAGTTCGGGGGAGCCTCAGTGTGGGGCCAGTGGTGTTGAGGTGACTGGTGTTGAGAGTGTGGCGCCGAGGTGGTTGAGTGCCGTACAAACTCGACCCTCGGCCGGCTGGAACGCGCGGTATCCGACTGGAAGCGCGGTATCCGACGGTGCGTGTCGAGATGGCGGCCGGATGGTTACCTTCGTGTTTTGGGATGTTGATCTTGGTTAGTTGGCCCGTACGAAAAGAACATTTCGGACCGATGCCCGTTTTGGGTAGGCAAACTAACCAAGATCAACCTCTCCGTTGTGAATGCGCGTCACTCCAGCACTTGCAGCCCCACAAACCTCAGGACCCACAAAAAAAAATTGGCTACGCGCGCGCCTCTGACCCACCCCCCACCCGATCACTGGGTGGGGGCTACTCAATCAAGTAACTGCGACAGTTTCGCGCAGTAGCGGGTACTTCGGTGGAACTCGGGAGCAATCAGAGCCGCCGTCTGATGCCAGAGTGGACACTGCGACAGATGTGACAACCGTCTCGCCGAAGCGCCCAAACGGACCAGGACCAGCGGAGATGTCCAAGTGGCGGGTGTGACATCTGTGTACGGAAGTTGCGCACACCACACCCAGCGCCGCTGCCGAATTCGTGTCACAGGTACGCGTTTGCGGCGGTCAGGGGCCAGATCGCATACGGTGGGGGTGTGAGCGAACCCTTCGGCACCAGGCTCAGGCAGCGATGGACAAGCGCGGGCCGCTTTGCGTCGGGATCGACCCGCACGCGGCGCTGCTCGCGAAGTGGGGGTTGCCGGACAATCCGGTCGGGCTGGCCGCGTTCGCGGATACCGTCATCGACGCCATCGGTGACCTGGTGCCGGTGGTGAAACCGCAGTCGGCGTTCTTCGAGCGGCACGGCAGCGCCGGCATCGCGGTGCTGGAGCGGCTGATCGGGGTTGGCCAGCCAGGCCGGCGCGTTGGTGCTGCTCGACGTGAAGCGCGGCGACATTGGGTCCACTGCCGCCGGATATGCCGACGCCTACCTGCGCGACGGTTCGTCGCTGGCCGCGGACGCCATCACGGTCAGCCCGTTCCTCGGCGTCGGATCGCTCGACCCGGTGTTCGACACCGCGCTGGAGTACGGGCGGGGGGTCTTCGTGCTCGCGCTCACATCCAACCCGGAGGCCCCGTCGGTGCAGCACGCGCGTACGCCGGACGGCCGGACGGTCGCCCAGGCCGTGCTGGACGACCTGGCCGTACGCAACGCCGGCGCCACCCCGCTCGGCTCCATCGGCGCGGTGGTCGGTGCCACCATCGGCCAGACTGGACACGACCTGACCCGGCTGAACGGGCCGTTCCTGGCCCCGGGTATCGGTGCTCAGGGCGGCACTCCGGAAGGGCTGCGGGCGGTCTTCGGTGACGCTCTCAGCGCTGTCCTGCCGGCGGTCAGCCGGGAGGTGCTGGCGGCCGGTCCGAGTCCGGAAGCGCTGCGTAAGGCCACCGAAGAGCATCTCCAGCGGTGTGTCGCGGCGGTGACACGCGGGTGATAGCTGTAACCGCACGTACCAGTTTTGACCACCGACTTACGTACCCCGCGTTGCCGGGGGCGGCGGGCGCTCGCTAGGTTCAGCGAATCGCCAGACCGTGTACCACCAAATCTGCCCATCGACGACATTGACCGAGGTGAAAGAGTGGCGCTCCCGTCACTGAGCCCAGAACAGCGCGCGGCGGCTCTGGAAAA
Organism: Fodinicola feengrottensis; assembly: GCF_010993775.1. Taxonomy (GTDB): domain Bacteria; phylum Actinomycetota; class Actinomycetes; order Mycobacteriales; family HKI-0501; genus Fodinicola; species Fodinicola feengrottensis. The sequence continues at coordinate 19,504 of NZ_WOTO01000070.1, read as the reverse complement.
GGCCGCTGTGGCACGCAAGGCCCGGGCTGAGCTGAAAGACAAGCTCAAGCACGGCCAGACCACGCTCGCTGATGTGCTCAAGGCAGCCGACACCGATGAGATTGTCGGCAAGATGAAGGTCGCGGCGGTGCTCGAGGCGCTGCCCGGCATCGGCAAGATCCGGGCCGTGCAGATCATGGAACGGTTCAAGATCGCCAGCAGCCGCCGGTTGCGGGGGCTGGGCGACAACCAGCGACGTGCCCTGCTGGACGAGTTCGGCTCGCCCGGCCAGTAAGTGTCGACGGTGACCACGGACGATCTGACCAAACGAGGCCGGCTGACTGTTCTGTCCGGTCCCTCCGGGGTCGGCAAGAGCACCGTGATCGCCACTATGCGCCGCGTGCATCCGGATGTGTGGCTGTCGGTGTCGGCGACGACCCGACACCCACGTCCGGGTGAACGCGACGGCGTGCACTACCACTTCGTCAACCGTGACCAGTTCATGGCCATGGTCGACGCGAACATGTTGTTGGAGTGGGCCGAGTATGCCGGCAACTTGTACGGGACCCCACGTGAGCCGGTGGAACGCCGGCTTTCGCAGGGAAAATCCGCGTTGCTGGAGATCGACCTGTTCGGCGCCCGGCAGGTCCGAGTGGCCGAGCCGCAAGCCCTGCTGGTCTTCCTCGCCCCGCCGTCGCGCGAACATCTGTTCGAGCGGTTGTCCGGCCGGGGCACCGAGGACCAGGAGACGGTACGGCGCAGATTCGAGCTCGCGGAGGTCGAGCTGGCCGCTGTGGGTGAGTTCGATGTCGTACTGGTTAACGACACTGTGCAACACGCGTGCGACGAGTTGGTACTATTGCTCGAGTCATCCACCATTTCCCACAGTTGACTGAGGCTGATCTGCGTGTCCGGCACTGTCGCCGCCCCTGAAGGCATCACCAATCCCCCCATCGACGAGCTTCTGGAGAAGACCAGCTCCAAGTACGCGCTGGTCATCTACGCCGCCAAGCCAAGCGCGCGCGCCAGATCAATGCGTACTATTCGCAGCTCGGCGAGGGCCTGCTGGAATACGTAGGACCGCTGGTGGAGACCAGCCCGCAGGAGAAGCCGCTGTCGATCTCGCTCCGGGAGATCAACGCGAACCTGCTGACTCACGAGGTTGTCGAGTCCTAAAGATCATGTGTCGCGGGGCGTGTCGGTGAGCACCATGCCGGCACGCCGCGTTGTTTTGGGGGTCGGCGGCGGCATCGCCGCATACAAGGCTGCCGAGCTGCTCCGCCGCCTCACCGAGTCCGGCCTGTCCGTACGGGTGATCCCGACCGCGAGCGCGCTGAAATTCGTCGGTGAGCCCACCTGGGCCGCCCTTTCCGGCCAGCCGGTGGCGACCGACGTGTGGACCGACGTGCACGAGGTCCCGCACGTGCGGCTGGGCCGCGAAGCCGATCTTGTGGTGGTCGCACCGGCCACCGCTGACCTGCTCGCGAAAGCCGCGTACGGCCGAGCCGACGACCTGACCTGCTGACTTCCACTCTGTTGACCGCGACCTGTCCGTCCGTCATCTTCGCGCCGGCCATGCACACCGAGATGTGGCTGCATCCGGCCACCGCGCACAACGTCGCGACTCTGCGATCCCGCGGCGCGCTCGTCATCGAGCCGGCGGTCGGCCGGCTGACCGGCGCCGATACCGGACAGGGCCGGTTGCCCGATCCCGACGACATCGCCGCGATCGCCTTCGCGACCCTCGAACGCGGCACCGCTGCCGCCGACCTCACCGGCCTGCGAGTCGTCGTTTCCGCTGGCGGTACGCGTGAGCCGCTGGATCCGGTTCGGTTCCTCGGCAACCGCTCGTCCGGCCGGCAGGGCTACGCACTCGCTCGTACGGCCGCCGCCCGCGGCGCCCACGTCACCCTGGTCACCGCAAACTCCGGCCTGCCGGACCCGACCGGGGTCATCGTCGTACGGGTCGGGACCACTGCAGAGCTGCGGGACGCGATGCTGGCGGCCACCCGCGACCCGGCCGGACGCGGACGCGGTGGTGATGGCTGCGGCACCGGCCGACTTCCGGCCGGTCGGCACCAGCTCGTACAAGATCAAGAAGGCCGACGACGGCTCCGCGCCGACGATCGTGCTGGCGCAGAACCCGGACATCCTGCACGAGCTGGCCGCCACTCGCGGCAAGCCCGGTCAGGTGGTCGTCGGCTTCGCCGCCGAAACCGGCGACGCCGACCGGTCGGTCCTGGAGCTGGGTCGCGCGAAGCTGGCCCGCAAGGGCTGTGACTTGCTGGCGGTCAACTACGTTGGTGAGGGCGGCGCCTTCGAAGGCACCGAAAACTCCGCCGTGGTGCTCGGCTCGGACGGCTCGTCGACCGAGGTTCCGCGCGGTTCCAAGGAAAAGCTGGCGAACGTCCTCTGGGACCTGGTCCTGCCGCGGATCAAACGCGAAGGATGACCGGCAACTCGAAAGCGGTCACGGTCGGCGGGTCGTCGTACTTTTCGACTTCTACCAGGCAGGTCTGGGCCGTCGAGCCCTGAGACAGCCGGGACGTTCCCTTGTCGAGGGTGACGACGTTGGGGTTGCCGTGTTTGTCCAGGCTGCCGGGCACGCCCGGCTCGGCCGGGTCATACCATGCGCCGGTCGCGATCTGGACGACTCCGGTCATCAGCGTAGTGCAGATCCGTACGCCGGCGAGGAAAGCGCCTCGGTCGTTGAAGACTCGTACGACATCGCCGTCGACGAGACCACGGTCGTTGGCGTCCTCGACACTGAGCTGAATCGGCTCCCGGTCCCGGATTTTGGTCTGCCTGCTCAGCGAGGCGTGGTCGAGCTGGCTGTGCAGTCGGGTCGCTGGCTGGTGGGACAGCAGATGCAAGGGAAATCGCCGCGCGAGCGGGCCACCGAGCCACTCGGCCGGTTCCAGCCAGGCCGGGTGCGCGGGACAGTCGGGGTAGCCAAATGACCGGATCTTTTCGCTGACCAGCTCGATCCGGCCCGACGGCGTCTTGAGGGCAGCTCCCGCTCTGAAGTCCGCGAACAGGGTTGTTGGCCCTTCGTCGGCTGGAAACTCGTACTTGTCACTGGCCCAGAAGGTGTCGAAGTCCGGTGGGTCGAAGCCGGCTTCGAGCGCCTGCTTCCGCGCGCCGTCGTACATATGCCGCAGCCAGCCCATTTCGTCGCGGTTCTGGTGGTATTCGGCACCGAATCCCAGCCGGTCGGCCAGCTCGGAGAAGATGTCGAAGTCGTTGCGAGCCTGCTGAAACGGCGGCACGACCTGGTGCATCGCGATCCAGAACCGGCTGAGCTCCGCGGCGCCGATGTCGTTGCGTTCCATCGTGGTGGTCGCGGGCAGCACGATGTCGGCGTGTTTGGCCGGTGGGGTCCAGAAAGGCTCGTGCACGATGACGGTCGCGGGCCGCTGCCAGGCACCCAGAAAGCGGTTCAGGTTGGTGTTGTGGTGAAAAACGGTTTCCCGCCCGCTGAGTAGATCAACTCGATGTCGGGAAAGGTGATGACGCGACCGTTGTGCTCAATTTCTTCGCCAGGGTGCAAAAGCAGGTCGGTGACCCGAGCCACCGGCACGGTGGCCTTCACCGGATTGCTGTCCAGCGGCAGTTTCGGCCGCGGGATGCCGGTCGTACGCGGCAACGCGATGCCGCTGACGGCGCCGAGGCCGAGGCTGAAACCGCCGCCGGGCAGGCCAATCTGGCCGAGGACCGCGGCCAGCGCCACCGTCATCCAGACCGGCTGTTCGCCGTGATCGGCACGCTGGACCGCCCAGGCTGTGTTGACCAGTGTCCTCGTCGAGGCCATTTGGCGGGCCAGGTCGATGATCGTTTCTTCGGGTACGCCGGTGATCCTGGATGCCCAGCTGGCATCATGACCGAGCAGATAACGCTCGAATTCCGGAAAGCCTTCGCAGTGTTCGTGCAGAAATTCGAGGTCGTGCCGACGCTCGGACACCAAGGTGTGGGCCAGTCCGATCATCAATGCCGTATCTGTGTTCGGTCGGATCGGGATCCACCGCGGGGCGACCGTCTCGACGACATCGTGTTGGTACGGGCTGATGCAGACCACGTCGACGCCGGCCGCGCGAGTTTTTTTGGCGTACCAGTCCGGATTCTCGTGGTTGACCGCGCCGCCCGAGTCTATTTGCGCGTTCTTGAGCGGCGCGCCGCCGAACATCACCAGCAGCTTGGTGTGCTCGACGACCTCCGGCCACGGCACCACCAGGTTGCTGATGTCCGACCGGCCCACGACATAGGGCATGATTCCGGCCGCCGCACCGAAACTGTGGTTACCGGTCTTGTCGACATACCCGCCGAAATGAGCCAGGAAACGCTTGAGCACGCTGGGGGAGTGGTGCAACCGGCCGGCGCTGGCCCAGCCGTACGAGCCGCCGTAAATCGACTCGTTTCCGTGCTTTTCGCGGGTTTCCAGTAATGCGGTGGCGACGAGATCGAGTGCCTCTTCCCAACTGATCGGCACGTACGCATCGGCGCCACGCCGGCCGGTCGATCGCAAATAGCCTTCTCGCACGTACGGCTGGTCTATCCGCAACCGGCCGTGCACGGTCTCGGGCAAGCTGGCCTGGATAGGCGATGGATGCGGGTCGTACGAGACGCCGTCGACTCCTCGAATTTCATGCGTCGCGCGGTCGGTTTCCACCGAGTAGACGCCCCAATGGGAGGCGGTCTGGATGTGTTCGGTCATGCGCCGATCGCTCGCAATGTCAGCTGATGCAGCTGCTCACGCTCGTTGCCGTTCAAGTGGGCCAAAAATTCGTCGGTGGCACGGTCGACAACATCTTTGCCGCGCTGCAGCTGATCTTTGCCGGCGGCGGTGATGGAAAGGATGCGCCGGCGCCGATCGCTCGGGTCAGGCGCTCGCCGTACCAGGCCGGCCGTCTCGACCTCATCCAGCATTTTCACCAGATCACTTCGATCCATCGTGAGATGGTCGGCGAGCTCTCGCTGCGACAGCTCGCCGAGCTCGGTCAGGCAATACAGTGCGAAATGTGTCCGCCACGACAGCCCCTCCTGGTCGAACGCGCCGCTGACCGTGGCCCGGGCGATCCGGCCCAGCCGGACGGTCGCGAACATCGGCATCCCCAGCAGCGGATTGTCCATAACCGCACGCTACCGCATTCGTGGGCATCCCCATAGTGGGACTTCCCATGAAGTGATCGACAACAAACGCCTACTCGCCGCCGAGAAACCCGGTCTTTCGGCGCAGACCCGGCCCGCGACCATCGTGCCGGCCACTTGAACGCGCGCTTATCTCGCGCGCGCGTCTACTTACGTAATGAAAACCCGCCACCCGCCCCCCACCCTTCTGAAAGGGCGGGGGCTCAAAATTTCACGACGGTACGACAGTTTCGCGCCGCACCCCGCGGCGCGCCATGTCGCGACACGCCAACGGTGTCAGCCGCTGAGGCCGGGGCGGCCGTCTTCGAGGCGGCCGGTCAGCCGGCGGGTGAAGTGTGTGTGTCCGTCGGAGCGGTGATCTCCACGTCGTACCAGCCGTGCGAGGTCGGCCAGCTGACCAGTCGGGCTTGGCCGGGAGCGAGGGCGAGTTGCTGTTTGTGCGAGCCGTAGCCGCGGGCGGTCAGCGCCAGCGCGAGGGTTCGCTTGCCGGTGTTGTGCAGAGTGATTTGCAGGTCCATCCGGCCGGCCGCGGGCAGGATCCGGACCGCGATCGGGTGCGCGGCACCGGTGGTGGAGCCGGCCGCGTCGGCCCAGAAGCGGTTCGGGCCCTGGATCGTCAGTTGGTACGGGCCGACCGCGCCGACCGGCCGCACGGTCCGGTCGCGTACGTCCACGTGTTGCGGCGGGGTGGGCGTCGGCGCGTACGAATAGATGGCGAAGTGGGTCGTACGGCTGCCGTAGTTGCCCAACTCCACGGTCAGCCCGCCGGCGGCCGGTTCGATCGCCACCGTCGGGTGATACGGCAGCGGCCGGGCCGGCCGGTTGCCCGGCTCCTGGTCGGGCAGCGCCTGGGTGGCCGGCGGCTGCGGGTGCCAGCGGGTGATCGGCGCCGGAATGCCGCCCGGATGGGTGAGTTTTGCTGGCCTGCCGCTGTTCCGGAAGTCGAAAGCCGAGGTCAGGTCGCCGGCCACGGTCCGCCGCCACGGGCTGATGTTCGGCTCGGAGACACCGGTCCAGCGTTCCAGAAAACGCAGCACGGATGTGTGGTCGAAGGTCTCGGAGTTGACGAAACCACCAATCGACCACGGCGAGATCACTGTCATCGGTACGCGGAAGCCGAGCCCGATGGGCCGGCCGTTGTAGTAGTCGTCGCTGTTGCCGCTCACCGGTGCTGGCGGAACAGGCGGCGGCACGTGGTCGAAGTAGCCGTCGTTTTCGTCGAAGTTCAGGAAAATCGCGGTCCGCGACCAGGTGTCCACATCGGACGCGACGGCGTCCAGCACGTCGTAGATCAGGTTGGCGCTGCCGACCGGTGTGGACGAGCCCGGATGCTCGGCGAGCACCGCGGAGGGCACCAGCCAGGAAACCGTGGGCAGCTTCTTGGCCTTGATGTCGGCCCGCAGTCGCGGTACGAGACTGTTCGTTTCGCTGCGATACAAGGCTTTGTCGTAAAGGCTGCGTTCGGCGGCGGTCAGCACGGTGAGTCCGTTGGTCAGCGCAGCCGCTAGGGCCTTCTGTTTGTCCACGCTGAAAGTCAGTAGCTCGTCGTAGAAGGCGTTGATGCTCGGATACTTCAGGCCGGCCGCCGCCAGCACCTTGTCCGCGATGTTCTTGAAAGCCAGGAAGAACTCGAGCGGGTTGTCGGTAAAGTTGTCGAATTCCTGATAGACCCGCCAACTCACACCGGCCGCCTCCAGCCGCTCCGGGTAGGTCGACCAGGAATAGCCTTTGTGGTCGTAGTCGTACGCGTCGTTCTCGACCGCGCGTCGGATCCCGTCCGGTTCGTAGCCGACCTTGCCCGACCACAGGTAGTTGCGGTTCGGGTTGGTGGGACCGAAAAGCGAGCAGTGGTAGGCGTCGCAGACCGTGAAGGTGTCGGCCAGCTCGTACTGCAGGGCGATGTCCTGGCGCTCGTAATACGTCATGGTGGCGGCCGTCTTGGCGGCGATCCAGCCGTTGTTCCAGCCGCCCGACCAGGCCACTCCGCCGCCGGCCCAGCCGTGGTCGAGCGAGCCGAGATACTGGATGTCGGTGTCCGGCCGGCCTTCCCGCTCGGCCTCGCGGCGCAGCGAGAACGGCAGCACCGGGTCGCGGCCGGCGGCCGGCTGCTGGAAGGCGCTCTGCCCGCCGGGCAGCGCCAGCGGATGCCGGTCGGCGAAGCCGCGTACGCCCCGAAGCCGCCCGAAGTAGTGGTCGAAAGACCGGTTCTCCTGCATGAGAACGATCACGTGGTCGATCGCCCGCAGGCCACCGGGCTGCATCGGCGCCGCCATCGCCGCGTGGACGGACGGCGGTAGCAGCGACCCGAGGGCACCGGCCCCGGCCGCCGCCGCGGACATGCCCAGGAGGCGCCGCCGGGACACCCCAAAACTCCGAACGCTCGCTCATGAGACGCATCAAAGCAACGCTTAGCCGCTGCTAGAAAGGCCGCGCGAAGGGATTCATCCGGTGGACGTCGGGTATTCGCGCTCGAGCGTCACCCGATCACCGATCGTTAGCCTTCGTGCGTTTCCGGTGGATGTCCGGGCCGGGTGGCGTCCATCACGCCGTACCGGGTGCCCTACCGGCGCGGATCCACAAGTAGACTCGGTCGCTAGTCAAAAAAGAAGCCTCAGCACCTGGGAGAGTTGTGTCTCGACGCCTGTTCACCTCGGAGTCCGTCACCGAGGGCCACCCGGACAAGATCGCGGACCAGATCAGCGACGGCATCCTCGACGCGCTGCTCGCGCAGGACAAGCGTAGCCGGGTCGCCGTGGAGACGCTGCTGACCACCGGCCTGGTGCACGTGGCCGGCGAGGTCACCACCGAGGCGTATGCCGACATCCCCAAGATCGTCCGCGAGACGATCCTGGAGATCGGCTACGACTCCTCCCGCAAGGGCTTCGACGGTGCGTCCTGCGGTGTCAGCGTGTCGATCGGCTCGCAGTCGCCGGACATCGCGCAGGGCGTCGACTCGGCGTACGAGGCGCGGACCGGCGAGAGCGTCGAGGACGCGCTGGACCGGCAGGGCGCCGGCGACCAGGGGTTGATGTTCGGGTACGCGAACGATGACACCCCCGAGCTGATGCCGCTGCCGATCGCGCTCGCGCACCGGCTTGCCCGGCGGCTCACCCAGGTCCGCAAGGACGGCGTGATTCCCTACCTGCGGCCCGACGGCAAAACCCAGGTCACCATCGAGTACGACGGCACCAAGGCGGTGCGTCTGGACACGGTCGTCGTCTCCAGCCAGCACGCCGCCGACATCTCGCTCGAAGAGCTGCTGCAGCCCGACATCGCCGAGCACGTGGTCGCGCCCGAGCTGAAGGAGCTGGGCCTGGACACCAGCGACTACCGGCTGCTGGTGAACCCGACCGGCCGCTTTGAGATCGGCGGCCCGATGGGCGACGCCGGCCTCACCGGCCGCAAGATCATCGTCGACACGTACGGCGGCTTCGCCCGGCACGGCGGCGGCGCCGCCTTCAGCGGCAAGGACCCGTCCAAGGTCGACCGCTCCGCCGCGTACGCGATGCGGTGGGTGGCCAAGAACGTGGTCGCCGCCGGCCTCGCCGCCCGGGTCGAGGTCCAGGTCGCGTACGCGATCGGCAAGGCCCAGCCGGTCGGCCTGTTCGTCGAGACCTTCGGCACCGAGACGGTCGCGCCGGCCAAGATCCAGGACGCCATCACGTCCGTGTTCGACCTGCGCCCGGCCGCGATCATCCGCGACCTGGACCTGCTCCGCCCGATCTACCAGAAGACCGCCGCGTATGGCCACTTCGGCCGTGAGCTGGACGAGTTCACCTGGGAAGAAGACCGACCGCGCCGACGCTCTGAAGGCCGCTGTCACCAACTAGTTTCTCGGGTTTCTCCGCTGCCGACAGCTCACAGTACGAGAAGCGCCGCCCGGGACTCCCGATCCGCCGGGCGGCGAATCGGGTGGTGATCATGGCGGATGACGAGTTGGCGCGCTGGATCATTCATGGAGCGCGCGCAGGGCGCGGCTGAGCGTCGGGTCGGTTGAGCTGCCGGACGGTGTCCGGTTCGAGCAGTACGTCATACGCGGCCCCGCTTAACCATGGGCCTCATTCACACATGCCTCTGCGCCAGTGCGGGTAACCAGGCATATTCGCCTGAGATCGCGTGGAACCCGACCCCCTGGTCGTCTGTCATCCCCTGTGACACTGCTTCTGAACTCGACAAGCGGGGGGACGATGAGCGACCGGACACGGACGCCGACCTCGATCATCACATCTTCCGGAACACCTACAGACGCTTGCTGGTCAGCATGTACGCGCTGACCGGCAACATGACCGAGGCGCAGGACGTGGTCGCAGAGGCGTTCGTACGGGCCGTGTCCAAGCGCGAGAACATCCTCGCGGCGGACAGCCCGGAGGCCTGCCTGCCGCGCACCGTCGCGAGGAACATCGCGGTCAGTAGGTGGAAACGCGCGAAAACACCTGGCGTTGCTGCTCAGACGCGCGGCCGACCCTGATCCGGTGGTCGACGGAGCGTCGCCCGACCGGGTCGCGGTGATGGCCGCGATCCGCCGGCTGCCACGCCCGCAGGCCGAGACTGTGGCGCTGCACTACATCGCCGACCTGCCGGTCGTCGACATCGCGGCCACCCTCGGTGTCTCGCAGGGCACTGTCAAATCGCGGCTGTCCCGCGGCCGTGCCGCCCTCGGTTCGCTGCTCGCGGACGATCTGACCAAGGCAGGTGCATAGATCATGACCACTCCAGCAGATTTTGTTGACGTCCGCGAGAAAGTCGACGAGCTCGGTGCTTTTCCCGACCTCGCGTCGATTCACCGCAAAGGCCTGACACGGCGCCGGATCCGCCGCCAGAGCTGGGTGCTTGTCCCGGTCGCCATCGTCGTGGTGGTGGCACTCGCCGCCTACGCGGCGCCGCGGCTGGGCTCCGACACCGATCGGACGCTGCCGCCGGCCACCGCTGTGTGGGCGCCGCCGACGGGTACTCCGCCGCTGCTGCCGCCGGCCGTACACGGGCCGCTGCACGGCGTGAAGATCCCGGCTGACCAGCGGATGGAGCTGATGTCGAGCGGGACCGCCGACGAATGGCGGACATATGCGCTGACGCGTACGAAGGACGGGAAGTTCGCGCTGACGCGAACGCTCGACGGCGGCTACACCTGGCAGGCGTGGACCCTGCCGGCGGAGATCCCGAAGCTGGTGAACAGTGTCGACGGAACCCCCAGTGAGCCGGCTGGCCCGGTCGCCGGCGACGGCCAGACAGTGACCATCGGCGACTACGTGAGCCTGGATGGAGGCCAGAGTTGGACGCGGCGGTCCGCGCCTGAGGCCACCGTCGACCAGGTTCCGTCCGGCTGGCGGGCCATCACCTACCTCCACGTCACGAACGGTGGAACTCTCGGGCTGGCGGCGCAGGACCCGGGCAGCGGTGCGCGGAAACCACTCGCTCACCAGCCGCCGCTGCAGGTCGTCGAGGACGACAATCCAGGGAGTTGGTGGCAGCCCGGCGGTCACCTGCGGCAAGCCGCCGACGGATCGTTGTGGACGCTGGTGAACAAGGAGGTCATCCGTACGTCCGCCAGCAAGGCACCGGCCTCGCATTCATCGCCTGCGATCAGCCATGACGCAGGCCGCAGCTGGAAACTCGCCGATCAGATTCCGGCCGACATTGTCGATGTCGACGGCCGGACGGCGTACGCGATCGGACGGACCGGCGCCGTTTATGTTTCGACGGACGGCGGCGGCAGTTGGGATCGGGTTTCCGCCCATGGACTGCCCAATCGCCAGATCGGTGGCGGCGCGCTGCGGTCCGACGGATCACTGCTGGTCCGGGCGTACGCGCCAGGGCAGCCTGACGACGCCCAGGTCTGGATCAGCAAGGACGGTGGCCAGACGTTCGCCCAGGCCATCGGGGCCGGCCACGTCCAATGGCTCGGCGACACCGCGGCTGGCGGCGTCGTAGCGAATGTCCGGGTCGAGAAGGACCCCGACAAGCAGGTGCCCGCCGTGTGGCTGGTCAGCCAGGACGGCTTGCATTGGAACGCCGCACCCGAACCACCCGCCGTCTACGTCGTCCCATCCCGCGGCAAAACAGTCGGCGGCTGACTCTCGATCCAGGAGAGTCCGCCCGAAGGGCAAGGTCTTGACTTTGATCTTCCCCCGAGCAACGAACCGGTGGATGTCGGCTGGATACACGAAAGGCTCCAAGACGGCCGCACGCCCATACCGTCCGACCGGTCGGTATGGGAATGGCGGCGGGGGCACGTATGGTGAGCCGCAGGATGACGGCGATCGATGGGAGAGGCGTATGCGGGCCTGGCAGGTTCAGGAGCTCGGGGAGCCGGCGAAGGTTCTGAAGCTCGTCGAAGTCGACGACCCGACGCCAGCGGCGGGGCAACTGCTGGTCAAGCCGCTGGCCGCGGCGGTGAACTTCCCGGACGCGCTGATGTGCCGCGGGCTCTACCAGGTCAAGCCGCCGCTGCCGTTCACGATCGGCCAGGAGATGTGCGGCGAGGTCCTGGAGGTCGGCGAAGGCGTCACCGGGTTCAAGCCGGGGGACCGAGTGCTGGGCGGAGCGCCCGGCGCGTTCGCGGACCTCACGCTGACCGGCGCGATCGCCGCCTTCCCCGCACCAGCGTCGCTGACCGACGCGGAGGCGTCCGCGCTGTTCATCGGCTATCAGACCGGCTGGTTCGCATTGCATCGCCGAGCCAACCTCCAGCCGGGTGAGACTCTGCTCGTACATGCCGCGGCCGGCGGGGTCGGTAGCGCGGCCGTGCAGCTGGGCAAGGCGGCCGGAGCGCGGGTGATCGGCGTGGTGGGCGGCGAGGCGAAGGCCGACTTCGCCCGGCAGCTGGGTGCGGACCTGGTCATTGACCGCAAAAAGGAAGACGTCATTGCGGCCGTCAAGCGGCGACGGACGGAAAAGGCGTGGACGTCGTGTACGACCCGGTCGGCGGTGACGCGTACCAGCAGTCCACCAAGGTGATCGCCTTCGAGGGCCGGATCCTGGTGATCGGGTTCGCGAGCGGCACCATCCCGACGCCGGGCATCAACCACGCGCTGATCAAGAACTACTCGATCGTCGGCCTGCACTGGGGCCTCTACACCCAGCGCGCGCCGCAGCTGGTCGCCGAGTGCCACGCCGAGCTGACCAAGCTCGCCGACGCCGGCGCCATCAAGCCGTTGATCACCGAACAGATCCCCTTCACCGAGGTCCCCGACGCCGTCCAGCGCCTAGCCGACGGCAAAACCGTCGGCCGCTTGGCCGTCGTACCCGCCTGAACCTTTGGCCGCGATGCCTCTTGCGTGCGTCTGGCCTGGTTCCGCTGAATTACCCGCTACAGCGCGAAACTTCGGCGTTGAGTGCGGCACAATGTCCCGCACTCGATGTCGAGTGCGGGATTTTGTGCTGCAGTCGATGAGCCAAGAGTTGTCCAATGGCAAGAAAAGTGTGGCGTTCGGCGAGTGCCACAGAAATTGCGTCGCTCGGCGGAGCGGTTTTGGTGTCAGAGGGATCAGAGGTCGGCGAGGGAGGGGAGGAGGTCGGCGGCGGCCTGTACGTCGGCGGTCAGCGAGCGGTCCGAGAGGTCCGCGTCCAGGACTGCGCAGGCTTGGTCGAAGGCGGTACGGGCGGGGATGTCCAGCATTTCCGCGTGCCGCATCCGGAGCGCGCGTACGGCTGCGACCAGCTCGCAGGCGAGGACCTGCTGGTACGCGTCGGCCGCGGCGGCGGTCTGCCGGGCCGCCTGGGTGGAGAAGCTGGCGTGGTCCTCCATTCCGCGGGACACCACGGCCGTCCCGAGCGACACCGGCAGCGCGGCCTGCCGCAGCTGCGTGAGCATGTCGTGCGCCACGTACTCCAGGATCATCACCCCGGAGCTGCCCGGCGGGCCGGCCGGCCGCGAGGAACGGCGACAGGCCGGTGAAAGCCGGCTCGACCAGGTCGCCGAGCCGGGCCGCGGACAGCTCGGCGACCGAGTGCAGCGCGGACCGGACCTGGTCGAGGGCAAGCGCCAGATATGCCGTGTGGAAGTGCGCGTGGTGGAACACGTTCCCGTCCGCGACGGACACCATCGGGTTCTCCGCGCTGGCGTTGATCTCGATTTCCAGCACCTGCTCCAAATACCGCCGAGTGTCCAGCGCCGGCCCTTGGACCTGCGGAAACGCCCGCAGGCCGTACGGATCCTGGAGTCGGCTACCGGGTTTGGTGACTCCGTGCATGCCGAGCAGCCGGCGAATCTCGGCGGCGCATTCGACCTGGCCGGGATGTGGCCGGGCCTCGTGGACGGGCGTCGCGTACGCCTCCGGTGACCCGTCCAGCGCCACGTACGAGAGCGCCGCGACGCAGTGGCTGGCCCGCAGCAGCCGGTCGAGGCCGACGCACACCAGCGCGGACTCCGCGAGAGTGGCCGCGTTGCTGCTCATAAAGGCAAGCGCGTCACCGGTGTCGATCGGGATCGCCGGCAGGTGGCCGACCGCCCACGGCCGCTCGCCGGCCAGCGCCAGCCCGGTCTCGGCCAGCGCGGTCAGGTCGCCGGTGCCAATCGCGCCGAACCGGTGGACGAGCGGCAGGGCGCCGTCCGCGAGCGCCTGCGCCAACGCCGTCGGCAGCCGCGGATGGGCGCCGGAACGGCCGGTGGCCAGCTGGTTCAGCCGGATCAGCAGCATCGCTCGTACGTGCGGAGCCGGCAACGGACTTCCACCGCCGCCGGCGTGGCTGCGCAACAACCGCAGGCCGTAGTCGCCGGCGGCCTCCGCCGGGACCGCCTCGTCACGGTTCGCGCCGACGCCGGTCGTACGTCCATAGACGTGCCGGCGGGTGGCGAGGTCGCCGGCCAGCTGCCACGACTGTTCAGCCCGGCTGACCGCCTCGTAGTCCAGCTCGACCCGCGCCTGCCCGTCCCCACCAGCGCGACCTCGGCGCAGGTCAACGCCCGCCCATCCACCCGTACGACAGCTTCAGCCATCTCTACGGCATACCAGGGTCCCCGCGTACCTGCGCGGGGACCCGCGGCACTGTACTTAGGACGGTCTGTCGCCCGATTGCCGGCTGAGCACCACAACCTGCAGGATGACCAACCCGATATGCGCGACAGTCGACAAAATGCCGGGCACCACCATGCCGAAAGCCGGATAGCTGCGCCAGAAGAAGATGTTCGCCGCTGCCAGCAAAAACGTGCACCGACACAGCGAGGATGTGATTCGCCGGGCGATATGCCTTTGACCGCTGGGAAAACAGCGTCCAACCAATAATCAACGCGAGACCGTGCGCCTCAGCGAAGCCGATCGTGTACGGCGACGAGTGGAAGGCGGCGGCGTACAGTCCGATTCCGAAGTAGCCGGACAGTTCCAGGATGACCTGAACACCCCCGACGACCATGAGAAACATGCCGTTGATGGTCAGCGCGCGCTGGACCAGAACACTGCTCGCGGTGGGCGTGGACGTAGTGACCACAACGACTCCTTAACTATCCGTCCGCCTCTAGGAGAGCTTGGAGGTCAGGTAGGCGGTGATCTGGTCAGCGGAAACCGGCTGGGAGCGGTAGGCGAGATACGAGTCGGGCCGGACGATGAAAGCGCTGGCCTTCTCGACGGCGTACGTCTTATGGACCTCGCGTTCGAGGTCGCCGATGACCATGGGGTGGTCGGCGAACCGCTCCGCGCTGACAACCCGAGCGCGTACGAGATCGCCGAAGTCCGCTTCCAGCTTGGTCGCGATGCGGGCCAACTCGATGCTGGTCATCGAGCCTTCGTCGTGCCCGGTGAAAAGCAGGACGGTGTGGTGGGTGCCGCGGAACACGTCGTACATCCGGCCGGCCGTGCCGTCGATCTGGACGTCAGCCTCGCGAGCCCGCTCGCCCGGCTCGGGCGCCTCACCCCAGTGGGTGCCTTCGGACAGGTTGAGCGGCGACTTGGGGTAGTGGACGGCCAGCTGGGAGAGGATGCCGGCGAAGAAGCGCCGGAACGACTCACGGGTCAGCACCGTCTTGGCCAGCGTCGGCGCGAGGAACTCGCGCATGAACGCCTGCGCGGCGCCCTGGCCGGACGCGATCTGGAACATCCGGTCGCTGGTCTTGAGCAGCTGGACGCCGACCGGGTGCCGCTCGTCGTTGAAGCTGTCCAGCAGGACCTCGGCGTTCGCGCCGGTGACCACGCCACGCTGCACCAACGCGAGCTTCCACGCGAGGTTGTACGCGTCCTGGATGCCGGTGTTCATGCCCTGCGCGCCGGCCGGGCTGTGTACGTGTGCGGCGTCGCCGACCAGGAAGATCCGGCCGTCGCGATAGCGCGGCACCGAGCGGCGGTGGATCCGATAGCGGCTGACCCAGTACTCCTCGACGACCTTGGCCGGCACCGACGCGCGGTTGTCCAGCATCGCCTGGAATTCCTCGTGGGTCGGCTCGCTGTACTCGCCGGAGTGTCCGGTCTCCGGAGTCTTGACATTGCCGAAGATCCGGTAGCGGTCCTGGCCCGGCATCGAGAACGCGGCCATGATGCCGATCTTGGACGGGAAGACGTAGAGGTCGCCGTGCGGCAGCTCCCAGTCAAGCTTCGCGTCCGCCATGATGAACTCTTCTTCGTACGTGGAGCCCTCGAACGGGATCCCGCTGGCTTTGCGGACCGCGCTGTGCGCGCCGTCGCAACCGATCACGTAACCAGCGCGAATGGTCTGCTGGGTGCCGTCCCCACGACGGGTCGTGACCGTCACGCCGGTGTCGTCGGCGATCATGTCGATGACCGCGAGGTCGCGCTCGATCTCCAGGTCGAACTCGGCGAGATGCTCGGCCAGCACCCGCTCGGTCTCGTTCTGCGAGATGGTCCAGGAACTGGGGTAGTGGCTGCGGATGTCGGGAGCGGTCAGCAGGCCCCTCAGGTCCATCCGTACGTCAGCCGAGCTGTTGGTGAACAGGATGTGCAGGCCCGGCACCTCCTCGCCAGCCGCCTGCATCGACTCGATGATCCCCATGTCGTCGTAGAGCTCCTGCGTACGGGCCTGGACGACAAGCGCCCGGGACGTGCGCGACGCCTCCGGCGCCCGGTCGATCAGCCGAATGCTGTCGCGTACGCCGTGCCGGGCCAGCTCACGCGCGATGGTCAGTCCGGTGGGTCCGGCGCCGACAATCAGGATCGGTACGTCCACATCGGTCATCTCTGCCTCCATTTAATTCATCTCGCAATGAATTAAAGGTACGACCAAGCGAGGGGAGCCGGCAAATGGGAGGAAAAGAGAATGCCCGATCAGGCAGCTGCAGGCGGCATCGTCAAAATCGTAACGAATACCACTATTCGCGACAAGTCGCGGCCAAAACTCAGTGGCCAAGACTCAGTGGTGGCTGGTGGTGGGCAGGTCCAGCCGTGCCAGCAACGCGCGGAGGTGATCCGCCTCCGGGTCACCGCGATCGACGCAGACGTGTAGCGCCTCGGTCCACACCGCTCGGGCTTCGCCGGACCGCCCATCTGCGAGCAACTGCTTGCCCAGGCTGCGCCGGATGGCCACCGCCAGGGTCGTGACGCCGGCCTGTTCGGCCTGGTGAAGGGCATCCTGATAGATGGCGATCGCACCGGCCAGGTCGCCCTGTCCGGCGTACGCGTCCGCCTCGGTCTCCAACGTGTACGCCAGTCGGGCCGGCTCGTTCAGGTCGCGGAAGATGGCCGCTGCGCGCCGCGCCTGCCGGGCCGCGTCGGCGTACCGGCCGAGGCCGTTGAACGCGACCGCCAGGTTGTTGAGCACCATCGCCTCGGAGCCGCGCGGCTCCGCGTCCGGACACAGCACCAGCGCCTGCGCGAGCGTCTCGTGCGCTTCCTCGTACCGGCCCGAGAGGTTGTAGCTGGAGCCGATGTTGATCAGGCACATCACCTGCTCCACCGGCGCGTCGAGCCGCTCGAACAGCAGCAAACGCCTGCCGGCAGGCGTTGATCGCGTCGTCGATGCGGCCGGTCCTGCTGTACGGGGTGCCCAGGCCGTTAAGGACCTTCGCCTCCAGGAACGGGTCGCCGGCCAGGCGCGCGGACCGGACCGCCACCTCACCGATCCGGAGCATTTCGGCCCAGTGCCCGCGGATGTAGCGGTACGACCAGCCCAGCTCGCCGAGCACCGCGGCGTGCCGGTGCGAGCCTCGTTCGACGGCGAGGTCGACGGCCGCGGTGATTGCCGGCCGCTGGCTGTCCCACCAGCCGATGGCCCGCGGGTAGTCCTCGAAGACCGCCGGTGTGACGCCTGGGTGCGGCGCCGGTAGCCGCATTCCGTTCCGTGGGGTATTCGCTGAGCCGCTCGCGCGCGTTGGCGGCGGTGTGCACGTACCAGTCCAGTAGCCGGTCGATCGCCGCGCTGCGGTCCCGGTCGGTCAGCTCGGTCTCGGCGACTTCGCGCGCGTACTCGCGGAGCAGATCGTGGAACTCGTATCGGTCGGCGGACCGCCGTTCCAGCATGCTGGTCGAGACCAGCTCATCCATAAGGGCGGCCGCGCGGCGGTTGTCGAGGCCAGCCAGCGCGGCTGCGGCGCCGATGCTCACGTCGTTGCCGGGATGCAGTCCGAGCAGCGCGAACAGCAGCGCGGCCGGCGCGGCGAGGGCTTGGTACGACCACGAGAAGACCGCCCGCAGGTCCGTTGGGGCGTCATCGAGGGCGAAGGTGTCCAGTCGGTGCCGCTGGTGGTGCAGGTCGCTGAGCAGGTCGCCCAGTGGCCGGCTCGGATGCCGGGCCGCGGGTTCGGCGGCCAGTCGTACGGTCAGCGGCAGCCGGTCGCACAGCTCGACGATGCCGGCCGCCGCGGCCGGCTCTCGGGCCACCCGCTCGGCGCCGACCGCGGCCGACAGCAGCGACAACGACAACGCCTCCGGCGTGGTCAGCTGCCCGACGGTGATCCGCTGGGCGCCTTCGCGGGCGGTCAGACCGCGCAACTGGCGACGGCTGGTGATCAGCACCAGCGAGTCGCTGCCCGGCAGCAGCGGGCGTACGTGGTCGCTGTCCCGAGCGTTGTCCAGCAGGATCAGCAGCCGCCGGCCGGCCAGCTCGCTGCGGAACGCGGCCGCCCGGGCGTCCAGGTCGGCCGGGATCCGGTCCGCCGGCACGTTCAGCGATCGCAGCGCGGTGTCGAGTGCGTCGGCCGCGGGTACGGGTGCGCCGGGGCCGAAGCCGCGCAGGTTCAGGTAGAGCTGGCCGTCCGGAAACCGGTCGCTGACCCGGTGCGCCCAGTGCACCGCGAGCGCGGTCTTGCCGATCCCGGCGGCGCCGTCGATCGCCGAGATCACCACCGCGCTCGGCGTCCGGCCGGCGACCGGCTGGATCAGCGCGTCCAGGGTGGCCAGGTGGTCGGCCCGGCCGGCGAAACCGGCGATGTCCGACGGCAGCTGCCGCGGCGGGCGTACCAGCGCGGTCGGCGAGGCCGGTGCGGTCTCCGGCACACGCCAGCGACGACGCTCGGTCTTCGAGGATGGCCTGGTGCAGGTCGGCGAGATCCCGGCCGGGATCCAGACCAAGCTGATCGCGTACGGCGGTGGCCACCGACCGGTACGCCTCCAGCGCGTCGGCCCGCCGGCCACCGCGATGCAGCGCCAGCATCAGTCGCTGCCAGAGGGCTTCCCGGAGCGGATAGGTGCTGGTCAGGCCGCGCAGCTCGGCCAGCACCTCGCGGTGCCGTCCGTTGGCCAGGTCGAGATCCAGTCGACGTTCCAGCGCTGACAGCAGGTCTTCGGTGAGTTCGGCGGCGGCCTCGCGTTGGAGCAGGTCGGACGGCACGTCACTGAGCGGGTCGCCGCGCCACAGGGCCAGCGCCTGGTGCAACAACTCCAGCTCAGCCGCCGGCTCGCCGGCGGCGCGGGAGGCTCGCAGCAGGTCGCGGAACCGCAGCGCGTCGACCGCCAACGGATCGACCCGGAGCAGGTAACCGGGTCCGACGGTGACGATCGTGTCGGTGCCGAGCTGGCGGCGGAGTCGGGCCACCACCGTCTGCAGGCTGTTGCGGCTCGGCGGCGGCTCGGGCCACGCGTACTCGGTGAGCGCCCGGTAGGAGACGACCCGGTTGGCGGACAGCGCGAGCGCGGCCAACACCGACCGCTGGCGGCCCTGCACCACCGCGGGTTCCGCGTTGACGAGCACTTCGAACGGGCCCAGGACATGAAACGCCAAAGACTCGCTGATCAAGGCCTGCCTCTCGATCCACCGGAACCGCAGTCTAGGCCGTGTTGAGTTCATCTTGTCTTGACGTGTGGTGGGCCGCACCAGTTTGGTCGCGGCGGTTCGGTCGTGGGCCTCTGGTAGACCTGGGTGCGTGAACGAGGGGGAGGGGCAGCTCGCGCTGCGCGGTCTGGCCGTGCGCCCAGCGCGCCGCAAGGCCACGGCCGGAACGGAGCCCGACTGAGCGGCTTGCCGGTCGCCCGGGTGGCCGGGGACATGTCGCTGGCGCACCTGG
>NZ_WOTO01000068.1 GCF_010993775.1 Fodinicola feengrottensis | reverse complement strand
AGCAGCCGCTCGTCCTCCACCACCAACACCCGCACCAAGACCTCCTTACCCTCGCGAACTCGACGTTTTCGTTGTCGGCGACGGCGTGTCGGCTACCGAAACGTCGACTTCGCGCAGGACCGCGGCGGCGCCGCGGCCATCGGAGCGGGCGATGACGCGAGATCGGGAAACCAGGATGGCGGTTTCGGTGGCGTCGCTGACGGCCGGTACGCCAGCGGCCGCGGCGAGCGCGCCGGTCGGATCACAGACGACCTGCAGGCGCGGCCAGGCCGATGCCGGGAAAGCCTGGCGCAAGCAGACGGCGAAGTCGGCGACGGCCAGCCGCGCGAGCGGGACAAGCTCGTCGGGTGTGTGGGTGACCATGACGGCGGTGACGCTGGCGGCGGACGGCGCCACCCGGACGGCCTCCTCGGCGGCTTCCAGGCGGTGCATTCCGAGGATCGCGACGAAATCCTCGGTCAGCCGCGCGGGCTTGCCGCGTACGAGGTCAACCGCCGGCGGCGGATCCCACGGCTCGTCGACCTTGCGTGGCTGGGTCAGGTAGGGAAGCGACTGCCAACCGTCGTTGAGGTCGAGGTCGGCGAGCTGCTCGCAGGCCCTGACCACGTTGAACGGCTCCAGGAACCCGGGCGCGGCGGCGGCCAGCTGGCTCGCGCCGTGCAGTGTCGTCAGCGCCGCTTCGGCCACCCGCACCAGCCGGCGGCCGGGCCGCAAACTCTCCAGCGCCAAACCGAGCAGGATCGCATTGAGGCGCGTCAGCTGCGCGTACGCGCGCCGGGTCCGATCCTCCGCGACGATTTCCGGCAGCAAGTCCATCGCCAGCCGTGCGTCGTCCGGCCGGTCCTCGAGCAACGGCAGCCGGGTGACCCAGGCGCGGGCGAACGCGCCGAGCGCCTCTCTCACGGTCAGGCCGGGCTCGGGATGCGGCGGCTCCGCCGCGGCCTCCGCCAGCTGAGCCATGACAGCGAAGTAAAGCGCCCGTTTGCTGGGAAAGTTCGAATAGACCGCGCCACGGGTAAGCTCCGCCCGCTCCGCGATCGCGTCCACTTTCGCGTCCCGGAAACCGCGCTCGGCGAACTCGTCGCGCGCCGCCGCAAGCACCTTCGCACGGTTGCGCTCCTGCATCTCAGCCCTGCTCAGGCGCCCCATCAGCTCCCCACTCTTGCCGGCCCGCCAGTCGCCAAGATACAGTCGCCATTCAGATGATCACAACATATGATCTCAACATTTGGAGGCTTCGGTGGATGAGCTCGACCTGAGCGACCCGAGAGTTGTGGGCGATCCCGTCTGCGCGTACGCACACGCCCGCGAGTCGGGTCCACTGGCCCGGCTCGGCGCCCCTGGGATGCCACCAATATGGGCAGTGACCAGGCACGATGAGGCTCGGGCCATGCTCAGCGACCCGCGCTTCGTGATCACCTCCGGGAGCTTCATGCGACCACCCGGACTCCCCGACGAGTACCAGCCGTACCTACGGACAATGTCCGAAATGGACGGCCCCGAGCACTCTCGGCTGCGCCGCTTGGTGGCTCCCTCGTTCACGCCGCGCCGAGCCGCCGACTTCCGGCCGCGCATTCAGGCGATCGTCGACTCGCTGCTCGACAATCTGACCGGCGAGGTCGACTTGCTGGAAACCTTCGCGCGACCACTCCCGATCGAAGTCATCTGCGAACTCGTCGGCATCCCCGAGTCAGACCGACCGCGCTGGCGCTCCTGCGGAGCGGCGATCGCCGCTGGCATCGGGACGGATTTCTTCGAGGCTATTCCTGGCATTGTCGATGGCGCCAAGGCCGCTGTCGCGCTCCGCCGCGCAGAGCCGGCCGACGATTTACTGACCGACCTCATTCGACAGCTGGACGACGGCGATCGGCTCGACGACACCGAACTGGTCACGATGATCTGGCTGCTCGTACTCGCCGGTCAAACTCCCACCAACTTCATCGCCAACGCGGTCGAGGCACTTCTGACGCACCCTGACCAATGGGCTCTGCTACGGGAAAATCCCAGCCTCATGCCTGGCGCTGTTGAGGAACTGATGCGCTGGTGTACGCCACAATTGCTGACCGTTCCACGGTTCCCAACCGAGGACGTCGAGATTTCCGGCACCCTCGTACGAAAGGGTGAACCAACTTCGGCCGCGATCGTGTCCGTCAATCGCGACGCCAGCGCCTTCAGCGATCCCGATCGCCTCGATGTGACCCGCCCGGTCACCGCGCGCGGCCAACTGGGTTTCTCGCACGGCCCACATTATTGCCTGGGTGCGTCTTTTGCGCGCGTGGAAACAGAAATTGCCCTCACAACACTCATCAGCCGGTTTCCTCGGCTTGCTCTCGGCGTGGCGGCTGCGGATCTCGTACGGGCCGCCGATGGGGGGACTTGGCGGCTTGCCGCGCTGCCGGTGATGTTTGGTTGAGCGTGTCTGTTGCGGAGGTGGTGGCCCGGTGTGGGCTGCGGAAATGAGCGCCTTGGTTAGAAGCGGTGTGGGCTGGGGAGGTGATGGCCCGGTTAGAAGCGGTGTGGGCTGCGGAGGTGATGGCCTTGGTTAAAGCGGCGTGGGCTGCGGAAATGAGCGCCCTGATTAAAGCGTTGTGAGCTGCAGAGGTGATGGCCCGGTTAAAAGCGGTGTGGGCTGCACAGATGAGCGCCCTGATTAAAGCGGTGCGAGCCGCGCAAATGAGCGCCCTGATTAAGGCGGTGCGAGCCGCGCAAATGAGCGCCCTGGTTAAAGCGGTGACTGTGAGGGTGCGGCGTCTCGTCTACCAGACACGAGAAAACCCCACCCCGACACCAAAGGGCGGTGTCGGGGTGGGGTTTTCTCGTGCTTACTGCCGATCCGCCCGATATTTCTGGCGCCTTCGGCGCGGGCGCCGTCGACTACGGCTACGAGAGTCCGCCTTTGTAGGCCCCGCAAAGACCGCGGGGCCTACAAAGGCGACGCTCCTGCCGGAGGGGCGACAACATCGGCCTGGCGGCCGATGGCGCCGGACGGGGCTGGGTCCGTCTAAGTGTGCCAACTCTGGTTTAGAGGTGACGGTCTCGCGCGGGGGTGAGGACACGGGGTTGGGTTCCGCGCGGGGTGGGCAAGCGGGGCTGGGTCCCGTCATAGGGGGCAGTGAGGCGGTTGGTTAGATGACGCGGGCGCCGGGGACGGGGCCGTGGGCGGTGCGGACCGTACGGCAGACGCCTAGGCCGGCGAGGCCCGCGGCTACCCGGATGGCGTGTTCTCGGTCTTCGGCAAGGAAAACGCAGGTGGGGCCGGAGCCGGAGACGGCGCCGCCGCCGAGGGCGCCGGACTCGACGCCGGCGGCGAGCGTACGACGCAGGGCCGGTCGCAGCGAGATGGCGGCTGGTTGCAGGTCGTTGGTGATCACCTTGGCCAGCGGCGCCGACTCCGAATCGCGCAGGGCACGCAAAAGTGCGTCATGGCCGGCCGTTCGCGGGGGCGGCCGGCCAGTGCCGCGCAGGCGATCGAGTTCGGCGAAAACGGTCGGGGTGGACAGGCCGCCGTCGGCGAGGGCGATGACCCAATGCCGTTGCGTACGAGCCAGAACCGGTGAGAGCACCTCGCCATGCCCGGTGCCCAGCGCGGTGCCGCCGTACAACGCGAAAGGCACGTCGCTGCCCAGCTCGGCGGCGGTCTCGGCGAGCTCGTCGCGGGTCAGGCCGGTCCCCCACAGCGCGTCGCAGGCGACCAGCGCGGCGGCCGCGTCCGCGCTGCCGCCGCCGCCATCCCGCCGGCCACCGGGATGCCCTTTCGCATGGTCAATCGGACGTTCGGCGACCGGCCGGTGGCCTCGGCGAGGGCGTACACGGCGCGGGCGGCGAGATTGCTGCCGTCCAACGGTACGTCGTCGGCGCCCTCGCCAGTGACCGCCAGCTCGAGCGCCGGAGCGGGCTCGCTCGGCGGTCAGCTGGTCGTAGAGCGAAATCGCCTGGTAGAGACCGTGGTCAGCTCGTGAAACCCGTCGTCGCGGAGCGGGCCGACGGCGAGGTGCAGGTTGATTTTCGCCGGCACCCGTACCCGAATCGGCCCGGGCAGGCCCGATAACGGCCGGATCGGCTCGGCTTCGGGCTCAGGCATGGTCTTTCCTGGCCTGTACGGCGATCTCGGCGAACGCCTCGGTGGTCAACTGCTCGCCGCGAGCGGTCGGATCGACCCCGGCGGCGACCAGGATCCGCTCAGCTCGGGGCGCCGAACCAGCCCAGCCAGAAAGCGCCGCCCGCAGGGTTTTGCGGCGCTGCGCGAAAGCCGCGTCGACCACCGCGAAAACCTCCTTGACCGGCACTTCCACCTGCGGCGACGGCTGCCGGGTGATGGCCACCAGCCCGGAGTCGACGTTGGGCACCGGCCAGAACACCGCCCGCGGCACCGAGCCGGCCCGCCGCACCTTCCCGTACCAGGAGGCCTTGACGCTGGGCACCCCGTAGGTCCGAGAACCCGGGCCCGCCGCCAACCGGTCCGCCACCTCCGCCTGCACCATAACCAGCACCGTACGCAGACTTGGCTGGCGCGCCAGTAGGTGCAGCACAACCGGTACCGCGATGTTGTACGGCAAATTGGCCACCAGGGCGGTCGGCGCGGGGTTTTCCAGGGTGTCGATCCGCAGCGCGTCGGCGGTGATCACCCGCAGCCGATCGGCTGTTTCCGGCGCTCGCTCGGCCACCGTACGAGGCAGCCGCTCGGCCAGCAGCGGGTCGATCTCCACCGCGATCACCTGCGCACATGCCGGTAACAAGGCGAGGGTGAGGGACCCCAGCCCGGGCCCGACCTCCAGCACCACGTCGTGCTCGGTCAGCTCGGCGGCCTTCACGATCCGGCGGACCGTGTTCGGATCGTGCACGAAGTTCTGCCCGAGTGTCTTGGTCGGGCGAAGCCCCAGCTCGGCCGCGAGCCGCCGGACGTCGGCCGGCCGAGCAACCCGTCGGTCACCAAGGACCGAACACCCGCTCGGCGTTCGCGTCGACCGCCGCGCAGACCTCGTCCAGTGGCCGGCGCTGCAGGTCGGCGATCGCTCGCACGGTCCAGGGCAGCAAATACGGCTCGTTCGGCTTGCCGCGGTGCGGATGCGGGGTCAGGAACGGCGCGTCGGTCTCCACCAGGATCTGCTCCAACGGTACGGCCGCGGCCGCTTCCCACAGCGCGGAAGCGTTCCGGAAGGTGACCGGGCCGGCGAAAGACAGCATCCAACCGGCGTCGGCGCACAGCCGGGCCATCGCCGCGTCGCCGGAAAAGCAGTGAAAAATGACCGTCCCTTGTGGACGTTCAGCACGCAACACCGAAAGCACGTCGTCATGCGCGTCCCGGTCGTGGATCATCACCGGTTTTCCCAACCGCTCAGCCAAAGCGATGTGCCAAGCGAAAGCCTCTCGCTGCTCCGCCCGAGGTGGCGCGAAATCCCAGTAATAGTCCAGTCCGGTCTCGCCAATCGCTCGTACGCGTGGATGCCCGGCCAGCTTTTCCAGCTCGGCTTTGACGTCGTCGTCGGTGAAGTCGGCGGCCGCGGTCCTGGTCGGGTGCAGCGCGACGGCACCGTAGAGGTCGTCGTGCCACTCGACCGCCTGACTCACCCAGCGAGCGGACGGCAAGTCGTCAGCGACGGTGACTACTTTCCTTACGCCCACAGCGTTTGCCCGGTCCATCGCCGCACCCACGCTGTCGGCGTCGGTGCAGCCGCACGCATCCAGATGGGTGTGCGCGTCCACCACCGGCGCCGGCAGCGGCTCGGGCGGCGGAGGTGGCGCGCCCCGCCGACCCGTCATCGCTCGATCAACTTGCCTTGATCCGCGGGAAGAGCGGGGTGCCCTTCTCCACCGGCAGGCCGCCCGGGTATTGCCCCCAGCCGGCCGCAGCCGGCAGCCGTACGTCAGCTGGCGAACCCGAAAGGCCGATCCGCCGCCAGACTTCCTCGGCAGCGGTCGGAATTGCCGGATAGGCCAACACCGAGACGATCCGCAGTGCCTCCAACGCGTCGCCGAGCACCGCGCTGACCTCCTCACCGGGCTCCAGTTTCCACGGCTCAGTGGATTCCAGCAGTGCGTTGGTCTCCCGGATCAGCCGCCAGGTGTGCTCCAGCGCGATCGACGGCTGCACCGCTTCCCATGCCTTGGCGGCATTCGCGTACGAGTCACGGGCGACTTGGGCGAGTGGGCTGTCCGGCCGCGGCGCGGGGGGGCGATGCCGTCGCATTTCTTGCCCACCACCGTACTCACCCGGGCCAGCAGATTGCCGTAGTTGTTGGCCAGATCGGCGTTATAGCGGCTGATCATGCCCTCGTAGCTGAAGTCGCCGTCCGGCCCGAACGAGTTGTCCCGCAGGAAGTGATAGCGGAAACCGTCCACGCCGAAATCCTCGACCAGGTCGGCGGGAGCGATCTGGTTGAGCGCGGTTTTGCTCATCTTTTCGCCGCCCACCAGCAAGAAGCCGTGCACCGACAGGCGGTGCGGCGGAGTTTCGCCGGCGGCCAGCAGCATCGCCGGCCAATACACGCAATGGAATCGTAGAATGTCCTTGCCCAGCAGGTGATGCACATGTGGCCACCACGCGTTGAACTTCTCTTCGTCCGTGCCGTAACCGACCGCGGTCGCGTAGTTGATCAGCGCGTCGTACCAGACATAGAAAACCTGGTCCCGATCCCACGGGATCGGCACGCCCCAGCTGATCGACGACCGGCTGATCGAGACGTCTTCCAAGCCCTGCTTGATGATCCCGAGCGCCTCGTTGCGCTTGGACTCAGGCAGCACCACGTCGGGATGGGCCGCATACCAGTCCAGCAGTGGCTGAGTGAACTTGGACAGCTCGAAAAACCAGTTCTCTTCCTTGAAAAGCTCCACCGGCCGGTGATGGATCGGGCAGAGCCCGAGCCCATTCGGGTCCGGGTTGGGCAGCAGGTCGGCCTCGACGTAATAGGCCTCGCAGGAGACGCAATAGAGGCCGTCGTACGTGCCCTTGGTGATGTAGCCGTTGTCCTTCACCTTGGACAGCAACTTCTGCACCGCGTCGATGTGCCGCGGCTCGGTGGTCCGGATGAAGTCGTCGTACGAGATGCCCAGCAGCTTCCACGCCTCCCGGTAGCGGTCGCTGGTCCGGTCGGCCTGTTCCTGCGGGGTGATGCCATTGGCATCGGCGGCCCGCTGCATCTTCAGCCCGTGCTCGTCGGTGCCGGTCAGGAACATCACGTCGTCGCCGAGAAGTCGGTGCCAGCGCGCCAACGCGTCCGCGTTCACCGTGGTGTACGCGTGGCCGATGTGCGGCGCGTCGTTGACGTAATAGATCGGAGTGGTGACGTAGAACTTCTCGTTCCCCGTCGCCTCGGCGGGTGCGCTCATGTTTCCAGCGTAGTGCGTACGGCCAGTGGATTTTCGCTGGCCGTACGCCACGCCGGAAGCGCCGGGTCCACCGCTCGCACGGGGTGTCGGTGTCCAATAGGGGCGTGACCACCCCATCCGACCCCGAAAGCACCCATCAGTCCGGCCCGCAGAGCGTCTCGGACGACGTTCCCGCGGCCGGCAAGGGCAGCGCCTCGGCTGGAATGGCCACCACCGCCCCGATGCCGGTGGTCGACCGAGCCCGCAGCCTGGACGAACTGGCCGCCGCGGTGATGGCCCGGCCGGTGGACCGTGGCATGCCAGCGCGCCGGACCAGCCGCGCGGTGCCGTACACGCCGCCGCCGCCCGCCCGCACCAGCGCCGGTCGTGCCGTCGCCGCCTCGGCTGGTCGTCGCCCCGCCGATCGTCGAAGAGCCCGTCGACGAAGAGCCCCTTGTCGAAGAGCCCCTTGTTGAAGAGGCCCTGGTCGAAGCACCTGTTGTCGACGCGCCCGTCGCTGAAGAGGCCGCCGCAGAAGAGCCGGTTGTCGAAAAGGCCGTTGCCCCGGCTCCAGTGACTGAGCCTGTGCAGGTTCCGGCCGCCCAAGCGCCCGACGCCTCCACGCCCGGCGATGCTGTCTCTGACGCCAACGTTTCCCCAGTTCAGAGCACCGATGTGGGCGAATCCGCCGAGCCGGTACGACAGTGGAGACCGGCAACCGACGAGTCGGCGGAGGAACCGCTGCCGGTCGCCCTGATGCAGGTGCACACGCCAGTGCAGGCGGAACCGGCGCCGACGGAACCGGTAGGGCCACCGATCGTGGTAGAGCCACCGACCCAGGCCATCGTGATCGCCGACCCACCAGCCGAGGCGTCGGCCGAGACAACAGTCGAGACAACAGCCGAGACAACGACCGAGACAACGACCACGCCGGGGCGACGGACCGAGCAGACCGCGAAACTCGCGTACGCGTCGCTGGCGGCTCCGGTGCACTACGGCCGGCCGCGGTGGGAGGAACCCACCGACCCGATGGACCCGCCGGAGCCGTATCCGTCCCGCGGAGACGACGAACCCGGCAGCCGCCAGGACCGCCGGCGCGCCAAGAAGGCCGCGAAGGCGCCCAAGCGCGCAGCCAGCTACACGACCGCCGCCGTACGGCCGGCCGTCGCCCGCTCTTCGGGCTCGTCGCGCTGGTCATCCTGACTTTTGGCGGTGCGTTCTTCGGCTGGGTGTCCGCCGACCCGTTCTGGCTGAGCGTCGGACGCGGCAGCCAGGGCACCGTGACGGTCACCGACTGCATGTCGCGGGGCGTCGGACAGACGTGTATCGGCAACTACAAGAGCCCCGGCTACACCGCCCGCGACATCACCATCGCCGGCCTGCCGCCGTCCCAACAAAAAAAGGCGTGCAGCCAGCACGGATGCTGTCGGCCAAGCACGCCTGGGCGTACACGACCTCCAACCGCGGCCTGCAAATGCGCTGGGGCATCGGCGCGTTTTTTTTCGCCCTGCTTCTGGGTTTCCTGGCCGCCAGCGGCACCGGCGCCAAATACCTGCGCCCGTTCGGCCGGCGCCGCGTCTTCGCCGCCCGCGTCCTGGCCTTCGCCGGCCCAGTCCTCGCCTTCTTCGCCCTCTCTTCGCCGCCCTGATTTAGTGTCCTGCGCGACCGAGCGAAGGGGTTGCGCTGGGCCTCTTCGGAACCCGGCGGTTGCTCGGTGGCAAGAAACCCCATGTCCGCAGAAAGGGCAACGGGAGAGTGGGTCAGCTGGGGCGGTCGGCGGCTAGGGAGGCTTCGTAGACCTGACGCTTGGGTACGCCGAGGCGCTGCGCGACGGTGGCGACGGCGTCTCGGCGGGACAGGCCGGCGGACTGTTCGGCCACCACGGCGGCGACCAGTGAGACCTCGTCGGCGGCCAGCTCGACCACCGGCGCACCACCGATGACCAGCGTGATCTCACCGCGTACGCCATCGGCCGCCCAGGTGGCCAGCTCGCCAAGGGTGCCCCGGCGGACCTGCTCGTACGTCTTGGTGAGCTCCCGGCAGACCGCGGCCGGGCGGTCCGCACCAAGCGCGGCGGCCAGGTCGACGAGCGACTCGGGCAGTCGGTGGGTGGCCTCGAAGAGCACGATCGTACGAGGCTCGTCCGCCAGCGCCGCGTAAACGCGACGCCGTTCGGCGGGCTTGCGTGGCGCGAACCCTTCGAAGCAGAACCGGTCGGACGGCAGGCCACTGACCGCGAGCGCGGTGGTGACGGCGCTCGGTCCGGGCAGCACGGTCACGTCGATGCCGTCCACGACGGCCGCGGCGACCAGCCGGTAGCCGGGGTCGGAGACACTCGGCATGCCGCCGTCGGTGATCAGCAGGACGGTCTGGCCGCCCCGGAGCGCCTCGGCGAGCTGCGGGGTGCGCTGGCGTTCGTTGCCCTCGAAGTACGAGACGATCCGGCCGGGCACCTCGACGCCCAGGTCAGCGGCCAGCCGGCGGAGCCGGCGAGTGTCCTCGGCGGCGACCACGTCGGCGCTGGCCAGCCCGTCGCGCAGCCGCTGCGACGCGTCCGCCACGTTGCCCAACGGCGCACCCGCCAGCACCAACCGTCCGCCGGTACGCTCCTCCGCCACTTGATCAGGCTATCGGGCCGGTCACCTACCCTGAGCGGGTGGCAGCAACGGCGACAACCGAGCCGGTCAGCTTGGTCAAGCGACTGGACGACCGCCGGATCCGGCTCACCGCCGAGCTGCGCGACCGGATTTTCCGGCCGCTTCCGGCGGATAAGCGGATATCGTGGCTGTGGGCGCTCGCGATCACCCTGCTGGGCGGGGTGCTGCGGTTCGCCCACCTGACCCGGCCGGCCGGCGACGGCAAGGCGCAGATTTTCGACGAGATCTACTACGTGCACGACTCGTGGACGCTGCTGCATCACGGGTACGAGCTGGACACCACCAATACCTTCGGTGCCTTCGTGGCGCATCCGCCGCTGGGCAAGTGGTGCATCGCGCTCGGTGAGGCGCTGTTCGGCGAGAACCCGTTCGGCTGGCGATGCGCCGCCGCGGTGGCCGGCACGCTGGCGATCCTGGCGCTGATCCGGATCGCCCGCCGGATGTTCCGCAGCACGTTGCTCGGGTGTATATAGCCGGCCTGCTGCTCGCCCTCGACGGCCTGGAGCTGGTGCAGAGTCGGGCCGCGTTGCTGGACATCTTCCTGATGACGTTCCTGCTGGCCGCCTTCGGCTGCCTGGTCCTGGACCGCGACCACCGCCGCCGTACGACGCTGGCGGCCCTCCAGGACGGCACCGCGACCGCCCACCGGCTCCCCGGCAGAACGCTCGCGTCCGTCCCGTGGTGGCGGTTCGCGGCCGGCGTCTTCACCGGCATGGCGCTGGGCGTCAAGTGGAGCGCCGTCTACTACATCGTCGCGTACGTGCTGCTCGTACTGGCCTGGGAATATGGCGTCCGGCGCTCCGCGGGCGTGCGCCGCCCCTTCCGCGACACCCTGCTCGGCGAGACCGGCTGGCTGGCCGCCTTCGTTGGCTTCGCGCTGCTCGCGTACCTGGCGACCTGGACGGGCTGGTTCGCCACCAGCGGCGGCTACGACCGCGGTTACTACGCGGCTGGCCACGACGGGCACCCGCTGCCGCCGGTCATCAACGCGCTCTACAACCTCGGCCGCTATCACTACGAGAGCTGCAGTTCCACACGCATCTCGACGTGCCGCACAAATACCAGTCGTGGCCGTGGAGCTGGCTGCTGCTCGGCCGCCCAGTCGCGTACGCGTATTCCGAGGCTGGCCCGTGCGGGGCCGGCCACCAGTGCGCGGCCGAGACGCTCGCGCTGGGCACCCCGGCGCTCTGGTGGGCCTTCATCCCGGCCCTGCTGGTCAGCTGCTGGCAGTGGATCGCCTGCCGGGACTGGCGCCCAGCCGCCGCCATCGTCGGCGCGGCCGCCGGGATCGTGCCGTGGTTCGCCTTCCCGGATCGAACGATGTTCTATTTCTACGCCCTCCCCGCATTGCCCTTTTTGGTGCTGGCGGTGACTTTCTCACTCGGTCTGGTGCTCGGGAGCGAGAGCGCCAACAGGGACCGGCGGCTGGTCGGAGCCGTCATTGTCGGTGGGTACGTCATGCTCGTCGCCGCCGCGTTCGGCTTCTTCTGGCCGATCTACACCTCGGAGATCCTGACCTTCGGGCAATGGCGAGCCCGCATCTGGCTGAACTCCTGGATCTAGGCCACCCGTACGATCGGCGGGTGGCAGCTACCACGGCTCAGATGCCGGTCAGTCTGATCAAGAAGGTCGACGACGGTCGGATCCGTCTCACGCAGGAGTTGCGCGACCGGCTGTTCCGGCCGCTGCCGCAAGACGCGGTGATGTCGTGGGTGTGGACGATCGCGATCACCGTTCTCGGTGGCGTGCTGCGGTTCGCCTTCCTGACCCGGCCGCGTGCTGACGACAAGCTGCAGATCTTCGACGAGGTCTACTACGTGCACGACTCGTGGACGTTGCTCCACAACGGGTACGAGCTGAACACCACTAACGACGGCCCCGGCTTCATCGTGCATCCGCCCGTCGGCAAGTGGTGCATCGCGATGGGTGAGGCGCTGTTCGGGGAGAACCCGTTCGGCTGGCGGGTCGCCGCCGCGCAGTGGCCGGCACGCTGGCGATCCTGCTGCTGATCCGGATCGGCCGGCGGATGTTCCGCTCGACCCTGCTGGGCTGCATCGCCGGCCTACTGCTCTGCCTGGACGGGCTGGAGCTGGTGCAGAGCCGAGCCGGGCCGCGCTGCTGGACATCTTCCTGATGACGTTCCTGCTCGCCGCCTTCGGCTGTTTGGTGCTCGATCGCGATCACCGACGCAAGACGACCCTGCGGGCGATCGAAAACGGCCGCGCCACCGTCCGCCGGCTCCCCGGCCGTACGCTCGCGTCGGTGCCCTGGTGGCGGTTCGCCGCCGGCGTCTTCACCGGCCTCGCGCTGGGTGTCAAGTGGAGCGCGGTCTACTTCATCGTCGGATACGTGGTGCTCTCGCTGGCCTGGGAGATCGGCGTCCGGCGCTCGGCCGGGGTACGCCGCCCGATCCGGGACGCGCTGCTGGACGAGACCGGCTGGCTGGCCGCTTTCGTCGGCTTCGTGCTGCTCACGTATGTGGCCAGCTGGACCGGCTGGTTCGTCACGTCCGGCGGCTGGGACCGCAACTTCTACGCTGACGGGCACGGCGGCCACCCGCTGCCGCCGATCATCAACGCGCTCTACAACCTCGGCCAATATCACCTTCAGATCCTGCATTTCCACACCACGTTGGACGCCAAACACCCGTACCAGTCCTGGCCGTGGGGCTGGCTGCTGCTGGACCGCCCAGTCGCGTACGCGTACTCGGGGAAGGGTTTCTGCGGTGTCGGGGTCACCTGCTCGACCGAGACCCTCGCGCTGGGCACGCCCACGCTGTGGTGGGCTTTCCTGCCGGCGATCGCGGCCACCGTCTGGCAGTGGATCGCCGGTCGCGACTGGCGGGCCGCGGCGGTGCTGGTCGGCGTGATCGCCGGCATCGTGCCGTGGTTCGCCTTCCCGAACCGGACGATGTTCTATTTCTACGCGCTGCCCGCGCTGCCCTTCCTGATCCTGGTGCTCACCGTCGTCCTCGGCCGAATCCTCGGCGACCAGAGCGCGACCCGGGAGAGACGCACGGTCGGGGCCATCATCGTCGGCACGTACGTGCTGATTGTGGCGATGACTTTCGCCTATTTCTGGCCGATCTACACATCCGAGACCATCACATACGCGCAATGGCACGCTCGCATGTGGCTCGACTCCTGGATATAGCCGCGAAAAGGCCACCTTCCAGGCGGAAGGTGGCCTTTTTTGCTGGAGAGCAAGGGTTAGTTGTAGGCGAACTGCTCCAGCTCGGTGTCCAGTCGGTTCAGCTCGGAGCGGTCGATCAGCCCGAGCGCCGCGTCCAGCTCCTGGGTGAGCCGCTCCGGCTCGGTGACCACGCCACCCAGCTGGATCTTGCGACCGCCGGTCTCCACCAGCAGCATCGGGAACGAGTCGGCGCCGAGCTGGCGGGCCAGCGAGAAGTCGGCCACCGCGGCCCGCGCGGATTCCTCGCTGTGCAGCTGGGCGAGCACCGCGCTCGGGTCCAGGCCGGCGTCCAGCGCGATGTTGATGTACGTGTCGGCGTCGGACAGGTCGCGACCGTTGCGATAGAAGGCGATCTGCAGGGCGTACGCCAGCTTCAGCGCCTCCTCGGGTGCGCACTGGCGGAGCGCCGCGAACCC
This sequence comes from Fodinicola feengrottensis, assembly GCF_010993775.1. GTDB lineage: Bacteria > Actinomycetota > Actinomycetes > Mycobacteriales > HKI-0501 > Fodinicola > Fodinicola feengrottensis. The sequence continues at coordinate 37,882 of NZ_WOTO01000068.1, read as the reverse complement.
GCGGGCGGCGGCCTCGGAGTCCATCACGAACCGGCCGCTGGCCAGCAGCCGCTGATACGGCTGGCCGAACTGGGCGCCGGTCAGCTGGCTGATCCGGTGGTTGGTCTGGGCCAGGTGGCTGAAGGCCGACACCGGCACCCGCGAGTCGCCGGTGAGCAGCCCGCCGCTGATCACTCTCAGCTCGACGCGGTGTTCGTTGGCTTGGATGAACCGGTAGACCGACGGGGCGAACCCGTACGACCAACCGCAGTAGGCATCGAACACGTAGGTGACCCGGGGTAGCGGCACGCCCGCTCCTTTTCCGTAACGCTGCTCGGCGTGGGGTGACCGCAGGGCGGTCGTCGCCGGCAGGCCAACGAAAACGGCCGCCTCACTGCCACCCTGCAGTGCGCTGAATCTACGCGAGCCGCCGGCTCTGGAGCGTATCGACAGGCATCATCCCACTATGTGAGACGATTCTAGAACGATTCAGCCCAGCTAGCCGCGATCCACGATTTCGTTACAGCGGGCACAAGGGGGCATACCGAGGTCGAGGCGTACATTTCGCCCGGCTCACTCCCCCGACTTGATCCAACCCGCCCGGATGCCGTCCTCGATCATGCTGTGCACCGCGTCCCAGAGCTGCCGTGAGCCGTCCTTGATGCCGGACGTACGCGCGCGCACGACCTCGGCGGTGACGCCCGGTGTGTTCCAGGTGCCGCCGCGGGCCATCCAGTTCAGCAGGATCGGCTGCAGCCGGTCGATCGCCTTGGCGAACCGGGCCTCCGGCGTACGCCGAGCCTCGAACTCGTCCCACAACGCCCGGATCCACCGTGCCTGGTCGACTGGCAACAACCGGAACAACCGGTCGGCGGCGGCCTCCTCACGCTCTGCTGATCGGCCGCGGCGGCGGTGTCGTAGAGCGGAGTGTCGCCGGCGTAGATCTCGACCAGGTCGTGGATGACGACGAGCCGCATGGTGTGCCCGACGTCGATCCGCTCGTCCGCATAGTCGGACAGCAGCATCACCATCAACGCCAGATGCCAGGAATGCTCCGCGTCGTTCTCCCGGCGGTCGGCGGCGGCCAACGGCGACGCCCGCAGCACGGTTTTGAGCCGGTCCACCTCGATAATGAACGACAGCTGGTCGGCGAGCCGGTTCGACAGCGCGGCCGGCAGCGGGTTTTTGCTGGACAAGAAGGTGTTCGTCACTACTCACCGCCCCATCGTTTCATCCCGGGCGGGTAAAACCGGCGCGCGGTAACGTCCGACACTGCCCGGACGGGCACCGTGCGTACGATCAACATCCTCGAAACCGGCGGGAGAAAAACTGCGGATGGTCAGCCTGCAACATCCGAACCGGCCAGCCATCCCGAAACTGCGGGTAGCCACCAGGCTCGACTGGGCGATGCTGGCACTGGCGGTCTGCTCCGTACTACTGCTGGGATATGTCACGTTCTTCCCGCATTCGGAGACCACCGCGCACGTCGTTTTCGTTATCGACACGGGTGTTTGCGCGGTCTTCGCCGCCGAATTCTGCTGGCGTTGGCGCAACCACGGCTGGCAGCGGACTTTCCCGCTGCACAACTGGTACGAGATCCTCGGCATGATCCCGATCGCGCACCCCCCCGCGCTGCGCAGTTTCCGACTGATCCGGATCGTGGTCGTGCTGATCCGGCTCGGCCGCGCCGCCGACCGCGCGTTCGGCGAGGAGTTCACGTACAAACTGGTCGAGCGGCTGTCCCGGCCGATCGTGCTGGCCATCAAGAAACCGATCACCGTCGCCGTCCTGGACGAGGTGGTGAAGGTGGTCGAGACCGGCAACTACCCACGAAACTTGGCCCGATCGCTGGACGAGAGCCGCGAACAGCTGCGGGCGATCGTCACCGAGAAGGTACGAGAAGACCGGCAGGCCGGCGTGTTCCGCCGCCTGCCGTTCCACGACGACGTCGTCGACGGCGTGGTGGACACCGCGATGCGGATCATCCTGGAAGTGCTGCTGGACCCACGGATCGACACGTTCTTCGCTGAGGTCGTACGCGAGAACCGGTTGCAGATCCGGCACGCCGTCCAGCAGGGCCTCAGTGAGAGGCAGCACGACGCAGCTGGGTTGTGACTTAAGACCCACCCTCGCTAGCTGGATTGCCTTTTCATATTCAGCCTCCTAACGTCAGTGGCACCTGCTGACCACTAGGGAGATTTTCGATGAGACTCACCGGCAAAACCGCGCTGATCACCGGCGGCAACAGCGGCATCGGCCTCGCCACTGCCCGCCTGTTCGTGGCCGAAGGCGCGCGAGTCGCGATCGTCGGTCGCAACGCCGAGACGCTGGCGCTGGCCGCGAAGGAACTGGGCGAGAACGCGATCGCGCTGGCCGCCGACGCCGCCGACGCGCCGCGACGAACCGGCCCTGCGCGCCGCCATCGACGCGGCCGCCGCCGAGTTTCGGCGGCCTGGACATCGTCTTCGCCAACGCCGGCATCGGCGGCCAGACCCCGCTCGACACCACCACCGCCGCCCGATTCAGCCAAATCCTCGACGTCAACGTGACCGGCGTTTTCCGCACCATCCAAGTCGCTGCCCCGCACCTGCGCGAGGGTTCTTCGGTAATCCTGAACGGCTCCGTACACGCCGTCCTCGGCGCCCCCGGCTACAGCGCCTACGCCGCCAGCAAGGCCGCCGTACGCGCCATCACCCGCGTACTCGCCGCCGAACTGGCCCCCCGCGGCATCCGCGTCAACCAGGTCACCCCCGGCGGCACCAGCACCCCGATCTGGGGGCGATGCGGCCCAACTGGCCGCCGCCAGCGAACGGATCAGCCGGAGCGTCCCCCTCCAGCGCTTCGCCGAGCCTTCCGAGGTCGCCGCGGCCGCCCTGTTCCTCGCCTCGGATGACTCGTCGAGCGTCGACGGCGCCGAGATCGTGGTGGACGGCGGAGCCACTTCTTCCCCCTTCGGCGCCCCGATTTATCGCTCTTAGGCGCGGTTTTTGTTTCGGATGGCGACCTTGGGCGTTGAGTGCGGCACAATATCCCGCACTCGACGTCGAGTGCGGGATATTGTCCTGCAGTCGATGAGCCGGGGGCGTCCAGTCGCACGAAAAGTTCGGCGAGTGCCAGGCTGGGCGCACCCGCCAGGCGCGGAAAATTCTTGAAAAGTCAACAAAATTTCGGGCGAGCCGGCCTCTAACCCACCCCCCACCCAAATAAGGGAGGGGGCTAGAAAAACAGCATGCGTACGACAGTTTCGCGCCGCACCCCAGGCCGCTACGGCGTGTCGGGGAGGGACACGAGTTTTTTTCGAAGAGGAATTCGTGTTTAAGGAAGGACACGTCGTATTCGTGACCTGGCTGCGGTGGGAGCAGCGGCGACATCTGGAGCAGTCGCCAGCCGTCTTGGAGGGCGGCGACGCCGGTTTCGTACGGGGGTCCGTCGCTGTCGCCGGTGGGGGGTGGGTTTTTGGTTTGGCCGGTGCCGTCGTAGCGGGACCAGCCGACGACGGTGGCATCGAGGGCGGACGTGGCGAGGTAGAGGACGAGGACCTGTTGGCGGACGGTGGTCACCGGCGGCCTCCGGAACGGGTGGCGAGACTGATGCGGCGGGGGCGGTTGGTGACACGGGTGACCCAGAAGTCGAGGTCGAAGGTCTCGTCGCCGGTCAGCGCCCGCCAGAGTTTGATCCGGTGGTAGATTTCCAACCGGCCAGTGGCCATTTCGTACCAAGGAAAACGGGTGTCAAGCAGTTCGGTCACAGCCGGGTCGTCGAGGTCGTCGGTGTTCCAGAGACGGACCTGACGGACCGTCGGGTTGAAACGGATTTTGAACATATAGCGCGGAATGTCACTGTCATTGCGACGGCCGCCGTGCCAGATTCCGTGGTGCAGCAGGACAATCGTGCCGGCCGGACGGCCGGACAGGTGAGCCGGGTCTGGCCGCGCAGGTTCTGGTAGCGGCCGGTGTCGGATTCGTTGGTACGCCGCAAATGACTGCCGGGGACGCTGAGCGTGCCGCCCATGTCGGCGGTGACCTCGTGCGGGTAGTACATCAGCTGCATGTCGAAAGCATCGGGGCGTACGTCGATAATCGCGTCACCGTGCAGTGGCTGCGCCTCGCCGCCGTGCGGCTCCCGGATGTGTACGTGGTGGTGGTCGATCGTCGGACCGGGTCCGACCAGGCTGTGGATCGCCCCGGCCACCGCCGGCAGGTCAATCAACTGGCGGACGAACGAGCCGACCGGGAAGGCCTCGTCGACGGTCGAGCCGTACGGCACGGACGCGATGCCGGCGGTGAAAACGTCGATCGCCCGGGCATTCAGTGCGGCCGGCACGACCGCGTCCATCCGCAGCGCGCCGTGCGAGACGAACTCCGCCATCTGGACAGAGGTGAGCAGGTTCTTGCGTTCCATCGGGCCTCCTTCTTGTGGTCCGGGTACGACCACGCTAAATCTGAAGTTGGCCTTTTTCAGTGGGCTCTGATCACCTTCACTGGTAATTTTTCACCATGCTCGCGAGCTCTCCAGCACGGCTGTCACCCGCTCGCGCCGGCCACCAGCATGGTCAACGCAACCGCCGGCGGCGTACGGCCGACGTCGCCGGTGGCCAGCCGGCGCAGCTGCAGGCCGGCGATCAGCGCCACTACCGGACCGGCCAGCAGGTCCGGGTCCGGCAACTGGAGAACGGTGAGCACGGTGACCGCGAGCCGTTCGTACGCTTCAAAACACTGTGCCGCCGCGCCGCGCAGGTCGTGATCTCGGCCGGCCTGCAAGAAAAGCTCCAACGGCGCGATGTCCTCGCGACCGAACGTCATAGACTCCAGCACCTGCTCGACGGTCGCCGCCGCCGCTGCCAGGCTCGGCGCGCCGCCGGCCGCTCGCTCCGCGATCGCCGCCAGCCGAGCCGTCTCCTCCTCGCGCGCGAACAGCAGCATGCTTTCCCGCAGAACATCGGTCTGGCTGGGAAAGTGATAGGTCAGCGAACCGAGCGAGACCCCGGCCGCGGCGGCGATCCGGCGGTTGGTCAGCGCCGGCACCCCCTGCTCGCCAATGATGTGCAACGTGGCGCGCAGGATCGCTTCACGGGCTGGCATCACAACGGTCATGCTGGCGGCTTCACCGTCTCCCAGCGACGGGAACGCTGCAGCTCGGCGGCGACCGACAACAGCAGCGGCTCGCTGTCGGCCGGGCCAAGCAACTGCGCGCCAATCGGCAGGCCACCATTGGTGCGGCCGGCCGGCACGTTGACCCCCGGCCAGCCGAGCACGTTCCATGGCCAGGTGTAGGGACAGGCACCAACCATCAGCCGGTCGGTGTGGAAGTTGTTGAGCCCGTCGAACATCCCGATTCTGGTCGGTGGCAACGCGGTCGTCGGTGTCAGCACCACGTCGACGTCCGCGAAGATCGAGCCGAGCTGCCTGCGCAGCGGCGCGTCCGCGGCACGGGCCATCTTCAGCGCCGGACCGCTGAGCAACCAGCCGGTGCGGCCGTTTTCCCTGGTGCGCTTGTCGAGCAGCCGCCGCTCCGGGACGCGCTGGCTCCACTCGTACACACCGGTCAGCGAACGCGGCAGGAACGCCAGCCCCATCGCGCCGTAGCGTGGCTCGGCCGTCACGACCCGGTGGCCGAGCGCGGTCAGCGCACCGGCCAGGCCGCCGACCGCGGCCCGGATCTGTGGATGCAGGCGGGCCGGCGCGATGCTGTACGGGATGCGGAACGACAACCCGATGCGCAGCCTCTCCGGGGTCGTTTTCACTGCTGTCGCGTACGTTTCGCCAGTGCCGGCCAGGACGTCGAAGAGCAGCGCGGCGTCCTCGACCGTACGCGCGATCGGGCCGATCACGGTGAGACCGTTGAACAGCTCCGGATGTGGCCAGGTGGGGACCCGGCCGGTCTGCGGCTTGATCCCGACGAGGTGATTCACGCCGCCGGGATCCGGACTGACCCGGCACCGTCCGACCCCACCGCCGCCGGCACCAACCCGGCCGCCACCGCCGCCGCCGATCCGCCGCTGGAGCCGCCGGCACTGTGGTCCAGATGCCACGGGTTGCGGGTGGCGCCAAACGCGGGCCCTTCGGTGAACGGCCACTGTCCCAGCTCCGAGGAGTTGGTCTTGCCAACGATCACGGCACCGGCCGCACGCAACCGTCGCACCGCCTCACAGTCCGCGTCAGCCGGCGGAAACTCACCCGCACAACCAAAAGCCGTCGGCTCGCCGGCCATGTCAACGTCGTCCTTGATGGCGATCGGCACCCCCAGCAGTGGCAACCGCTCACCGCTTGCCAGCCGCCGATCCGCGTCCCGCGCCTCGGCCATCGCCGCCGCGTGCCGTACCACTCGGAACGCGTTCAACGTCCCCTGCGTCGCGTCGATCTTCCCGAGCGCTTCCGCGACCAGCACTTCCGACGTCGTACGTCGGTCGGTCGGCCAGCTGCTCCACCAGCTGCACCAACGTCGGCAACGCGCTGGTCACATCATCGGTCACGATCGGTCGCATGAGTCACCTCCGGCAGTCGTTCGTTCGAACGAACGATACGCCGGTTCGGTTCCCCGCGCAGGCCGGCGGACTCGGGTTACAACCTCCCCAGCAGCTCCGTCTTCTTGGCGTCGAACTCCTGCTGCGTCAGCACCCCCTGGTCGCGCAGCGCGGCGAGTTGCGCGATCTGGCCAGCGATGTCACCGCCGCCGGACGGCGCCGCCTTGGCGCGAAACTTGGCCCGGATGCCGTGCACGCGCAGCCTGTCCTCAAGCTCTCGGCATTTCTTCGCCTGACCCATCACGGTCATGCCGGTGAGCATTTCCAACCGCAGCACCACCTGAGTCCCAGCTTCGTCGAGGTAGTCGAGGTGGATGTTGTTGGCCTGCGCGAGATCGGAGTCGGGTTGGCCGGCCAGTCCGCTCATGAGCGACTCGGCGGTGCTCACACTGGGCGCACCACGAACTGCAGGTCGTTGACCGCGGCGTACGGGATCCGGACGAGGTTCCAGAATGACTTGCTGCCGATGGTCGGCTCCAGCTGAAACTCCTCGGCCATCAGCAGAAATTTGATTTCGCCGGACTTCGCCTTCGGCAGCGACGCGAATCCGCCTTTGTAGACGACCTTGTACGTCTCCAGTGGCGCCTCGCCGGACGGCTCCGCTTTCTTCCCGAACAGCCCCATTTTTCCCGTTCCTTGCCCGTTGCCGGTGGCTCACCGCTCGGCGGCCGAGCGCAGTGTAGCGGTAAAATCAAGCACCGCAAGGGTGAACCCCAAAGTCGGTGTAGTCCGCAGGTTTGTTGGGCTTTTCAGTGGGCTCTGATCACCTTCACTGGTAATTTTTCACCATGCTCGCGATCCCATTGGACCATCCACCGGAGGTCGTCAACATCGGCGTCGGCCGGCACGGAACGGCCCGGCGCACCGACACCTTCCGACTGCCGGAGCTGTGTGGTCGCTGCATCTCTACTCGTACGACGCGGATCTGTCCGTCGACGGCGTCCCGTACCCGATCCGGCCCGGCTCGGTCAGCCTGGTGCCGCCGGCCGCACAAAGCCACTACCGATATCGCGGGCCGTCCGACCATTTGTACGCACACCTGCGACTCACCGAAGCCGGCGAACGTCAGCAGGTGCCTGTCATGCAGGAGGCCGGCGTCGAGAGTCCGACGCTCGCCGCGCACCTGCGACAAGCCCTGACCGCGTACGCGCAGTCGCCGGCACGGGCGACGGCTGAGGTGTGGGCGGCACTGTGGCGGGTCGCCCGGCTGGGCGGCGTGCCGGCCGAGTCCGGCCCGGCGCCGGTGGCGGTGGCCCGGGCGGTGGCGCTGATCGAGGCCCGGTTGGTGGGTCCCCTCTCGGTCGCCGACATCGCCCGCGAAACCGGCATCTCACACAATCACTTGACCAGACTTTTCCAAGAAGAGATGGGAAAAACGGTGGTCGCGTACGTACGGGAGCGGCGCATGGAGCGGGCCCGTCACCTGCTCCGCGAGACCACCATGTCGATTCCGGCGATCGCCGCGTCGGTCGGCATCGCGGACCTGCAGGCCTTCAACAAGACCTGCCGCCGCGAGTTCGGCGTACCACCTCGACAGCTGCGTTTTGGCGAAAACACATGTTAGAGTCATTCACAATGTAAAAGCATCTGACATGGAGGATCTGCGATGACGAGCGCCGTGACCCACCGCCGGCTCGGCCGGACCGACCTCGAGATCAGCCCGATCGGCATCGGCACGATGCAGATGGCGAACCGGGGCATGGTGACCGCCGCCTACCCGAGCATCACCGCTGATGCGTCCGCCGCCGTCGTACGTGCCGCCATCGACGGCGGGGTGAACTGGTTCGACACCGCGGAAATGTACGGGCGCGGCGAGTCCGAGCGGGCCTTGACGACCGCGCTGCGGACGGCCGGCGCCAACCCCGGCGACGTGCTGGTCGCCACCAAATGGGGGCGCCGATGCTGCGCACCGCCGCGAGCATCGGGAACACCATCGACACCCGGCTGGCCGCGCTGCAGGGCTACCCGATCGACCTCTACCAGATCCACCACCCGTACGGCGGCTTCTCCTCGATCCCGGCGCAGGTCAGGGCGATGGCGCAGCTGGCGAAGGACAGCAGGATCCGGTCCATCGGGGTGAGCAACTTCTCGGCCGCGCAGATGGAGCAGGCCAGTGCCGTGCTGGCCACGTACGGCCTGACACTCGCTTCCAACCAGGTGAAGATCAACGCCCTGCATCGGAACATCGAGACCAACGGCGTGCTGGCCGCGGCCAACCGCCTCGGGGTCACGCTGATCGCGTACACGCCGTTGGAAAGCGGCATCCTCACCGGCCGTTTCCACGACGACCCCCAGGCGGTCGAATCGCTCACCAGGGTCCGCCGGATCGCCGGTGGTTTCGCCAAGAAGGTCACCCAGGCGACGCCACTGGTCGACGAGCTGCGGGCGGTCGCGAAGGCGCACGACGTGTCGCTGTCGCAGGTCGCGCTCAGCTGGCTCGTCACCTATTACGACGACACCGTCGTGGCGATCCCGGGCGCGTCCAAGCCGCACCAGGCGACCCAGGCGGCGGCCGCGATGAGTGTCCAGCTGAGCGCCACCGAACGGGCCGGGATCGCGGACGCTTCTCGCCGCAGTGGTGCGCTCTGAGTTCGCGGGCCGCGAGGTGTCCGTAAAGTTAAGCGTATGAAACGCGCGGTGAAGCGAGGCCAATACCACCACGGTGACCTGGCCGCCGCCCTGATCGACACCGCCGTCGACCTGATCGCCGAGCGCGGAGTGGCCGGCTTCTCGCTCGCCGAAGCCAGCCGCCGCCTCGGCGTCACCGTCGCCGCGCCCTACCGCCACTTCGCCGACCGCGACGCGCTGCTGGCCGCCGTCGCCGCCCAAGCCGCCACCCAACTCGCCGCCGCGGTGGCCGCCCAAACCCACGGCCTCACCACCCCCACCGAACGCCTGGCGGCCGGCGCACAGGCGTACGTACGCTTCGCCGCCACTCACCGCGCCCTCTTCCAGGCCCTTTTTGCCGCCGGCCTGGACAAAGCCACCCGCCCCGAGCTGGAAAAAGCCGCCGCCCCGCTGGTCGAGGCCCTCTGCCAACCCACCGACACCCTCTGCGGCGGCGGCCCCGACAGCGGCAAAGACCTCACTCTCGCCGTCCTCGCCACGTACCACGGCCACGCCACTTTGTTGCTGGACGGCGCTTTCGGCCCCGGCGAAGACGCCGTCACCGATGCCGCCAACCGGGCCGTTTCGGCGACTCTCGCCCTGGTCGCCGGCCGAGACGCCCTCTGACTGGCGCGGTCGGGCCGGAATGCCCTCATTTGTCACCCCGAAACGTCACCCTCGCGAGAGCCAGCTCCAGGCCGGTTCGAACTCCGAAGCAGGCATCAGATCCGCTTTACTGAAATCTGACTTTTTCATCGCTAAATGGGCCTGGCGACGGCTACCATGCGGACTACCAAGTACGGGCTTGTTTGGTCGTCGCCACGTCGTCCTGCCGGCGGGGTGGTGATCATCGCTTTGGGGGTGTTGGGGCCGGCGTACGTGCAATGGGCAACCCACCCCGAGTTCCACTTCCTCATTTGTGTCGTTGTTGTCACGGTCAGCGTGCTTTTGCTTTTCCTCCCGTTTGGCCTACCCAAGGCTTGATGACGGCATAAATAAGGAGAACGTCGATGATCGACCTCAGCTACGAGATCCCGATGGACCACGCCTTTCTCCGTGGAGTCGTACGGGCAAATGCCGGAAAGCGCATCTGGCTGTCCCGCATCGTCGGCGCGGTTGGAGTCATCGTCGGCGTTTTAGCACTGTTGGCGGGACTCGTGCCCAGCGCGCGCTCGTCGCTGTTTTTTTCGGTGTGATTCTTGTGCTTCTCGGCGGCTATCTGCTTTTCAGAGTGCGGATCGGGGCCGCGGTGGCGTGGCGGCGGATCGCGAAGATGCCGGCCGGGCAGTGGGCGGTGCGAATCACCGAAGGAGGCATCGAGGAAATCACCCCGGTCGGGCGCGAGCAACATCCGTGGACGTCCATTCGCAAGGTGACCCACACGGACTCGCTGTTCGTTTTCCGGGTGGCAGTGCCGGCCGGCGTGATCGGGATCCCGCGCGCGTCGATGTCGATGCAGGACACCAGAGATCTACACGATCTGCTGGTCCGGCACGGCCTCCGGCAGGCCTGGCCATCCAGTACGGGTGTGCCAAACTAAGCAGTCACAGAGCCAGAAATCAGGTGCTCGATGCCCGCCGGCGAGAGCAGATGGTCGGTGGCGAGGTGGCGGGCCCCTTCCAGGCCGGCGCGTTCAGCGAGGGCGGACGTTTCGATCGTCAGCGTACGGGTGGCAAGCGGCAGCGCGCGGGCGTAGATCGCGCCCCGAATGTCGGCGAGCAAATCCTCGTGCAGCTGCGAAATGCTGCCGCCGACAACGATCCGATTCGGGTTGTAGAAGCTGACAATTGACCGAGTGCCTCGCCGATTCGTTGGCCAGCCAACCGAACCTGCCGGCGAGCGAGCGGATTTCCCTCCGTCACCAGGCGTACGACGTCCTCCGCGCCGGACGCGGTGAGGCCGGCCGCGCGCAGGGTGCCGGCGATCGCGGCGCCGGACGCGACGGCTTCCAGGCAGCCGGTGTTGCCGCAGTGGCACAGCACGTCGTCGTGGCCAGCCAACCGGAGGTGGCCGATGTCGCCGGCCGCGCCGGCCGCGCCTCGGTGGACTGTTCCGCCAGTCACGATGCCACAGCCGATTCCGGTGCCCACCTTGACAAAAAGCAGGTAGCTGTCGTCCCGGCGGTGCGCGTACTCACCGAGCGCCATCAGGTTCACGTCGTTGTCGACCAGCACCTTCGCGGACAGTCGGCCGGCGAAGAACTCCGGCACCCGACAGCCGTCCCAGCCGGCCATGATTGGCGGCCGGACCACCGTTCCGGTGGCGGCCTCAACCGGGCCCGGCACCCCGATGCTGACGGCCAGCACCTGCTCGACCGGTCGACCAGCGCGTTTGAGCAGGCCGCGGATCAGGTCGTACACCCGCGTCAGCACCCGGCGCGGCCCGATGCCGATGTCCAGGGCCACCGCGGTCTCGGCGAGAACCTCGCCGCCCAGGCCGGCCACCGCCAGCCGACAGTGCCGGGCGCCGAGGTCGACCGCGCACACCACGCCGGTGTCGGTGGCGAGGCGCAGCGCCTTGGGTGGGCGACCTCGGGGCGTAGGGGCCGGATTCGACTCGACCAGACCAGCAGCCCGTGCGCGATCAGCACATCCACTCGCTGCGCCACCGCGGCCCGGGAGAGTCCGGTTTTCGGCCGCCAGCTCCGCCCGGCGTACGGCCGCGCCGCTCGCGACCAAATGCGCCAGCTCACTGAGCCCGGCGAGCTGGCGCCGGGTCACTCTCGCCATCGACGACCTCCATTTAGGTCAGAAAGTAGCCGAATCTGGAAGGTTGGCAACCTAAAGAATGGCACCTAGGCTTTTTCTTATCACCACGAGCGGAGGACATGACTGATGGCTGGCTCGTTGAGCGTGCAGCTCTACAGTGTTCGCGAGCAGATGGCCGCGGACCGGGACGGCTGCCTGCATCGGCTCGCGGAAATCGGGTACGACGCCGTCGAGCTGTAGGACCCGACCGCGGATCCGCGGGGTTTTCGCGCGTGGCCGACCAGCTCGGGCTGGGCGTGACCAGCACCCACGCGTACAAACTGCTGCAGGAACCGGAGCTCACGTCGCAAACGCTGGACGACATCGCCACCGTTGGCGCTAGCCTCGCGATCATCCCGGGTGGCATCGCGCACGAGGAGTTTCAGCAGCCTCGACGGGCTGCGCCGAACCGCCGACATTCTCAATGGAATAGCCGAAAAGGCCGCCGGCCACCAGATCAGGATCGGTTATCACAATCACTGGTGGGAAATCGAGCCAACCTTCGACGGCCGGCATGCCGTGGAGTTGCTGGCGGACTTGCTGGAACCCAGCCTTTTCCTGGAAATCGACACCTACTGGGCCGCCGTCGGCGGCGCCGACCCGGCCGCGCTGCTGACCCGGCTCGGCGACAAGGTGCTTGCGTTGCACGTCAAGGACGGCCCGGTCCGCCAGGGCGAGCCGCAGGTCGCGGTCGGCACTGGCGCGATGCCGGTGCCGGAAATCCTCGCCGCCGCGCCGAAAGCGGCCCGGATCGTCGAGTTCGACGAGTGCGCGACGGATCTTTTCCAGGCGCTCGCGGCCAGCCGCGACTATTTGGTGGGCCTGGCGTGACCGGACCGGTCGGTGTCGCCCTCGTCGGGGCGGGGGTGATCAGCAAGCAATACCTGGAAAACCTGAGCACGTTCCCGGACGTACGGGTGCTGGGGATCGCCGACCTGGACACCGCCCGGGCCGCCGCGGTGGCCGCCGAGCACGGCGTGCCAGCTTCCGGTGACCTCGACACGATTCTCGCGCTGCCGGAAGTCGAGATCGTCGTCAACCTCACCATCCCGGCCGCGCACGCCGAGGTGGCGATGGCCGCGATCACGGCCGGAAAGCACGTGTACGGCGAAAAACCGCTGGCGATGACCACCGCGGACGGCGCGAAAACGCTCGCCATGGCGGCCGAGGGCGGGCTGTTGGTCGGATCCGCCCCGGACACTTTTCTGGGCTCCGGCCTGCAATCGGCGATCCAGGTGGTGGAATCCGGCGCGATTGGCGAGCCAGTCGCGGCGGCGCTCATCACCCGGGGCCCCGGCCCCGAGCGCTGGCATCCGAGCCCTGCTTTCCTTTACCAGCAAGGCGCCGGCCCGCTGTTCGACATCGGCCCCTACCACCTGACCGCGCTGGTCGCCGCGCTCGGACCGATCGCCCAAGTGGCCGGCCTCGGCCGGCGCGCGCAACCGTGGCGGACAGTCGGCTCGGGGCCGTTGAAGGACACCCGCTTCGAGGTCGAGGTCGATACCCACGTGATCGCCCTGCTCGATTTCGCGGCCGGCCCGAGCGCCAGCGCCACCTTCAGTTTCGACTCGGCGGCACCGCTGGTTTCCCTGGAGATCACCGGCACCGAGGGGGTGCTGAAGCTGCCCGACCCGAACACCTTCGGCGGTCCGGTGCGGGCGTACGCGCGAGGCTCCGCCGACTGGCATGAGGTGCCGGTCAAGGGACATGTCGCCGGCCGTGGCCTCGGGGTGCTGGACCTCGCCCGGGCGGTGCGGACCGGTCAACCGCCGCGGGCGTCCGGTGCGCTGGGAATGCACGTTTTGGAAGCGATGAGCGCGATCCTGGACTCCACTGAGCACGTCGACTTTCGCACCCTGACCTCCACAGTGGACAGACCGGCGGCGCTGCCGGCCGACTGGAACCCCTGCGAGCGCACCCTCAGCTGACCGTGGATCGCGCACAGATGGCAGTTTCTCGAGGGCGGGCGCTGGTGACCAGGCCCTAACGTCCTGGGCATGACGATTCCTCCGGACACCAAGAACTGGACCTGGGTGCTGGGCCGCGACTGCCCGGACTGCGGATTCGACACCCGCGACCTGCCACCGACCGCGGTTGGCCAGCTCCTACGCGACAACGCCACCGCCTGGCACACCGTGCTGACAGCGTCCGAAAAAGTCCGCGAACGCCCGTCGCCGCAGGTCTGGTCGGCGCTGGAGTACGGCTGTCACGTACGAGACGTTTTCGGTATTTTCGCTGGCCGGCTTGACTTGATCCTCACCAAGGACGACCCGACCTTTCCGGACTGGGACCAGGACGCGACCGCGGTGGAAGATCGCTACGAGGAACAGGAACCGGCTACAGTGGCCGCGGATTTGGTGAGCAATGCCGAAAAGCTGGCCGCCGGTTTCGACGCAGTGACCGGCCCGCAGTGGCAGCGGACCTGCCATCGCAGCGACGGCTCGGATTTCACCACCGAAACCTTCGCCCGCTATCTGGCCCACGACCCGGTCCACCACCTCTACGACGTGACAGGAAACCGTTCCTTACGGTAATAGCCTGTTGGCCGATTTCGTCCTTCTTTGTTGCTCCCTTCGCCTGTCGATCATGTGCGTACGACAGGATCGGGTTATGCCCACGAATGAGGAGCTTTCATGCGCTTCACCGGTCTTCGCCTGATCGCGGTCGCCGGCGCCCTCGCCGCGTGCGCCGGCTCGCTGGCGGCCGCCGCGCCGCCCGCCGGCCAGCCATCCGTCGACCTCGGCGTACGACTGAACCAGGTCCAGGTCATCGGCACCCACAACAGCTACCACCGCGAGCTGACCTGGGCGGAAAAGGTCGAGCAGACCAAGACCGACCAGAACGCGTGGAATCTCTGGTATTCGCACGCCTCGCTGCCAGTGCAGTTCGCGTCCGAGTCGGTCCGCCAGATCGAGCTGGACGTGATGCCGGACAGCGACGCCGGTGGCCTCTACACGCATCCTTTGGTACGCACCGATGCCGGCCTCGGGCCGCTCACCGACCCGGACATGGCCAAGCCAGGCATCAAAATCATGCACTGGGCCGACCACGACTACAACAATTCCTGCGCCACGCTGGTGAAATGTCTCAGCCAAACCAAGGGCTGGTCAGACGCCCACCCTGGGCACGTGCCGATTGTCGTGCTGATCGAACTAAAACAAACCGACCCGGCGATGGAGGCCCGCGGCGGTCCGAAGAGCCCACCATGGGACACCAAACGTTTCGCCGATCTGGACAGCGAAATCCGCTCGGTCATCCCAACGAACCAACTGATCACGCCCGACACCATCCGGCGGCCTGGTCTCACCCTGGAACAGTCGGTGCTTCGGTACGGCTGGCCAACTCTCGCGCAGTCGCGCGGAAAGTTTCTCTTCCTGATGGACAACAAGGACCCGCAACAGCAGGCGCCCTACCTGGACGGCAGGCCGAGCCTGCAGGGCCGGGTGCTGTTCACCGACTCCGCGCCCGGCCGCGCCGACGCGGCTTTCCTGGAGCAGAACGACCCGACCGGCCCGAACACCGCGCACATCCAGGACTGGGTCCGGCGCGGATATTTCGTTCGTACGCGTGCGGATGAGCCTTTCGACGCCGCCTCCACCGGCAGCACCGCGCGGCTACAGGCCGCGCTGGCCAGCGGCGCCCAAGTCGTCAGTACGGACTTCCCGATCGCCGGACTCTCGGCCCGCTATGGCAGCGATTACGTGGCCCCACTGCCCGGACGCGTACCGGCGCGCTGCGATCCGGTGTCGGCGCCACGCTTCTGCGCGTACCAGCCGCTGGACCTGGCAGGCTAAAGAAACAGCTGGAACGGCGCGGAAAGTCCGCGCCGTTCCGGTTTTTCTCAGGACCTGACTTGACCGTGCGAGGGATCGCCGGCCGGCACCGGGGACAGGAACCGCAGGTCCACCGGCTTCGCCATTTTTCCTTTCAGCGCCACGTTCATCTCGGCCAGCGCGGGCAGGCCACCGTGCTTGGTCAACGCCTCCTGGCTGACCCACTGTTCGATCATCACGAACCCGTCGGCGTCCTCGTTCACGAATAGAGCTGACAGCCGTCCTCGGCGTGCACCTTCGGGACAATGCTGGTGAGAATCTCGCGGACCTCATCACGATGTTCGGGCTTGGGATGCAGCAAAGCAACAACGACAACGGGCACGACGGGTCCTCTCAGGCGATCTTCAGGTCGACGGTGATGTTTCCCTTGGTGGCACGCGAATACGGGCAGACCTCGTGCGCGGCCGCGGTCAGTTCCTGCGCTTTCTCGGCTTCCACACCCGGAAGTTTCACGATCAACGTCACGGCCAGCCCGAAAGCTTGGCCCTCCGGACCGATGCCGACCTGGGCGGTCACCTCGGAACCGTCCACATTGGCCCTGGCCCGGCGCGCGACGACCCGCAGCGCGCTGTGGAAACAGGCCGCGTAACCGGCCGCGAACAACTGCTCCGGGTTGGTGCCTTCACCCGTACCACCCATCGCTGGCGGCATCGCCAGGTCGAGGTCAAGCTGCTTGTCAGACGACGTGACATGACCGTTGCGGCCGTCTCCAGTCGACAACGACTCTGCTGTGTAGAGAATCTTTTCCGGCATGACGCACCCTTTCGTTCCGGCAGGGCTGACCTGCTCACACTATGGGAACAAGGGCGAGTCGCATCTTGTGCCGTGGCGTACGACTCAGTCCGCGACGGACGCGGCCGCGAGGCTTCCGAGCAGCGCCAGCGCATCGGCCGTACCGGTGTCCGGCACCGCTTGGTAGATCTTCAGCTCGTAGTCGGGCGAGGCGTTGATGGTCAGCGATTCGTAGAGCAGATGCACAGTGCCAACCTCACGGTGGTGCAGCGTGACCCGCGCGCGGGTCTTGCGGCGCACCTCGGCGCCCGCCCAGAGCTGGCGGAACTCGTTGCTTCCCAACGAAAGCTCGCCGACCAGCGCGACCAGCTCGGGGTCGTCCGGATCCGCTCCGGCGGCACTGCGCAGTGCGGCCACCGTCCGGCGCGCGGTGTATTCCCAGTCGTCGTAATACGCTTTTGCCGCCTCTTCCAGGAAAACGAACCTGGTGAGGCTGTCGCTGTACCGATAGCCGGCATGCAACGCCTGGCCGAGTTGGTTGCCGGCGACCACATTCAGCAACCGGTCGACAATGAGGGCCGGGGTGTCGCGCCACTGGTCGATCAGGCTCAGCAGCATCGGGCTGACCGGCTCCCGGTCGGGCCGCTTCGGGTGCAGCCGTACGCCCGCGGCAGCCACCGAATGCAGGTAACTCCGGGCCTCCGACTCCAGCTCCAGCGCCTTGGCCAACGCGTCCAGGACGGCCTCGGACGGATGCTGCTCGCGGCCCTGCTCCAGCCGTGTGTAGTAGTCGGCGCTCATGCCGGCCAACATCGCGACCTCTTCCCGGCGCAGGCCCGCGACCCGGCGCCGCCCGGTCACTGGCAGGCCGGCCGCCGCCGGCGAGACCTGGGCCCGGCGGGCCCGCAGGAACTCCCCAAGGTGGTTGCTGGTCGTCACGCACCTGAGCGTACGTCCGCGTGCCGGTCCCTGCCTGGGTGTGCCGCACCCAGGAACAACGTGCCCAGGCCGGAGCCCGTTTCGGCTCGTACGGTCGGACCTGCGAGCAATCATCGAAAGGGACACCCCATGTCAGTCTGGTTCATCACCGGCACCTCCCGCGGACTCGGCCCGGGACCTCGCGCTCGCCGCGTTGCACCGCGGCGACCAGGTGGTCGCGACCGCCCGTAAGGCCGTTTTTGACGGACCCAGCAACGAAAACCTGGAAGTCGTCGAGCTGGATGTGACCGATCCAACGCAAGCGCAAACGGCCGTGGAGGCCGCTGTCGCAAGATTCGGGCGTATCGACGTGCTCGTCAACAACGCCGGCTACGGCGTGCTCGGCGCGGTCGAGGAGACCTCGGACGCCGAGGCGCGGGACATGTTCGACGTCAACGTCTTCGGGCTGGTCACGGTGACCAAAGCCGTGCTGCCTGTCCTGCGCGAACAGCGGTCCGGGCACATCATCAACATCGGCTCCATCGGCGGGTTCGCCGCCGGCGTGGGGTCCGGCTTGTACGCGGCCACCAAGTTCGCCGTCGAGGCGATCACCGAATCGCTGGCCGGCGAGGTCGGGCCGCTCGGGATCCGGGTCACCGTGGTGGAACCAGGCGCGTTCCGTACCGACTTCCTCACCCCGGAAAGCATCCGTCCGGCGGCCGTGACGCTGCCCGACTACGACGGGACCGCGGGTGTCGCCCGGCGAACGCTGATCGCGGCAGATGGCCGGCAGGCCGGCGACCCGGGCAAGGCCGCCGAGGCCATTGTCGAGCTCGCGCACGCCAACAACCCGCCACTGCGGCTGCAGCTCGGCCCGGACAGCATCGCCCGGGTGGAGACCAAGCTCACGTACGTACGCACCGAACTCGACGCCTGGCGACACGTCGGCTCCGGCACCGACTTCAGCTGAAACCGCGCTGGTTCGTTACCGTCGGCGGGATGCAACCGTTCTCGGCGGCCGCAGGGTCAGCCCTGTGAAAGCTTCACCAAGAGCTCGCAGGGGGATTTCTTACGCCGCCGTGTGCTCCAGCCAGTGGTCGGCCAGGTCGCGGTCGCCGGTGATCGTGACCTGGCCGGCCGGCAGCCGTCGGGTGAGTACCAACAACAGCTGCCCGATGGGACCGGCCAGTGTCGCGTCTGCGGTGTCCGTGGCGCGCACCCACCGCACGCCGTCGTCGGGAGTGCGGGTGATCAGCCAGCCCAATCCCGTGTCGGGGCGGAGCTGGAGGGTCTGGCCGGTGCCGCGCAGTGCTGAGAAGGCCGGTTTCAGCGTCGGCGTGACCGGATCGGACAGCAGCTCCAGCCACTCGCTGATCGCGTCGGCCGCGAGGTCCGGCGCCACCTCGAATGCGGTGCCGGTGGCGAACGCCGCGTCCGCGTGGTGCACGGTCGTGTCGTGGAGCATCCGGCGCAGCCAGAACGTCGCCGGTCGCGGGCCGAAGAACGTCCACACCGGATCTTCGGCGGCAGTCAGCACCGCGTCGGTGAGGTCCGCGGCGCCCTCATGCAGCCAGTTGGACCACTCGCCGGGCGAGCCGGGGTCCGCGTCGAACGGTTCCGGAACCGGGGTCGGCCCGGCCTGGACGATGTCCGCCGCCCAGCGGTGTGCCTGGCCAATGTGTCCGACCAGCACCCGCAGCGGCCACTCCGGACAGGTGGGCACCCGGGCCTCCGGGTCGACGCCGGCCACCGCCTTTGCGAACCCGGCGGTGTGCTCGTGCAGTCCCTCGACAAGTCGTGCGGTATCCATGGCCGTACCGTAAACACTCCACTCGACTGGAGATTCAACCGACAGTGACCGACGACACACTCGGGATCGGCGACCTGGCGCGGCGGACCGGCGTGCCGGTCCGTACGATCCGCTTCTACAGCGACGAGGGGCTGCTGTCGCCCGCGCGTAGCGTCGGTGGACACCGCCGATTCGACCCGGCCGCAGTCAGCCGCCTGAACCTGGTCCGGCGGCTGCGCGGGCTCGGACTGAGCCTGCAGTCGATCATGGAAGTCCTGGCCGGACAGCGGTCCCTCGACGACGCCGTGGCCGCCGAGCGCGCCGCGCTCGACCGCGAGGTGGCGACGCTGGGCTGGCGACGCTCGATGCTCCGCGCGGTCGAGCAGGCCCCGCCCACTGACCGCGCCGCCCGGCTGGAACTGCTGTCGGCGGTGGCGGACGGGTTCGCCGCGCACGACGCCCTCGTCCGCCTCTGGCACCCGATGACCACCGGACCGATCCCACCGGACACGGCCCGCATGTTCCTCGACATCAGCGCGCCGCGGCCGCCAGAGCTGCCGACCCCAGCGCAGGTGGTCGCGTACGCCGAGCTAGTTCTGCTCGCCACCGACCGCACGCTCGCGACCCAACTGCGGGCCAGCACGCTCGTCAACCACGACCGCATCGCCGACCTCGGCGCTCTCCACGCCGCCGTCGGCGCCGCCTGCGAGCTGGCGTTCGGGCAGGTGGCGGCCGGAGCTCGACCGGAACCGGGGCCCGCACTCGACCTGTTTGTCGCGGCCCACGCCGCCGCGCTCGGCACCGGCGACACCCCGGAGTTCCGGCGCGTGTTGAACCGGCGCACCGCCGCCGACCGGCACCCGCGGTTGCGCCGCTACTGGCATCTCGCCGGCGAGATCACCGGCGAACCTGCGCCGGTCGGTGTCACCCACACCTGGCTGCTCGACGCCCTGGACGGCTCGGTCAGCTGACCGCGCCACTGCCCTGAACCACACGAACAGGAGACTTAACGTGCTCAGCGGCGCCTTCGAGGCATGCGTCATGCATGACGCTTGCCGGTTTTCCCTTAGAATTCCCGGATTTCGCTGGTTCCGTCCGGGTGGCCGATCACGGTGGCGGCGGCGATGCCGATGAAAAGACCGTGTTCGACGACCCCCGGGATCGGGTTCAACCTGGCCGCCAGCGCCGGCGGGTCGGCAATTTCCTCCAAATACGCGTCAAGGATGTAGTGCCCGCTGTCGGTACGCAGATATTCACCGTCTTTCAAGCGAATCTCCAGTCGTACGTCCGAATAGCCGAATTCGGCGAAAACGGCCCGCAGGTGCCGTTCGGTGCTTCGCCAGCCAAACGGCACCACCTCGATCGGCAGCGGGAACTTCCCCAGTTTTTCCACCACCTTGCTGTCGTCCACCACCGCGATCATCTTCTTTGACGCGGTGGCGACGATTTTCTCCCACAGCAGGGCCGCGCCGCCGCCCCCTTGATCATGTTTCCGCTCGGGTCGATCTCGTCGGCGCCATCAATGGTGATGTCGAGTTCGGGCACCTCGTTGAGATCCGCCACCCGTACGCCGACCTCGGTCGCCACGTCCAAAGTGGACGTTGAGGTCACCACCCCGACGATGTCGAGGCCGTCCCGCACCGGCTGGGCCAGCGATCGTACGAACCAGTGGGACGTGGTGCCGGACCCGAGCCCCACCCGCAGGCCGTCGGCGAGGTATTCGGCGATGGCCCGCTCCCCGGCCGCCCGCTTGGCGTCGTCCTGATCCCCCACTGCCGCTCCAGCCCGTCGATTTCCGTTGTGCTTCGACCGTACCGTGTGGGCCTGGCGGCCGGTCAGCGGGAAATGCGCAGAACGTACCGATGATGTGAGCCGCGAATCACCGGCCAGCGGCCAGTACGGTGACGCCATGGCCGTGCCCGACCTGGTTTTCCCCGCCGAAGCGTCCGAGCTGCTCGGCGCGGAGGGCACCCTCCGGGTCCGGGACCGGGTCTGCGCCAGCGGTTATTGCCCGCGCTGCAAGGAACCCTTCGACGGCCGGCCGCTCTCGGCCAGCGTTGGCGTTTCGGACGACCTGGTGGTCACCGTCGCGTTCCACGCGGACTGCCAACCGGCCCAGGTGAGCGCCGATCCGGCCGCGGTCGCCGCCCCGACCGATCTGTTCTCCAGCTCCGCGGTGGGTCGTCTGGTGCCCAGCACGTATCTGGACGAAAACGGCGCCGGCCAGCGGTTCGTGCCTTTCGTGCTGATCCATCCCGGGCATGCGATCGTACGGCTGCGGCGCAGCGAGGGCGGCTGGCGGATCGCCGACCTCGACGATTTCGAGACCGCCGGTTTTCGCCGGATGGACAGCGAAAACAAGCAACGGCTGGAGCCCGACCCGGCGCTCACCTGCGAGGCTTTCATGGACGAGATCATCATGAGAGGCCCCGGAAAACAGCGCTGGAGCGCGACCGTCGACGACACTTTCGCTGGTCTGGTCCAAGAACGCGGCGGGCTGATGGTGTGCGTCAGCACCGCCTGGGATCCGGATCCGCGGTTGGAAGAGGACGACCAGCATCCACTGTGGTTCGCCAGCACCGATGTCGTACACGCCTGGTATCGCTGGGTTTTCAGCTAACCAGCGGGCGGACTTCCTCGGCCACGAAACGTACGAAGCCTTCCGGGTCCGGCTCGTCGGCGGTGTGCTGGAGAATCACCGTGTCAGCACCGGCATCGGCCACCGCTCGTACGGCCGCCGCCACGGTTTTCGCGCTCACGCCGTCCTGATATTCCGGTACCGGGGGCTCATTCCAGCGTGCCAGCTCGGCCTGGATCCGCGCGGACGCGTCCGGCCCGGTGGCCGCGTGCAGGTAGACGGTCAGTTCGTGGCGGTCCTCCCGACCGCCGGTGGCGCGTCCTTCGTCGATCAGCGCGCGGGCCCGGCGGACAATATCGGGGCGACTGCTGGCATCCAGCACAGTTCCATCGGCCGCTTCACCGGACAGCCGCAACGACCGGGGCCCGGTGGCACCCACGAAAACTGGCGGCGCGGACGCCGGCGGCCAGTCCAGCGCCACGTCGGTCAGCTGCACATAGCGACCGTCGGTGGTCACCCGCTCGCCGCGCAACAACGCCCGCATCGCCGCGAGATTTTCCCGCAGCAACGTCATCGGCGATGCCACCTTCACCCCGGCCTGCGCCATCCACTCCTGATTGCCGTGACCCACTCCAGGAATGAACCGGCCCGGGAAAAGCCGTTCCAGGGTGGCGATCTCCATCGTGGTCATCGCCACATTGCGCATCGGGACCGGAAGGACCCCGACGCCCACTCGCAACCGATCGGTGCCAGCCAGCGCGGCGGCCGCGCTCGCCATGCCGGCCTGGAAAAAAAAACAGTCCTCCCACAACCAGAGCTCTGCCAAGCCCGCGTCGTTCGCCGCACCCGCCACCGCCGGCAGCCGTTCAGGAGCCAACTGCGGCCTAAAGACCGCACCAAGTTTAGTCACAGAGATCATTCTTACGGGATGGCATTCGGCCAAACAAGTGCGTCACATCATCGTCGCATTTCCGCCAGATCGAGACGGCCTTCGCTGTTCTAGTGAAGTGGTGTCAACTGTAGAAGCTCGCAGCCCACTAGCCAGCTGGCTGGCCGTCAGCTCCGTCATGATGGGGATATTCTCCATCGTCACCACCGAAATCCTGCCGATCGGCCTGCTGACTCCGATCGCATCGGCTTTCCACATCCCGGCTGGAGTGGCGGGCTGGACCATGACGATGCCCGGAATCGTCGCCGCCGTCGCCGCGCCCGCCGTCACCGTCGCCACCGGCCGGCTCGATCGCCGGGTCATGCTGTGCGTTCTGATGATTCTGTTGGCGGTGGCCGATTTTCTCGCGGCTACGGCAGCTGCCTACTGGACGATGCTGCTCGCCCGTACGCTCGTGGGCCTCACCATCGGCGGCTTCTGGTCGATCGGAGCCGGCCTGTCGAACCGGCTCGTGCCGGCACGGAAAGGCTTGGCCACCGCGGTGATTTTCGCCGCTGTCCCGCTCGGTTCGGTCCTGGGCGTACCAGCCGGCACCCTGATCGGTGAGTTGGCCGGCTGGCGTGCGGCTTTCCTGGTGATGGGAATTCTGACAGTCGGTGTGGTGGTGGCACTGATCATCTTGTTGCCACCACTGCCAGCCGTCCACGCGACGGACCTTGCCAGCTTGTGGAATGTGTTGCGCAGCAGGAAAGCACGGCCAGCATTGGTCGTGACATTTCTACTGGTTCTCGCGCGCATTTCGGCACGTACACATATGTGACGCCGTTCCTCCACCAGGTCACCCATCTCGACGCTGGCCTGATCAGCCCCTTCCTGCTGGGGTACGGCGGCGCCGGCATCGTCGGCACCTTTCTGGCCGCTCGTTGGCCGACTTTTCCTTTAAGTGCCGCACTGCTGGCCGGAGCCACACTGTTGTTGCCGATATTCGGCGGATCACCGGCCGGCGCGCTCGGCCTGCTGATCATGTGGGGAATGGGGTATGGCGCCGTACCAGTTTGCTCGCAGGCCTGGTTCTCCCGAGCCGCCCCAGCCGCGCCGGAAGTGGCCACCGTACTTTTCACGTCGTCCTTCCAAGCGACGATTTCAGTGGGTGCACTGCTCGGCGGCATAGTCGTGGACGCCACCTCACCTTCGATCGTGATGCTTTGCGGCGGTGCGGTCGCCCTGATCGCGGTGTTGTTCGCCAACGTCGCACGCTGGCCAGAACCGGACGTTTCGGTTACGTAGTCCGGAAATTTTGCGGAATTCGTCGACAACGGCACGTATTTATTTGGAACAACGTTGACAACCACCGATCTGGCGCAGAATGTCGTTAGTTGTTCACCTTGTCGTCGACCCGACGCGGCAGTCTTGAGCATTCCCACTGTGGTCCAGGAAGGGTCATCCATGCCCCGTATCCCGCTGCCCGTACGAGTCGTGGCGACGGTCGCCAGCGCACTGCTGGTTTCCTCGGTCGGTGCCGCGCTAACCGCCGCACCAGCCGGGGCCGCCACCGTGCACCGGATCCTTTTCGACAACACCAAGGCCGAGACCGCCGGCAACGCCGACTGGATCATCAGCACCAGCCAACCGGATCCGACCGCCCAGAAAGCCGCGCCGGTCGCCGAAACCGACTGGACCGGCGCCATTTCCGCGTGGGGTGTCGCACTGCAGCGTACCGGCCAATACAGCCTCAAAACCCTGCCGGCTGGCAACACCATCACGTACGGGAACACCAGCAACGCACTGGACCTGTCGAATTTCGACGAGTTCGTGCTGCCCGAGCCGAACGTCCTGCTCAGCTCGGCGGAAAAGGCCGCGGTGCTGCATTTCGTCCAGAATGGTGGCGGACTTTTCCTGGTATCCGACCACAACGGCAGCGACCGCAACAACGACGGCAAGGACTCGCCGGCCATCATCAACGATTTGATGACCAACAACGGCGTCGACAACACCGACCCGTTCGGTTTCTCGGTCGATCTGAAGAACATCGGCAGCGACCACCCGGTGGCGATCAGCGACTCCACCAACCCGGTCCTCAACGGATCCTTCGGGACGGTGCACCACAGCCTGATCGCGAACGGCACCACCTTCACCCTGAAACCGGCCGACAATCCAGCCGTCAAAGGCCTTCTCTACCTGAGCACCGCCACCCCGGGAAACACCAACGCGTTCTTCGTCACCAGCACGTTCGGCTCCGGCCGAGTGGCGATCTGGGGTGACAGCTCCACCATCGACGACGGCACCGGCCAGTCCGGCAACACCCTCTTCAACGGCTGGACCGACCCCACCGCGGACAACGCCGCACTGGGCCTGAACGCGACCGCCTGGCTGGCCGCCGCCAGCACCGGCGGTGGCGGCGGGACCAACGACTGCACCAGCCCAGGCCAGAAACTGGCCAACCCGGGCTTTGAATCCGGCGACACCACCTGGACCGCCAGCAGCGGGGTCATCGCCCAACACGGCACCGCCGAACCAGCCCACACCGGCACCTGGGACGCCCGCCTCGACGGCCTCGGCACAGCCCACACGGACACCCTCTCCCAGTCCGTCGCCCTTCCCGCCAACTGCACCTCAACCCTGTCCTTCTGGCTCCACATCGACACCGCCGAAACCGGCACCAAGGCGTACGACACGATGAATGTCCAGCTGCTGAACACCTCCGGAGCCGTACTGTCCACAGTGGCCACCTACACCAACGTGAACCCGAATTCCGGCTACCTGCAACACAGTTTCGACGTTTCCGCGTACGCGGGCCAAACTGTGACCCTTCGCTTCGCCGGAACCGAGGGCAGCATCAAGCAGACCGCTTTTGTTTTGGACGATGTCGCCGTTACCGCTGCTTAGGTTTTCTCCATCACGCTGCTGGCCCCGGCGCCGAGCGCCGAACAAAGTCCCACACTCGGCACTGAGGGAGGTACAAAGTCCCACACTCGGCGACTCGGGCCCCCCAGGGGCGAACCCCGTTCCTCGCCGGGAAGATGGATGCCGCGCACCCGCGACGGCATGAGGAGAGTTCATGAGCGAGCCGAGCCACCAGTACGACGTCATCGTGGTCGGTGGCGGGCCGACCGGGGAGAACGCGGCCGCTCGGGTGGTGGAGGCGGGCCTGTCGGCGGCGATGGTGGAGAGCGAGCTGGTCGGCGGGGAGTGCTCATATTGGGCCTGCATGCCGAGCAAGGCGCTGCTGCGGCCGGCCGCCGCGCTCGCGGACGCGAAGGCGGTCGCCGGGTCGCGGGAGGCGGTGACCGGCACGTTGGACGCGGCGGCGGTGCTGGCGAGGCGGGACGATTTTGCGACGCATTGGAAGGACGACGGCCAGGTCGCGTGGGCGGAAGGCGCCGGCATCACGGTCGTCCGCGGACATGGCCGGTTGACCGGTGAGAAGCAGGTCACGGTCGGCGAAGCGGAGTTGACCGCGGCCCACGCGGTCGTCCTGTGCACCGGCTCGGACGCGGCGCTGCCGGCAATCGAGGGCATCGCGGACATCGGCGTGTGGACCAGTCGTGAAGCGACTTCGGCGCAGGCCGTGCCGGGCCGGCTCGTGGTGATCGGTGGGGGGGGTGGTCGGGTGCGAGATGGCGGCCGCTTGGTCCGCGCTCGGCTCGCAGGTCACCATGCTCGTACGCAGCGGACTGCTCGGCGGGCTGGAGCCGCTCGCTGGCAAGGCGGTCCAAGCGGGGCTGAAGGCGGCCGGTGTGGACGTACGCTCCGGCGTCCAGGCCACCGACGTCGTACGGGAAGCGGGCATGGTGGTCGTGACCTTGGACAACGGCCAGACGCTGGAGTGCGACGAGCTGCTGGCCGCCGCCGGTCGCCGGCCCAAGACCGACGACCTCGGGCTGGAAACCGTCGGGCTGCGGCCGGGCAGCTGGCTGGACGTGGACGACACCTGCCAGGTGACCGCCGTCGACGGCGGCTGGCTCTACGCGGCTGGGGACGTAAATCACCGGGCACTGCTCACCCACATGGGCAAATACCAGGCCCGCGTGTGTGCAGCCGCTATTGTCGCTCGCGCACAGAAAAACAGGAATTGCCAATTAAGCCGTACGTCCCGTGGACGGCGACAGCGGATCGTACGGCGGTGCCGCAGATTGTCTTTACTCATCCCGAAGTCGCCGCGGTCGGGATGACCGAACGACAGGCTCGCGCGGCCGGCCTGCGGGTACGGGCCGTCGAATATCCGATCGGCCGGGTGGCCGGTGCCTCCCTTTATGCCGATAGCTACGACGGCACCGCGAAAATGGTTGTCGACATCACCCGCGATGTCATTGTCGGAGTGACGCTCACCGGCCCCAACGTCGGCGAGCTGATCCACGCCGCCACCGTCGCGGTCGTCGGCGAGGTCCCGCTGTCTCGACTCTGGCACGCCGTTCCGTCCTATCCGGCGGTCAGCGAGATCTGGCTTCGCCTTCTGGAGACGTACGGCCTCTGAAGGTAGGGTGAGCGCCATGGCGATCGTGACGCCGGGATTTCGAGGCCGGCGAGGTGGCGCTGAGGTCAAGCTGCCGCCTGGGCAGTATTTGGCGGAGGATTTTCCGGTGCTCTCGGCCGGCCCGACACCGCGGATTCGGACGGACCGATGGGAATTCCTCATCACCACCGAAACCGGCCAGAAACACACCTGGTCATGGGCTGATTTGCTCGCGCTGCCCAGCCAAACGCCGACGGTCGACATCCACTGCGTCACCAAATGGTCGAAGCTGCGGACGAACTGGCAAGGTGTTTCACTCGACACCCTTATGGAAGACGAGAGAGCGCCGCCGATTACGCGCTGGTGCACTCGTACGGCGGCTATACGACAAACCTCCCGCTGGAGGATCTGCTCGACGGCCAGGCGTGGGTGGTTTACCAGTACGACGGGGATGATCTGCATCCTGAGCATGGCGGCCCGGCCCGGTTGCTGGTGCCGCACCTGTATTTCTGGAAGTCCGCCAAATGGATTCACGGCATCGAGTTGCTGCTGGAAGACGAACCGGGTTTCTGGGAAACCGTGGGATATCACAACTACGGCGATCCGTGGCTCGAGCAACGTTACCGAGGAGACTGATGGCTCCCCGACTGGCCTGGCGGGTGGCCAAGCTGGTGGAAAGCCGGCCGGAAACCGACTCGGCGCACACGCTGGTGCTGGAGGTGCCGGACTGGCCGGGACACCTCGCTGGGCAACATGTGGACGTACGACTGACCGCCGAGGACGGCTATTCCACTCAGCGCAGCTATTCCGTCGCGGGTCCAGCGAACGGCGATCGCATCGAGCTGACCGTGCAGCGGCTCTCCGATGGCGAGGTTTCTCCTTATCTCACTGACGTTTTCGCGCCGGGCGATCCGATCGAGCTGCGCGGCCCGGTGGGCGGCTGGTTCGTCTGGCGGCCGACCGCGACCGAGCCGGTGCTGCTGGTGGCCGGCGGTTCCGGGATCGTGCCGCTGATGGCGATGATCCGAGCGCGCCGGGAAGCCGGCAGCCGGGTGCCCTTCCGGCTGATTTATTCGGTGCGTACGCCCGAAGACGTTTATTACGCGGCCGAGCTTCGGCGCGGCGCACCCGGCCTGGACATCGCTTATGTCCACACCCGGACAGCGCCCGAGCAAGCCCGCCGGCCGGCCAAGCGGATCGGTTTGCCAGACGTCACCACACATGGCTGGCCACCAGACTTCCAGCCAACGTGTTTTGTGTGTGGTCCCACCGGTTTCGTGGAGACAGTCGCCGACATCCTGGTCGCGGTCGGCCACGATCCGCAGCGGGTGAAAACCGAGAGGTTCGGATAGAAATGGCATATCAGGACGGAAACGCGCTGGCCGGCCCGCTCTCGGAGATCTTCGCCGTCGACGTGACGTCCGCGGTCAGCACCTGCGCTGGCTGCGGTCGCGCAGGGGTTGTCGCGTCACTACGCGTTTTCTGGCACGCGCAGGACGCCATCGCACGCTGTCCCCGGCTGCGAGAGTGTCATGTTGCGGCTGGTACGCGTGCAGGGCGAGCTTTGCCTCGACTTCACCGGCATGACTCACCTGCGAATCCCCGCCTGAAGCTCGTTCGCCGACGACGAAGCTACCCTCTGAGGGTGACAAATCTGGAAGAGCGGCCGGTGGCCGAGCGATACGAGACGCGCGAGGTGCCGCTGGGCGGAGTCCGCGGGATGTCCGTACGCCGAACCCTCCCGCAGCGCGCGCTGCCGACCGTCGGCGCGTGGTGTTTCCTCGACCAGTTTGGCCCGCAGCGGACCCAAATGCGGGTGCTGCCGCATCCGCACATCGGCCTACAGACGGTGACCTGGCCGCTGACCGGCGAGATCCGGCACCGGGACAGCCTCGGCAGCGACGCTGTGCTGCGGCCGTCGCGCAGCTCAACCTGATGACCAGCGGTCGTGGGGTGGCACACTCGGAGTTTTCCCTGACCGGGGACCAACTCCTGCACGCTCTGCAGCTCTGGGTGGCGTTACCGGCGGACCGCGCGGCTGGCCAGCCGGCTTTCGAACGGCACCCGGATTTGCCAGCGTACGAGACAAAAGGTCTCGTCGCGACCGTTATCATCGGCGCGCTCGGCGACGCCACCTCACCGGCGACCGCGTACACACCGCTGCTCGGCGCTGACCTCGCGCTGACTGCCAGCGCGACCATCCCACTACGCAAGGACTTCGAGCACGCCGCCCTGGTTCTGGACGGCTTCGTCACGATCGCCGGCCAGTCGGTCGAGCCGGGCCTGCTGCTCTATCTCGGCACCGGACGCGACGAGCTCCGACTGGGCACCGACGGGACGGCTCGGGTGCTGTTGCTGGGCGGCGAGCCTTTCCCGGACAACCTGGTGATGTGGTGGAACTTCGTCGGCCGGAGCCACCAGGAAATCGCGGCAGCCCGCGATGACTGGGAAACCCACGACCACGACCGGTTCGGCCTGGTCGCCGGGCACGGCAGCGACCGGATCCCAGCCCCGCCGCTGCCCGCCGTCCGCCTCACTCCGCGTCATCGCGCCTGACCAGAAAGTCGCGCTCGCACCGATCGTGACCGTAGTCGCATCGATGTGATGACATTTACCAATGGTGCGTTTTGTCCATCGCCGGCACAATACCCGCGACACCGTCACCCAGACAGTTGAACGGAGATCCACCTGCGATGTCGTTATTCAAACGCCTGGCTGGCGCTATTGCCGTAGCTGCCGCGATCCTGATGATCGCGGCACCGGCGACCGCCGCACCCGCCACTCAGGGCGTGCCCTGCACCTCCACCGAATTCGCTCAAATCGACGCGTTCGCAGGTATTTCTGCTATGCGTATGCCGGAAATATCAACGTCGATGAACAGGTCTGGACCTTCGACAGCGGCAACAACGCCGGCTACTTCGTCTTCGACGCCCCACTCAACAGTTGCATTCACTGCACCCAGCCATTCCACAAATACCAGCACTTCTATTTCCAGAACTCGGTCCATATCTGGACGCTGCACATCAACTAGCAACTTCTGACCCTCGGTTGGCCGAATGTCCCCCATGCGTGCGTTGAACGCATGGGGGACATTCGGATGAGGGCGACCTTCCAAGGCGGCTAGTGGACGCCAGCGGTGATGGCGGCGACGAGGTCCTCGCCGGTGTACGCTTCGCCGCCGAGTCCCCAGCCACCATCGGGGGCGTTGAGGATGTTGACCCAGGTGTTCCCGCGGTCATGACCGTCCACTGTGGACGAATCGACAATTTTGGTGGCGGCCTGGATAAAAGCAGCCCGCGCCTGGACCGTGCCGAGCCCGATGTTCGGCAGCTTCAATTCGACCATCACCACGGGGCGGTTGATCCCGCCGGCGTAGATGTGCTGCGGCGCGAGGACGTGCACGGTGCCGCCAACCATGGCCGTGAAGGCGGTGTTGCCGGTGAGGCCGCTGACCTCGACCAGCGCGGCGGTCAACCGCGGCAGGATCTCGCGCTCGCCGGCTGTGGTGAGTACGCCCTGCGGGGCGGTGACGGTGATCGGCATGAAAGAACCCTTCACTAGAGACTAGCTAGTACGTCCGTACTAGTGCTGTCAGCATGCAGTAGGATGGCCGTACTAGTCAAGGGGGCAGATCCAATGGCAGGCGACACCCGTACCCGGATGATCGAGGCGACGGTGGCGGCGCTGCAGCGACAGGGGGTCGCCGGCATGTCGTTCACCGGCGTGCTGCACGGCAGCGGGGCCGCCCGCGGCGCGATCTACCACCATTTCCCGGGCGGCAAGGCGCAAATCGTCGCCGAGGCCGCCGCGCGCAATGGCCAGGACGTACGAGCGCATTGGCGGAACTGCCGGCGGACAGCCCGCCAGCCGTCGTTGAGGCCTTCCTCGCGGCCATCAGGCCCGTCGTCGAGGCCTCGGCCTCAGGAGGCGGCTGCGCGGTCGCGGCCGTCACCGTCGATCCCGGCGACGACGGCACGCTTCGGGAGGTCGCCGCCACCGCTTTTGCCTCCTGGGTCGACCAGCTCGCGGAGCGGCTCGCCGCCGCGGGCGTTCCGTCCGGCGAGGCCACCGACCTCGCCGCCACCTTGATCACCTTGCTCGAGGGCGCGCACGTGCTGTGTCGGGCCGCCGGCACGCTCGACCCTTTCGAGCGAGCCGCCCGTACGGCCGCGGACCTCACCCGAAGCCGCTATCCGGTTAGCTTTTGATGAGTGGCGCGTCCCGCGAGATCTCCTGGAACCCGACGCTGTCATAGAGCCCGCGTGCCCGGGGATGCCCCGGCGCTCCCAGGCAGGCAACCGTCATGTGGGTCGCTCCGGCCGCCCGCGTCAGGTGCATCCCATGCAGAAGCATCGCTCGCCCGAGTCCCAGCCGCCGGTAGCCCGGATGCGTTCCGACCGGCTCGAACTCGGCTGTCTTGTTCGCTTCATCGAGCCACATGATCGTCGAGGACGCCATCGTGCCGTCCGGCGCCTCCACCAGAAGATGCAGGTCGCCTCGATAGGCCGCCATCTCTCGTACGCCCTGGTAACCCTCCGCCGTGTAGCTCGATGGCGCCCAGGCGTCGAGATGAGCCTGCACCGCGGCTTCCGGGCCGGCCTCGTCCGCCGTACGGAACCGGAATCCGGCCGGCAGCGCCGGTTCTTCCAGGTCGACGAGGTCCCGTTGGTTGAGCTGCGTCCAGGACCCGGCGTCGCCCAGGGCGGCCGGATCGTCTTGGTAGCCGTGCGCGGCCCATCGCCGCAGGGCGAACTCGTCGGCCGAACTCGGCAGCACTGTCCGCACGAGGCCAGCGGCAACGCCGTCGTACCAGTCGATCACCTCGTCGACCAAACCAGCGTGATCGGGGTGAATCTGATGCGCCAGATAGGCGTCGGTCACGTCCTTCACCGACCCGTCGCTCCGCCTCACCTGGTGCGGCAGCTGGGCCCAGCCCCACGCCACCAGATCACCGCCAGCGAACCACAGCTGGCGCTGCCAGGTCGCGCCGTCGCTCGCGTACCCCTTTCCCCAGCTCCAGGCCAGCTCACCGTACGACGCATCGCTGCCGATCAGATCCGGGCGGACGGCGGTGACACGCTGCGCCAGTTCCTGCATCAGCCGTACGTCCGCGGCGGTCAGAAGGTCCATGTTTGCCACTGTTCCAGGACTGCGCAGAGCCGTCGAACCGTTTTCCGGTCAGGTCGCCAGCCAAGAGGTGATTTGTTGGTGAAGGCGAGTACGTGTGGACGCGGGCGCGAAAGACGCGTCGACAGCGGCTCGGGAAAAGCCGGCCAGGGTTTCGTCGTCATAGCCGAATATTTCGCGTACGCGGGAGAATTCGTCGGTCAGCGTGATGCCGAGAACGTTCGGGATGTCGGTGTTGAGGGTGACTGTGAGGCCTGCGTCGACAAGCCGCGGCAGCGGATGGTCCGCGTACGACTTGGCGAAACCGAGCGCCACATTCGAGGACGAACAGACCTCCAGCGCCAGCTGGCTGTCCCGTACGCGCGCGACCAGCTCATTGTCGTCCAGGACCCGAATGCCGTGGCCGAGCCGCTCGGTGTGACCTCGATCGATGGCCTCGCGAATGCTCCCGGCGCCCTCGGCCTCGCCGGCGTGATGAACAAGGTGGATTCCTGCCTCGCGAGCGTCTTCGAGGACGGCGGCAAAAGGTTCGAGCGGGTATGACTCTTCGCCAGCCACCCCAATCGCCACCACGCCGGCGTACTTTTCGGCTAGCCACAGGGTTTCTCGGCACCGCTGGACGGATCGGCGGCGCGAGTGGTCGAGAATCACCTGGCATTCCAGCCCGGTCAACCGCTGCCCGTCGGCCAAGCCCTCCAGGACGGTTGCGAGCGGCATCTCCAGGTCACCGAGCCGCTCGCCATGCGAGGCCGCGGTAAAGGTGACCTCGGCGTACTGGGTGCCCTGGGCCGCCTCGTCTTCGCAGAATTCCCTTGCTACTCGCCGGAAATCCTCGGGTCGGCGGAGGCAGTCGCGTACGAGCGCGTTGTAGTCGGCGAACTGCCGAAAATCGGCGAAATCCATTGCCTCGCCGTCGCGGTGTGATGGTACGTCCACGCCGTTCGCCGCGCCGAACTCGGCGAGCGTCGACCACCGGACGGTGCTTTCGAGGTGGACATGCAGATGTGCTTTCGGCAGCTGGCGAAGGTCGCGCATGAGGCTGACAATAGGCCGCCCGATGTGCGCCGGCATCCGGATTTTGTTTCAGAGCACAAAATGACGGGACCGCTTGTCGAAACAAGCGACCCCGTCATGAAGTAAGTCCGGCGGCGTCCTACTCTCCCACACCGTCACCAGTGCAGTACCATCGGCGCTGAGAGGCTTAGCTTCCGGGTTCGGAATGGAACCGGGCGTTTCCCTCTCGCTATGGCCACCGAAACGCTATGGAGTTAACAAACCCGCACTCACACTTTCCCGCGAAGGAAAGGGTGCTGGGCGTGCCTCCAGAACCGTATAGTGAACGTAGTCGCAGCAGTATGAATCTTTGGTAATTGGTCAAGTCCTCGGCCTATTAGTACCGGTCAGCTTCACGTGTTTCCACGCTTCCACATCCGGCCTATCAACCCGGTGGTCTAGCCGGGGGCCTTACCCAGTTAACCTGGTGGGAAACCTCATCTCGAAGCGAGCTTCCCGCTTAGATGCTTTCAGCGGTTATCCCTTCCGAACGTAGCCAACCAGCCGTGCTCCTGGCGGAACAACTGGCACACCAGAGGTTCGTCCGTCCCGGTCCTCTCGTACTAAGGACAGCCCTTCTCAAGTTTCCTACGCGCGCGGCGGATAGGGACCGAACTGTCTCGCGACGTTCTAAACCCAGCTCGCGTGCCGCTTTAATGGGCGAACAGCCCAACCCTTGGGACCGACTCCAGCCCCAGGATGCGACGAGCCGACATCGAGGTGCCAAACCATCCCGTCGATATGGACTCTTGGGGAAGATCAGCCTGTTATCCCCGGGGTACCTTTTATCCGTTGAGCGACACCGCTTCCACCAGCCAGTGCCGGATCACTAGTCCCAGCTTTCGCTCCTGCTCGACACGTCCGTCTCACAGTCAAGCTCCCTTGTGCACTTGCACTCACCACCTGATTGCCAACCAGGCTGAGGGAACCTTTGGGCGCCTCCGTTACTCTTTAGGAGGCAACCGCCCCAGTTAAACTACCCACCTGACACTGTCCCTGAACCGGATCACGGTCCGAAGTTAGATGTCCAGATCAAACAGAGTGGTATTTCAACGTTGACTCCACCGACACTGGCGTGCCAGCTTCACAGTCTCCCACCTATCCTACACAATCCGAACCGAACACCAATATCAAGCTGTAGTGAAGGTCCCGGGGTCTTTTCGTCCTGCCGCGCGTAACGAGCATCTTTACTCGTAGTGCAATTTCGCCGAGCCTGTGGTTGAGACAGTGGAGAAGTCGTTACGCCATTCGTGCAGGTCGGAACTTACCCGACAAGGAATTTCGCTACCTTAGGATGGTTATAGTTACCACCGCCGTTTACTGGCGCTTCAGTTCTCAGCTTCGCCGTGAGGCTAACCGGTCCCCTTAACGTTCCAGCACCGGGCAGGCGTCAGTCCGTATACATCGTCTTACGACTTAGCACGGACCTGTGTTTTTAGTAAACAGTCGCTTCTCCCTGGTCTCTGCGGCCATACAACGCTCAAGGAGCAAGTCCCGTCACGTCTCAGGCCCCCCTTCTCCCGAAGTTACGGGGGCAATTTGCCGAGTTCCTTAACCACAGTTCACTCGATCGCCTTGGTATTCTCTACCTGACCACCTGTGTCGGTTTGGGGTACGGGCCACTCAGAGCTCGCTAGAGGCTTTTCTCGGCAGCATAGGATCACTGACTTCCCCTATGTCGGGTCGGCATCAGGTCTCAGACTTAATGAAGCGCGGATTTGCCTACGCCTCGCCCTACACCCTTACCCCGGCTCTACCATCCACCGGGTTCAGCTACCTTCCTGCGTCACCCCATCGCTTGACTACTACAAGCCGGGGTCACCCGCTTCCACCACCTCATCTCCGAAGAGAATCAACAGCTTCCGGGGGCTTAGCACAAACCTGCCTCATCATGGGCGCTCTTTCGCGGGTACGGGAATATCAACCCGTTGTCCATCGACTACGCCTGTCGGCCTCGCCTTAGGTCCCGACTTACCCTGGGCGGATTAGCCTGGCCCAGGAACCCTTGGTCATCCGGCGGACGGGTTTCTCACCCGTCTTTCGCTACTCATGCCTGCATTCTCACTCGTGCGGCATCCACGACTAGGTCACCCTGCCGCTTCACCCGCCGCACGACGCTCCCCTACCCATCCACACACACCTGGACCAACACCACAAAGGCGCCAGCCGGGTCAATATGTGAATGCCACAGCTTCGGTGATGTGCTTGAGCCCCGCTACATTGTCGGCGCGGAATCACTTGACCAGTGGGCTATTACGCACTCTTTAAAGGGTGGCTGCTTCTAAGCCAACCTCCTGGTTGTCTGTGCAACTCCACATCCTTTTCCACTTAGCACACGCTTAGGGACCTTAGCTGGTGGTCTGGGCTGTTTCCCTCTCGACTACGAAGCTTATCCCCCGCAGTCTCACTGCCACGCTCTCACTTACCGGCATTCGGAGTTTGGCTGATTTCAGTAAGCTTGTAGGCCCCCTAGACCATCCAGTGCTCTACCTCCGGCAAGAAACACGCAACGCTGCACCTAAATGCATTTCGGGGAGAACCAGCTATCACGAAGTTTGATTGGCCTTTCACCCCTACCCACAGCTCATCCCCCAGGTTTTAAACCCTGGTGGGTTCGGTCCTTCACACGGTCTTACCCGCGCTTCAACCTGGCCATGGGTAGATCACTTCGCTTCGGGTCTAGAGCACGCGACTCAAACGCCCTATTCAGACTCGCTTTCGCTACGGCTACCCCACACGGGTTAACCTCGCCACGTACCACTAACTCGCAGGCTCATTCTTCAAAAGGCACGCTGTCACGAACAGCCACAAGGACTAGGGACGCTCCAACGGCTTGTAGGCACACGGTTTCAGGTACTATTTCACTCCCCTCCCGGGGTACTTTTCACCTTTCCCTCACGGTACTTGTCCGCTATCGGTCACCAGGGAGTATTTAGGCTTGACAGGTGGTCCTGCCAGATTCACAGCAAATTTCACGAGCTCGCTGTTACTTGGGATCCCACTCGGGAGATCAATCGTTTTCGTCTACGGGGGTATCACCCACTACGCCAGCCCTTTCCAGAGCCTTCGACTAACGAAAGATTTTCTTACTCCCCGACCGTCCGGCAGAACGATCAGAATGGTCCCACAACCCCCAACACGCAACGCCCGCCGGCTATCACACGTATCAGGTTTAGCCTCATCCGCTTTCGCTCGCCACTACTCACGGAATCACTTTTGTTTTCTCTTCCTACGGGTACTGAGATGTTTCACTTCCCCGCGTTCCCTCCACACACCCTATGTGTTCAGATGTGGGTGACTGAACATAACTCCAGCCGGGTTTCCCCATTCGGACATCCTCGGATCAAAGCTAGGTTGGGAACTCCCCGAGGCTTATCGCACCCTCCAACGTCCTTCATCGGCTCCTGGTGCCAAGGCATCCACCGTGTGCCCTTAATAACTTGGCCACAAAAATTCAAAGATGCTCTACGTCCACTATACAGTTCTCAAGGTACGCCCGAATCCCCACCATGCTCACCGCATGCATAATCGCCGGCCTTGACCGGCGATCGTGCTGTTCGGTGTGGAAGTGACCCTTAAGAGCAAAACAACCGTTGCCGGTTGTTCCCTCAGGACCCAACAGCGTGTTGAAGAACCGCTCCGCCGTTTCGGTGACTGTTCCACACCCTTCCGAGGAAGAGCAGTACTAGGAAACCGTCCGATACGAACCGGTTGCGTTGTCAGCGTTCCACCCATGAGCACCACCCGGACATGAACATTCCGGAGTGGCTACCTGGACAACCCGAAGGTTGCCGGTTGCTCCTTAGAAAGGAGGTGATCCAGCCGCACCTTCCGGTACGGCTACCTTGTTACGACTTAGTCCTAATCGCCGATCCCACCTTCGACAGCTCCCTCCCTTGCGGGTTGAGCCACTGGCTTCGGGTGTTACCGACTTTCATGACTTGACGGGCGGTGTGTACAAGGCCCGGGAACGTATTCACCGCAGCGTTGCTGATCTGCGATTACTAGCGACTCCGACTTCATGGGGTCGAGTTGCAGACCCCAATCCGAACTGAGACCGGCTTTTTGAGATTCGCTCCACCTTGCGGTTTCGCAGCCCTTTGTACCGGCCATTGTAGCATGCGTGCAGCCCAAGACATAAGGGGCATGATGACTTGACGTCGTCCCCACCTTCCTCCGAGTTGACCCCGGCAGTCTCCTATGAGTCCCCGGCATTACCCGCTGGCAACATAGAACGAGGGTTGCGCTCGTTGCGGGACTTAACCCAACATCTCACGACACGAGCTGACGACAGCCATGCACCACCTGTGAACCGCCCTTGCGGACCCCGTATCTCTACGAGTTTTCGGCCCATGTCAAGCCTTGGTAAGGTTCTTCGCGTTGCGTCGAATTAAGCCGCATGCTCCGCCGCTTGTGCGGGCCCCCCGTCAATTCCTTTGAGTTTTAGCCTTGCGGCCGTACTCCCCAGGCGGGGCGCTTAATGCGTTAGCTGCGGCACGGATCCAGTGGAAGGAACCCACACCTAGCGCCCACTTTACGGGTGGATACCAGGGTATCAATTCCTGTTCGCTCCCCACCTTTCGCTCCTTCAGCGCGTTACGGCCAGAGACCCGCACTCAGCGTCAGTTAGCGCCCAGAGACCCGCCTTCGCCAC
>NZ_WOTO01000065.1 GCF_010993775.1 Fodinicola feengrottensis | reverse complement strand
GCGGGTTGCCGCCAGTTTCTGTCAAAGAAGCGCACCGCGACCGCGCTGTCGGACTTGTTCGGCACACCGGTCTCGGGTGGAACGGTCGCGACGATGGCGCAGCGGGGCGACCGGGCGTTTGGGTGGGTTCATCGAGATGGTGCGGGAGCGGATCGCCGCTGCTGCGGTCGCGCATTTCGACGAGACCGGATTTCGAGTCGCCAGCCGGCTGCGGTGGGTGCATTCGGCATCCACCGGGAAATACTCGCTGATCACCGTGCACGACAAGCGCGCGGTCGAAGCGATGAACGCCGCCGGTGTGCTGCCGACCTTTACCGGTGTCGCTGTCCATGACGCGTGGGCACCCTATGACACGTACATCGACGCCGTACATGCGCTGTGTGGAGCGCACGTGCTTCGGGAACTGCAAGCTATCTGTGAACAAGCCGAACCGGGCGCCTGGTGTTGGGCCGGTCAGGCAGCACAAGCTTTGCGGGACATCAAGACTCTCGTGGATTCGCAACTGGCTCGCACACCGGGGTCGCTCGCAGGGATGGACCCTGTCGCATTGGCCGAACTCGCGCACCGGTTCCGGTCCGCGGCGGTAATCGGTGCGAATGACACTCGGTCGCGTTCGACGACCCTGATGGCCAAGGCGCATGCCCTGGCCCGCCGGCTAATCGACAGGGAAGCCGATTACCTCCGTTTCACCACCGATCCGCAGGTGAACTTCGACAACAACGCCGCCGAGCGTGAAATCCGCATGACCAAAATCCGCCAGAAAGTCTCCGGCTGCCTACGCACACTATCTGGTGCGGAGCAATTCTGCGCGATCCGCAGCTACCTCGCGACCGCAGCAAAACACGGAGTACATTTCTTCGAGGCACTCACCCGACTCGCCGAAGGCAATCCCTGGACGCCGGAAATCACCTGACCAGTTACGACCAGAGTTGCCTATCTATCCAAATAGGAGCTTTTGACCTTTACTTTCGATCTTGACAGCCAATTTCTGACGAGCGCTGCGATAGCGTTCCGCAACCTCCGCATACTTATCTTCGGCGCTTTCTCGGAGCTGTTCGATCCGATCCGTCGACGCTGTTGAACTCATCCCTAAGTGGCACTTCTTGTTGATTTAGCGTGTAGCTACCCAAGTTTCCTAAGAAGGTCTCGATCTGCTCAAGTAGCGGCAGACTATTCTGTGCACCTTTTTCGCTTGCAACAATAAGAAGATCGCAGAATATTCGAACGAGCCAGAGCTGACGAAAAGGTTCGAATTCGGGAAGTGCAATTCGATTCTCTAGGCGCCAATCTGAGCGGGTCAAAAAGGATCCGTCAACCACAGCCTTCCCATCAGTCAGGGCAGGACATATCCAAACTTCTTCACCAGTATCGTGAGCATAGCGATTCCGTTCCGAATCCAATAGCGCAGACGTATCGACTGGAGAAGTCCAGTCAGAGAATACTTTTAGGTATGCTTCCAGCTCCGAGGTCCGAGTTGGACAATATAGCTCGTTGAGCGCCAACAGAACCGATTCCCTGACTTTGGAAGCTTCCGAATCCGGAAACCTCTTGACTAACTCTGCCATAGTCCACCTCCTCTAGCGAACTGCAACGCCTCTCGCCACGAGCCCGATGGCGATACAGATCCCGCCCAATCCTCAAGATTCAGAGGTCCCGGAAACCTTTCAGTCATAAAACGCTCTGCGCCAAGTGCTTCAGACCTCGTATCAAAGTTTTTGATGATTTGCATTCGCGCACCCAATTGTTTTAGACAACCGCAACTATAGCGGGTCGTAGGGTTTTTC
This sequence comes from Fodinicola feengrottensis, assembly GCF_010993775.1. Lineage (GTDB taxonomy): Bacteria > Actinomycetota > Actinomycetes > Mycobacteriales > HKI-0501 > Fodinicola > Fodinicola feengrottensis. Next base: position 50,267 of record NZ_WOTO01000065.1, on the reverse strand, counting down.
GAGATACCCCACTTCAGCAGTTCCCCTGTGTCATGCTTCACCAGCGCGTAGAGGGACGTTTGCCCCGCCTCAGGCAAGGGTCCGTCAACCAGGCCACCGCAGTTATGCACAAGAACTGGACCTGAGGCTCCAGCCGCAACATTGTAAGTGTGCACCTCACTGACTGTTAGGTTGTACGTTACGGCACGAGCCGAGTAGTTCTGGACGCTTTCGACGGTGCTGGCCGCGCCGTCTGCTTGGTGGAGTTTATCACTGAGGGTGAGCCATGCTGCTTGTACAAATGCGTGTTGGGTGGCGTCCCGGTAGGGGTGGCCCTGGGGTGAGGTGATCCTCTGTACGTGACCGTAAGAGTCCTTGATCGTCACATCGGCGAAGTCGGTGTCGGTCAGGGTCTTGATCGTTGCAGTGACCGTCTGGACCGAGTTCTGCCCGGTCGACGGGTCGGCGGTCTGGACCTTGTCACCGACGTGGACCTGGGCGATCGGTAGCAGCGCACCGCCGGCCAGCAGCACCATCGTGGCAGCGACAAAGCTGTTCGGACACACCTCGTTCGCCACCGTGCGGCCAGCGGAGCCGGCGGCTCCATCACCAGCGTCATCAGTCGCCGCCCGAGCAGCCGCCCGCGAACCAGCACCAACAGCCGTACGCTCAGCACTCGTAGCGCGCCGCGAGCACCAGCCGCCGCGGCGCCATCGGCGATCTCACCCGCGGCCGCCTTCGCGCCAGCACTAGCAAACGCCGAACCCAGGCCCGCCGTCAGAGCACCAACCGCAGCACCCGTGGCCCGGCCATCGCCAAGCCACCCTGACAGCAATACCAGCGATCGCAGCCTTATGGTCGATTTCTGCGCCGCACACTAATTATCGGGCTCGACGCGGTAGAGACTCATCAGATGCGCGCAACTGCCTGACCATTTCCACTTGGCCTGTGAAAGGTCAGCGGTTCAGTCAGATCCGCCACGTTTGAGCTGTTTCGCCTTTCCCCAGACACACGCGCCTTGCTCGTTTGGTTCTTGCTAACTCCTCAACCACGGCAAGGACACTATCGCTGCTCGAGCGCCCGGCAACACGCAGCTGAAGCCAATCAGACCACTCGCTCATTTGGAGCGAAATCTCTCTAGCCCCCATTGCCCCGTCGACGACTTCACAAAGGACGCTCAGCTCGCTCGCACGACGTTCCGCAAAGCGTCTCTGATCTACCGGCAGCTGCATGATCCATTTTTCACGATCACGCTTTTCCACCCGTTCAATCATTCGCACGACAACCGCTGATGCGAGAGCCCATGTCCTCCTCTAACCCGACGGCCTTGAACAGCAATTCGCAACCACAATCAGACTCCATCGCCAGCAAATAGAGCTGCCAACGACTATGGTCTGATCCAAGTTCTCCCGCCTGTTCGCCCAGGAGTGAACTCATTTCACCAAGAAGCATATCGAGACCAACTCGCATAGCTAGCACCCATTCACACGGTAGCGCGCCATATTGTCCCCCATCTTACCGCGGATCGTCTTGATATTTTGGTCGACAGCCGACTGCTGTCTCGGAGACAACTCGGGATCACCCGCCAACGGCTTGCCGTTCTGGCCGATTCTAACCTCACCCGGCGACCCGTCACGTGGGCGTGGGCTGGCCCGTGGTCATTGAAGTAGATCTGAATTCTCACACCGTCCCGATACATCAACTTCTTCGACGCACTCACCCAACTCGTCGAAGGTCAGCCCTGGCTACCCGAAACCACCTGATCAGTTACATCCAGCCTTCGTTAGACGTGGCCCACTGGGTTGGCCCCGGCTCCCTCGCCGTCAGCGACGACTCCAAGCCTCTGGCAGGGTTCGGACGGAGCACGTACTTGGCCTGTCAAAGCCAGCGTCCCTGACGTTGTCAACGAAATCGAACGCCGACAATCTGGCCCACTCCGGGAGGGAGGGGGGGGGGGGGGGGGGGGGGGGGGGGGGGGGGAGGGAGGGAGGGAGGGAGGGGGAGGGAGGGCCTGACCAGTCTACTATCTATGCATGTGCGGACTCCCCAACCACTATTCACAATAAGCATCATATGCGCTCCCGGAAAGGTTCCGGAGTTCGAACTCACTCAGCGATCGCCGGCCGATCGCCAGAGATGCAAGGAGATGCCCAACACCGCGCAGCATCTCCAAACTCTCGCTCTTATCTGACCCGATCTCCAGAAGTAATTTCACGCAAAGATCGGGTTCTATTGCCGAAAGCCGCACAGCGACCGAGAGCCGTTCTTGGGGATTGTTCGCCATGTCGCGAATGTATTCTTCCGAGGATCTCGGATCAATATTCATCAACTATCATCTCCAAAGACAGCATTCAGAGCACCCGTAACATCGTCCGTGATAGATTCCGGCAAGTGAACAGTATAGTGATAGGGGTTGCTTCCAGTCTTCTCGACCTGGAAACCCGCATCCCTCAGTTCTCCAACTGTAGCCGAACGATACTCTCCACTCGCAGCTATCCGACCGGGAAGCTTGCTCATCGTCGAGATTCCGTGTGGAAAATCGTGCTGCACTGCTCTAGCCGCATCAGCTTGCAAACCATTAGTTGTCTCAGGTCCCTTCCCGAAGCGAAAAAAAGCGCCCTCGAGATGTCCGGACAATTGTGTACGAGAATTGAGCTCGAACTGCTCGCTACATAATAGGTATGCGTGTCACCGATGGTCAAATTGTAGGTCGGTGCGCGGCCCGTTGAGTTGCTGATCTTCTCTACGGTGCTGGTTGCGCCGTCTGGTTGGAGCAGTTTGTCACCGGGCGCCAGCCATGCTGCCTGTACAATGCGTGTCGGGTGGCGTCCCAGTAGGGGTGGCCTTGGGTTGAGGTGATGGTCTGTACGTGACCGTGGGAGTCCTTGATCGTCACATCGGCGAAGTCAGTGTCGGTCAGGGTCTTCATCGTTGCAGTGACCGTCTGGACCGAGTTTTGGCCGGTCGACGGGTCGGTGGTCTGGACCTTGTCACCGACGTGGATCTGGGCGATCGGTACGAGCGCACCGCCGGCCAGCAGTACCATCGTCGCAGCGACAAAAAGCTGTTCGGACACGCCTCTTTCGCCACCGTGCGGCCAGCGGAGCTGACGGCTCCATCACCAGCGTCATCGGTGGCCGCCCGGGCAGCCGCCCGCGAACCAGCACCAACAGCCGTACGCTCAGCACTCGTAGCGGCGCCGCGGGCGCCAGCGGTGGCGGCCCGAGCGCCGGCAGCCGCGGCGCCGTCTGCTATCTCACCCGCGGCCGCCTTCGCGCCGGCTCCGGCGAACGCCGAACCGAGAGGCCCGCGGGTCAGGGCCCCGACAGCGGCACCGGTGGCACCGGCCATCGCCAGACCACCCCAAGAGAACGAACCCTTACCCTCGACCTTGGTCTCAATCGCGTACTGAGTCATCGACCCAGCAGCACCAGCCAACGCCGCACAACCAATCGAGCCAGCACCCGCAGTAGCCGCCTCACACGCCAAACCAACAGCAACACCAACCGCGATACCAGCAATCACAGCCTTGTGATCATCGATCCAGTTCGCCGAACCGTTCCAAGCGTCACTGGCCTTATGACCAAGCCACCCCAACCAACCACCATCATCACCATGGTTGCTACCCGAGGCATTCGTCGTCGGCGGCCGACCACCACCACCGCCGCCACCGCCACCGCCACCGGAAGGGCCAGCAGGCGGACCGATCTGCCGACAGTACTGCTCACAACCACCGCTGGCTTCCTCAGTCATGTTGCCCGACGGGTCACTACTGGTCACCGGCGACGACTGCGCGTACGAATATCCCTGCAACTGCTGCGGATCACCAATACTCACCACAGAATCAGCAGAAATAAACGCACCCAAAGTCGAGTCATAATCCCTGGCGCCGACCTGCTCCAACCCAGACGACTGAACCGTGCCACCAACAAAACCGTGCTGATTCACCCACGACTGCTTCGTGCCACGAGTCTCACCAAAAGGCGTCTGCCGACGCTCGGACACCGTCTGCGCAGCATCAGTACCAACAGTCGTGTTCGTCGTGCCCTGCCAGTCCGGCATCAACCACGTCACACCCGCAGCCGTACGCTGCGCCAACGTCGCACTACCGCCATCGGTGTAGAACCGCGTCCCACTGACGGTCTTCGACGTCGCATTCAGCCGCAACTCCTCGCCCGGCAAATACAACGTCGTCCCCGACGGCTCACGACTAATCAACGGCGTGCCATCGGTGCTATAGACGTACGAACTCGTCAGACCTGAATCAGTCTCGGACGCCAACTTGCCCTCGGCATCCCACGACAACTGCTGACCACCAGGCCGCGTCAACATCGACCCATCAGGGTCGTACGTGTAACCGTTCGTCGTCGACCCATCAGCATCCACCACAGTCGCCGACGCGACCGCGTGTGGCTGCACACCACTGGTGGGGTAGTGATAAGTCGTCGTCGAGTCGCCGCCGGTGCCAGCCTCACCAGTCAATTTGCGCAATGCCGGCGAACTGGTCACGTCATGGTCGGTCTTGGTCAGCCGGTTGCCGGATGTGTCATATGCGAACGACTGCCAATACGGCGACACACCACCAACCGTCGAAGCTGACGGCGAATCAGAGCAAGCCCCAGCCGACGGTGTCCATGCCTGCGTCATCCGCTGCACATAGTCGTACGAGAAACACTGCGTGTCAGCTGTCGGCGCACCCACATCGCCGTCTTTCGTCGGCGTCTCAGCGATCTTCGTCATATTGCCCGCAAGGTCATACGAATAGCGGGTGTCGGAAATTGTCTGGCTCGGCGAACCCGTCTCACGAGAACAGGGTGTCGACAATCCGGTGCGTGCCCACGTCGTATGTCAGGCCGATCTGGGTCACCGGCTTCGTGTCACCAGTCGCCATCGTATAAACCGACGGCTCACCGAAATCCGAATATTGCGTACCAGCTACATAACTGACCTGGTCGCTCTTCAGAGTTGTCGGCTCACCCAAGTCGTCATACCCATATGTCAAACTCTCCGCCGGCAAACCACCGGCCGCCGGCTCGGTATTTCCACCGAGCTTGCCGTCGATCGTGTACGACGAGCCGAAGGTGTATGTGCCCGCCAGCGCGCCAAGTGTCGTGTCACTCGACGGAATCGAAATCGCCGTTCCGGTCGGCCGATAGCCATCGTCATAACCGGTCACAGCCGTCTTGTACGCATTCCCGCCGGAATACCGCGTCGTACCGGTCGGCTGGCCCTTCATCAAGGTGTCGTAGGTCCAGTCAGCCAGCTTCGTTCCCGAGGTGCTGCCGTCGAACTCCGCCGACTTACGACGACCGATCTGGTCGTACGTGAAAGCCAAGGTGTGCTTTCTGGCATCAGTTGTCGTCAGCACATCACCAGCGGTGTTGTACGTCGTGGTGCTGGTGCCGCGGTCGGGATCCTGCAGGCTGATCTGCTGCCCGAGGAAGTTATAACCAAAGGTCCGAACGGTGTTGTCCGGCGCGGTCACCGTCAGCGGCTGGTTGCGAGTGTTGTACGTGTATTTCGTCGAATCGTAGGCACCGGTCGGCGTCGGGCCATGGAATTGGCGCAGTTCCGTGGTGCGGTCGTAGATATCGGTATACGTCGACGTTGGCGTGCCACCGGCAGGCGGCGTGACATCAGTGTGGTCTCCGCCGTAGGCGGTCGCCGTTCGCCACAGCTCCTTACCGAGGGAGCTGACCGCACTCACCGTCGGTCGTCCCGCGCCATCGTACGATGTAGCCGTTTGGTTCGGGATCAGGTTGTTGTCGGTGTAAGTCGCGAGATCTGGGCCGGCTGCCCCGGTCGCGGGATAGACGGCATTCTCCTTCACGACCCGACCAGCGGTGTCATAGAAGGTGTCGCTGATGAGCCGACCATATTTGGTGCCGGCCGCGGTGGCCTGGGTCTGCCGAGGCCTGAGCAACCCGTCGTAGATCGAATAGGTCGCGATCCGGCCACCGTTGGAATTAAGAGTGCTGGTCGTCACCGTGTTCACACCGCTGGTACGCACTGTGTACGAATAGAGGGTGTTCGCCGCCTCGGCACTCTTGTCCTGGCCTGGCAGCCAAACAGCGGTCAGCCGTCCCAAACCGTCGTAGGCCAGGTCCGTACGCTTGTTGTTCGGGTCGACCTGGTCAACCATCGAACCCGTTGCCGGGTCATAGTCGACGGTGGTTTTCCAACCCAGAGGGCCGGTCGACACAGTCGTCGTCAACGGTCCACCGGACGCCGGCGTGTACGTGGTCTGCGAGTGATTTCCCCGAATATCCCACGAGTCGCTGACACGACCGTAGAGGTCATACGCGGACTTCGACGCCGTTAGGTATGTGGGAGTGCCGTTGTTCCAATCGGAGAGGCTTTCGACCAACGTCGTGTCACCCTTGGTGGGCGCGACACCCCAGACCTGGCCGTCGAAAGACGTGCGTCCATCGCCCAAAACCTGGTCCGCGGTCGTCGCCGTCTGACCGCAAGGCAACGCGGTGGTCTGCATTCGGGAGACGTAAGACATCAGCCACGCAGTGGTATTGCGCGCGTACGTGGTGACCGCGCATTTTTCGTCACCGGTCTTGGCTTCGTCACCGGTGTCGTTGACCTGTGTCTGCATCCCGTAGGCGTCGTACGTATTGGTGACCGTATTGCGCATCAGGCCGCGGCCACCGTCAAGATCCGTACGCTTGTGGATGCTGCCAGGGGCCACGTATCGCGAGACCACCGTGTCGCCGTTGATCGTGCGTGACCCCGTCGGCGCGGACGCCCACGGGTCCGTGATGGTTCCGGAGACCTCGGCGGTGCCGTTCTTGGAGATCGTCTCGTCTCACGGGCCATACCCGAGAAAGGATCGCTGTCCGGCCAGGTGCCGCCCTGTGAGTCAGTGAGTTGGACGTTCTTGCTACCGCTCGACGTTTTGTCGCTGTTCATACCACGGAAGTAGAGCGTTTCTCCCGTTGTCGCGTCGGCACCTGTGCCTTCAGTGACCTTGACCCGGCCATAACCTCGCCAAACCGACCAGGTTTTGTCCTGTGTAGTGATAACGCCGTTGTCGTCTGTGTAGTGCCAGGCGCCGCCGCCGTCATATTCGTAGCTAGTCACCTTGTCCGGTGAGGCCCCGACCTGGTCTGTCTCGGTTACCTGACTGACGACATATTTGTGGAACCAGTCGGTAATCGGGTCCGTGTAACCATCAGGTGTCCACCGCACCGGATAGCAGCGCATCGTGTTCGAATCGGCGGACGACGGCATGTGAGTTCCGGCAACACACTCCGCAGGTGCGTACGCGACGCCGATCTTGCCGCCAGTTTCCGTGCTGATGCTCGAAATCCGCCACCAGTTCATGGCTGGCCGCTGATCGGTGGGTGTGTCAACGCGGTTGCTCATCTGCACACCGTCGAATGTGACGTCCGGCAACGTCGTCGCAGGCTGCCCTGCCGGTACATCCAGACCGACGTGGCTAATCCCGGCTAACCACAGCCCGGCCCGGGTCGAGTCACCAGGATCTCGATAGGACTGGTTGAGGGTCCATCGTTCCACGTTCCTCAGGGCTGTCCCACTAAGAACCTGTGTGGTGATGGTTGAGAGGCGTTTCTGTGTGAAGAAAGTAGGACCAGTCTGGGTGCAGCTAGTTGTCGACGTACAGGACTGGTCCCAGGGCACGTCGGGCCAACTGGTCGGAGTCTTGGCGCTGCAGTCCTTTCCGGCCACACAACGGTCCGCGTTGGCGAAAGTAACCTGCATCGGCGGTACGCCGAGGTTGCTGCCCGGCCCGGAGGTAATGCCCTCGCGGGTGCCATAGTGAATCTCATCAAGAGTCCCACCCCGGACGTACTGGGAGACGGCAGTGGAAGTCAGGTCACGGCCGTAGTTGTTGAGTTCCTTTGTGTACCAGTACGACATCGAGTTTCCGTGTGGATCCACGACGTAGTCCAAGTTCCATCGCCATGCCTGGTCGCAGTACGAGGCATCGAAAGTCGGCTTGTTGCACGGCTCGCCCGCGTCGTTGCCGAAGACCGGGGCGGTCCATACCGAATTGGTTTGCCGCGCGCCGCTTGTCCAGCCTGGAATGCGGTTCCGGCCAAACCAGTACTGCGTGCCGTTGGGCGTGGTGACCTTCCAGTATTCGCCATCGTTGTCGCCGTTGCCGAGTGAAGTGTCGGTGAGGTGCTGAATGCGCGAGCCGTCGTCCTGCCTCGGATGCCAGGCATCACCACTGTCCGCCTTGATCAGCTCGACCGTTTTGCCGTTCAAGGTCATGGTGGCGTTGTCGGTCACCCAGCACTCGTCACCAGTTTTGGTCTTGTTGTTCGAAGTGGTCCGCATGTCCTCCCCACACGAGCGGTAGCTCCGCTCGATGTAGCCGGACCACATGTCGAAACCCTCACCCACCCACGAGGGCTGGTTGTTTGTCGCCGCGGTCCGCCCGTCCACACTTTGCGCGGAGTACGAAAGACTCAAACTCGGGGTCGGACCGCCGAGGCTCGGCGGCGTACGCAGCGGGTACGACCACGTGAAATCACCAGACGGTCCGCCGCCCTCCCAGCTGCCAGACGGCGAAAGCGAAGTAGCACTGAAGGAGCCCGAGCCACCGCTGGCACCAGCGGCGAGCGCGTACAGGGCACCAGTCGGCGCAGCGGCCCCCGTGGCTGTGGACGGCTGGCCAGCGGCCACGACAGTGGCTCGTACCCATCCGCTGGTCAGGTTTGTCGACGGAACCGGGGTGCCAGCGCACGTGCCGCTGCCGGGCGTTGTCAGCGCACAGTCGGGCAGCTTGAGCAGCCGTAGCCTGTTCCCGAAATCCGCCCCATAGGCGTTGCGGAATGAGAGTAGTTGACGCTGAAGTCGATGTTCCCAGGGCTGGTGCCACCGTCGGCTCGCACCACCCGCAGCAATACTGCCGGGGTGTTCGCAAGGGCTGTGCCAGCAGTGTTGACGACCTCTACGCTCACTTTGGTCGCAGCCGCGACCTTCGCCGACGCCGCGCCAGTGGCTGGGACGGCGTTGACCGAAACCGGCAGGGATCCGACCGACCCGGTCGCCGTGCCGCTGGCGGCTGGCGCCTTTACGGAGGTGCCGCTCGCCGGCGCGCCGACACTCATCGTCGCTATGGCAGGCGATGGCCACGCGGAAGTCTTGGGTGTCTTCAAGTCGTGAACCGCACCCGGATCAGGCTTCTGCGCGACGGGAGGGGCGTTTTCCGTCGGAACCTGGTTGTACTGCCGCGGTTTCAGTGGCTGGTAGCCGTCAGCGGCGGCCGCCGACTCAGTGCCGGTGAGCATCGCGGCGACGACTGCGGCAGCAACAGTTCCCGCGGTCACAGCCCGAAGAATTCCAGCTTTACGCCGAGTGAATACGGACATCAGATCCTCCGAAGAAGGCTGCGGTACGGGACAGAGACCGGCATCTGTGCGTCGACCGGCCTACGCATTAGGGCTCACTGAGAAGTCGTTGATCTGCCGCCCGGAAAGTACGCCGCTGTACACTTCGACGGTGTCAACAGCGCCATGCACATAGTCTCCGAGAACGCCACCATTCTTCCCGCGACCAATCGCCAATGACCCGGTGGCATTCCAGTTGGACGACATTGCGAGGGTCCCGGCCAACGTCCCGTCCACATAAATACGGATCTGCCGCGCGACCGTGTCATATACGCCAACCAGGGCCGTCCACCTGCCGACGATGGGATTGACGTCCGAGGACACGTACTGAACCGGCGAGGTGTCGGTGTCGTTGGTTCGGAAGGAGAACGCCCATTTCTTGCTGTCCGTTCGATACTGAAGATAGAAGTTACTGTTCCGGACCCCGTCCTGGCTGACGAAAGTTCCCAGGATGAGGTGGCATCCAGCCGTACCCAGGCGGCGACCGAGAAGCTTTGGTCAGTGTGAATCACTGGCCCGCTCGTCTGGGCATATCCCGAAGTCCCATTCAGGGCCATCGCGGTCGCGAAGGAATCCCTGTCTGGTATCCACGACGCACCCGGCGACAGGGTCACGTCGTGGCCGCGCCCGCTGGCATCCGTGCTGGTGGTGCCAGTGTTCTCATCGAAATTCCAGCGACCCAACTGCGAATCGCTGTCCACCATCGCCACCAATTCGTCCGCGAGGACAATGCGATCCCAGATACGAACATCATCGATGTCCCCGGCGAAGAACTCGGCGGGTTGCCCCGCGAGCTGAGATCGACCAATCAGAAGTGGCCCCATGGCGTTCCAGGAGTTCGCCACCGTGACCGGTGGCCCTGAGGTCCCGTTCACATACATCCGAGCCTCGTTCTTGACCGAGTCGTACGTGCCGGCCAGATGCACCCAGGTTCCGGCCACCGGCGCGACACCCGAGTCGGCGACCACCACGTCGGCGGCATCGGAGTCTGTCGCCGTCATCGCGAAAACCCAATGATTGATACCGGTTCGATATTGGAGGGAGAATGCGGTTCCGCTGTTCCCGGCTTGGCTGAGGACGGTTTCATTCGCCGTCGGAACCGCTGGCACCTTCACCCACGCAGCCACGGTGAAGGTCGCATTGGTCGTCAACGCCGGACCGCTGCTGGTCCCGTACCCGCTGGTTCCATCGAATTGCAGCGCTTTGTCGGCCGAGTCGGAGGTGCGGCCGCTTACCCACGACACGCCGTTCACTACGTTCGCGCCATGGTTGTTCCCCGACGAATCGGCGACCGTCGTGCCGGTGCCCTCATCAGCGGGGTAACTGATCGTCGGGTCGGTGGCAGATTTGGTGTAGAACCGGTAAAGCAGCGGGTCTGAGACGTTGCCTGCTCGATCTTCCGATCGTACGCACAGAGTCGCCTGTCCTCGAGTTGGTCGGGGTGATCGCGACCGTCGCAGAGCTACCAGGTGTCCCGACCTTTACCTCTGTGGCGCTGGTGGGAGCGCAGCTGGTAAGGCTGTATCGATATCCGACGATGTCGTTGACACCGTGGTCGGACACCCCATTGGAACCGAAGATGAACCGTCCCGTACGACCCACTCCGCCGTGGGAAGAATCGTCGTTCGGGTAATCAGTTGAGGAAACCGTCGGAATTTTGTCCGGCAGCGTGGTGTCGACGGTGAACTCACAGACCTTCGACCAGGGACCGGTGTCGATCCCGTCGTTGGTTCGGGCCTGGAAGTAGTAGCTCTGGCCATCGGCGAGTTGGCTGGCCGGAACCGCGCCGGTCAACCTGGTCCCACTTCGCATGCTTGACTGGCTGATCGAGCCGATGAACGAGCTCGATCCAAGCGCACCGTAGTAGATTCCGGCGGAAAGCAGCTGACCCCCGTCATCGTCAGAGACCGCGGCCGACAGCGTTGGAGTGGAGTGGTCTCGCCCACGAACGGACGGCTGTCACCGCTCGCGCATCCCTTCCCGACAGCATCCAAATCGGTCGGTGCGTTGGGAACCGTGTTGTAGGTGACGTTCAGCCGCGCGGACGTAGGGTCAAAGGTCTTCCATTGGTCGTGAGTGCTTTCATTAGGAGCTTTCATGCCGAACGTAATGACCTTGTTCTGATTCGCGTACGACTGCACCTGGCTGACTAGTTGGCCTCCACCGAACTCGACAAACTTGTGTGCGTCATCGCAGGAAACACTGCTAGCCGAAGAGATCGCCGAGCCTGTCCACGAACCCGAGTGGTTGCGCCAGGTCGTCGAGGCGTCGAATGGCGCGACTACGCGCAGCTCATCGTATGAGGCCGTACAGGAATAAGAATGCGTGATGTAGACGGAGAACGTGACGCCGGTAAGGGGCTGGAATCATATAAGATTTCAAACAGTTGATTTGATTGTGTAGTTCCACTCGCCGTGGAATTCGTGCCTGGCTAGCGGGATTGATTCCTTTTGTTGTGTGGTGAGTTTGATTTTGGTGGGATAGAGGTTGGTGTCGATTTCGCAGCGGACGGTGAGTCCGGTGGTGGTTGTGGTGTTGGCGATGAGGTTGACGACGGTTTGGAAGGTTTCCAGGGGGCGGCCTCGCCAGTTGAGGCTGATGCGGGAGAAGAGACGGTGTTCGATCTTGTTCCATTTGCTGGTGCCGGGTGGATAATGGCAGACCTTGATCTCAAGGCCGGTTGCTTTGGCGAGTCGAGCTAGTTCGTACTTCCACAACCAGGGACGGGAACCGTTGGATCCGCCTCCGTCAGCGGTGACGAGAAGGCGTGTGGCGTTCGGATACTTCTTGTGTCCCATTTCTCGCCACCAGGCTTCGATGGTAGCGACCGCGAACACGGACGTGTCGTGGTTGACTCCGACCGATACCCATGCACTGTCGTCCGCGATGTCGTACACGCCATACGGGATGGCTTTGCCGTTCGCGTTGGGAAAGTCATAGGTCGAGACCTTGACCGGATTGCCACTTTCCCGCCATTCCCGCCCGGCCTGCGTGAACCTCCCGACCAGCTCCTTCTTCTTCGTGTCCACGCTGATCACTGGATCGCCAGTGGTCAGGAAATCTTCGGCGAGTCCGTTGATGTAACGGAACTGGGCGTCACGATCAGGATGCTGTTCACCCTCCAGGGTTTTCCGGGTTCCTTGCAGGCTGTAGCCCATCCCGCGGAGAATATTCCGCACGAGCGTATGACTAGCCGCATAGCCTTGCTCGGTTGCCTCCTTGGCGAGATTGCGAGTTGACTTCGTAGTCCACCGCAACGGGGACTCCGGATCACCTCGCGTTCCAGGCTCAATCAAGGAATCCAAGCAATCCATCAAATCCGGGTCGGCGTCCTCGGCCTTCTTGCGACCCCCGCCAGGAATCCGCACACGACCCCGCGGGACACCATCACCCGCGGCATCCAACTCCCGCACACCCCCGACGAATCGTCGGCATGGACACCGGTCGCGCGAAACACAGCGGAAATCCCACCATACCCCCACGAACAAGCCTCCGTCGCCAACGCCAACCGCCGCTGACGTTCATCCAAAGCCGGCAGCAAACCGGCCAGACGCTCCGCCATCGCAGCAAATTCAACAGATCGATCCTTGGGCACCCCGACATAATACCAAATAATCAGCCAACTTGAAATGTTATTTCATTCCAATTCCTAACGTGCTTTCCAGCGAACGCTGAGGTCCCGTAGCGCCACATCGACCGGTAGAGCTCGTTTCCATCACCAGGCTGTTCGATAAATCCGACTTTCGCACCCTCGTTCCGGTCGTAGGAAAGGTACGACTGATCGAGATGGTTGGCGTTGATCATCGACCAACCACCGACCACCGAGACAGACGGATCAATGTACACAGGAAAAACAGAGTCCGATCCGGTCAACAGCGTTTGACTCGGCGTGACCTCAACCGCGTTCGAGCTGACCGCCATTGGCATCGCCGCTTTCAGCGAGTCCGCCGGCGGGGCATCAGCCGGGCTAGCATTCTGCCTGGTCATTCCCGGCACTCTGGCCGAGGCGCTGGCGCCGACGGAGTCCCACATCATCGGGGTCCCGGAGCCAAAGATCTCAGCGCCGCTGCCGTCGACCGCGGAGAAGGAATTCCCGTCGCCGTGAATGGTTACGCCGCCGACCGCAGTCGTGAACCTGACCTTCGCCAGCGCTGGGTTCGATGCCGCCTGACGGGTCTTAACCACGAGGACTTCGGAGAAACCGTCAGCCCCGAGCGAAGCTCGCAGGTCCACGTCAGGCAGGACATTCGGATAGGTTGCCGTGGCGCCGGACAGGACCGGCTGCGGAAGTGATCCATTCGGCCAGCTCAATGACAACGTCTTCGTTCCCTGAGCCAGCTTGACCAGCGCACCAGTGCCCCCTCCCGACAGCACCGCGCCGTACGGGGAAGCCGCTGGCACGACGGAACCGTTGGCGGCCGTCGTCAGCGTGAAGTCCAGGTCGCCCCAACTACCGTCCGCATGACGAGCACGTACGGGAGCCGCAGCCACCTGATCGGTGAGAGTTCCATCCGGGTTGGCGAAGGTCTGCGAAGTCGCGGTTGTCAGATCCGGAATCTCCACGGGCTGGCCGGTTTGCGCGGCCTTGGCGGCCGCCCGCGCTTTGCTTGTCGTAGGCGCCGGCGGCTGCGGCGCCGCCTGGGCCGTTTCAGCGCCAACGACCTGAAGTGCTGCACCAACCAACAGCAAGCTAACGAACAGGCTGAGTCGTCTTCGGTTACTTCGATGTTGCGGAGCGCGATTTCGGTGGACAGCGGAAAGCCGAGCAGTCGTCATCATTTCCCCGTTCGTTCAAAACCGTGTGCGACGCAAGCCGAGAGACTCAGGCCGCGAGGTTGCCGATCTCTTCGTCGCTGAGCACGCCACCAAAGGCGTAAACGCTGTCTATTGCTCCGTGGAAATAGTCACTGCCACGACCGGCTGTCTTGCCACCCGCGATCGCCCAAGTGGTCGACGGAAAGCGGAACAACGACCGACAGAGGTCGGCGCGGTCCGGGCTGACACCGACCTTCGCGCCGCCGTCGCGGCCGGTCGTCGCGTACGACTGATCCGGATGACGTTGGTTGATCATCGTCGAGACGATGGCCGCTTTGGGCATGGTGCTAGAAATGCGGTTGGTCATGTTCCCCGTTCCCCGTTCTGACCCCCACCAGCAGAGCGACGGTAACAGGTTGTTTTGAGAAAGACACCCCCCGTGCGATTATCGGCCCGGAATGTCCACGTATTCGCCCAAAGAAAGCAGGGATCTTTCGCCTAATCGGGGCACGACAACCAAGAACGCGCGAGTAAAAAATTACATGCAGAAGCTAGATCCAGCGATTACGTACGGCATAAAGGGCCAACTGGAATCGATTCGCCGCGCCGGTACGGGACATCAGTCCCTCCAGATAGCGGAACAGCGTTCGCCTGCTGACGCCGAGGCTGCGAGCAGCCTGTTCTCGCCCATGCCAGCGGCGAGCAGGCCAAGCAGGCGGCGTTCGCTGGGCTGTAAGTACGGGCCGTTGGGTTCTCCTCGGAGGTCCAGGGGCAGCGCGGATCGCCAGCAGATCTCGAAAAGTCCGATGAGGGCGGACAGCAGACTGGATGGACGGATGAGCAGAGCCAGACGTCCGACATCGGCCTCTGGTTGGGAAAGGGCAACTACAGCACATTCGTCGTCGACGATCAAGAGTTTTGCCGGAAGTTCGGGAAGAGTGCGGGACTCCTCGCCGGCTTTGATGCAGGGACTGACATTTTCCGCGAGGTACGCCGACTCGACGAGCGCGGCTTTGGCATAGACCGCTCGATAGCGTACGCCCCGACCGAGGTTTTCCAGCTCGACGTCGTTGGCGTTCGAAACGGCGTAGTATGGCGGGGAGTCCAGGGCGCGGATCTCGGCACGGGCGCTTTTCTCCAGCTGGTGAATGCGATTGCGTACGGCCGGCGCCTCGATGATGACCTCGACCAGCTGGTCCGCACTGTCGCGCACCACCTCGCGGTGGAACTCGTCGTACGCGTTGACGGCGGCGATCCGGGCGCGGGCCAGCTCGGCTTCGCGGGAACGGATGAGCAGATCGAGGGCGGGCCCGGGGCGTACCGGAACAACGACCGCGGGATCATTCCCGACAAGACCTACTAATCCGCCTTCATTAAGAGAAGTAAAGGCCTTTTGTACGGCTTCTGCCGTATATCCGGTTAGTTGCGCGATTTGCTGGACGGCGGCGGTACCGATCAGCAGCAGATGCCCATAGATCTCCACCTCGGCGTCGGGCAGGCCGAGGGTCGCGAGATAGCGGGTTTGATCGGGAATCATCGACAACTCCAGGTACGCGCAGAGATGACACTTTAGTGCCAGTGACACTTCCGCGACACCGTTTTGCCAGGCCTGCTTGTACATATGTGTCACCCGTCGCGACATTCCGGCCGGTTTTAAGGCGGCGTTAAGGTCCATCCCCCAGGACAGGCATCGTGCGTATCCTCAAGCGTGCTTTACCAGTTCTTTACGGAGCTGCGTTGGTAGTGACCTGCCTCGCAGCACCCGCACAAGCCGCTACGCCCACCGCGACCCCGTACTCCGCCAATGCCGTCTATTCCTGCAACCAGGCCACAAAAGCAGGCCAGAACACCTGCTTCGCGATCAAGCGTACGGACATCAAACAGCCGCAGGTCAACTCTCCACAGGTGTCCGGCTACGGCCCCACGCAACTGACGTCCGCTTACAAAATCACCGGCGGCAGCACCGCGACGGTCGGCATCATCGACGCGTACGACGACCCGAACGCCGAGTCGGACCTCGCGGCCTACCGGTCGAACTTCGGCCTGCCGGCCTGCACCACCGCGAACGGTTGTTTCAAGAAGGTCAACCAAAGCGGCCAGGCCAGCCCACTGCCGACCGGTGACACGGGTTGGGCCGGCGAAATCTCGCTGGACGTGGACATGGTGTCGGCGATCTGCCCGACCTGCCACATCCTGCTGGTGGAGGCGACCGACCCGTCGGACAACCTCTACACCGCGGTGGACACCGCCCGGACAATGGGCGCGAAATTCATCTCGATGAGCTGGGGCGGCGGGGATGACAGCACCGCACCGTCGTACGACTCGCAGTATTTCAACCACCCGGGCGTCGTCTACACCGCTTCCAGTGGTGACAGCGGCTACGGCGCGATCTACCCGTCGACCTCGCAGTACGTGACCTCGGTCGGTGGCACCTCGCTGAACACCTCCAGCAACACCCGCGGCTGGACCGAGTCGGCGTGGAACGGCGCGGGCAGCGGCTGCGCGGCCAGCGTCACCAAGCCGTCCTTCCAGAGCGGCATCTCGGCCTGCACCACGCGGGCGGACACCGACGTTTCCGCGGTGGCTGACCCGAACACCGGTCTCGCTGTTTACCAGACGTACGGCGGAAGTGGCTGGGCCGTCTACGGCGGAACCAGCGCGTCCTCGCCGATCATCGCGTCGGTTTACGCGCAGGCCGGCACCCCCGGCGCTTCGGACCGTCCGAACTCCTACCCGTACGCCCACACCGCGAACCTGTTCGATGTCACCTCCGGTTCCAACGGTTCCTGCTCGCCTTCGGTGCTCTGCACCGCCGGCGCTGGCTGGGACGGTCCGACCGGTCTTGGTACGCCGAACGGCACCGCGGCATTCGCCGCCGGCGGCGGCACCAACCCCGGACTTTCGGTTAACAACCCGGGAAACCAGACCAGCACCGTCGGTACGGCCGCCAGCCTGCAGCTGTCGGCAACCGGTGGCACCGCGCCGTACACCTGGACCGCGACCGGCCTGCCGACCGGCCTTTCGGTCAGCTCTTCCGGCGCGGTTTCCGGTACGCCCAGCGCCGCCGGCACGTCTAACGTGACGGTCACAGCGAAAGACGCCACCAACGCCACCGCCACCGCATCGTTCACCTGGGCGGTCAACCCCACCGGTGGCGGCGGATGTTCCAGCCCTGGCCAGAAACTCGGCAACCCGGGCTTCGAGACAGGTACGGCCGCCCCATGGACGGCTACCGCAGGCGTCATCTCCGCCGCTGGCAGTGAACCGTCGCACAGCGGCGGCTACCTGGCGTGGTTGGACGGTTATGGCAGCACTCACACCGACTCGGTGACGCAGTCGGTGGCCATTCCGGCCGGGTGTCACGCCTCGCTGACTTTCTACCTTCACATTGACACCGCCGAAACCACCACCTCGACGGCGTACGACAAGCTCACCGTCAAGGCGGGCTCGACCACGCTGGCGACCTACTCGAACCTGAACAAGGCCGCCGGTTACTCGCAGAAGTCCTTCGATGTCTCGGCGCTGGCCGGTCAGACCGTGACCATCAGCTTCTCCGGCACCGAGGACGGCAGCCTGCAGACCTCGTTCACGCTCGACGACACGGCACTCACCACGAGCTGACCTTCAGCTCCCTGACCGAAGGCCCCTTGCGTCTGCGAACCAACGCGCGCAAGGGGCCTTCACCATTTCGCCCAACCGTTATCGTGGGATCTCCGAAGGAACGGGGGTCGTCGGTGCCGGCACTGGTAGGTCGCGATGCCGAGCGGCAGATGTTGTTGGCAGCGCTGGAAAGCGCGCGAGCTGCCAGCGGCCGGATCGTGCTGCTCTCGGGCGAGGCCGGCATCGGCAAGTCGCGGCTCGCCAGCGAAATTGCCGAGATCGCTGCCCAGAAGGGCAGTTTCGCCGTGCTCACCGGCCGCGGCCACCCACTGCACACCGGGCTCGCGTACGCACCGATAGTGGCGGCTCTGCGCCGGCACCTGACCTCGCTGCCTGACCGTGACGCCACCGAAATTCTGCGCGGGCTGGCGGACCTGAGCCGGTTACTGCCCGATTCCCGGTTGCCGCCCTGTGAGCCGCTCGGCGATCCGGAACTGGAACGCACCCGGATGTTCGAGGCGGTGGCCGACCTGATCGGCCGGCTCGCCGAGCGGACCGGAGTTTTCCTTTACGTCGACGATGTGCACTGGGCGGATCGCGGCACTGTGGAACTCCTGCATTTCATTGGACGAACGATCGCCGACCAGCGAGTGATGCTGCTGGCCACCTATCGCTCCGGCGAAGCCGAGGGTCCCCTGCGTGAGCTCGCGATGGCGGTCCGGCGCAACGATCCGGACGCCGAACTCATCCTGGCACCGCTGAGCGACACCGCGGTGGCGGACCTGACCCGCCAGCTGCTGGGCACCGATCCGACCGCCGAACTGCTGCGAAATGTGACCGTACGAGCCAAAGGCGTGCCGCTCTTCGTGACCGCGCTGGTCCACAGTGGACAGAGCCGGCTGCGGCCGGAGCGGCTGCCGGCGATCGTCCGCGATGTGGTGGTCGGCCGGCTGCATCGGTTGGCTGCCCGCGAACGCCGGCTGCTGGAAATCATCGCGGTGGCTGGCGACTCCGGCTCCGAGGACGTCCTTCACGAACTCTGGAGCGGCGACGATCTCGACCAAACACTACGGCAGCTCGTCATCGAGGGAATGATCGACGAGCAGGCGGGACGAATACTTTCCTACCGGGTAGCGCATCCGCTCTATGCCGAAGTCGCCTACGCCGAGCTCACGACCGCGCAAAGGCGCGCGCTGCACGCCGCACTGGCCACCGCCATCGACCGCTTGCACCCGGACGACGTGCTCAGCCTGGCCCCGCATTACCGCGCTGCCGGCGCCCTGGTCGATCCGGCCCGTACGATCGAAGTCCTCGCCAGCGCTGGAAAACGCGCGCTCCGGGTGGGCTCTGGCGACGAAGCGATGCGGTATTTGGAAGCCGCCATCGCGATTGCTCGCTCCACCGATGACGGCGCGAGGCTCGCGCCACTGCTGGGAGACCTGGCCCGCGCATACCAAGGACTCGGCAAGCTGGACGAGGCCGCGCGGGCCCTCGCCGATGGCGCGGCGGCCGCCGAAGAGCAGGGAGATTCCAGCCAACAGAGCCAACTCAGCTACGGCTGGCCCTGCTTCGTCGTTCCGAACGCGGTGGCTCGATCCCGAACACTTCGACGGTGGATCCGTTGGAGGTCTGGAAAACCGCTGACACCGTGCATATCTGGATGGTGGCCGATCTCCGGCACGGCACCTCCGACCAGTTGCGTGGCATCGCCGACAAAATGATCATCTTCGCCGAGCGAACGCCGTCAGCCGCCGCGCAGGCGGTCGGCTGCTCCGGCCGGGCCCTGCATGCCATGCTCGACGGTGACTACGAAATCGCGCTTCGGGCCGCTCGCGATGGCATGACTTTCGCCGTACAGGACGACAATCCGGTTGTCACCAGCGGAACCGCGCGATGGCTGTTCATGCTGTCGGTGCTCGCCGGTGACCTGGACACCGCGACCAAGTCCATCACCTTCGGCGACTCGCTGAACCAGATCCGTCTCGATTTGCCGTCGGCGGTTTCCTCGATCGCCGAAAGACTGGCACTCGTACATTATCTGGCCGGCGATCTGGAATCCGCGCTGGAAGAAAGCCAGCGCGGGCTCGACTACGCCAGGCGGACCGACATCAGCCGCTCCATCGGGCGCGGGCTTCGCATCCGGGCCTTTCTGCTCGCCGAACGAGGCGACCTCACTCAGGCCGGCAACTGCCTCAGCGAAGTCGCTGAGCGCTACCAGACCGACGAGAACCAGCTGGTCGCCTACTGGGAGCTTGCCGAGACCACGATCGCCCTGCAGTCTGGCCAGGCCAGCCGGACCGGGCCACTCACGTATCAGCGGCTGCGGTTCCTGCATGATCCAGTGGTTGGCTGCCTACGCTTGACGTTCGCCGGTTTCGCCGCGGTGGCAAGAAAAGACGTGGACAACGCGCGGGAGATCGCCGACTGGCTGCGAGAGCTGGGCCGGACCGCACCCTTTCCGCAGGCGTTGGCCGATCAGCAGCAAGCGCTCATGATGATCGCCGATGGCGAGCCGGACCAGGCCTGGCCGCTACTGACCTCCGCGGCGGATCGGTTGGCCGCCATGGGAATGCAGCTGCTTTCCGCGCAGGCCCGTCTGTCCGCTGCCGAGTCGGCGCCCACGGACGAGGAAGCCCGTCAGGCGGTGAAAATCTGCCTGGCCGTATTCGAACGGGCCGGCGCCGTCCCGTGGTTGGACCGCAGCCGCCAGTTGGCCCGAAAGCTCGGTCTACGAGCGCCGACCACGCGTAAAACCGGGGAATTGACCAAACGGGAAGCGCAAATTGCCCGGTTGGTCGGCGACGGCCTGTCCAATCGGGAGGTGGCGGCCCAGCTTTTTCTCAGCGAACGTACGGTCGAAACCCATTTGCGTAATATTTACGCATGGCTGGAACTGCCCTCCCGGTGGGCGCTGACCCGGTGGGCGAACGACCATCGGCCGGCGGGGTGACGGATTTACGTGCTGATACCTATACCGCCGCAGCACGGCCGGCCAGCAGGATGCCGGTTATGAAGCAGCAAACCCTCTCCGCGCGTACCGATGTCGTGGCGCCGGCCGGATTCTGGCGGCGCGACACCGCCCACGCACCGGTGGCGCGTACGCCGATGACCAACTCGATGATGGACGAGGCGCCGGCGATGCTGGCGGCCTGCGAGGATTTCGGCCTGCTGATCAACCTGCGCCTGGCCACCATCGGCGGCTGGTTCTATGGCTCCGTCGAACCGGTCGGCGCGCCGCCGGACCGGGCCGCGCCGCCAGCCTGGCTGCTGCCCTGGCTGCTGCGGCTCTCGCCGGCCGCCAGCAAGCGAATGCGGCGGTGCCGTGAGGTCGTACGAACCGATTACGCCGGCACTGTCACCCGTCAGTGGTACGAGCGGTCCCGGCCTGACTTCCAGCACCGGATCGACCAGCTGCTGGCCACCGACCTGTCCACTGTGGACGATCGCGAGCTGGTCCAGCGACTGCATGACGCACGGCAGCTTTGCACGGACGGTGCCCGGGAACATTTCCGGGTGGTGATGGCCTATATGTACGGTGTCGCCGAACTCGGGCTGACCTGTCAGAAGCTGTTGGGATGGGGACCAGTTTCGGGCAATGCGGCTGGTGGCCGGGCTGTCCGCCAAGTCCACCGAGCCGAGCCGGGCACTGTCCACTTTGGCCGGTCAGCGGGGCGAGGCCGGCTTCACCGAGTCGGTGAAGGATTTTCAGCGCTCGTACGGCTTTCGAGCGGTGGTCATCGAGTTGGCCGAACCCACCCTGGCCGAGGTCCCCGGCCTGCTGACAGCTCTGCTCCGCGACGAGACCAACCTGCGGCACAGTGACCATGACAAAGCTTTGGCACAGGAGCGGGAAAAAGTCGCCAACCAGGCCCGGGCTGCCTTGTCCGGCGCCAACCTCGCCACTTTTGAGGCGGCTCTTGGCCGCGCGGTGAAGGCTTATCCGCTCCGCGAGGACAATGTCTTCTACACTATCGACGGTCCGGTCGGGGTAGCCCGCACGGTGGTGCTCGAAGCCGGCCGCCGGCTGGTCGAGGCGGGCCACCTGGAGTCCGTCGATGACGTGTTCTTCGTCGAGGTGGACGAGGCGGCCGAGGCGCTCTCCAGCGGTCGCGATCTTCGCCCCAGCGCCACCGAAAACCGGAACCGACACCAGGTGGCCCTGGATAATCCAGGCCCACCGTCGTACGGCCGGGATCCTGGGCCGCCCCCTTCCAGCCGCTGGCTGCCGCCGGCCATTCGCGAGATGACCGATCGGATGCAGTGGGGTGTCGAGCAGATTCTTGAGCAGCAGAGCAGCGGCCGCATGAAAGCCGAGGCGGCCGACCTGCTGACCGGAGTGGCCGCGTCCAAAGGCAGCTACCGCGGGAAAGTGCGGCTGATCCAGAGCGAGGCCGACTTCGACCGGCTGGTGTCCGGCGAGGTACTGGTCTGCCCGTCCACCCGGCCCAGCTGGTCGGTGCTCTTTCCGTTAGTCGGCGCCATTGTCACCGATTCCGGTGGCGCGCTCTCGCGCATCCCGCGATCATCGCACGGGAATACCAGATCCCGGCCGTGGTCGCCACTGGCTGCGCGACGAAGGTCCTCCGCGACGGGCAGCTGGTGACGGTCGACGGCGACCGCGGAATCGTCGAGATCGAGGCAGCGCAATGAATTCCGCGTTGTTCAACCTCAACGCCGCGGCCGCTCGGCTCGCCACTTTCTCCGCCGCCGTCCAGTTGGGCCTCTTGGACGCGATCGACCGGGAGCCCGCCACCGCGACCGAGCTGGCCAGCCGATGCGGTGCCAACGCCAAAGGCGTGCGGTTGTTGCTGGCCGCACTGGTCGCCGAAGAAATCGTCACCGAACTTCCGGGCGGGCGTTACCAACCAACCGAGCCGGGCATGGCGTCGCTACATCCGGTGTTGCCGATGTGGGACCACCTCACCGAAACCGTCCGCACCGGCGTACCAGCGGTGGACATGGACACCCCCGACACCGCCACCGAAATGTATCCGCAGGTGGTGACTTCGCTGGCCGCCATGTGGCTGGAGGCGGCGGACCGGGCCGCCGTTATTCTGCCGCCGGCCAGCAGCATTTCTGGACGTCGGAGCCGGCGCTGCGCCGTGGAGCATCGCGCTGGCCCGGGAAAACCCGGAAAGTCAGGTCACCGCGCTCGACCTGCCGGCGGTCCTGGTGAGCACTCGCCGGGCGGTTTCGGCCGCGGGCCTGGTCGGCCAGTTCACTTTCCTGCCAGCGAATGTCTTTCACGATCCGCTGCCGGAATGCTCGTACGACCTGATCGTGCTCGGCCAGTTCTGCCACCTTTTCGACGCGGCCACCTGCGCAGACCTGATTAGCCGGCTCAGCCAGCTGCTGAATCCGGGCGGCCAGCTGGCCATCATGGACGGCGTCCCCGGCCGCCCCGGCGCGGCCGTCTACGAACTTTCCCTCTATCTGAGGACCAAAGAAGGGGCTCTTCACCCACTCGCCGAGTACGAGCGATGGCTGCGCGATGCTGGCCTCACAACAAAAACTCCGGTCGACATCAATGCCGAACCAGCCATCATGCTCATAACAGGCGACAACCAGAACACCCCCACGGGAGGAAATCCACACCGCACTCGCTAACCCTTGCCGAATACTGCCCGTACCGGCACGATTACCCTCGTTGTCCGCGGCGAAGGGAGTTGGCTGATGTCCGCTCGAAAAGTGACCGTGGTGGTGGGTGTGCTGGCGCTGGCGGCCGGGATGCTGGCCGCGGTGCCGGCGGCCGCCGGCGCTGGGAAACCCACCGCGATCGTGTCGATGGGTGACAGTTACATCTCCGGCGAGGCGGCCGGCTCGTACGAACCGGGCACCGACCAGAGTGGCGACTTCTGCCACCGCTCCACGAAATCCGAGATCCACCGGACCAGCATCGCTGCCAACAAGCAAATCAACCTGGCCTGTTCCGGTGCCAGCACGGCGAATGTCGCGCTCGGCGGCACCCCACAAAACGGCGAGGCTCCGCAAGCCGAGCGGTTGCGCGCGGTCGCCCGCGACAACCAGGTCAAGCTGATCGTGCTGTCCATCGGTGGAAATGACGTGGGTTTCGGCTCGATCGTGCTGGACTGCATCAAGGCCTTCTTCAAACTTTCCGGCCGTTGCCAGGATTCCTGGGCGAGCAAGCTGCCGCCGGCGCTGTCCGCCGCGGCCCCGAAAAAATCGCCCACAATCTCGCGGATATTCGTACGGTCATGCGAGCGGCCGGCTATGCGGACTCCGACTACCAGCTGGTTCTGCAGTCATATCCGTCCGCGGTGACCGGCGACAACCGCTATTCCTTCACCAAGCCCTTCCAGGGCTGTCCGGTCCGCGACGACGACGCCAACTGGGCGAAGCTGAACGCGGTCGCACAGTTCTCGTCGACCATGGCCGCGGTGGCACGGTCGTCTGGTGTCCGGTTCATGGACCTGTCCCAAGCCTTTTACGGCCGTGAGGTCTGCGCCAAAGGCATCGACCACTCGCAGGAATGGGCCAACGGCATCACCATCGACCTCACCGAGCTGCGCAACGGCCTCGGCGGGGGCAGATTGTCCAACAAACCCTGCACCCGAACGCCAGCGGCCACACCGAATTCGGTCTCTGCCTGACGAGCTTCTACCAGCTCACCGCGGCCGCGGCCCGGTGCGTACGCGGCTCCAACGGCAACCTGGGAGCGGTCGCGATGTCGCTGGCCACCCTCGCCGCACCGACGGCCTCCCGTACGTATCCAGTGATCTTCGAGCCGGCGCCGGTCACCGACCGGAGTCTCGCCTTCCGGCTGGAGGCTCAGCAGCATCAATAAGGGCTGGTGGGTGAGTGTTTCCACACTCACCCACCACAACCCGGATTTACCTGCTAGAGTTCTCCTCAGTTGAAGTGCAGTTCACGTACGTCTTGACGCCCGCGAGTTGTAGTCGCGGGCGTTTCGTCGTTTCTGGGGCTGGTGAACACGTCAACGAGGTCACCCATAAGGTGTGGGTGCCCACAGTCTTAGAAGGAGACGGCTTTTCATGGTTCAAGGCTCAGTGAAGTGGTTCAACGCCGAAAAAGGCTTCGGATTCATCGCCCCCGATGACAACTCGGCCGATGTTTTCGTGCACTACTCGGCGATCGCCAGCGACGGCTACCGTTCGCTGGATGAGAACCAGCGGGTCGAGTTCGAGGTGACCCAGGGCCAGAAGGGCCCGCAGGCCGAGCAGGTCCGCGCTATCTGATTCACCACCGATGGCCGCGAGTTGCTTGCGCAACTCGCGGCCATCGTCCATTTTCACCCAAGGAAAGGTGACAACATTCCGAACACTGTACGAACAAAGGACCGAATGACCAACGGACGGCTTCGGCTCTCGGTGGCGGCCAGAAAACGGCTCGCCAGCCGACCGTTCCAGCCGCTCAAACCGCTGCGGGACGGCGTCGAAGGCATCATCGATTAAGTAAGAATGCCGGTCAACACCTTGATAGCCACGTCGACATCGTCGTCGCTGACATCGAGGTGGGTGACCAGCCGGACCCGCCGCTCGTCCATCGCGGACACCAGCACGCCGGCCTCGGCGGCGGCTCGCGCCACCGTGGCGGCATCTGGCCGCGGCGCCGGCAGGTTGATCATCACCAGATTCGTCTGCACCTGGGCCGGGTCGACCAGGCCGTAGGGCACCAGGGCATCGGCCAGCCGACGAGCCCGGGCATGGTCTTGGGCCAGCCTCTCCAGATTGTTCTTCAGCGCATAGCGGCCGGCCGCGGCCAACACGCCGGCCTGCCGCATCGCGCCGCCCATCCGGCCACGCAGCACCCGAGCCCGGCCCATCCGGTCCGCCGTACTGATCAGCAGCGACCCGACCGGAGCGCCCAGCCCCTTGGACAGGCAGACCGACACCGTGTCGAACAGCTGCCCGTACGCGTGCAGCGGCACCCCGGAAGCGACATGGGCGTTCCAGATCCGGGCGCCATCGCAGTGCACCGCGATGCCGGCGTCGTCGGCGACCCGGCGCAGCCCGCGCAGGGCCGCCAGCGGCTGGACACGACCGCCGCCCCGGTTGTGGGTGTTCTCCACCTGCAGGACGCGGGTCCCGACGGTGTGCCAGTCCCCCTCGCGTACCTGCGCCTCGTACGCGGCCGGGTCACAGATGCCGTCGGCCGTCACAATCGTGCGGCTGGTGATGCCGAAGAACGCGGCCGACCCGCCGCGCTCGTACGCGAGCAGATGCGCGCCAATGTCGCAGAGCACCTCGTCGCCGGGCGCCGCGTGCAGCGCGACCCCGATC
This sequence comes from Fodinicola feengrottensis, assembly GCF_010993775.1. Taxonomy (GTDB): domain Bacteria; phylum Actinomycetota; class Actinomycetes; order Mycobacteriales; family HKI-0501; genus Fodinicola; species Fodinicola feengrottensis. Next base: position 24,304 of record NZ_WOTO01000065.1, on the reverse strand, counting down.
TGGTTGCCCATCGTGCCGGTCGGCACGAACAGCGCCGCCTCGTGCCCGAACAGCGCGGCCGCCTCGGCCTCCAGCGCGTTGATCTCGGGATCCTCGCCATACACATCGTCGCCGACGTCCGCCGCCGCCATCGCGGCCCGCATGGCCTGACTCGGCTTGGTCACGGTGTCGCTGCGCAGATCCACGGTCACGAGATCCCACCCTACGTCCCCGCGTACGGGAATAGGCCGAGCTCACCAGTTAGTTGAAAGTTAAACTAACTATGGAGGCGAACGATGGACAAGATGCCGGCGCTCTATCTCGGTCACGGCGCGCCCGCCGCTGGTCGACAACGAGCGGTGGGTCGGTCAGCTGGCCGACTGGGCCGCCGACCTGCCGCGACCGAAAGCGGTGTTGATGGTGTCCGCCCACTGGGAGAACGCGCCAGTCACCCTGAGCGCCACCCGAACCGTGCCGCTGGTCTACGATTTCTGGGGATTTCCGGCCCGATACTACGAAACTCGCTACCCTGCCCCGGGCGCCCCGGACCTCGCGGCGAAGGTCGGGAAGCTGGTCCGTACGCCCGTCCAGGCGGACGAGGACCGCGGCCTGGACCACGGCGCGTACGTCCCCCTGACCGTCATGTACCCGGATGCCGACATCCCCGTCCTGCAGATGTCGATGCCCACCCTGGACCCGGCCGGGCTGATGGACCTCGGCCGCCAGCTCGCCCCGCTGCGCGACGAAGGCGTCCTCATCGTCGGCAGCGGCTTCCTCACCCACAACCTGAGCTGCGTGCACTTCGACCAAGGCCCGGACTACGCCCCGCCGGCGTGGTCGAGGGAATTCGACGCCTGGGCCGATGAGCGGCTCGCCGGCGGCGATATCGACAACCTGTTGGACTTCGCCCACAAGGCACCCGCGCCGACCCTCGCGCATCCGCGTACCGAACACCTGGCGCCGCTTTTCGTGGCACTGGGCGCCGCCGGCGGCGGCACACCGGCGGTCACCATCGACGGCTTCTGGTACGGCCTGTCCAAGCGGTCGGTGCAGTTCGGGTAGAGCACTCGAGCAGAATGACCGGATGTCTGTCGAACTGCGAGCGATGACCCCGGCGGAGTACGAGAAGTTCGCGACCCAGGTCATCGAGGACTATGCCGCGCAGAAGGTGCTGTCCGGCGAGGCGCATCCGGAGGCCGCGGTCGGGTATGCCCGCGAGGAGACCGAAAAACTACTGCCGGACGGGATCCGTACGGCGGACATGCTGCTCCTGACCGGGTACGCCGACAACCAGCCGATCGGAGCGCTCTGGCTGGCGCTGCCGTCGCCGCAGCGTACGCAGGCCTGGATCTTCATGTTGCTGGTCGACGAGACTCAGCGCGGTCGCGGTTACGGCCGCGCGATCATGGTCGCGGCCGAGGACGTGCTCACCGCTCGTGGCATCCACGAACTCGGCCTCAACGTCTTCGGCCACAACACGGTGGCCCGCCGGCTGTACGAGGACCTCGGATACCAGGTCACCGCCCAACAGATGGCCAAGCGGCTCGGCTAGCCGCGGAGCATTTCGGCTAGCAGGAAGCCCAACTCCAGAGACTGCTGGGTGTTCAGCCGCGGGTCGCAGGCGGTCTCGTACCGGCCGGCGAGGTCCGCATCGCTGATGTCCTGAGCGCCGCCGAGGCACTCGGTAACGTCCTCGCCGGTCAGCTCGACGTGGATGCCTCCCGGGTACGTACCCAGCGTGCGGTGCACCTCGAAGAAGCCGAGCACCTCGTCGACGATCCGGTCGAAGTGCCGGGTCTTGAAGCCACTGGCCGACTCGAACGTGTTGCCGTGCATGGATCGCACGCCCACACCACCTGGTGGCCGGTCGCCGCGACCTTTTCCACCACTGGCGGCAGGGTGTGCCGAACCTTGTCGTTGCCCATCCGGCTGATGAACGTGAGCCGGCCCGGAATCCGCTCCGGGTCGAGCCGCTCCACCAGCTCGACAGCGACCTCCGGAGTGGTCGTCGGTCCGAGCTTGACACCGATCGGGTTGGCGATCCGGGACACGAAGTCGATGTGCGCGCCGTCCAGCTGCCGGGTCCGCTCCCCCACCCACACCATGTGCGCGGACAGGTCGTACAGCTGGCCGTCCTCCGGCCTGGTCAGCGCGTCCTCGTAGTCCAGGATCAGCGCCTCGTGCGAGCAGTAAAGATCGACCTGCCGCAGCGCTTCGTCATCGACCCCCCCGCAGGCTCGCATGAAAGCCAGCGCGCGGTCGATCTCCCGGGCGATCGCCTCGTACCGCTCGCCGGCCGCCGAATGCTTCACGAACGTGTTGTTCCAGTCGTGCACGGTCGTCAGGTCGGCGAGGCCTGCGCGTGCGTACGCTCGGATCATGTTCATCGCGGCGGCCGAGTTCGCGTACGCCCGGACCATCCGGTTCGGGTCCGGGATCCGGGCCGCCTCGGACGCCTCCAGCGAGTTGATCATGTCGCCGCGGTAGCTGAACAGACCGAGCGCGTCCCGGTCGGTCGAGCGCGGTTTGGCGTACTGGCCAGCGACCCGACCCACCTTCACCACCGGCACGCTGGCGCCGTACGTGAGCACCACGGCCATCCCGAGCAGGGTGCGGGTCAGTGAGCGCAGGTGCGGCTCGGTGTTGTCGTCGAACGTCTCCGCGCAATCGCCGCCCTGCAACAGAAATGCCTTGCCGGTCGCCACCGCCGCGAGCTTCTCCCGGAGCGCGTCCACCTCGTACGGGGCGACGATCGGCGGCACCGTCGAGAGCGTCCGATGCACCTCCGCCAACGCCGCCGGATCGGGCCAACTGGGCTGCTGCGCGGCGGGCCGCCGCCGCCAGGTGTCTCGCGCGGAAATCAGGTCGTCGGCTACCGGGACAGTCTGTGGCGTACTGGTCACGGCCATCAGAATACGGCTACCCCCGATTTTCGATTAACGGGTCGCCCCTGGTCCCACCGGCTGACACTTGGTCGCTGTTGATCTTGCCTTCGGCGAGGCTGTCCGGGCCGCATCGTTGCCGCTGTTGATCATGGAGTCCTTCCCAACATGCGGGACCGCGACACCTCAGCAGTCACGTCAGCCCCACCGACAACAGGCCCATGGTCGAGTGCGGGACAAAACCCCACACTCGGCGTCGAGTGTGGGGTTTTGTCCCGCACTCGACGAAAATCCAGCCCGGACCCGCACCAGCCACCGCACTCCTCGCTGCACAATCGGATTCCGATTGTGCAGCCCTACACCAGGTGCGGCGCAAAACTGTCGTACCCTCTCCGAAAAATCACCCCCACCCAGTGACGGGGTGGGGGGGGGTTTGAGGACCAATGTTCAAACTAAAAAATAAGGTCTGCCTCTCAACCCACCCCCCCCCCGTCAAAGGGAGGGGGAAAGAAAAACAGACACGTACGACAGTTTCGCGCCGCACCAGGTCCAAACCCGGAAATCAGCCGAAGAAAACTTCAGCCTCGGCGTAGCGCTCCGGCGGGACGGTCTTCAGTTCGGCGGTTGCTTCCTCGATCGGCACTCGGACGATCGCGGTGCCGTGCAGGGCGACCATTTTGCCGAAGTCCTTGTCGTTGACGGCGTCGATCGCGTGCAGGCCGAACCGGGTGGCCAGCACCCGGTCGAAGGCGGTGGGGGTGCCGCCGCGCTGGACGTGGCCGAGGACGACCGCGCGGGACTCCTTGCCGGTACGGGTCTCGATTTCGGCGGCGAGCCAGGTGCCGATGCCGCCGAACTGGACGTGACCGAAGGCGTCCTTCTTGTCGTTGCGCAGCTGCTCGGCGCCGCCGGAGGGCATCGCCCCCTCGGCGACCACGATGATCGGTGCGTAGTGGCTCTCGAAGCGGTGTTCGACGTGCTTGACGACCTGCTCGATGTCGAAAGGCCGCTCCGGCACCAAGATCACGTTCGCGCCACCGGACAGGCCGGAATGCAGCGCGATCCAGCCGGCATGGCGACCCATGACCTCGACGACCAGCGCGCGGTGGTGCGACTCGGCGGTGGTGTGCAGCCGGTCGATCGCCTCGCTGGCGATGGTCACCGCGGTGTCGAAACCGAAGGTGTAGTCGGTGGCGTTCAGGTCGTTGTCGATCGTCTTGGGCACACCGACCACCGGGATGCCCTCGTCGGTCAGCTTCTTCGCCACCCCGAGGGTGTCCTCGCCGCCGATCGCGATCAGCGCGTCGACGCCGAGGGCGGCCAGGTTCTTGCGGATCGCGTCGACGCCACCCTCGATCTTGTACGGGTTCGTACGAGAAGAGCCCAGGATCGTGCCGCCGCGCGGCAGGATGCCCCGCACCTGGTCGATGCCGAGCGGGCCGCTGACGCCCTCGACCGGCCCCCGCCAGCCGTCCCGGAATCCGACGAACTCGTGCCCGTACACCGCCACGCCCTTGCGGACCACGGCCCGGATCACCGCGTTGAGGCCGGGGCAGTCTCCGCCGCCGGTGAGTACGCCGATGCGCATAAGTCTGAGGCCCTTCGTACTGAGTAATTCAGTTCAGCATCCGTCGAGGCTTACCGTAGCGTTCCTATGCGGAACCGATCCAGAGACGTCCGCCACGATGCTCCTCCATCGTCCGCCACCGGGCGAGGTTGTGCTTGGCGTCGGTCAGCGCGTCGTGCCGGGCGCCGCCGGCCTCCGGGAGCGCGGGGTTGTCCAGGTCGTCCCAGCGTTGCCGCAGATCCTTGGTGAAACGCGGGATCCGCCGCGGCAGCGAACGCATGTCGCCCCACAGCTGCGCGAGCGCCACATGGTCGTACGCGGCGTACCAAGCCCACAGCTCGAGCTGGCCGTCGGTCGCGGACAGGTATTTCCAGAATTCGTCCCGAATTCGCTCCCGCGACTGCCACACCGGGTCGGACGGCGACGGCAGCTGGTTCAGCACGTTCCGGCGCACCCACGGGATCGCGTCATCGGGGTTGAATTCGGTCGATACGGCGTAGAACTCCTCGCCGTTCTCGTCCACCGCACCGATCGACACCAACTCGATGGTCTTACCGTCATCCAGGAACTCGGTGTCGTAGAAGACCCGTCGAACCCCGCTCATAGAGCAACTCTCGCAGCCATGCACTCACCGTAACGACCCCGCTGTCGCTCCTCCCGCCCACCCTCGCGAACTCGACGTCTTCGCTGATGTCGACAGCGGAAGTCCTATGAGGACTCGGTGTCCAGGCCGGTCTCGATGGCATAGCGAACGAGCTCGGCGCGGTTGTGCACCTGCAGCTTGCCCATCGCGTTCTGAACGTGGTTTTGGACCGTACGGTGGGAAAGTACGAGTCGGGTGGCGACCTGTTTAGCGGTCATGCCCTTCGCGATCAGCCGCAGGACCTCCAGCTCACGCTCGGTCAGCTCGGGCCGCTCCGGCTTGGCCGGTTCGGTCGCCAGCCGCCGGTATTCGCCCAGCAGCAGGCCGGCCAGGCCCGGCGTGAAGCTGGCCTGGCCGGCGGCCGTCCGCCGGACGGCTTCGTAGAGCTCCTCCGCACGGGCCGATTTCAACAGGTATCCGAGCGCGCCGGCCTTCACCGCGTCCAGCACGTCCTGTTGCTCGCCGCTGGCCGAGAGCACCAGGATTTTGGTGTCCGGCAAGGCTTCCCGAATCGCCCGGGTGGCCTCCACGCCGGACACCGTGGGCAGTTGCAGGTCCATCAGCACCACGTCCGGCCGGGTGGCCAGTGCCCGGCGGATCGCCTCATCGCCGTCTGCCGCGGTGGCCACCACCGAGAACCCGGCGGCCTGCAGGTCGCGCTCGACCGCGTCCGTCCACAGTGGATGGTCGTCGACCACCATCACGGTGACCACCTCACTCGCGTGGGACACGCAGCTCGACCTCCGTCCCTTGGCCTGGCGCCGAAACTATCTCGACCGTACCGCCCAGCTGAGTGACCCGGCCGCGAATCGACTGCGCGACGCCCAGCCGGCCATCCCGGAGCGCCCTTTCGAGCCGGCCCGCAGCGATGCCGGGACCGTCATCTCGTACGGTCACGATCACCTCGAAACCCAGATCCTCGATCAGCAGCCATGCCGGCGCCTGCTCCCCGACATGTTCGCGGACGTTGTCCAGCGCCGCCGCCACGGCCGCGACGACCTGTTCGGCGACCGCGGCCGGCAACCTCACCGGCGCGGCCGGCGCGGCGCGGCGAGGTGGATCGCCGACGACCACATCAGCTCGACCAGCAGCTCCTTCAGGTCCGCGGTCCCGGAGGCCGGTTCGGCCACTGGCCGCGACTGTACGAGCTTGCGCAACGCGCTCTCCTGCTCACCAGCGAGCCGGCCAAGGTCCGCCAGCTCACCGCCATATTGCTCGCCTTTTCGGCTCATCAAAGCCAAAACCTGCAGGACCCCGTCGTGCACCTCGCGGGCCAGCCGTTCCCGCTCGGCGGTGGCCGCCTGCAGCCGTACGCCCTCGGCGAAGGCCTGCTCGGCTTCCCGGACCAAGCCCACCGCGTAGCCGACGACCCCGGCCGCCAGCAGGTAGAGGACGGTGGCCTCCAGCGTGCCCGGCGTCGGATCGCCGCGGATCAGGATGTTCGGCAGCAGGTTGACGCCGACCACGATCACGCCGGCGAGCGCACCGTCCGACAACGCCCAGGACAGCCCCGCGCAACCGACCCACAGGCCCGCGAGCGGCTGGGAATGTTCGTACGGGAACTGCCAACCGGCCGCCGGTACGGACATCAGCGTCACCACTATCGCGACCACCAGATCGCCGCTCGCGATGGTCCGCCGGGAGCCGCGCCGGTTCGTCAACGCGGCCGCGACCACCGTCCAGCCGGTCATGATCAGCAATCCGCTGAGCACCCAGCCGCCGGTCACCGCGCCGGTGACCAGCGACGCCCCGCTGATCGCCGCCGGGATCAGCGCGAGAACGCGAAAAGCCGCCACCGCGCGCCACAGCGAGGCTTCCAGTTCACCGGGCCGGCGCGAGCGCAGGGCCGGTCGTACGCTCCGGACCAGCCGGCCGGTTGTCCACTGTGGACGGTCAGGGGCCCTTGGGGACACGAAGCTCGACCTCCGTCCCCTCCCCTGGCGCGGACACCACCGACACCGAGCCACCCAGATCCCGGATCCGGCCACGAATGGACTGCTCGACGCCGAGCCGGCGCCGCCGGCGACCGCCTGCTCCAACCGGCCGGCGGGGATGCCCGGGCCGTCGTCCCGGACAGTCACCACAACCTCGTCGCCGGTGTCCTCTACCAGCAGCCAAGCGGGCGCATCGGCGCCTACGTGCTTGCGTACGTTGTCCAGCGCCGCCCGGACAGCGTCGGCGATCTCCGCGGCCGTACGAGCCGGCACCGGCACGGCTCCGGCCGGGGGGTGGACAGCGTGACCGTACGCGCCGAGGCCACGTCCGCGAGCGCCTCACGCAGGTCCCGTTCCCCGCTCGCGGTGTCCAGGTCGGCGGGACCGGACACGATGAGCGCCCGCAACGCCGCTTCCTGCTCGCCGGCCAGCACACCCAGCTGGCCGGCATCCCCGCCGAGCTGATCGCCGCGCCGGCTGACCAGCGCGAGGACCTGCAGCACGCCGTCGTGAATGTGCCGGGCGAGCCGTTCACGCTCGGCGGTAGCCGCCTGCAGCCGTACCGCGTCGGCCAACGCCTGCTCGGCCCGCCGGACCAGCCGGCCGGCGTACCCGACCACTACCCCAGCCAGGTATGCCAGCACGACGTTGTCGGCCACCGCGCCTGGTGCCCAGCCGTGCAGCACGATGTTCAGCGCGCTGATGACCGTCGCCGCCACGATGCCGGACCGGACGCCGCCGGCCAGCGCCCACGACAGGATCGCGGACGCCACCCAGATGCCCGGGACGGTGCCGGCGCCGCCGGCCGTGCAGCTGCTGCCAGCCGACCGCCGGGATCGACAGGAGCAACGCGCCACCCGCGATCGCCATGTCCGCGGCCAGCATCCACCACCGTGGCCGGCGTCCCCAGGTCAAAACCACGGCCACCGCGGTCCAGGCGGTCATCGCGGCGAGTACGCCGATCACCCACGGCAGCGAGGCCGGTTCGGAGCGGTTGCCCAGCGGCGTGGTGTTGATCGCGACCGCCAGCACCAGCGTGATCACCCGGTAGACGGTGACCGCCCGCCACAGCGACAGCTCCAGGCCCAGCGGATGCACCGAGCGGTCGGCGAGCCCGGACGGAACGATCCGCCGCAGCGTGCTCACGCCGCCGCCGTCACCGGGGTTTTCTCCTCGGTGGCGGCGGCCGCCGACTCCTTCTCCAGCAGGGCCTTGGCCTTGGAGCCGTACATGTCCACATACGGCTGACCGGACATCGACATGATCTCGTACATGATCTCGTCGGTCACCGACCGCGCGACCAGCCGGTCGCGCTCCATGCCCGCGTAGCGGCTGAAGTCCAGCGGCTTCCCGATCCGGATCCGGACCCGCATGATCTTGAGCATCTTGGCGCCCAGCGGCTGGATCTGGTTGGTGTTCAGCAGCGCGCACGGCACCACTGGCGCACCCGACTCCAGCACCAGCCGGGCCACCCCGGTCTTGCCGCGGTAGAGCCGCCCGTCCGGCGACCGGGTGCCCTCCGGGTAGATGCCGACCAGGTCGCCGTCTTTCAGCAGCCCCTTGAGCGTCTCGAGGGTGGCCTTCGCGGCCGAGCCGGACCCGCGGTCGATCGGGATCTGCCCAGCCGCGGTGAAGAACAGCTTGCTCAGGAAGCCCTTGAAGCCAGGGGCGGTGAAATATTCCGCTTTGGCGGGAAAAGTCACCTTCCGCGACACCACCAGCGGCAGGAACAACGAGTCCACGAACGACAGGTGGTTGCTGGCCAGAATCGCCGACCCGTCCGCTGGCACGTTCTCCAGCCCCTCCACCTGGGGCCGGAACAGCAGCCGAAGCAGCGGACCCAGCAGGATGTGCTTGCAGAGCCAGTAGAACAACTCGCGTCCCGCCCTTCCGCCACGCTGAAGGCCTAGAGCCTACGGACGCGACCGCCATTGAACAACGCGCACCGCCGCAATAACTGTTCGTACACCCCCCAGCCTCGCCAGTGGCCAGTTTCTCTCAAACCCAGCCCCGCGCCAGCTCTTCCCGCACCGAAGTGGGCCAACCTCCCTCAAACCCAACCCCGTGCCGCACCTCAGCACCGAAGTGGCCCAGCTTCCCTAAAAACCCAACCCCGCGCCCCTCCCCTCAGCACTGAAGTGCGCCAACCTCTCTCAAACCGAACCCCGCGCCGCACCCCAGCACTGAAGTGGGCAACTTCTCTCAAACCCAGCCCCGCGCCGCACCTCAGCACTGAAGTGGGCAACTTCTCTCAAACCCAGCCCCGCGCCCGCGCCCATCGGCCGCCAGGCCGATGATGTGTCCCCCTGCGACGGTCGACACTCGTAGCCGTAGTCGAGCGCGCCGCGCCGAAGGCACCAGAAGACACAGAGTTACTGGATCGTTGGCAGTAGTGGCTCGGCAGGCCCGCCCCGGTTTTTGGGGCGGGCCTGCCGAGCCACTGGTAGCCGAGGATTCCGGTCCCCAGCGCCCACCGCCCCTAACCAGGCCGGTCAACGGCCTTCCGGTGAGTACGAGCGACACCCCACCCAACGGCACCCGACACTCAACGCCGGCCCGACTCGACGGGACGGACTCCGGGCAGGATTCACCAAGCCACCCACCACCCCCCCCGCAGCCATCTCCGTCCAGTCGGCGCCCGCAAGGTCCCAGCCCCCGCAGCCGCGCGGCATCCACTCGTACGCCCGCCGGAAGTGTCCCGCTACGACCAATTAGCCTGTTCTGTGCAGGGATTCCTATCCGGTCGGTGGATACGGAACTGTTCGCCGAACCGGTTGGCGACGTGTCACGATAGTTCCCACGAGCGGCTGGGAAAGGGGTGGTTCTGGTGTCGGTGTTGCCCGGGGCTGAGCCTTTCGTGCTCGAGCCGGACGGGCCGGGCGACGCCCTCGCGGGGGTGGTGTTGTGCCATGGCTTCACCGGCAGCCCGCAGAGCATGCGGCCCTGGGGCGAGGCGCTCGCGACGGCCGGTTTCCCGGTCCGCTGCCCGCGGCTGCCCGGCCACGGCACCCGCTGGCAGGACCTGAACGCGACTCGCTGGGAAGACTGGTACGGGGAGCTGGAGCGCGCGTTCGACGCGATGCTGGACCGCTTCGCGGTGGTCGTGGTGATGGGCCTGTCGATGGGCGGCACGCTGACCATCCGGCTGGCCGAGCAGCGGCCCACCGAGGTGGCCGGGATCGTGCTGGTCAACCCGTCGCTGACCACGCTGCGCAAGGACGCGAAGTTCCTCCCGGTGCTGTCCCAGGTGGTCGGCTCGGTGGCCGGGATCGGCAGCGACATCAAGAAACCCGGGGTCAAGGAGCTGGCGTACGCCCGGACTCCGTTGCGAGCCGCGAACTCGCTCTCGCACCTGTGGCGGCTGGCCCGTACCGAGTTGCCCAAGGTCACCTCGCCGGTGCTGCTCTACCGCAGCCAGATCGACCACGTCGTGGAAAGCGTGAATTCACAGCTCCTGCTGGACGGCGTCCGCTCGGAGAACGTCACCGAGGTGGTGCTGAAGGACAGTTATCACGTCGCGACCCTGGACAACGACGCCGAGACGATTTTCGCCGGCAGCGCCGAGTTCACCCGCAAGCTCGGCACTGAGTTCGCCGGGGCCTCCTCGTGAGCCCGGCCGGCGCCGGTGGCTCCCGCGGCCGTCGCGACAACGGGCTCGACGCGGCGAAGTTCACCCCGGCCGCCGACGTGGACCCGCGGGTCGGCGAGCACCTGCTGGATGTTCTGGGCCTCGCCGGCATCGCCGCCTACCTGGCGCCCAGCTCCGACCTGCACCCGATCACTCGTACGACGACCACGCTGCCGTCCCGACCGACCGACCGGCTCTGGGTCGACGAGCGGCACGTGGAGGAGGCCCGGGCGCTGATCGGCCGGCTGGACCTGGACAACGTGCCGGACCCACTACCGGCCGAGGCCGCCCCGCCGGCCACCGGCCAGTCGCCCGCCGCCGGCAGCGGCGGCGCGGTCCGCTCCAGCGGCGGCAAATCTGGACGTCGAGGCCGCGTGGGCGCAGATCGTGGCCGGCTGGGACGACACCGCTGAGCAGTCCGGGTCGGCTCAGGCCGCGGCCGCCGAGCCCGAAGCGGCTCCGGTCTTGGAGAAACCGGAGCCTGAGCCGCCGAAGCCAGCCAAGCCCGCCCCGATCATCGGCCTGGACGTGGCGTTCGACCCGTCCCAGCTGATCCGCGACCCGGACGGCGAGGACACCTATGTGCCGCCGGTCCCGCCGCCACTGCCGAAACTGACCAAATACACCGCGCTCGCGCTCGGCCTGGTCGCGGTCGGCCTGGTGCTCTTCTTCTGGCCCACCATCCTGCCGATCAACCAGACGCTGGTCGTCCTGCTCGGCCTCGCCGGCGTGGTGACCGGCTTCGCGATCGGCATCTGGCGGATGCGCGACCGCGACGACGAGGACCCCTTCGACGACGGCGCGAAGGTCTGAGCGACGACCGTTTCTCAATCGAGACAGATCGTTTGCCAAGGTGTTACCTGTCCGCATGGCGGGAGTCGTCTGGTACGAGGATGCTTTCCTGCGGAGGTGACCAGCTATGCGTACGACCGGGTTCGTCCCGCGTACCAAGCAAGCTCACATGACGGCATCCATCGATCTGACCAGCGCACCCACCAGGACCGCCCCGCCGCACACCCCCGCGAGGCCGAGGTTTTCGTGCTGTGGTGCACCCTCACCCGTACCGACTCCACCGAGTTCGACGCGGACGACCGGTCGGCGTTCTACGCCCGGCCGCAGATGTCCGCGCTGTGCTCCACTCCCGACTCCGTGCTCAACGACGCCGCGATGGTACGCCCGCAAGGGGCGGTCGCTGCCGCTGGAGCGCTGGCTGGCCGCCGTCCAGGTGGTCCGGCCGGCCGCGAAGGCGCACTGACCCGTACGTGTGACGCAGTCGTTGTGCGAGCCGTCACGATGCGTTTCTGAACCGATCCAGGTATCGTGGTCCCTGTCAGCGAGAACCAGCCTTCAGCAGGGAGGACAGCCAGCCATGATGCCCCCGATCACGTTCAGCGCCAACTACCCCCCCCCCGCCGGCGGACCACCCGCCCGACGCCGAACACCGCAACTATCGGCCGCCGGATCCGGCGCATCTTCGCCCGCTAGATCTCACCGAGGCCGCGATGTCGCATCGCGTGCGCGATGAGTCGTCGCGGTCTACCGGAGGGCCAGCTCAGCCAGGATCGGCAGATGGTCGCTGGCCCGGCGCGACAGCGGTGTGTCGATCACCTGATAGTCGGACACCGTGACCAGCGGATCCACCCATAGGTAGTCGAGCCGCTGGTGCGGGTAGTAGAGGTCGAGTACGTCTTCGCCTCACCTTGCTCCGCGACAGTCGCGACATCGCGCCACCTGGCCCCGAAAATCCGACTCACCGGCCCGCCGGGGACCTCGTTGAGGTCGCCGCCCAGCAGCATCGGCACCTCCGCCGGAATGTGCTCGCTCAACAACCTGGCCTGGGTTTCCCGCTCTTCGTCCCACAGGCTCAGGTGCGTCCCCACCGCGAGGAACTGCCGCTCACGTACGGACAACCGCGCGATCGCCGCGCCCCGTTGGTGCTTGCCTTTTTGCAGCGGCAGCAGGAATTCGCGGGTCTCGTGCACCTTGGCGGCCAGCGAGGACAAGATCACGTTACCGCCGGTGTGTCCACCGCCGCACACGTAGACGAGCCCGCTGCGGCGGGCCAGATCAGCCGCCCGGGCCCGCCACCGGAACAGCAGCGTCGACTCCTGGACGAAAACCACGTGCGGCCGCGCCTCGCGAATAACCGCGGTCAGCGCGGCGTAATCGTCACGCATGCCGCGAACGTTGTACGACATGACTCGTACAACAACGGGAGTCACCCCTCGACCCGCTTCTTCAACTCCTTGAGAGCGGTGTCCATGATGACCTTTTCGGCCTTGCGCTTGAACATGCCGAGCATCGGGATGGTCAGGTCGACAGCCAGGCTGTAGGTCACCTCGGTGCCACCGTCCGTCGCCGCGAAAGCGTACGAGCCGACCTGGCTTTTCTGCGTCTCACCACGGACGGACCAGGTGCCAGTCGACCCGGTCATCCGCGTACGAGTATTCGAGCACGTAGGTGTCCTTGAAAACACCCGCGTCCAACACGAATTCGACCTGTTGCGCCCTGCCGTCGTCGTAGCGCGAGAGCACCTTGACGCTCTTGGTTGCCTTGACCCATTCCGGGTAGGCCTCGAAATCACTGACGACCGCGGCCACCTGCGCCGGCGGTGCCTGCACGACCAGCGACTGGGTTGACGACTCTGCCATATCGAAAGAGGTTATCCGACCGGGCCGCGTACGCGAACGCCGCGCTCTCCATCCGCCATGCCCACCCCACGTAACCCACGCCCCGCTCGGCTACTCAGCGTCGCCGGTTACCAGGTGAGGGCGTAGGGAAGCTGGGTTTCCCGGAAGTGGCCGACGTTGACGCATTCGGTACGCCCGATCCGCATCCGCTGCTGCAGCGGCTGGTGGACGTGACCGAACAGGGCCACCCGCGGCTGATGCTCGCGGATCGCCGCCAGCAGCGCCTCGCTGCCCTTCTCAAAGCGGCGGGCCACCGTGTCGTAGCAGAGCTCCGGCGCCGCCGGCGGGATGTGGCTGCAGAGCACGTCCACCGGCCCGAGCGCCTCGACCTTGGCCGTGTAGTCGTCTTCGGGCATCAAGTACGGATAGCTGCTGCGCCCGCCGCCGATCCCGCCGCCGACGAACCCGACCCGGATGCCGTCGATCTCCGCGACGCCGCCGTCGACCACCTGCACGCCTTCGGGCAGGTAGTCCGACCAGAACTCCGCGCGTCGACGTTGCCGTACGTACACCAGGCCGGTGTCGGCATCGCGGCGAAAACCGCCTCGTAGTTGGCCCGGATCGCCTCCGCCAACAGCTCCTTCGGATCCAGGTCCCGAGCGGCCGCGACCTCGGCGAGCAGGGTGCGGCTGAAGGCGCGCGCCTCCTCGAACCGCCGGGCGGTGCGCAGCTCGATCCACCGAGCGGTGCCCTCGGCGCCGTACAGCTTGCCCATGATCCCGCCGGCGGCGGATTCCGGTAGTCCACGGCGTCCAGCAGATCACCCAGCACGAACACGGCGTCCGCCCCGTCACCGGCCTTGGCCAGCGCGGCAGCGTTCCCGTGCACATCCGACACCACGTGCACGCGCATGATCGCCAGCCTACGACGCGCGAACCCGATCAGGATCAGGTCAGCGGACCGCTGACTCCCCCGGCCGGCGCCCGGCCTCGACGCTGTCCTTCAGCTCCCACAACACCCTTTTGGCATATTTCGCCCGTCGCTGCAGCTCCCGTACGGCCGCCCGCGGCGACACCTGGACGGCCTCGGTCGGCGCGTTCGGCCGGGTCGGGTCGCAGCGTAGGTACGTGTGCACCAGGACGCCGTCGCGGTACGCCTGCAGCCAGATCTCCGTCGACCCCCCACCAGCGCGCCGCTGGCCGTCCACCGCAGCCCCTCGACGCCTCGGTCCGCCTGCACCTGCAACCGCAGGTCAGGCCACAGCCGAGCGGTGAACGCGGGTTGCCGGATCCGCGCCTCGACCAGCGCCGGAGCGGCCGCGATGAAGGTCTCCTCCACCAGATCCACCTGTGGCATACCGGACACCGTACTCATGGCGGCACTGCCTGCCGCGAGGGTAGGTTCGGCGTTACCGGGCGGTAGCCTGCCGGAAACGCTCCGCAGAACCCTGGCACCTCAGGAGGTACGAGACCCGTGTCCGAAGTGACCGTCCCACCCGCCGGGGCCGTGCCGGCCGACGCCAATCTCGCCGATCTGGCCTGGGACAACGTTGCCCAGTACCCCACCGACGTGCTGCTCTCCCGGCAGGTCGACGGCAAGTGGGTGGACGTGACCGCCGCCCAGTTCGGCGAGGATGTCGCGGCGGCCGCGAAGGGGCTGATCGGCGCCGGCGTACGCCCCGGCGACCGGGTCGGCGTGATGAGCCACACCAGGTACGAGTGGACGCTGCTGGACTTCGCCATCTGGACCGCCGGCGCGGTGACCGTCCCGGTCTATGAGACCTCCTCCGCCGAACAGGTCGAGTGGGTGCTGGGCAACTCCGAAGCGGTCGCGGTGGTCGTCGAGGACGCGGCGCTGCAGAAGACCGTCGAGTCCGTACGCGCCAACCTGCCCACGCTCGCGAACCTGTGGCAGCTGGAAGACGGCGCGATCGACAAGCTCGGCGAGCTTGGCGCGGACGTGCCGGACGGCACGCTCGACGAGCGGCGGCACACCGCCGGCCCGGACGACCTCGCGACCATCGTCTACACGTCCGGCACCACCGGCCGGCCCAAGGGCTGCCAGCTCACCCATCGCAACCTCTACTCGAACGTGCTGGCCACCGCGGCGACCCTGAGCCACGTCTTCTCGCCCGGCCAGTCCACCCTGCTTTTCCTTCCGCTGGCCCATGTTTTCGGCCGGATCATCCAATGTGGATCGATCTACAGCCGAGTCCGGCTCGGCCACCTGCCCAACGTCTCGGACCTGCCGACCGCCTTCGCCGAGTTCTCCCCGGACTTCATCCTCGCGGTGCCCCGGGTCTTCGAGAAGATCTACACCGGCGCGCAGCAGAAGGCCCGCACCGAGGGCAAGGGCGGGATCTTCGACCGCGCCGAGAGGGCCGCCATCGCGTACAGCCAAGCGCTGGACACCGGCCGCATCCCGGTCACTCTCAAAGCCGAGCACGCACTCTTCGACCGGCTCGTGTACGCCCGGCTGCGGGAAGCACTCGGCGGCAGCTGCCGAGCCGTGTTGTCCGCCAGCGCCCCGCTCGGCGAGCGGCTCGGGCACTTCTTCCGCGGCATCGGGGTGCCGGTCTTCGAGGGGTACGGGCTGACCGAGACCTCACCGGTGGCCACCGTGAACACGCTTGGCCAGACCCGGATCGGCAGCGTCGGCCGGCCCATCCCGGGCACTACCGTACGGATCGCCGAAGACACCGAGATCCTCATCAAGGGCGAGCAGATTTTCGCCGGTTACTGGAAAAATCCAGAAGCAACCGCGGAGGCGATCGACTCGGACGGCTGGTTCCACACCGGTGACCTGGGCGCGTTGGACGCCGATGGCTACCTGTCGATCACCGGCCGCAAGAAAGAGCTGATCGTCACCGCCGGCGGCAAGAACGTCGCACCGGCCGTGCTGGAGGATCGCGTACGCGCGCATGGGCTGATCAGCCAATGCATGGTGGTCGGCGACAAAATGCCTTTCGTGGCCGCGCTTGTCACCATCGACGAGGACGCTTTCGGCCCCTGGAAGGAAAAAGCCGGCAAGCCGGCGGACGCCACGGTGACCGACCTGCTCGACGACCAGGACCTGCTGGCCGAGGTGCAGACCGCGATCGACGACGCCAACAAGGCGGTGTCGCGGGCCGAGTCGATCCGCAAGTTCCGGATCATGCCGGCCGACTTCACCGAAGAGTCCGGCGAGCTGACTCCCACTCTCAAGCTCCGCCGCTCGATCGTCGCCACCGCCCGCGCCGCCGACATCTCTCGCGCTCTACTCCTGAGCTCCACTCACCTGTGAATGGCAGGCCGTTGGGGCAGAGCCGGCCGCGAAAGAGTGCGGAAAATCATAATGAAGCCGTACGTTTCGCCTATGCCGGGCGACACGCACGATGACCGCTCACAACGTTTTCAGCGACATGCCATATGGTGCCGGTCTACAGTCAACAAGCGATCACCACCGCGACCAACCAGCGAGGGAAGCGTGCCCGGACAGCAGCGGGAAGCGTCGGCCGACTACGCGCAGGCGACCCGGCTGCTCACTCAGCTGCGTACGGTGGCCCGCCAGCTCCCCGGCACGCTGGATCCGGGCAGCATCGCCGAGCGGTTGCTGGACGAGATCCGCGCGGTCGCACCGGCCGACCGATCCGCGGTCCTGATCGGCAGCGGCGGCGGCCGACTGGTCGTTTTTTGCGCAGACCGGCATGGCCGGCACACCGCGCGCCGACTGGGAAACCTCGCTCGCCAAGGACGCCCCGATCGCCGAGGCCTGGCTGTCGCAGCAGCCGCAGACCTCCGGCAGCTCGGTCACCCGTACTCCCGTCAAAGGCGCCGTGACGTCGATGGTGCTGCCGCTGGTCACTGGCGTACGCACCGTCGGTCTGGTGTGGTCGCCGAAGCCGATCGCGCCCGGGCTTTCGACTCGTCGATGGTGTCCGCCGCGGCCACCGTCGCGGCTTCTTCGGTGCTGCGACTGGAAACCGCACTGCTCTTCGACGACGTACGCAGCCTGGCCACCACCGAGGAACGGCAGCGCCTCGCCCGGGAAATCCACGACGGCGTGCACAGGAGCTGGTGATGGTCGGCTACGGCATCGACAACGCGCTCGCGCTGCTGCCGGACGAACCCACGCAGGCGACCACCATGCTCAGCTCGCTGCGCGACGAGGTCACCCGGGTGATCACCGAGCTGCGGCTGAGCCTTTTCGAGCTGCGCAGCGACGTCGACCCGCATGGCGGGCTGGCGGCCGCGATCGCCGAATACGCCCGAACGATGGGGGCCGCCGGCGGGATGCGCGTACACCTCTCCCTCGACGAAGGCGGCGCCCGGCTGCCGGCCGCGGTCGAGGGCGAACTTCTGCGTATTGCCCAGGAAGCGATCACCAACGCACGTAAACACGCGCGCGCTCGCAACCTGTGGGTGAGCTGTGAAATCGATCCACCGTACGTGAAGCTTCAAGTAAGCGATGATGGTCGTGGCGTCGGCGCGGAAGCCCGCGAAGACAGCTTCGGAATGAGCATCATGGCTGAGCGGGCCCAGCGGATCCGGGCCCGGTTGGAGGTGGACCGCGCAAACCGGCCGGGACAACCGTCTCGGCAGTGCTCGGATCCCGGCCGCGAGGCGGTAGCGTCTCGGCACCGAAGGAGGCGTAGGGCAAGCATGACAACCGATGAGAACACCGTGACCACCGTGCTACTCGTCGATGACCATGAGCTGATCCGGCAGGGTTTGCGGCACGCGTTCGAGCGCGACCCCCAGTTCCGGGTCGTCGGCGAGGCTGGCTCCGTCGCCGAGGCGCTCTCGCAGGCTGATGAGACTCGGCCTGACGTGGTCATCATGGACCTGCGGCTGCCCGACGGAAGCGGCCTGGACGCCACCCGCAAGCTCCGGTCGGCGATGCCGGCCGTCGGCATCGTGGTGCTGACCATGTACGCCGGCGACGAGCAGCTGTTCGGTGCGCTGGAGGCGGGCGCGAGCGCGTTCGTACCCAAGAACGCCCCGTCCGACGAGGTCGTCGCGGCCGCCCGGCACGCCGCCTCGGCGCCCACCGCGTTCACCGCCTCCGACCTCGCCGAGGCGATGAAGCGCCGACTGGCCCCCACCGGCCCGCAGCTGTCGCCGCGCGAGGGGCAGGTCCTGCAGCTGCTCGCGGACGGCATGAGCGTGGCCGGCATCGCCAAACACCTCTACGTCAGCGAGTCCACAGCCAAGACGCACATTTCCAAGCTGTACGAGAAACTTGGCGCCGGCAACCGCGCCCAAGCCCTCATGACAGCCCTGCGCCTCGGCCTCCTGGAGGCCCCCAACGCTCCACGCTTCTGAGGTCACCGCCTTCGTAGGCAGCCACCCCGGCTGCCCGCGCGGCTCTTCCCGCTGCTGCACAATCGGATTCCGATTGTGCAGGTCTACCTAGGGTGCGGCGCGAAACTGTCGTACCGACGTGAAATTTTGAGCCCCCGCCCTTTCAGAAGGGTGGGGGGTGGGTGGCGGGTTTCATTACGTAAGCAAACGCGCGCGCGAGATAAGCGCGCTCAGTCGCCGTGGAGCAGCAAGGTGGTCATCCGGGGGCGAGGGTGTCCCAGCGCCACTCGGCTTCCACCCACGCGCGGCCTGCCGCGCCCAGGTCGGCGGCGAGCGTACGGTCGGTGAGCAGGGCGGTCACCTTCTCGGCGACCGAGGCCACCGACCGGCCGTCGACCACGTAGCCGGTGATCCCGTCCTGGACGGCTTCCGGCGCTCCGCCGGACCGGCCGGCCACGACTGGGAGGCCGCACGCGGAGGCCTCCAAATAGACGATGCCGAGCCCTTCGACGTTGAGCCCGCCAAGGCGCGTACGGCATGGCATCGCGAAAACGTCACCGGCGGCGAAATACTCCGGCAGCGCCGCATCCTCGACAGCGCCAGCGAAAAAAAGACATCGCGATCGGCGAGCCGTCGCAGTCGCCGCTCGTCGGCCCCGCCGGAAACCAGCAGCAATGCCACGTCCGGCACCTCGCGACGGATGAGCGGCAACGCCTTGATCAGCACGTCCTGTCCCTTGCGCCGCACCAGTCTCGACACGCAGACAATCACCGGCCGGTCCCCGAGCCCGTACAGTTCCCGCACCGACTTCCCGGAAACCGACGGCTGGAAAACCTCAGGGTCAACACCGGGCGGCAGCCGTACGAGCCGACTGCCCGCCATCGCTGTTTCCAAGGCGCCGAAGGTGAAATCGCCGAGAAAGGTCACGGCGTCGCAGGCAGCCGCGATCCGTTTCAACAACGGCCGCGCGACCGGCGACCACGCGGCCTCATGGCCGTGCGTTTGCGCGACGATCCAGGTGATCCCTGCGGCCCGCAGTTTTGGTGCCATAAGTGCCAAAGGAAGGGCCGCGCCAAACCAGACAGTGTCACATTCGTACCGGCCGGCCACAGCGATCACGTCGCGCGTCAACGCAGCTGTCGGCAGCGCGACGGATCGCCGCCGGATCACCGGAAAGGGTTGCGCGGCATCAAAATCCCGGTCGCCGTCCTGTCGCGGCGCCAGCACCACCAGCGATCCGGGCGGTTGCCGGCGGGCCAGCGCGTGGACGAACGTCTGGATTCCCCCTACCTGGGGCGGAAAGTCGTTCGTGACGAGCAGGGTCGTCACGAGGCCAGGCCGGGCGGTGGCGGCACGTCGTGCCGGCGGGCCCAGTCGCGGGCATGCGCGCGATCCGCTCCGGAATGCTCGGGTGAGTGCCGAAAAGCAGCACGTCCCACCGGCTCGGACTCAGGCTGGCGAGGTTCCTCACCGCCAAAGACCGTTGCATGGCAACGAAATTCACCGGATCGCCGGTACGCTCCAGCGCGTGCTCGTCGGCCCGCGCCTCCACCCCCGCCGGGAACTGACCGTCTCAAACGGCAGCATGACCACCCCACCTACCGCGGCCAGCGCCAGCATCAGCGCCACCGCGGCCGGATCGGCGACCGTGCTCACCCCAGCGATCCCCAGCAGCCACCGCACGTGCAGCGCGAGGAAGAGCGCGCAAGCCGCCACCGCCGCGCCGGCGACGCCGAGCAACACTCCCCGACGCACGTCCCGGTTCGCCGCGTGGCCGAGCTCGTGCGCCACCACCAACTCGGCCTGCACCTGCGCCGCCGGATCGTCCAGCAGCGTGTCGAAAAGAACGATCCGGCGGCTTGCGCCAAAGCCCGACACATAGGCGTTGACGCCGGTCGTACGCCTGGACGCATCAGCCACCAGGACCGTACGCACCGGCACCTCGTCCAGCGCCGCCAGCTCGAACAGCCGGTCCCGCAGCGGGCCCTCCTGCAGCGGCTTGAACCGCATGAACAGCGGCTCGAACACGAAGGGTTGCAGGAAGGCCATCAGCGCGAGCAGCAGCGCCGCGCCCGCACCGGCCGGCACCCACCACCACTGCGGCAGCGACCAGATCAGGGCGTAGAGGGCGAGCAACGCCAACTCCCCCAGCACGATGCTGAGCAGCCAACCCTTCACGGTGTCGGACAGCCACAATCCCCACGATCGCCGGGACAGCCCGAAGCTGCGCCGCAGGATCTCCCGTCGTACGTACGCCGATGGGCATCACGATGAGGTCGATGAGCAACGTCAACAGCGGCACGGCGACCACCAGCCGGGCCAGCAGGCTGCCTCCGAACGGATCGGCCACCGTCCGAATCAGCCAGCCGCCCAGCGGCGTGAACCCGAGCACGATCGGCACGGCCAGCCCAAGAGCGGTGCTCACGTAGCCTAGTGGCTTCATCGCCGACACATAGCGGCCTGACAACGCGCGCTCCTCGGCCGTGAAGTCGAGGTCCGGATCCGGCTTCGACCGGCCGCCGGCCGGCACCGGCACGGCCCGCCACGGCACCGTCCGCGCGCTGTAAACCGCCATCACCACGACCAACGCCACCAGCACCAGTGCCGCAAGCCCCACCGACATCGCCATCTCCCCATTCTGCCCTTCCCCGGACTCGACGTTTTCGCCGGTGACGAGGGGGAAAACGTCAGGTTCGCGGTGGGGTCAGTTGCGCTCGTACGTACGACTGCCAAGCGGCGACGAACGACGAACTGCGGCGTGGTCATGCCGAGCACCTCGCGTAGCCCGGTGGCGGTCGCGGTGTCCGGGTCGGTGCCGGCCTCGCTCACCATCCGGTAGAAGCGGATCAGTCCGGCTTGGCCGGCGCGGGCCGCGATCAGCCGGCACGCCAGCCACGCTTTCTGGTACGTGCTGGCCAGCCGCGGGTTGCTGCCGTCGAAATCCGACTGCAGCGGCAAGTCGCCAAGGGGACGCCCGGCAGCGAGATCAGCGGCCAGCTCGCGGGCCACCGACCGGGCGGACAGCCCAGTCGACAGATAGCCGACATAGTCCGCGAACCCCTCGGCCAGCCACAGCGGGGTCGACTGGCTGGTGGTCCGCCGAGCCGCCACGTGGGTGATCTCGTGGGTCAGCAGTACGTCCGCGCCGAATCGGCTCAGCGTCCGAAAAGCTGGCGGGTTGATGACCACCCGGGTGCCGGTCGGCGGGCCGCCCGCGCCGGTCGTCTCCGCGGTGGTCATCGCGGCGATCTGGGTCAGGTCAGAACCAGAGCTGGTCAGCTGGGCGACCATCGACGGCTCCGGGACGATGATCACCACCTCATGCGTCCATCCAGTCGACCAGACGGCGGCTACTCGACGGACCGCCCGCCCGCTGCGCGGCGGCCAGGCATTGAGCGGCCAACGCCCGCTGGTCCGGCGCGTAGACCACGGCCACATTTTCCGAGGTCAGCGTGTCGATCGGCGCGAGATCCCACAGGCCACGAGTGGTCCGCTGGTCGGTGCTGTCCAGGTCCGAATCGGCCGCCAGATACCACCGCGTGCCGCGCTGCACGAAGGTCAGATACTGCACCTCGACGCTGGGCACCAGATCGAAGCCGGTCAGCGCGGACGTGAACTGGACCAGCCCGACGTACGTGTGCGCCGCCCCGTAGTGGGCCGCCGCGGCGGCCGGCAACCGCAGCCGCTGACTGGAGTCCAGCACGTACGACAGCGTGCTGAACGGCAGCTTCCCGAGGTTGTCGTAGAGCCGCTCCTGGGTGGCCCGAAGGCGGTCGAGGCCGGATCTATGCCGGCCAGGAACGCGGCCTTGCTGCGCCTTGTCAGGGCGACGCCGCGGCTGGTCAGGATGCCCTGCATCTGTGCGTACGCCTGCGCCGAATACGACGGCTCGACGCTCGCGGACGACTCGTCGACCGGCGCGCTCAGCCGGGCGACCAGGAATCCGATGCCAAGCGCGAGCTGGACCGCGATCACCACTGAAGCCACTTGGAGCAGCCAGCGCGGTGGCCGCCAGGGCACCTTCGGGGAAGTCGTCAGGACGGGCGCACCGCCCCGATCACGCCGCCACCGGCTCTCGCCATGGGTACGCGGCGTACGACATCGCCAGCCTGCGGTGCGTGCACGACATACCCGTCGCCGGCGTAGATCGCGATGTGATGCGGGTAGTAGACCAGGTCACCCGGTCGCAGGTCGGACAGCGCCACGTGCGGGAATGCGTTGTACTGCCCGCTGGCGGAGTGCGGCATCGAGACGCCCGCGGCCCGCCAGGACGCCAGCGTCAGCCCCGAGCAGTCGAAGCTGTCCGGTCCGTCCGCGGCCCACTGATACGGGCTTCCCATATGCGCATACGCGTAGGTGAGCGCGATCCGAGCGGCGCCGGTGGCTGGCCCGTCGTACACCTCCGGGTAGATGTCGGCGGTCCGACCGGCATCCGGGTAGTACGTGTCGCGCAGGTGCTGCCAGCGGGCCAGGTCCGTCTGGATCGCCTGCTGCTGCGTGGCCATCGCGTGCATGCCCCGATTCTGCGCGCTGACCGCCGCCAGCAGTGCGGCCTGTTGTGCGGTCAGGGTCCGGCGTACGGCCAGCAGCTGGTTCAGGCCGGCCCGGCGCTGCCGGTTCAGCACCTGCAAGGTGGCCAACTCCGCCAGCAGTTCGTCCGGCGAACCGCTGGTCAACAGCGTCGTCATGGTCCCCACCCCGGCGCCACGGTAGACGGTGGCGGCGAACTGGCCGACCCGCTCGGTCTCGACGGCCAGCCGCGGCTGCAGCGCGGCCATCGACCGGGTCAGTCGCAGGCGGGAGTTCTGCGCCGCGGTCATCGCGTCGCGGGCCTGGTTGTACTGCTCAGTGGCGGTCTGCATCTGGGCCTGCAAGGTCCCGATGGCCAGCTCGACCTGCCGGAGGGTGGGCGCCGGATCGGCGCGGACCGGGGCGGCCGCCAGCACGACAGCCGCACCGACCAGGAAGGCCAGCACACCGGCTCCGTGCCTGCTTTCCTTAAAGCACAGTTTTTCCTTGGACCGCAGAGGACTCATGAGCGCCGTTGCTCCTTCTTCACCTCTTGGGGAAGGCGCCTGAAAGTATGCCCGAACCGGCCAACCGCGGCAAAGCCGACACGGCCCTTTCCCACTGGCCGGAACCAAAAGGGCCGCGGATGACCGAGTCGGCGCGTCGTTGATCAAGGCGGTGACGAGGCTGCGCGAAGAGGGGGCGAATGAGCGGAACGGTGTCGCTGTCGGTGATCAGCGCGGTGAGCTCCGGCGCCCAACCGTCGAACTCCCGGACCAGCCGCGGCCGCATCGGTGAAATCGATCTCGGCGAACCACCTCGGGCCGCTCCGGGTTCCTTTGGTACGGCGGCGAAGGCATGCGAAGAACTCGACCCACCACGGAGTGATGCGGTGGACGGACAGCGCCTCGGAACGTCAGTTGACGGAGATGTGGACGTGGTTGCGGTGGTCGCCGCTGGGCGTACCGTCGCCGCTGTACGAGCGCCAGCCGGTGCTGGGCATCCAAATCCGCTTGAACCAGATGACGTAGAGCACGTCGAGCGGGCCGGCGTTGGCGATCGCCCAGGCCGCGAGCCGGTTGCCGTAGTCCTTCTCGGCACCGGTCGCTTCCCCACCGAAGTCGCTCACCGCGGCCGCGAAGTCGCAGGCCGCCCTGGGGATGCTCACCGAAAGGACGCCTGCCCGAAGCAGTGCGGTAGTGCTGGAGCCGGCGCCCGCACTTCATGATACAGGCAGCCCGGCCGGCGTC
>NZ_WOTO01000063.1 GCF_010993775.1 Fodinicola feengrottensis | reverse complement strand
TCGATGTCGAACCGCTGGGAGAACCAGAGGCTCGATGTCGAACCGCTGGGAGAACCAGAGTGCCTCGATCGATCAACAGGTCGACGGCGTTTTTGCTGTTGCCAACGGCATCCGCGGTCGCGGGCAGGGCGATTCCCACCTTCATCGAGCACTTCCTTCGTTCGTCAGGACAGGGGCATCTGAGGTGGTCAAAGTCCGGCTCGGGCGACGTGCCGCCCGGCCGGCGAACAGGGCGACGATCAGACTCGCCGCGCGCGAGCGCGACACCGATCCAGACCGGCGCCACAAAGCCGTAACCAGCGTCAATCGCGAGACCACCGAGCCAGGGGCCGATCGCGATGCCGATATTGAAGGCTGACGTGTTGGCACTCGCGCCAAGCGGCGAGTCACCGGCGAGAGTCATGGCCCGGGAAGTCATGGCGGGATTGGCTCCAAAAGCGACAAAACCGAAGGCAAGAAACAGGATGACTGTCGCGACCTGACTGTGCAGGGCCAGCGCGAATCCGGCGAGCACCACCACCGACACGACCAAGGAGAGGTACAAGCTGGCATGAGGTCGACGGTCCGCGAACTTGCCGCCGACCGCTATTCCGGCGATGCACCCGAATCCGTAGAGGAACTGCAGGAACGGCACAGCGGCCGGCGAAAAGCCAGCCACATCGGTGAGCAGCGGCGAAATATAGCTGAAAATGCCGAGGAAAGCCGCCAACGCGAGCGCGTTGGCGGCCAGCGTCGCCCACAGCCGGCCGCTGCGGAAAACTCGCAGGCCGCCGCGTACGTCAAAGCCCGCACCGGTGCGCTGCGCGGGCACCAGTGTCGCCACCCCGATCAAGCTCAGAAGGCCAAAGATCGACACCATCCAGAAGCTGGCCCGCCACCCGAGGTGTTGCGCGACCAAGGTGGCGGCCGGCAGACCGATCACACTGGACACGGTGAGCCCGCCGACCAGGACGGCCAGCGCCCGGGCCCGGCGGTGTCCTCCGGCCAGGCCGACCACAACCGATGCCGCAACACCAAAAAAAAACGTGCCCATGGCCATCGCGCGGCGATCACTCGGGACACCATCAGCACCGCGTACGTCGGCGCCACCGCTCCGATGCTCTGCCCCACGACGAAGAGCGCGAGCAGGATGATCAGTATCCTTTTCGGTTCCAGGCGGGCAAAGAAGACGGTCAGCAGCGGGCCGCCAATGGCCATTCCCAACGCGAAGCCGGAAACCAGCAGCGCGGCGGTCGGGATCGAGACGCTGAGATCGGCGGACAGCAGTGGCAGCAGGCCGGAGAGCATCATCTCGGTCGTTCCCATGCTGAAGATCGCCATCCCCAAGACGTACACGGCAAAAGGCACGCCGGTTCCCTTCCTAGTATTTGAACCTTAGTTACAAAATAGGCGCAAAAAAAATCAGAGCACGGCCACCGCGGTGTCGACAATCTCGCGCAGCCGTTTCCGGTCGTCAAAAACGCTGTCGACGACGGTCATGCCGTACATCGCGCTCAACACCAACCGCGCCAAACAACACCGCCGACACGTCCTTGCGGATCTCCCCGCAGGCCTGACCGAACTCGATCGCGGCGACCAGCGCCTTTTCGGTCTGCGAGAAGCGTTTTCTGAGCAGCCGGTTCAGCTCCGCGTCATTGCCACCCAGCTGCACAGCCGTACTCACCGCCAGACATCCGGCCCGGCCAGCCAGGCCACCCTCGCCAAGAGTGATCATCAGCAGCGCGTGAATCCGGTCTTTCACCGGTGTCGGCTGGTCCAACACCGCCAACTGCGCGACCGCCCCTTTCGCGCGTTGTAACGCTCCAGGACACGGTCGAAAAGCTCGCGCTTGCCGACAAAGGCGTTGTAGAGACTCCCCCGACCAAGACCAGTCGCGTCACAGAGGTCTTGCGGGGTGGTGGCCGCATATCCCTTGTCCCAGAAGACAAGAGTAGCCGCGTCGAGCACTTCCTCGACGTCGAAACTACGCGGCCTCGCCATAAGTTCGACCCTACGCGGTTCTGTAACTGGAAGTCAAGAACGCTGACTCAGACCGAGAGGATCTCGCGCGTACGACGGACGTCCTCGTCGATAGCGGCGACAAGTGCTTTCCTGGACTCGAAACGCTCGGTGCCGCGCAGCCGGGCGACGAACTCGAAGCCGACGTGCTCGCCGTAGAGGTCCTCTTCGAAATCCAGTACGAAAGCCTCGACCGACAGCGCGTGCCCATCGAAGGTCGGGTTGGTGCCGATGCTGATGGCGGCCGGCGTCGTGACCGTCTTGGAGCCGCGGCCACGGACCAGCCGGCCGGCGTAGATACCGTCGTCCGGCACCGCGGAATGCGGCACCGGCTCCAGGTTGGCGGTCGGGTAACCCAGCTCGCGCCCGCGCCGGTCGCCTCGTACGACGACTCCCTCGACCCGGTGATCGCGGCCGAGTGCGGCCGCGGCCGCCGCCACGTCGCCGGCCGCGATGCAGGCCCGGATGTACGTCGACGAGAAGGTCGTGCCGTCCGAAGCGACCAGCGGCACGCCGCCGCGGTGAACCCGAACCGGTCGCCGTAATGCGCCAGCGAGGCTACGTCACCAGCGGCTTTGTGTCCGTACCTGAAGTTGGCGCCGACCACCACCTGGGCGGCGTGCAGGCCGTCGACGAGGATGTCGTGGACGAACTCGGACGGCTCCAGCCGGGACAGCTCGGGAGTGAACGGCAGCACACACATGCCATCCACCCCCAGCTCGGCGACCAGCTCGGCCTTGCGGGCCGGCGGGGTCAGTACGGCCGGGTGGCTGCCGGGGCGTACCAGCTCGGCCGGATGCGGGTCGAAGGTCAGCAGCACCGACGCCAGCCCAGCATCGCCGGCCCGCCGCACGGCGTCGTTGATGATCTGCTGATGGCCGCGGTGCACCCCGTCGAACACCCCGATGGTCACCACCGAGCGACCCCATCCGCGAGGCGTCGCCTCGATCCCGCGCCAGCGCTGCACCGGTCCGCCTCCGTACGCCCAAGGAATCCGCTCATCATGAGCGTAAACGAAGGCAGTTATGCCTGCTGGGTCGGCATGGCGACAATGCTGGGCAGGTTCAGCCGGCGAGCGCGACTAGTCGCGTACGCCACCACGTCGGCGATGTCCTGCGAGGTCAGCGCTTCGATCGCGTCGAACATGCCGTCGACCTGGCCCTGCAGCTCACCGGACGAGATGTGCTGGGTCAGCTCGCTGGCGGTCAGGCCCGGCTCGATGTTCGTGACCCGGACGTTCTTCGGGCCGAGGTCGGCGCGTACCTGCTGGGAGAAGGTGCTGACGGCGGCTTTGGTGGCGCCGTAGACCGAATACGCCGGGAAAGCCATCCAGGCGCCGATGGACGAAATGTTGACCACGTCGGCCGTACGACCGGCCTCGGCGGCGGCCAGCAGGTCCGGGGTGAAGGTCCGGAAAGCGGCCAGCAGACCGATCACGTTGAGGTCGATCATCCGCCGCCATTCGTCGATCCGGCCGTCCTGGATCGGCGCCGGCAGCATCACGCCGGCGTTGTTGACCAGCAGATCCACCGGCCCGTACGCCTCGTGGACGGTCGCGAGCGCACGGTCCAGCGTGTCCTGGTCGGTCACGTCGGCGCCCACCGCGATCGCCGTACCACCGTCGGCGGTGATCTTCGCCACCAGCTCGGTGAGCCGGTCCTCGCGGCGGGCCAGCAGTGCCACCTTGGCGCCCTCGGCCGCCAACCGCTGCGCGGTGGCCGCGCCGATGCCGCTGGAAGCGCCTGTCACCACGGCAACGCGGCGGCCGGTCAGGGAAGTGTCGATGCTCATCTTCGGAGTCCTTTCGGAGGTTCGATCTCGTACGAACGACACTGCCCCGGTTCGCCGCCGGTACCCAGATCGCGCTGTACCTGGGTTTGGCAGAACCAGGCAGGACGTGCCCGCGGCCCGCACAATCGAGGGCATGGACAAACGCACTGAGCTCGGCGAGTTCCTCCGCAGTCGCCGGGCGGCGCTGTCTCCGGAAGACATCGGACTGGCGTCCTTCGGCGGCCGGCCGCCGCCGGGTCGCCGGGCTGCGCCGCGAAGAGCTCGCGCAGGTGGCCGGCGTCAGCGCCGACTACTACACGCGGCTGGAGCAGGGGCGCGGTCGAAACGTGTCGGAGTCCGTCCTGGACGCGCTGGCCGAAGCGCTGCGACTTTCCGAGGCGGAACGCGCGCATTTACGTGACCTGGCCCGACCGGCCCGCGCCCGGCGGCACTCCCGGCCGCAGCGCGTACGACCGCAGGTGCAGCTGATGCTGGACTCCCTGCAGGGCGTGCCAGCCTTCGTCCTGGGTCGGCGGATGGACATCCTCGCCTGGAACGCGATGGCCTGCGCACTGATCACCGACTTCAGCCAGCTCCCGCCAGCCAGGCGGAACATGCTGCGGATCGCTTTCGGCCCGGACTCCACCGCCCGCGACCTCTACCCCGACTGGTCAGCGGTGGGCCGGGACACCGTCGGCTACCTCCGCCAGGACGCGGCCCGCTATCCCGACGACCCCGAGGTGCTCGAGCTGATCGGGGAACTTTCCCTGCACAGCGCCGATTTCCGCCGGTGGTGGGCCGCGCACCCGGTGCACAGCAAGACCCACGGCCAGAAGTTGTTCGACCACCCGCTCGTCGGCGAGATGGCGCTGTCGTACGAGTGCTTCTCCCCCAACGACGACCCGGACCAGGTCCTCATCACCTACACCGCCGAACCGGCCTCCGCGTCCGCGGTGGCTCTGGCCCACCTCGCCACTCTCGTGGCTTCCCCGGCCTCCGCCGCCGCGGTCAACTGGGTGGGGTGAAGCGGCCGTCGATGGCGGTCCAGCCGCCGTCGACCTGCAGGACGGAGCCGGTGACGAAGCTGGCCGCGTCGGAGGCGAGGAAGACCACCGCGCCGGCGAGAGCTCGGATGGGGCGGCCCAGCGGCCGAGGGCGCTTTTCGATGCGTACGCGTCGTACCAGGCCGCGTTTTCCTTGATTTGGGCGGTCAACGGCGTTTCCACCACGCCGGGGGCGATGGGCGTTGTTGGCGCGTACGCCCGAAGGCCCGAACTCGGCGGCCGCGGTTTTCAACAACTGCACCAAACCAGCCTTGGTCGCGGCGTAAACGCCTTGGCCCGGTTCCACCACAGTGCCCCGGATAGACGAAAACCCGATAATGGAGCCACGGCCGCGGGCGACCATGCCGGCGCCAAAAGCCCGGACCAGGTCGAAGGTGGCCCGCAGGTTCAGGTCCACCACCCGCTGGTATTCCTCGATCGAGTAGTCCAGCAGCCGCTTGCGGACGTTGGTGGCGGCGGTGAAAACCAGCACGTCGACGGGCGAGAGCGACACAGCGGCCGCGGCGACGGCGGCCGAATCCAGGACGTTCAGTTCGAAAACGTCGGCGGACACTGGACCGGCGGTTTCCCGGGCGGCGGCCAGGTCGCGGTCGGCGACGGTGACCTTCGCACCGAAGGCGGCCAACGCGCGGGCCGACTCGCGGCCGATGCCGCTGCCACCGCCAATCACGACGGCGTGTTTTCCGTCCAACCTAAAGAGATCGGTGTAATCCACTGTGGACTCCTACACTGCCGGGCGGATGACCGCCATCCGGGTGACGGTCAGTTCCTCGATCGCGAACCGCGGCCCTTCCCGGCCGATGCCGGAGTCCTTGACTCCGCCGTAGGGCATCGTGTCGGACCGAAAGCCTGGGACCTCGTTGACAATCACGCCGCCCACCTCAAGCGTCTCGATCGCCTCGAAGGCGGTGGCCAGCGAGCGGGTGAAAACCGCTGCGTGCAATCCATAGCGGGACGAGTTCACGGCCTTCCAAGCGGCTGGCAACGACGCGAACGTACGCACCGAAACGACCGGTCCGAAGATTTCCTCGTCCCAGGCCGAAACTCCGTCAGCGGTCCCGACAAGTACGGTCGGTTCAACGGATCGGCCGGCCTGGCCGCCACCGATCACCGAGGCCCCAGCGGCCGCGGCCTCGGAAACCCAGGAAAGGACCCGAGAAGTTGACTTCGGGTCGATCAACGCCGACACGCGGGTACGCGCGTCTCGCGGATCGCCGACCACCACCTCGGAAAGCCGCGAGGTCAACAGCGCGACAAAGTCAGCCGCGACCGAAGCATCCACCAGCACGCGTTGGACCGAAATGCACGCCTGGCCGGACGCGTAATAGCCGCCGCGCAACACCGCGCCAACGGCGGCATCCAGGTCGGCGTCGGCGGCGACCACCAAAGCGGCGTTAGATCCCAACTCCAGCACCACTTTTCGGGGCGCGGCGGCCCGCGCGATCTGGTGCCCGACGGCCGCCGAGCCGGTGAAAGACACCGCGCCCACCCGCGGATCGGTCACCAACGCCGAGCCGACAGCGGCGTCACCGGTCACCAGCTGGACAGCCGCGGCCGGCGCTCCGGCGGCGAGCAACGCTTCCCGAAAAAGGTGCACCAGCCACAAAGTCGCGAGCGGAGTCTGCGGCGCGGGTTTGCACACGACCGGGCAACCAGCGGCGATGGCCGGTGCGATTTTGTGGGCCGCCCACAGCAGCGGATAGTTGAAGCCGGCGATTCCCACCACCACCACCCGATGGGCTTGCGAGTCCAGAATCCGATCAGCCCGTCACCGGACGGCAACAAGTCCAGCGGCACGGTCTCGCCGTGCAACCTGGCCACCTCCTCGGCGGCCGCCTCCAAGGTGACTATCGTACGAGCGACCTCGGTCCGACAGTCGACCAGCGGCTTGCCCGATTCCAGTACCAGCAACGATTCGAAGTCCGTACGCGAACCAGCCAGAGCGTCTCTGACGCCCAGCAGAATCTCCCGGCGAGTACGCGAGGGCAGCGCCGCGACCTGCGCTCGTACCGCCACCGCCGCATCCACAGCAGCCGAGGCCAGCGCCGTGTCCCCCACCGGCGCGACCCCGATTTCACTACCATCGTACGGAAAGATCACCGGCTCAGTGGCCGCGACCGGCACCCAGCCAGCGCCGATCGGCAGGCCTGTCGGGTACGCGCTCACCGGGCCTCCAGGAACTTTCGCGCGGCCACGGCGTAAACCTGCGTTGCGGTCACGATGTCAGCGATATCCACAAACTCGTCCGCCTGGTGCGGGATCCACTTGCCACCCGGTCCATACACGACAGTCGGGATTCCCGCTCGTACGGTCAAAATCGTCCCATCCGTGGTGCCAGGGACACCGCCGAACACCGGCTCGGAACCGGTGACCAGCGAATGCGCGGCGGCCAGCGCCACCACCACCG
The DNA here is from genome assembly GCF_010993775.1 of Fodinicola feengrottensis. Lineage (GTDB taxonomy): Bacteria > Actinomycetota > Actinomycetes > Mycobacteriales > HKI-0501 > Fodinicola > Fodinicola feengrottensis. The sequence continues at coordinate 45,784 of NZ_WOTO01000063.1, read as the reverse complement.
GATCGTCCAGAGCGGTGTCCACTGGCGGGCGGTTGACGGGCACCGAGACTTGCGGCTGAAGGTCCAGTTCGGCGGCGATCCGCTCGGCATGATCGGTCAGCCGCGCGATCAGCACTTCGTGGTCAACACCGGGAATCGTACGAATATCCGCGCCAATCGTGGCGTGCGCGGGGATAACGTTGATCTGGTCCAGATCGCCGGCGGTCAGCACGGTCGGCGTCACATACGTTGGCCCGAGGTGCGGGTGCGACCCGTGCCGGTTGGTCAGGTCGGCCTGCAAAATGATCCAGCACCCGAAGGAAATCGGCGATCGCCGGGATCGGGTTGCGGCCGTGCTGTGGCATCGCGCCGTGGGCCATCGCGCCGGCGAAGGTGACGGTGAACCGGACGGCGCCCTTGGACACCGGGCAGATCTCGCCGCCCTCCGGCTCGCAGACAATCGCACCGTCCACATCGGACACCGCGCCGCTGTCCACCAGGTGGTGCACGCCGATCATCATTCCTTCTTCGTCGGCGAGCGCGCAAACCTTGATACACCCCGGAAATCCGCCGGCCAGCTGCAATGCCCGTACGGCGTAGACCATCGCGGCCAGGCCGGATTTCATGTCCGCGGCACCACGGCCATAAAGTCGCCCGTCCCGGATGATTCCTTCGTACGGGTCGACCGTCCACTCGTCCAGCGAGCCCTCGGTGACCACGTCGGTGTGACCTTCGAAAAGCAGCGTTGCCCCTGGCCCGTCGCCGACCACGGTGGCCACCACGTTGGGCCGGCCGGGCGCCGGGCTCGGTGATCACCGGGTCCCAACCGAACTCGCGCATCTTCGCGGCCACCAGCGCGGCGGCCGGCGCCTCACTGGCCCCGCCGGCCGGGTCGTTGACAGTCCGTAGCCGGACGAGCTCCCGGGTGAAGGCGACGACGCCGTCCGCGTCCACCGAGATCCGGGCGTCGAGCCGCTGGGGCGATGGCGGCGTCATGCAGAATCGCTCCTCTGGTTCACTGGTCAGACCAGTACACTGAGTCTTAGCGTGACATCAGCCACCTATCAGGGTCAAGGGATGCGATGCCAGCCCAGTTCCAGACGGTCCAGCCGGTACGGGCGTACCAGCGGGTCGTCGAGCAGGTCGAGGAAGCCGTGCTGACCGGCGCCCTCAAACCGGGCGAGCGGCTGCCCAGCGAGCGCGAGCTGATGGCGCAGTTCGGGGTGTCCCGCTCGACCGTGCGGGAGGCGCTGCGGGTGCTGGAAAGCGGCGGCATGGTGCGCTCCCCGCCAGGCGATCCGCACGGTCCGCTGGTGTTGCCCTACTCCCCCGCCGGCCTGGAGAAGTCGATGAGCCGGCTGGCGCACCTCGACCAGCTGAGCCTCGCCGAGCTGCTGCAGTTCCGGATGATGGTCGAGGGCGGCGCGTACTTGCTGGCGGCCCGACTACGTACGGACGCTCAGCTCGCCGAGATGCGCGGCGCTCTGGACGCGATGGAGCGCGCGGTCGACCGCGGCCCCACCGCGTTCAGCGAGGCTGACCTGGCGTTTCACGACACGGTCGCGCGGATGAGCGGCAACATGCTCATCATCATCTGCAGCCAGGTCGTACACGGCGTGGTGCTGGACATGATCGCCGGCAAGCTGCAAAAGGCGCCGGACCCGCGGGCGGTGATGGCCGAGACGCTGGACCATCACCAGCAGGCGCTCGCGGCGGTACGGGCCGGAAACGGCCAACTGGCGGCCGACCTGGCCCGCGCGAAGCTCTATGAGTACTACGCCGACCATTTGTCCAGCGAAGAGCGGACCGCACTGAAATGGCTGGTGGACGGCAGGTGAATCGGTACACGAACCATCGTTCAGGCCTGCCGGCGCGGCCAGATTTCGACGCCGATTTTTGTGGAACTCCGCTCCTGCGGCGGAACTGGCCACCCGGCTAGCGTCGACCATAAGATGAGCGACACAACCCAAATGGTGAGACACGCATCCCAGGGCCACAAGCCGTCGGGCCGCAGTCCCATCCCGGTAAGCGGCATCCACCCCCGCCGCGAGAGGAGCAGCCATGTCCAGTTCTCTTGACGTTGCCCCCACCACCGCGCACCCGATCGACGAGCTGAACGCGTGGATCGACCTCGGCCACGCCTCCCAGGCGCCGGCGATGGTCGCGCCAGACGGCACCCTCACCGGGGCAGCCGCTCATCTGCTCACCCCCGACCCGGCGCTGGCGCGGGCGCTCTACCGCGACATGGTGCTGGGCCGCCGGCTCGACCAGGAAGCGACCGCACTGCAGCGCCAAGGGGAGCTCTGCATGTGGATCCCCAGCCTCGGCCAGGAAGGCGCGCAGGCTGGCGCGATCCGGGCCGTACGCGACAGTGACATGGTCTTCCCGACCTACCGCGAACACACCGCGGCGATCGCCCGACAGGTGCCGGTGGGCGAGTTCCTGCACATGTTCCGCGGCGTTGGCCACGGCGGCTGGGACTCGCACAAACACCAGTTCCAGATCTACACGGTCGTGCTCGCCGCCCAACTGCTGCACGCCGTCGGCTACGGCATGGGCATCCAGCGAGATGGCGCCGATGAGGTCGTGCTGGCCTGCATCGGCGACGGCGCGACCAGCCAGGGCGACGCCAACGAGGCCTTCGGCTGGGCCGCCGCGCAGTCCGTGCCGGTGGTGTTTTTTTCGTGCAGAACAACCAATACGCGATCTCCGTGCCGGTACGGTCGCAGTCCACGCAGCCGCTGGCTCGGCGCGCCGACGGCTTCGGGTTCCCCGGACTTCGGGTCGACGGCAACGATCCGCTCTCGCGGTGCACGCTGCCGTACGCACCGCGGCCGCCTGCGCTCGTACGGGCGCCGGCCCGGTGTTGATCGAGGCCGTCACCTACCGCCTCGGCCCGCACACCACCGCGGACGACCCGCGCCGCTACCGCGACTCCACCGAGGAGTCTTACTGGGCCGCTCGCGACCCGCTGAGCCGGACCCGTACTTTCCTGCTGGGCCAGGAATGGGCGGACGACGCCTGGCTCTCCACAGTGGACAATGAGGCGGACGGCTTCGCGGCCGACATCCGGAAGGCCTGCCTCACCCTGCCCGACCCGGCCGCCGAGAGCATCTTCGCGCACGTGTATGTCGAAGAGACCGCGGAACTGGCCCGGCAGCGGCAGGAACTGACCACCTATCAGGCCTCTTTCGCGGACTGATACTGGTTAGTTCTGGTGCCCCACGGCGTCGCGGCCCTTCTTCTTGTTGTCCTCGGCGATCTGGGTGGCCAAGGTGAGCGGGATCCAGCGTATTTCCTTCGCTTGGTCCAAAAGGTCGAGCCGTCCGGTCCCGGCATTCCAGGCCCGGCGAGCGAAGGTGGCGCAGTTGTTCATCGCCATGCTGTAGCCCAGCGACTCGTACGCCTGGACGACGCCGGTCACCGCAAGGAACTGCTTGTGGTCGATGGTCGTCGTCTCGGCATGATCCTCGTCGCCTTCGTGCGGGTCCGGCGACGCCACCTTGCCGTCGTTGTAGAAGGCGTCCAAAACCGTGTCGAGGCCGCTCATGGATTCCGGCCAGAACCCGATCGAGATGGGCGCGCCCGGCGGCTTCGCATCCGTCGAGTGCTGGGACAGCTGGCGAAGCGTGATCCAGGCATGCCCCACCAGGTCCGGCACCTCAAGGCCGGCCAAGGCCACCGCGCGGTTCATCGTCTTGATCGTCATCTCGTACTGGTCAGCCGGCTGCGCATCCTGTTTCCAGCCGGACAGGGTGTCGCTCGCGGCCCGCTGGACGGCAGGCTTGCCAGCCGGCTCCGTACGACCGAGGCCGAGCGCGGCGACGACGACTGCCGCGTTTCCGGCGGTCCGCTGCAGGTCCAGCAGCCGCGGTCGCGGCGACTGGTCACGGATGGGCGCGGTGCCGCCGGGTGTTCGGCCGGCTCCAGCCTGAAGGTGATCCCGCATTCCTTCATACAACCCGATGCCGGGATATTCCGCTTGCCCGTTGGGGTGACCGTTCGGCTCGGCGGGCCCGCCCTATCAGGTGAAAACGGCGATGGGCCGGGCCCGCCCCTCGCGGTTTTTTTCACCAGGGCAAGGAAAGATCCATCCGGCCCAAAAACCGCGACCGGACTGGTCGCGCTTTCGGAGGGCACCAGCGTGCCGCCGTGTACGAGCCTTCCGGCCTCTTCCTCGTCCACGTCCCGGCGGACGAAGGTCGCCGCCGCCGCTGCCGAGAGCGGAATGGACACCGGATCTTCGCCGCTGGCCTGCAAATCCGCCAGCGGCACGGCCTGATCGACAGTGAACGAGCCGACAGCCGTAGACGAAGGGCGGTGAGGTGGCCGCCGACGCCCAGTGCCACACCCAGATCACGAGCGAGGGCACGAATGTACGTCCCCGACGTACATCGGACCGACACGGCCAGGTCGAGCCATCTGTCGATCTGGCGGAATTCGTTGACCTCGAAGGAAAAAATCGTCACCGGCCGGGCCGCCAGCTCGACCTGCTCGCCGGCCCGCACTCGCGCGTACGACCGCTGGCCGTTGATTTTGATGGCACTGACCGCTGACGGCACCTGCTCAATGTCACCGGTCAACGCGTCGATCGCGGTTTTGACCGCCGCCAGCGAAATTCCGCCCGCGTCGGCGGTCTGCACCGTCTCACCCTCGGCGTCATCGGTGATCGTGCTCTCGCCGAGCCGGACGGTCGCGTCGTACGCCTTCTGGGGGTCGCCGTCACGTAGCCGAGCAACCGGGTGGCCCGCTCGACCCCGATCACCAGCACCCCGGTCGCCATCGGATCCAACGTGCCCGCGTGCCCCACCCCGCGCGTACCAGCCAGCCGGCGCATCCGCGAGACCACGTCATGCGAGGTCATGCCACCAGGCTTGTCGACCACCACGAGCCCACCGGGCCGGATCGGTTTTTTGCTGCTTCGCCACAACTCGCAGTCAACCACAGCCGCTGCCGGCGAGTGTCGACGGCGGAAGTCCAGGGCGCTCCTGCGGCGCGCTCGTCGTCGACGGGCGAAGGTCAACGGCGAAGATCAAGAGCGAAGGTCAAGGTCAAGGGCGGCGGGACCTTTGTACCGCACTCGACCCTCGACCCGTGACAGCTGGGACGGGTGTGACTCCTGCGGCGAGCCCGTCCCATTTTCGGGACGATAGTTGTTGATCTTGGTTAGTTGGCCTACTCAAAACGGACATCGGTCTGAAATGTCTGGTTTGGGTAGGCAAACTAACCAAGATCAACAACGAATCTTGCGGATTCGTAGCCGGATCCGCACTCAGGAGCCGGTTTCGTCGGGGAGTTCGCTTTCCAGCCGGTCAGCGGTCGAGAGGAAATCCCCCATATCGCGACGACCACGCACGCGATCCCGAAGATTACGAATTCCAAACCGATGCCGCGTCCGTGCCCCACTCCGAGCAGCTGGCCAATCGAACCCGACAAACCGCCGCCGGATTTCATCAGCGGCTCAAAGACGAAGTCGGCCAACGGCCCGGCGGCGAGGAATCCGACCGGTGCGGTGGCGGTGGCGACCGTACGCCGTAGTGCGAAAATCCGGCCTTGTACGGCCGGGGCCACCTTCACTTGCCAGATAGCCTGGCTGCAACCGTTCAACACCGGTACGGCGAAAGAAAAACAGAAGAGAGCCACCGCGACCAGGACTGGTTCGGGTCGCAGGCCCGCGAGCACGGACGAAAGGCCGAGAGTCGCGCCGGCGCCAATGACGCCGTAGACCTTGATTTTCGGCCCGCCCCACACGCTCATCACGACCCCGCCGGCGATCAGGCCGGCGGCGCGCGGACATGATCGCGGCGGCCAACACCGCGCCCTTGGCGAAGGATGCCACCAGCGGCACCGCGAGCACCAGCGGAAAGACCACGAAAAGGTTGTTGACCAGGAAGAACATCAGCAGCCGGACCAGCCCGGGACGGGCCACCAAATAGCGCCAGCCTTCCCGGATGTCGGCACCAATCGAGGTGGACTTGCGACCCGCACTGGCCGGGCGCGGGATGCGTACGAGCAACAATGCGGCGATCGCGATCAGGAAGGACGAGAGGTCGCTCACCAACACGCCGGTCAGCATGAAAATCCCGACCAACAGGGTGGCCAACGAGGGTGCGATGGTTTTGGCTATCGCACTGGACAACTCGACCATTCCGGCGGCGCGGGCGAGGTGTGCTTTGGGGACGGTCAGCCGCGGGACAGTAGCGAAAGCGGGCCAGTGCAGGGCATTGGCGACCGCTACCAGGCCGATGGTCGGATAGATGAACCACAGCTGGAAATGTCCGGTGGCCACCAGCACGGCCAACGTCCCGACGGCCGCCGCGGCCAGTGCGTTCGCGCCGATCAACGTACGCCGACGATCCCAGCGGTCCACGTACGCACCGGCAATGGGCGCCAGCAGGACGATGGGCAGCTGCGCGAAAACCATGATCAGGGTAAAGGCGGTCGCCGACCCGGTGCGTTGGTACGCCCAAACGCCCAGCGCGTAAGCGGTCAGTTCGGATCCGATCAATGACACGAACTGACCGGCCCAGATGGTCACGAAAACGCTGAAGCGTTTCGTCTCGACCGGTGCCGGCGCTGGGCTCTGGCCGGCTGTGGTCTCAGTGGTCATCTGGTGCTTCCGATCCTCTCGGCGCCGGCGGCAGCCAGCCGCAGCGGGCGAAATACTGCAGGACAGTGCGGAAATAGCCGGCATCCAGCGCCGGCCGGGCAAGCCCGGCTGGCACACCCGCGGTGACGTTCTCGGTACCGAATACCGGCATTCGCCGGTCGCCGGTAGCTGCCGAGAGGTTGTCGGCAAGCGGTTCCAGCGCATTGCTGTCGCCGGCTTCCAACCGCCGCGCCAAAGCATCCCGCCACTGGTCGAAAGGGACGCTCTGGACCCGATAGCCAGCCGCCCGTACGTGCTCGAAAAGCTCGTTCCACGGCAGTGGCCGCGGGTCGAGCGGATGGAACACCCGGCCGTTCGCCGGAGTGTGCAACGAAAGCGCGACGATCACTCGGGCAACATCGTCCACGGTTGCTACGGACTGCGGATAGTGCCGCAGCGGCGCGAGGCCGAGCCGTACGCAGCCGGTCACCATCGCGGTCATGTAGTCGTCCACATTGGACACTCCAGTGCGACTGTCCCCCAGCACCACCCCGGGCCGATAGACCGACACCGGCAGTCCGCGAGCAGCGGCCAGGTGTACCAATTTTTCGGCTACCCACTTGCTTTCGCTGTAGGCGGTGTCGTGCCCCACCGGCGGCGGCAGTTCGCCGTCCTCCGGCAGCCGATCGGCACCACCGACAATCCCGCCAGCCAGCACCGCGAGCGTCGACACGTGATGCACCGGGATGCCGGATTTCGCGGCCAACCGGAGGATTTCCTTGGTGCCGCCGACATTCGCCGGCTTCAGCGCCGGGTACGGCCGGACGAAGTTCACCCACGCACCGCAGTGGTAGACAGCATCGATCCGGTGGGCCAACGCCTCGAACTCCGTTGTGGACAGTCCGAGCCGTGGCGCGGCCAGGTCGCCGGGCACCGCGACGATCCGGTCCGCGTCCCCAGGCAGCCCGGATTCGGCCATTCGAGCCAGGATCCGGTCCCGGCCGGCCTCGGGATCGGCCGCGCGTACGAGACAGTGCACCACCGCATCGGTCTGTGCGAGCAACTCCGCGCAAAGGAATGCGCCAAGAAATCCGGTAGCGCCGGTCAGCAACACCGCCTGCAGCGGGCCGGTACGACCGGTGGCCGTCGGCTGGATATCCGGATCCAGGATCGCTTCCGCCTCCAGGTCGACCGTGGCTCGCTCCACCACCACGCCGTCAGCACGACGAGCCAGCAGGCCGCCCAGCTCGGCGACCGTCGGATGCGCGAAGACTTCCCGTACGTTCACCGAAAAATCATGGTCCGCGCTGAGCCGCTTGACGAATTGCGCGGCCAGCAGGGAATGTCCGCCGAGCGCGGCGAAGTCATCGAACCGGTCGATCCGCGGCAGGCCCAGCAACTCCTGCCAGAGCCCGGCCACCGCGCTCTCGTACGCGCCGACCGCCGGCTCGAAGCCGTCGTCGTCCGGCTCCGAAGAAATCTCCTCCTCCGCAGGAGCCGACAGCTCCACCTTGCCGGGAGAGATCCAATGCCGCCGGCGCTGAAACGGATAGGTCGGCAACGGCAGCCGATGCGGCCGGGCGTCACCGTGCACGGCGTCCCAATCCGGCTCAACACCGGCCTGCCAGAGCCGGCCGAGCGCACCGAGCAGGAATTTCAGGTCCGGCTGCGGTTCTCTCGGGTGCGGCAGTGACGCAATCGCGAGCGGCGGCGGCGCGAGGCGCTGCGCACCAACCAACGAAGTGAGGGTGTGTCCCGGCCCCACCTCCAGCAGCACCGCGCCCGGTGTCGCGGTCGCTTCCCTTACACAGTCGGCAAACCGGACCGGTTGGCGCAGATGCCGGGCCCAGTACCCCGGATCGGTGGCCTCGGCGGCGGTCAGCCAGCGGCCAGTCACCCCGGACAACACCGGTCGATCTGGCGGACTGAGCTGATACTTTCCCACCGCCGCTTGGAAGTCCGGTAAGTACGGTTCGACCATCCAGGAATGGCTGGCCACCTCAATGTGTACGAGCCGGCATTCCACGTCATCGGTGGCCAGTCGAGCGGCCAACGCCTCGATATCGGTACGCGGCCCGGAAACCAGCGTCAGCTCTGGCGCGTTCAGCGCGGCGATCGACAGTCGATCACCCAGCAGCGGCCGGATATCGGACTCCCCCAGCGCGACCGACAGCATCCGGCCGGCCGGCATCTGAGCGAACAACTCGCCGCGCCGGACGGTCAGGTCGAGTGCGTCGGGAAGCTGGAAAACGCCGGCAAGACAGGCTGCCGCGTACTCGCCGAGGCTGTGCCCGAGCAGCGCGGACGGCTCCACGCCCCACGACATCCAGAGCCGCGCCAGCGCGTACTCGATGGCGAAAATCCCGGCCAGGACGACCGTTGGATGGTCCCGGTCAACGGCCGCAAACACCGACGGGAAAAGGAATCCACGCAAGTCCAGGCGCAGAAGTGGGCGCAGGATCTCGGCACACCGATCGACCTCAGCCGCGAAAACCGGCTCGTGCTGGTAAATCTCCAGCGCCATGTCCGGATGTTGGCTGCCACCACCGGGAAAACTGAAGACGACCCGGCCGCGGTCCGCCGGCACCGTCCGGCCGCGGCCGGCGACCAGCAGAGTTTGCGCCGCCTCACTGGGATGCCCGGCGACCACGTAGGTCCGCCGGTCGAACCGCCGACGGCCTTCCTGCAGCGTGTACGCCACATCAGCCAGCTCGACGTCGTCGGTCAGCCGCGCGGAAAGCAACCCAGCGGCAGCGGACAGGGCCGGCTGCGTACGAGCGGAAAGCGGCAGCAACTGCCACCGCCGAGCAGCGGCCGGCGAGCGTACGAGCGTCGGCGCCTCCTCCAGCACGACGTGCGCATTCGTCCCGCCCACGCCAAAAGAACTCACCCCGGCCCGCCGTGGTGAGTTTCCGGCCGCCCAGGCAGTCGCCGTGGTCGGCACATAGAAAGGCGAATCCTCCAGCTTGCACTGCGGATTCGGCGCTTGGAAGTTGCGCAGCGGCGGCAGCGTTTTGTGTTGCAAAGCAAGGGTTGCCCGTAACAGCCCGGCCGCGCCGGCAGCCGCGTCCAGGTGACCGATGTTCGCCTTGACCGAGCCCAACGCACAAAAACCGGTCTTGGCGGTGGACACCCGGAATGCTTCGGTCAGCGCGGCCACCTCGATCGGGTCGCCCATTGGGGTAGCGGTGCCGTGCGCCTCCAGATATCCGATCGTGTCGGCATCGACCCCGGCGACGGCCTGCGCGGTGGCGATCACCTGCGCCTGAGCCTTCACGCTCGGAGCGGTGAAACTGACCTTGTCGGAGCCGTCGTTGTTCACCGCGGTGCCCCGAATGACCGCGCGAATATCGTCTCGATCAGCGACCGCGTCGGACAGCCGACGCAACATGACGACGGCGGACCCGAAGCCTGGCACGGTCCCGCCAGCCCTCGCGTCGAACGGCCGGCAGTGCCCGTCGGGGGCCAACAGCCCGCCGTCGACCTTCGGATATCCGCTTTTCAGCGGCACATTCACCGCGACCCCACCGACCAAAGCCGCGTCGCAGTCGAAATTCAGCAAGGCCTGGCAGGCGAGATGGGTGGCGACCAACGAGGTCGAGCAGGCGGTCTGGACCGTCACCGCTGGCCCGCTCAAATTGAAAAGATACGCGGCCCGGCCGGCCAGGAAATCCTTGTCGTTGTAGTTGCGGGCAAAGTAGACCGCGCTGGAATTCATGAACCGCTCATTGGTGTAAAGGTTCAGCGGCAGGTATTTGTTCATGAAAGAGCCGGCATAGACGCCGATGGCCCCAGCGAACCGGTCCGGGTCGTGGCCGGCGTCCTCAAGCGCTTCCCAGGCACACTCGAGAAAGAGCCGGTGCTGCGGATCGAGCAACGCGGCTTCGCTCGGGCTGAAGCCGAAAAACTCGGCGTCGAACAGGTCCGCGCCGGCGATGCCACCGCTGACCGGCACGAAATCTGGGTCCGCCACCGACCGCGGGTCGACACCGGCGGCCAGCAACTCGGCCGGCTCGTACCGGGTCAGCGACTCGACACCGTCCCGCTGGTTCGCCCAGAACTCGCCGACCGTGGCCGCGCCCGGAAACCGGCCGGCCATTCCGACAATCGCGATCGGCTCCAGTGCGTCGTCCGCGGTCATCGACTGCCCCCAGCGCGGCGAGCGGCCGCGCGAACCGCGCCCACCCGGCTGGTACCAGCCAACCGCTGCGCCGCCCGGTCCGCGACCATCGGCGTCGACTCGGGATTCGCGGCGGCGAGGGTTCTTATCGTCGGATAGCGGAAAAGGTCGACCAGCGACACCGCGCGAGCCCGTGCCGCTCCACCAAATGCGCCCGTACCCGCACCGCGAGCAGCGAATTTCCGCCAATATCGAAGAAGTTGTCGGTGACGCCGACCTTCTGGACGCCGACAACCTCCTGCCACACGCCAGCGATCAGCCGTTCAAGGTCGCCTTCCGGGTCAGCACTTGCGAACGCTGGCAACGAAACGCTCGGCACGGCCAGGGCACGACGATCGAGTTTTCCATTCGGCGTACGAGGCAACCGCTCGACCGGCACATACCTGGACGGCACCATCCCGCCAGGCAGCAGCGCGGCCACATGAGAACGCAACACGGCGTCCTCGACCGGCCCGCCCTCGTACCAGGCGACCAGTTGCTCGCCGCGGACACCGACCGCGCAGTCGGCGATTTCCGCGCGCAGCCGCAGCACGGCCTCGACCTCGGCAAGTTCGATCCGATAGCCCTGCAGCTTCACCTGATCGTCCAGCCGGCCGAGAAACTCCAGCTCGGCGCCGCGCCAGCGGACCAGGTCGCCGGTCCGGTAGAGACGCGCGCCCGGGACGCCGGAGTACGGGTCGGGGACGAACCGGCCAGCGGACAGCGCCGGCCGGTCGCGGTAGCCGGCGGCCACGTAGTCGCCGCCCAGCAGCAGTTCGCCAGGCACCCCGGTCGGTACGAGCCGAAGCGCCGAATCGACGACATACGCGTACGCACCCGCCAGCGGCCGCCCGATCCGGTGGCCGTCGCCGGTGGTCGCCCAAATCGTCGCCTCGGTCGGGCCGTACATGTTGTGGACGGTCCCGTCGACCGCGGCGCCCAGCTCAGCGGCGAGGTCAGCCGGCAGCGCCTCGCCGCCGACCAGCAGCCGACGCAACGGCCGCAGCGCGGCGGCGGTTTCCGGGTCGGCGGCGAGCATCCGGGCCAGCGTCGGCGCGTGCACTGCAGGTGCGTGACGTGGTGCCGTCGTAGCTGGTCAGCGAGCGGTTCCTCGGCCCGCTGGGCGACCAGCGCGGGCACCTCGGCGAGGTGGTCGAGGCCAGCGAGTACGTCGTCAGCGCCGACGCCGAAGTCGATCAGGCAAGCCACCTCGTCGACGCCGATATCGGCCAGCCGCGCGACCGTGTCGGCGGCCTGCTCGGGCGTACCGATCAGCGCGGCGGTCTCGGCGAACCGGCCGACCGCGCGATCGACCAGCGCGTCCAGCTCGTCCGGCGGCAACGACCGCAGCTGGTCGCCCCGCATATCGGCTAGCCCGGCGAGCAGGTCCCAGGACGTCTTCAGGTAGTCGGCGAGCGGTTGGCGGGCCTTATGAGCAGACGGCCCAACGTACGTATGGACCATCACCGCGACCCGGCCTTCGCCTGGATGGCCGGCGTCCGCCCAGGCTTTGCGGTAGAGCGCGATCTTGCTGGCCAGCTCCTCGATATCGTGGCCGAGCAGGTGCGTGAGCAGCCCGGCGCCCACCTCCCCGGCGGCCCGGAAGGTGTCCGGGTGCCGCGCGCTGGTCAGCCACACCGGCAACTCCGGGCTCACCGGCCGCGGGAAGGTGCCCAGCTCGACCTCGGTGCCGTCGCCGCCCACCCCGCCGTACGGTCTCGCCGCGCCACAGCCGACGGACCTCGTCGATGCCGTCCAGCATCGCTTGTTTGCGCTGGTCGTACGCGTCAGGAGCAAGCGCGAAGTCGCGTGGATGCCAGCCCGAGGCGAAGGAGACACCGACCCGGCCGCCGCCGACAGGTTGTCCACCAGCGCCCATTCCTCGGCAACCCGCAGCGGGTCGTGCAACGGCAGGACGACACTGCCGGCCCGGATCGCGATCCGGTCGGTGATGCCGGCCAGCAACCCACCGATCACCGACGGATTCGGATAGAGCCCACCGAACCGGTGAAAGTGTCGCTCCGGCGTCCAGACCGCCGCGAAACCATGCTGGTCAGCGAACCGGGCGCCCTCTTTGAGCAGCTTGTACGGGTCGGGGTCGCCGCTCGCACCGTCCGCGACATTGCCGAAATAGAACAGGCTGAAGTCGACCGGCCGGACCGGTGACCGCCGGCCGCGGGTCGGTTCGGTCGCTCGTACGACCACCTCGTATCCGCGGGCCAGCGTCCACAGCAACTCCAACACGGAGATGTCGAAGGACATGCTGGTGACCGCCAGCCAGGTCCCCGACTCGTCGCCGAGCAGGTCGTCAACGCCGGCCGCGAAGGTGGCCAGGTTGCGGTGGCTGACCATCACGCCCTTGGGCTTGCCGGTCGAGCCGGACGTGTAGATCAGGTACGCGGTGTCGTCCAGCTCGCCCGCGACCGGCACCGGCTCGCCGCCCTGGTCGCCAACATCGACCACTTTTGCCAGGTGCGCGGCCCGATGCAGCAGCCGACCGCCGCTGACGACCAGCGGAACGGCCGCGTCGACGGCAATCAGGGCCAGCCCGCTCGGCCGGAAAGGCGGGGGTCCAGCGGCAAGTACGCGGCACCGGCCTTGAGGACGCCGAGCAGCGCCACCGGCAGGTCGACCGAGCGGTCCAGCAGGATGCCCACCACTGTGCCGGGGCCGGCGCCGAGCGCGGTCAGCCGGCCGGCCAGTCCTGAAGCGGCTTCATCGAGCTGCCCATAAGTGAGCGTCCGCCCGCCGGAGGTCACGGCCGTACGATCCGGTGTCCGAGCCGCCTGCCGAGCGATCTGCCGGTGCAGCGGCTCGCCCACCTCGACCGCGGTCCCGGCGCCGAGCGCCAGCAGGGCCGCCTCCTCGGTCGCCGGTAGGACCGGCAGCTCGTCCATGGGCAGGTCCGGATTCGCCATCGCCGCGGTCAGCAACGTCACGTACTGATCGGCCAGCCGCCGCACGGTTTCCGGCTCGAACAGATCCGAGCTGTATTCCAGCCGCCCGGTCCGTCCGGACACACTCAGACTCAGGTCGACTTTGGCCGTACCGGAGTCGCCGGCGGCCGCCCGCACCTGGCAGCCGGGCAATGTCCACCCCGTCGAGTCGTCCGCGCGGTCGCTGAAAAGCACCCCGAAAAGCGGGTTTCGGGCCAGGTCACGGCCCGGGTGCAGGCGCTCGACCAGCACCTCGAACGGTACGTCCGCGTGGGCCAGGCCCAACCGTACCGTCTCGCCGGTTTTCCGTACGAGATCAGCGAAAGTCCCGCCGGCGGCAGCCAGCCGCAGCACCACGGTGTTCGCGAAGAAGCCGATCAGCGGTTCCCATTCGACCCGGTCCCGCTGCGCCACCGGTGCTCCGACGACGACCTCCGAACCGCCGGTGTAGCGCCCCACCAATGCCCCGAAAGCGGCCAGCAGCACGGTGAAACGGGTGCTTGCGGTCCGGCGCGCCAACGCCTCGACGGCCTCGATCGCCGCTGCTGGCAACGAAAACGACAGCGCCGCGCCGCGATAGCTCGCGACCGGCGGCCGGGACTTGTCGGTCGGCATAGCCGGCAGGTCCGCGACGCCGTCCAACCGCTTCCGCCAGTAGTCGACGGACCCCTCTGGGACCCGTGCATTGGCCTGCCAGCGGGCAAAATCGCCGTACTGCAGGGCCAGTTCTGGCGGCTCGACACCAGCACAGTGCGCACTGACCTCAGCGGCGAGTCTCTGCAGGGATGGGCCATCGCAAGCGATGTGGTGGACAGTCAACAAAAATCGGTGCCGGTCCGGTGCCAGCCGCAGCAGCGTCGCACGCAGCACCGGTCCGGTCGCGAGGTCGAAGGGCCGAGCCGCCTCGGCAGCCGCGAGCCGGTCCGCCGAATCCGGGTCGTTGGTCAGGTCCATGACCGGGATGGTCACGGCGTCGGCCGGCCGTACGACCTGCTCCGGCACGCCGTCGCGAGCCCGATAAACGGTCCTTAGGACCTCGTGCCGGGCGACCACGGCGGTGAGCGCGTCAGCCAACAGTCGTACGTCCAACGGCCCGTCGATCCGATAGTCCAGCCGGCACGTTGTAGACGGCCGCGGCCGGCGCCAGCTGGTCGAGGAACCAGAGCCGCTGCTGCGGGTACGAGAGCGGGTGGGTGGGCTCGGCGAGCCGAGCCCGCAGCCGCTGCGCGAGCAGCTCCCGGCGGTTCAGGTCGGTCACCGCGATCCTCCGGTCTCGGGCTCGCTCAGCAGCGCCTCGATCTCGTCGTCGGAAAGGTCGTCGAGGTTCGCCAGCAGGTCGGTGAGCTCGCGCTGGTACGTCCTCACCGGGCCCGCGTCGATGGCTTTGTCGAGGGCGGCCGTGTCGGCAGCGGCATCGGCAGTGGCGGCATCGACCGCGGCGGCGAGGTCGGCGAGCCGTGGCCGGAGCAGGAACTCGGCGAGCCGCACTCGTACGCCGAAGGCCTCGTTGACCTGCGCCACCAGCCGGCTGGCCAGCAGCGAATGACCACCGGCCGCGTAGAAGTCGGACAGCACCCCGACCGCCGCCACCCCCAGCAGTGCGGCGCACAACTCGGCCACCTTGCGCTCGGTGTCGGTCCGCGGCCGAGTCAGCACCTCGGTTTCGGCCCGTGCGGCTGGCCGCAGCGCGGCCTTGTCGACCTTGCCGTGTGTGGTCAACGGCAACGCGTCCACAAGTACGATCGCCGCAGGTACGAGGTAGGCCGGCAGCCGGTCCACCAAGTGGTCGCGAAGGTCCGCGGCCGTCAGCTCCGCAGCGAGCGGCACCACGTACCCGACCAGCCGCTTGTCGATCCCCTCGCCGGTGACCACGACGGTCGCGTCGGCGACCTGGGGATGCTCGGTCAGCACCGCCGCCACCTCGCCCGGCTCGACCCGGAAGCCGCGGATCTTCACCTGCTCGTCCACCCGGCCGAGGAACTCCAGCTCACCGTCCGGCCGCCATCGGACCAGGTCACCGGTCTGATAGAGGCGACTGCCGGGCGGTCCGTACGGATCGGGGACGAACCGCTGAGCGGTCAGGCCGGGCCGCCCCACGTACCCGCGCGCGCCACCCGGGACCGCCGACATAAAGCTCCCCCGGCATCCCGATGCCGACCGGACGGCCGGCGACGTCGAGCACGTACGTGCTGGTGTTCGCGATTGGCGGACCGATTGGCACGGTCTGCGCAGCGGCCGGGACAGCATCGACGCGACCGGCGTTCGTGTGCAGGTCGTGGCCTCGGTCGGACCGAAGTAGTTGACCAGCCGGCCGGGCGCCGATCCGCCGGCTAGCAACGCCCGGAGCCGCTGCGGGCTGGCCGCCTCCCCGCCGAACAACACCGCGTCCAGCCCGGCGAACGCGTCCGGGATCATGGTCACGACCTCGTTGAACAGCGTGGTCGTCAGCAGGGTCGTGGTGACCCTCAGCCGGCGGATCTCGGCGGCGAACTCGACCGGGCTCTGCACCACTTCCGGGTCGATGACACAGAGCGTGCCGCCGTGCAGCAGCGGTGCCCAGAATTCGAACGTACTAGCGTCGAAAGACGGCTCCAGCGCCTGGGTAATCCGTTGCGCCGGACCGAAATTCAGGTAGTCCTGGCCGAAAACCAGCCGCAGCACCGAGCGGTGTTCGACCATCACGCCCTTCGGCCGACCGGTCGAGCCGGATGTGTAGATCACGTACGCGAGGCTGCGTGGCCCTGATTCCCGAGCAACCGATTCGGCGTTTTTGGCGTCAGGGAAGACAACCGGAAGGCCCTGGATGCTGCTGGCAAGTGCTGGCCAGGTGACCACCGCGCGGGCACCGGAGTCCGCCAGCATCCAGCGAATGCGCTCGTCAGGCAGCTGTGGGTTGATCGGCACGTACGCACCGCCGGCCTTGAGCGCGCCGAGCAGTCCGACCACCAGGTCGACACCTGGCGGCAGCAGAATCCCGACCGCAATGTCCCGGCCGACGCCGGCTTTTCGCAACTGGGCGGCCACCGCGTTGGCTCGTACGTCCAATTGCGCGTACGTGAGCTCGACATCGCGATGGCACAGCGCGACCGCGTCCGGCCGGGCCACCACCTGCCCGAACATTTCCGCAAGCGTGGCATCCGCCGGGTAGGGCTCTTCTTTTCCTTGGGCCGCCGCCAAAACTCGCCGCAGCTCGGTCTCGGGCAGCATCGGCAGCCGGTCCACCGGCTGGTCGGGGTCGGCCAGCGCCGCGTCGAGCAACGCGAAGTAGTGCGCGACCATCCGCTGTGCCGTCTCGGCATCGAAAAGATCGGTCGCGTATTCCCAGATCAGGGTGATCTCGTTGGCGCCAGCGGGAATCGCGACCACGTTCAGGTCCGTCTTGGCCGAGCCGTTGTGCCGGTACGTGAGCCGGCCGTCCAGTCCACCGAAGGCCAGGTCCGGGATCCGCGAGTCATGAAAGCTGAACATCACCCCGAAAAGCGGGTTCCGGGATGGGTCGCGGCGAACATCGAGCCGGTCCACCAGCCGGTCCAGCGGCACGTCCTGCCAGGCGTCCGCGGCCATCGTCGTCTCCTGCACCCGACCGGCCAACTCGGTCAACCCCGGCTGGCCAGCGAGATCCAACCGCAGCGGCAGCGTGTTCACCACCATCCCGAGCAGGTTCTCGGTTTCGGCGAGCCGGCGATTGGCTACCCCAGTCCCCACCACCAGGTCGTGCTGGTTCGTGTATCGCTGGAGCAACGCGGAAAACCCGGCCAACATCGCGCTGAAGAGCGTCACTCGGTGGTCACGGGCGAACCGGTGCAGGCGCTCGACGAGGTCCGTCGGCACCTGCGTTTGTACGGCGTCACCGCGAAAACTCTGCCGGGCCGGCCGCGGCCGGTCGGTCGGCAGGTCCAGCGCGGCCGGCGCGCGCCGGCCAGCTGATCGGCCCAGAAATCCAGGTGGCGGTCCAAAACCTCGCCGCGCATCCAGTCGCGCTGCCAGCGGGTGAAGTCACCGTACTGCCGCGTCGGCGCCGGCAGCGGGCTCGGCTCGCCTCCCACGAACGCCGGATAAATGCAGGTCAGCTCGGTGAGCAGCTGAGCCAGCGACCACCCGTCGTGGACGAAATGGTGCTCGACCTGGACCAGCGTGTGGTCTGTCGGGCCGTGCCGCAGCAGCGTCCAGCGCGCCAGCGGCGGCTGGGCCAGGTCGAAAGACTGCCGCACCTGCGCGGAAATCAGCTCGTCAGCCGGGTCGGCACAGTCCACCACCGGCAAGTCGACCGGCATCGGCGGGCGGACCTCAGCCGTACCAACCCCATCCACCGCACGAAAGACGGTCCGGAAAATCTCGTGCCGCCGGACGATCTCGGTGAGCGTCGCCCGCAACGCGTCCACGTCCAGATTGCCCTTCAACCGCAGGGTTATCTGGGCGTTGTACGCCAGGTTGCCGGGCACCAACTGCTCCAGGAACCACACTCGCTGCTGCGGCAACGACAGCGGCAGCAGGCCGCTGCGGTCCGTCGCGAGCAGCGGCGGCAACGCCGGCGCGCCCGCGGACTCGACCTCTCTCGCGAGGTTTTTCGACCGTACTGGCGCGGAAAACCGCGCGCGCGCCAGCAGCTCTCGACCCCAAAAGCGGCCCGTACCCGGGAAATCAGCCGGGCGACTGCCAGCGAGTTCCCACCGAGGTCGAAGAAATCATCCGCGATCCCCACCTTTTGCACTCCCAGGACCTGCGACCAGAGGTCGCACAGGGTGCGCTCGGTATCGGTCCGCGGCGGCTCGTACGCGGTCTCCCGGAGCGGCGCCGGCAGCCCGGCCCGGTCGAGTTTTCCGTTGGCAGCCAACGGAAGCCGGTCAAGCAGCAGCCAGGCCGTCGGCACCTCGTACGCGGGCAGCGTCCGCTCCAACGACTCCTTCACGTCCGCGAGCAGCTTCGTCGGGCTGTGCCAGCCTTTTTCCCTTGCTGGCCGTACGTTCCGGAAGCGGCTGGAGCCTGGTGGCGTAGACGTTGTAAAGATCGGTGCCGGCCAGCTGCGGGTCACGCTCGGCGGTGGTCCGATAACCGTGACTTTCCAGCAGCTTGGTGATTTGCGCCAGCCGGCCATCGTCGTCATGCACTTCCACGACAAGCTGGTCAATCATCGCGTAATGCTCATCACGCAGGCCCGCGAGCACCTCGGCCTCGCTCTTCTCCACGTCGATTTTCAGCAGGTCGATGTGCTCGATGCCCTGCTCAACGATCACGTCACTGAGCGTCCGGACCTCGCAGTCGTACGACTCGGTGCGCAGCCGCTCGGCCAGCAGCTCGTCGACGACCGCACCGGTTTCGCCCAGCTGGCGGGAAAACAGCGACCGGACGACCGCGGTCTCGGCGGCCGCGTCGGCGTACCGGCCGGACAGCACGGTCGCGTGCGGATAGTACGAGAAAGCCGCGGTGCCCGGCTGGGCTCCCAGCGCGTACGGCAGGACCTGCGCGTCGACGCCATGGATCCGCAGATTGCGCCGCAGCAGTTTCTGCAGCGGTGGCATCGGCTCGAAGGCGAAGACCTGTGCGTCGGCGGATTTCTGCGCTACAAAGAGCGAGAACAGGCCAACGTTCGCACCCACATCGAAAACGCACGCCCGGTCCGGCAGCTGGATCCCGCCACGCAGGTAGACCTGGTCGCCGAAGATCTCCTCGGCCATGAACTCGGCCTCGGACCTGTTGGCCACCCAGGCGGTCACGTCACCAGGCAGCTCAATCGTACGATCTTCGGTGTCCAGCGGCAGCATCCGGCGAACCGCGTCAGCGTCCACAGTGGACGGCACCAGGTAGCCGACCAGCCGCGGATGGCCGGGCTCGTCCTCCCGCATCAGCACGGCCGCCTCCCCGACGGCCGGATGCGCGGCCAACGCGGCCTCGACTTCGCCCAGCTCAATCCGAAAACCGTGCAGCTTCACCTGCTGGTCCGTACGACCGACATACCGCAAGGTGCCGTCCGGGCGCCACTGCGCGAGATCGCCGGTGGCATACATCCGTGCGCCAGGCGTAAACGGGTTGGGCCGGAACTTCTCGGCGGTGAGTCCGGGACGGCCGTGGTAGCCGCGAGCGAGTTGGTCACCAGCAAGGAAAAGCTCGCCGGTCTCCCGACCGGCAGCGGCGAAAGGTCCTCGTCGAGCACATACGCCTGGGTGTTCCACACCGGGCGGCCAATCGGGATTTCGGCGGCATCCGGCTCGTATGGCCACCACGTGACGTCAATGGCCGCTTCGGTCGGGCCGTAGAGATTGTGCGGTGATGCGGGCAGAATGCGGGCGCAGGTCGCGGCGAGCGACGCCGGCAGTGCCTCACCGCTGCACAGGATCCGGCGTAACCCCGTACATCGGCGAGCGGCCGGCTCCTCCAGGAATGCCCGCAACATCGAAGGCACGAAATGCACGGTCGTGATGCCGTGCGAGCTGATCAGGTCAGCGAGGTAGCGCGGCTCTCGATGCCCACCTGGGCGGGCCAGCACCAGGCCAGCGCCAACGGTCAGCGGCCAGAGGAATTCCCACACTGACACGTCAAAACTCGCCGATGTCTTCTGTAGCACCCGATCATCGGCGGTGAGCCGGAAAGTCTCCTGCATCCAGCGCAAATGTCCGGCGCGATCGCGGCATGCGAGACCACCACGCCCTTGGGCTGGCCGGTCGAACCTGACGTGTAAATCACGTAGGCGGCGTTTTCCGGCCGTACGAGCACAGTCGGCGGGTCCACGGGCTGAGCGCCGACGGCCAGATCATCCACGAAGACCGTCGTCAGGTCACCGTGGTTTGGCTGGGACCGGTCGGTGAGGAGCAGACGCGAACCGCTGTCCGCCAACACAAAGCGGATCCGCTCCGCCGGATACTCCGGGTCGATCGGCACGTACGCGGCGCCGGCCCGCAGCACCGCGAGAATCGCCACCACCAGGTCAATCGAGCGTGGCAGCATGATCGCCACATACGTTTCCGGCCCTGCCCCCAGGCCCCGCAAATACCGAGCCAGCCGGTTCACCCGGAGGTCCAACTGCTCGTACGTCAGTCGGCCGGCCTCCGACTCGACCGCAATTGCCGCGGGGTTTTCTTTTCCCAACAGGGAAAGAACCGTCAGACCCAGCGCATCCGGCCGTACGCCCCCCTGCGACATCGGCGTCATTCCGCCCATCGGTAGGGGGTGAAGGCCCAGCCGTCGGCGTCCAGCGCACAGCCGGCGCCGAACCGCTGGGTGCCGTGCTCCCAGGGCACCCGCAAGCTGTTCCGCATCGCCACCACGCCCTCCGGCGCGGTCTCGTCAACCACCAACGTGATCGTCACGTCCGGCCCGGCCAGCACGTTTTCCTCGCCAGTGCAGGAAAACCCGATCGCCTCCAGGGTGGCCGCCAGCCGTTTGGCCCGGTCGGCGCGCACTCGTACGGTCACCCCAACGATGTCCTTCAACGCCTTTTCCGACGTACCAGCGCCAAGAACCGCATCCAGGTAGCCGCTGCGACTGCGCCGGCCGTCCGGCGCGGCGACCGCGCCGAGATGCTCGTAATATTCCGGCGCCACCTGGACCACCATCAGCGTGACCGGTGTGCCCTCCCCCAAATCGGGGCGCAGCAAGCGATACCAGGGCAGGGTCACGTACCCTCGACGGTCCGCTCGACGCTGCGTTCCTCGATCGAAGTCGCACCGCGATCGAGCAGCCGCTGATGCACCTCGTCCAGCGCGCCCGGACGCTCGTACGACAGCACCACCCCGCCGCTGATGCCGGGCAACGGTGGGACGGCCGCGTCGAAGAACTCGAAAAGGGTGTTGTCGCCGGCCATGCAGACGCTGCCGTACGCGCCGCTGAGGTTGCTGCGCGCCTGCTTGACCATGAAACGCGCATAGTCGTCGTGCAGGAACGCCGAATCGCGCGCTTGCTGGTAGGTGTCACTGTCCACGGTCACGAAGACGTGGTCGAGCAGCGGGAGGTCCATCAGCGAGATTTCCTTCAGTACGTGACGGGAAGGGTGCGCAGCAGCCGGAGGGAGCCGGTCAGGTTCCACTCGGCGAGTCCGGCCGGCGCGAGGCCGGGCAGCCGCTCCAGCAGCCGGCCAATCGCCACCTCGCCTTCCAGCGCGGCCATCGGGCCACCGAAACAGGTGTGGATGCCGGCGCTGAAGGTCAGGTGCGGCTGGCGGCGACGGGCGATGTCGAGCCGGTCCGGGTCCGCGTACACCTGCGGGTCGCGGTTCGCCGAGGCGAGGATGGTGATCACCGAGTCCCCCGGGTGGATCTCGCGGTCACCGAGCCGTACGTGGGCAGCCGCCGTCCGGTTCGTCATCTGCAGCGGCGGCTCGAGCCGGAGGAACTCGTGCACCGCGGAGCCGATCAGCGCCGGGTCGCCGGCCAGTGCGGCCCGCTGGTCGGGGTGCGTGAGCAGCAGAGATTCGCCCCGGTAGAGACCAGCGCGGTGGTGGTGGTAGAGACCGGCCGAGGCGAAGACCAGGAACAGCGCGTTCGCCACCAGCTCGTCGTCATCCACGAACTCGCCGCCCTCCCGGGCGGTGATCAGGCTGCTCAGCAGGTCGTCGGCCGGCTCGGCCCGGCGCCGCTGGACCAGCTCGCCCAGGTAGCCGGCGAAGTCGGTGACCGCTCGCTGGCCAGTCGCCAGGTCTGCTCAGTGGTCAGCACGCCGACGTTGCGCATCGGGATCGACCAGTCGACCAACCGCGGCCAGTCGTCCTCGGGCACACCGAGCAGTCCCGCCACCACATGGAATGGCAGCACCGCGGCGTAATCGGCGACCACGTCCGACCGGCCTCCCTCGAACCGGTCGATCAGCTGGTCGGCGATCCCGAGGACGACCGGCCGCAGCCGCTGCACCGCCCCGGCCGCGAAAAATGCGGCCGGAGCAGATCCCGCAGCCGGGTGTGGTCCGGCGGATCCCGATGGGCGATCCAGGTCCGGGCCATCGCGAAATACGGCTTGGCCGCGTCCGGAATGGACGGCTTGACAGTGGTGGCCTCGTCAGAGGCAGCGGCGGCCCGGCGAGCCTTGCCGAACCGCTCGTCCTTGAGCACGGCCGAGGTGTCGGCGTGCCGGAACACATACCAGGCGCCCGGATAGCCGGCCAGCGCGGAAAAACGCCCCAGTGAACCGGATCCTGTTCGCGATATCGGGCGTACGCCGGATACGGATCGGTAACGATTTCGACGAGAGAGACGGGTCGAAAGCCGGCAGCGGCGCCGATAGTTCCACGTTTTCGATGCTCAACGAGTCAGTCATGGACGGCCTCGCTGGCCCGCCGGAGACTGGCCGGCCGCATATCGGTCCAGACTTTTTCGATATGCGCGAGGCATTCGTCGCGGTCGCCGCGGGTGCCCTCCAGATGCCACCCGGCTGGCACCGGGCGACCTTCCAACCAGATCGAATACTGCATTTCATCGTTGCACACCACGGCAAACATCTGCGCTAATTCCATCTCACGACCCGACAATCACACGTCCTGGTTGCCAACTGAAACACCCTCACCTCGGCGAGACGCCACTTGCTCCCGGCGTTTGCTAGCTAACAATCGATTTCTGGGCGCGACGGTCGCACTATGCGAGTACGCGATTATCTTGGCTATGGCGCAGGAGCCTAACCCCAATATCGTCGTCGCCAGTGAACAGCTTTTCGAAATTTTCCGAAAAACAACGACGGAAATCCGGGCACCGCCCGACGCGCTTTGTCGGATTTACGGTCCTGTACCGCTAAAGAATACGACCGACCGATTTACCCGGTGTGGACGGTTTCTAACGTTGGCAAAAGTAAAGTCGTCAATTACTTACGAGGGCCGGATCGGTCAGGACCGGGGGGCCACCATCAGGTCGCGGGTGATCGCCTGGTCGACGCGATGCGCGAAGCCGGCATAGCAGGGATCTGTCAGCGGCTCGAAGCCGGCGCCGGCCAGGATCTCAGCGACCTGGTCCCGGCTCCCGCCGAAGGTGTTCCAGGACAGCCCGAGCGCGCCGCCGGGGCGTACCAGCCGAGCCCACCGGCCGACCGCCTCGGCGAGCAGCTTGAGCGGGCTGCGGGACAGCGAGGTGTGCTGGCGGCTGCCGTGCTGGACGCCGTACGGAAGGTCGGTCACCACCACATCGAAAGCCGCTGGCTTGAAATTTCGGCGCTGTGCAACGTGTCCGCGTTCAGAAAACTGATCCGCTGGACATCACCGGCTTTGTACGCCTGCGCCGTCCCAGCGACCGTGACATCGAGCCGGCGACCCAGCCGGACCCGGTTGCGGCGCAGCGGCACCACCTCGGCGGTGTGCTTGTGTCGCTTGGTTTTCAACCACGTTCGGATAAAAGCCGAGTACGCGTCGAAATCCTTGCCGTCAATGTCCACTCCGGTGGCGTCGAAGCCGTAGGTCATCGCCTGGTTCAGCGTGGTGCCGCGCCCGCACATCGGGTCCAGCACTCGCAGCCGGGTGGTCAGGAATGCGGCCGGCACGTCGGTGGAGACGGCGGTGACATTGAGCAGCAGTTTGGTAAATTGCTCGTTCGTCTTGCCAGCGTACTTGGGAATGCTCACCAAATCGCTGGAAAACCGATCCAGCCCAGTTGCCTCGAGAGGACGCAGAAGGTCCTCTCGCACCTCGAAAAGCACGTACAGTGCGGAAAGATTGGCCAGCGCCGCGATGTCCTCATCGGACAGTGCGTCGGCGTGGAAACCCACGTATCTTACGCCGGCGATGGTCCGCTCAGCGATGTCAGCGAGGCGGCCGCCCAAAATCGTGTGATTGAAAACGGCCAGCTCACTGGTCAACAATGCCACCGACGCGTCGGCGTAAACCCGGTTCGCCGACGGGGCGATCAGAAGCGCGTACGTGGGCACTGCCTACTCGTCGTCCTCGTCGTCATGCTTGTACGGGTCGGCATCGCCGGCATAGGTGGCGCCAGCCGCGTTGGCCCGTACGGCCGCGTCGGACTCGCGCGCCTTCTCCAGCAACTCCTCCATCTGCCTGGCGCCCTCGGGGATCACATCGGCCACGAAGGTCAGCGTCGGCGTGTAGCGGACGCCGGTCTGGCGGCCCACCGCGCTGCGCAGCACACCGGTCGCGGACTCCAGCGCCATGCCGGACTCCTGCAGCTGGGTCGCGTCACCCAGGACCGTGTTAATAGACGGTGGCCTCGCGCAGGTCGCCGGTGATCTTCATCGGTCACCGTCACCATCCCCAGCCGCGGGTCCTTAACGTCACGACGCAGCATGTCGGCAACGATTTCCTTGATCCGCACCGAAAGCTTGCGCGCCCTCGCGGTGTCCACCATTTCCTTGCTTCCTTTGCTGTCGAATCACTCGTCGTCTTCGCCGTACCAGCGCCGACGCGCCGACAGCAGCTGCAACTCCGGTCGGGCCGCCACCATCCGCTCGCAGGCGTCGATCACGTCCCGGACTTGGGTCGCCTCACCGGACACCACCGCAACCCCGATCTCGGTCCGGCCATGCAGGTCGGTAGCGCCCACCTCGGCGACCGAAACCTCCAGCTTGCGCAACGCCGCGACCACCGGTCGCACGTACGAACGCTTCGCCTTCAAAGAACGAGAATCGGGCGGCAACAGCACATCAAAAACGCACACCCCCCCAGTGAACATAGAGCCATTATCTCAGTCAGCGAGACGGCACGCCCGCCCCGGGCCGGACGCCACCCCGCCAAGCCGGACACTCCTGACCTGACCACCACCGCGTCGGCCGGAGGCCGACCGACTTCCGGCGGCGGGATGCCCGGTCTTTTGGGCATCCCGCCGACGAGAAGTCGACGCGCGCGGCAGGCACTGCCGCCAGAAACTCAGCTCCGGGGCTTTTCGCGCATCTCGAAGGTCTCGATCACGTCATCCACGCGGATGTCGTTGAAGGAGCCGAGTCCGATACCGCACTCGTAACCCTCCCGGACCTCGGTCGCGTCGTCCTTGAACCGACGCAGCGACTCGATCGCCAGGTTGTCCGCCACCACCGCGCCGTCGCGGATGAGCCGCGCCTTGGCGTTGCGCCGGATGAGACCGGACCGCACCAGCGTGCCGGCGATGTTGCCGAACCGGCTGGACCGGTAGACCTCGCGGATTTCCGCGGTGCCCAGCTGCACTTCCTCGTACTCGGGCTTGAGCATGCCCCCTGAGTGCGGCCTCGACATCGTCGATCGCCTGGTAGATGACCGAGTAGTAGCGGATGTCGACGTTCTCCCGCTCGGCCAGGTCCCGGGCGTTGCGCTCGGCCCGCACGTTGAAGCCGATGATCACGGCGTCGGCCGTACGCGCCAGGTTGATGTCGTTCTCGGTGATGGCACCGACACCGCGCCCGATGATCTGCAGCTCGACCTCGTCGAGCACGTCGATCTTGAGCAGCGAGTCTTCCAGCGCTTCCACCGAACCGGACACGTCGCCCTTGAGGATAAGGGTGAGCTGAGTCTTCTCGCCCTCCTTGAGCCGCTCGAAGATCGACTCCAGGGTGGGCCTGGCCCGCGTCGCGGCCTGCTGGGCGTTGCGCTCGCGCGCGGCCCGCTGGTCGGCGATCTGCCGAGCCACCCGGTCCTCCGGCACGACCAGGAAGTTGTCGCCGGCGCCCGGCACCGCGGTGAGTCCGAGGACTCGTACGGGACTGGACTGGACGGACCGGCTTCCTTCACCGGCACCAGGTGCTCGTCGAGCATGGCCCGGACGCGACCGTGGGCTTCACCGGTCACCACCGAGTCACCGACCCGCAGGATGCCGCGCTGCACCAGCACCGTGGCCACCGGACCGCGACCGCGGTCCAGCCGAGCCTCGATGACGGTGCCCTGCGCCGGTACGTCGATCGGAGCGGTCAGCTCCAACGCGGCGTCCGCGGTCAGCAGGACCGCGTTCAGCAGCCCGTCGATGTTGATGTCGGCCCGGGCGGACACGTCGACGAACATGGTGTCGCCACCATATTCCTCCGGAACCAGGCCGTATTCGGTGAGCTGTCCGCGCACCTTGGCCGGGTCGGCGCCTTCCTTGTCGATCTTGTTGACGGCCACCACGATCGGCACCTTCGCCGCCTGCGCGTGGTTCAACGCCTCGATCGTCTGCGGCTTGACACCGTCGTCGGCCGCTACCACCAGCACCACGATGTCCGTGGTCTCGGCGCCACGGGCACGCATGGCGGTGAACGCCTCGTGGCCCGGGGTGTCGATGAAGGTGATCGCGCGGTCGTGGCCGTCGTGCTCGACATGCACCTGGTACGCACCGATGTGCTGGGTGATGCCACCGGCCTCGCCGGCCTGCACGTTGGCCTTACGGATCGTGTCCAACAGCCGCGTCTTACCGTGGTCGACGTGACCCATGACGGTCACCACCGGCGGCCGCGCGACGTACTCGTTGGACTCGTACTCGCCGTCGAACTCCAGGTCGAAGCGCGCGAGCAGCTCGCGGTCCTCGTCCTCCGGACTGACGATCGTCACCTCGTAGTTGAGGTGCTCTCCCATCAGCATCAACGTCTCGTCCGAGCACGACTGCGTCGCGGTCACCATCTCGCCCAGGTTGAAAGCCTCCTGGACGAGCGAGCCCGGGTTCGCGTTGATCTTGTCCGCGAAGTCCGCCAGGGACGCGCCGCGTACGAGCTTGATCGTTGAACCGTCACCCCGCGGAGCGCGGACGGACTGCATCGTCGGCGCGGACAGGTTGTCGAACTCTTGGCGCCGCTGCTTCTTGGACTTGCGGCCACGGGTCGGCCGGCCACCGGGACGCCCGAAGGCACCCGCCGTACCGCCACGGCCACGACCGCCGCCACCTGGGCGACCGCCGCCACCACCGGGACGGAAGCCGCCGCCGGCCGGGGCGCCACCGCCGCCACCAGCACCGCCACCACCGCCGGGACCGCCGCGGTATCCGCCGCCACCGCCACCACCGGGACGACCAGCACCGCCGCCACCGCCACCGGGACGACCAGCACCGCCGCCGCCACCACCGGGACGACCAGCACCGGCACCGCCACCACCTGGGCCACCACGGCCGCCGCCACCTGGGCCACCGGGACCGCCGCCACCGGGGCGCGGGCCACGGGCCGGCATGCTGCCCGGGCTCGGCCGGGGCGGCATCATGCCCGGGTTCGGACGCGGACCGCCGGGGCCACCCTGACCGCCACCGGGACGCGGCGGCGGCATGCCTGAGGCCGGACCCGGGCGCGGGCCGCCGCGGGTGGGTGCGCCACCGGGAGCCGGGCTGCCGGCGTGGTCACCGCCACCGCCCTGGGCTGGGCCGGGACGCGGGTTGGCGCGCGGCGCCGGAGTGCCGGCACCCACCCCAAAGGGATTGTTGCCCGGACGCGCCGGACCGCCACGACCGCCACCCGTGCGGCCACCGCCGCCGGAGTTCGGGCCTGGACGCGGCGACGCCGCCGGCGGCCGCGGACCGGGCCGCGGACCGGGAGAAGCTGGTCGCGGGCCACCGGACTGCGGGCCGGCCGGAGCCGCCGGAGCGTCGGTGCCACTTGCCGCGGCAGCCGGCTCGGCCGGTGCCGCGCTCTCTCGCGCGCGCGCCGCCGCCGAAGCTGCCTGAGCGGCTTCCTGAGCTGCGCGAATCTCCGCGACACGGGTCTCGGCGGCCTTGGCCTCGACGCTCTGCGCGCTCGGCGCGGGGCCGGCCGGCGGCCGGGGGGGACCGGCTTGGGACCGGGGCCCGGACGTGCGGTAGGCCGCGCTGAGGGCGCGGCGGAAGACTTGGGTTTGCCGGCACTCTTGGCCGGCGCTGAACCGCCGGACGCTGCCGGCTGTGGGTCGACGAACGACTCCCGGAGCCGCCTCGCCACGGGTGCTTCCACCGTCGACGACGCGGACTTCACGAACTCGCCCAGATCTTTCAACTTGGCGAGAACGGTCTTGCTTTCCACCCCGAGCTCTTTGGCGAGCTCATGGACGCGGGCCTTGCCTGCCACTGGTCTCCTTACCGGGACCGGCGGCTGACCCGCTCGATCCCACGGTTAGTGCTGAAGCCTGTTCATGCTGGCGACTTCATCGCGTGCTCATACCGGATCGACTCACTTCTGTTCTCTGGCGCGGATCTGGTGATCCACACTCTTGCGTTACCGCTGCGCCACATGCGTACGAACGGTCGCCGTGTCGGGCGCGAACCCGGACACACGCAATGCGCGCCCGAAGGCGCGCCGCCGTTCCGCCAATGCGAGACAACCCTCGACGGGGTGCAACCATGCCCCTCGTCCCGGCAGCCTGTGTGCCGGGTCGGCCACTACCTCGTGTCCGACCAGGACCACACGCAGAAGATCTGTGGCCACTGCCCGCTCCCGGCAACCCACGCACGTGCGAACCGGACCGTCAGAGATGTCAACGCTCCAGATCGTACGAAAGTCACGTGAAAAATACGCCGTAAAACCAGACCCGGGCACCGAGCCGTAGTTAGTCTACCCCGCCGTCGTACGAGGAGCATGACCGGACGTGGAGTCCGGAAGACTTTTCGGCCGGCGACCCGGCGGCGGCCCACCGGCCGCCCGGTTCTGCGGCCGTGGGTCTTGCGTCCCAGCGCCGTCGGCGGCGTCGCTGCGGATGTCGATCCGCCAGCCGGTCAGCCGGGCCGCGAGCCGGGCGTTCTGGCCTTCCTTGCCGATCGCCAGCGACAGCTGGTAGTCCGGCACAGTCACCCGGGCGGACTTCTCGGCGGCGCTGACCACCTCGACCTTCAGCGCCTTCGCTGGCGACAGCGCGTTGCCGACGAACTCGGCCGGGTCCTCGGAGTAGTCGACGATGTCGATCTTCTCGCCGTGCAGCTCGCTGGTCACCGCTCGTACGCGCGAACCCATCGGCCCGATGCAGGCGCCCTTCGCGTTGACGCCCTCGGCCTTCGTACTCACCGCGATCTTGGACCGGTGACCGGCCTCCCGGGCCACCGCGGAGATGAGCACGGTGCCGTCGTCGATCTCCGGGACCTCCAGCGCGAACAACTTCCGGACCAGGTTCGGGTGACTGCGGGACAGCGTGACCTGCGGGCCGCGCATACCCTTCGTGACGCCGATCACCAGGCACTTGAGCCGGGAGCCGTGGGTGTACTGCTCGCCGGGCACCTGCTCGGCCGGCGGCAGGGTGGCCTCGATCTTGCCGAGCGACACCTGCACCAGACCACGCTCGGCCCGGGCGTTGTCGCGCGCTGCACGATGCCGGCGACGACTTCGCCCTCCTTGCCGACGAACTCGCCGAAGGTCACGTCGTCGGTGGCCTCCCGGAGCCGCTGCAGGATGACCTGCTTCGCGGTCATGGTGGCGATCCGGCCGAAGTCGGCCGGAGTGTCGTCGTACTCCCGGAGCACCTCGCCCTCCGGCCCGGTCTCGGTGGCCCACACCCGGGCCTGCCCGGTCTTGCGGTCCACTTCCACCCGGGCGTGCGAGTGGGCGTCGTCGGTGTGTCGGTACGCGGTGAGAAGCGCGCTCTCGATGGCCGCGATGATGGTGTCGAACGAGATCTCCCGTTCGCGCTCCACCGCCCGCAGTGCGGCGATGTCGATATTCACGGCGACTCCTCTTCGTCACGCTGCTGGCCGCTGGGCTGCTCAGCGGTTTTCTGGGTGGTAGCCGCGCCGAACTCCACTTTCACCCGGCCGGGCCCAAGCTGCGCGTACTCCCAGTCCCGCGCGCCGTCGTCGGTGTTCAACCGGACGCCGGACTCGTCAGCGGCCGCGATCCGGGGCGGTCAGCCCGGTGCCGGCGGCGGTCACCGCGACCAGCCGACCGACGTTACGCCGCCAGTGCCGTGGCTGCGTCAGCGGCCGGTCGACTCCCGGTGAAGTGACCTCAAGGGTGTACGGCGGGCTGTCGAAACCGTCGTCGTGCCGGTCCAGCTCGCGGGAGATCTCCCGCGACACCTCGGCGACCGCGTCCAGGTCAACGCCGCCGTCGCGGTCCACGACCACCCGCAACACGTCCCGCCTGCCGGCCCGACTGACCGTCAGGTCCTCCAGGTCATACCCGGCCGTCTCGACCACCTGCCGGACCGCCGGCCGCAACTCGGCCGCCGTTCGCCGGTTCTTTTCCGGTGTCTGCACGGCTTTGGGTCGGCCGGCGCGCTCCCGCGCCGCCGGTGACTGCTTCGATGTCCTACCCGCCACGGGCACCTCCCCCAACCGACGCGACGGCCCCGGCCGGACAACTCCCCCCAGCCGGCGCCCTGTGCAGTTATGGCCGCTCAAACCACTTGCCGCGAGGATATCCGCTCCGGGGACGGTCGGCTCACATGGAGATCTCGCGGCGGTCGTGGACCGGTTTGGTATGGGACCCGATAGCGGCTCCCCGATCCGCCCGCCGTCGTACCCGGCTGGAACAATGACGTACTAGTCGCCGGGCCGATTTCCGGTGGCCGGCAGCGAAAGGCGGACAGGTGGGGCAAAGCCGGCGAGCGATGCTGACTGCCGTCGCGTCCCTCACCGTTGCTGGCGGTACGGGTCTGGTCGCTGGCTGTACGGGTGAGCCCGCCGCGCCGGCCGCGCCGGATCCGGTCACCACCGCGCTGACCAGCCTGCTGAAGGCGGAGCAGGCATTGCTGGCCGGCTACGACTCGGCAATCGGCGGCCACAGCTCGCTGGCCGACCAGCTCGCCGGCGTACGAGCGGACCACGCCGCCCCCACGTCAAGGCGCTGGCCGCGCTGCTGGCCCGGCGCGATCCCGATCCCGATCCATCTCCGTCGCCATCGGGACAACACGGATCGGTGACCCCGGACGGCTCGCTCGCCGGCGGATCGTCCAGCAGTGCGCGGCAGACGTTGGCGGGCCTGGAAAAGCAGCAGACCACGGCCGCGGTGGCCGGCTGCCTCATCGCCGCGGACGCCGAGGCCGCCCTGCTGGCCAGCCTCGCGGCGGCCGAGGCCAGCCATCTCGAGGTGCTGACATGAGCCTGACCGGCGCCGCCGCGCTCCAAGCCGCGCTCGCCGGCGAACACGCGGCCAACTACGCCTACGGCGTGATCGGCGCGCATCTGACCGGCAACGACCTGGCGCTGGCACAGGACTCGCAAACCGCCCACCAGCACCGCCGGGACAGTCTCGTCACTCAGCTGACCGCCGCCGGGGTCATCCCGCAAGCCGCGAGCGCCGCGTACAAACTGCCCTTCGCGGTCACCACCGGCGCGGACGGCCGCCGGCTCGCGGTCACCCTGGAGGAGGAGCGGCTCGCCGGGCTCTGGCGGGCCGCGGTCCCGGCCACCCAGGGAGCCGACCGGCAGGCCGCCGTACAAGCGCTCACCGAGACGGCCGTGAGAGCCACCCAGTGGCGACAGCGCGCCACGCCGAACAGCCCCGCCACGGTCGCTTTCCCAGGCAGTTGACCGACTCACGTCAAGGCATTTCAACCCGACGAAAACCTTGATCGGGTTACAATCCGGACATCTTCCGATTCAGTGGGTAGGCCCCTGATCACAGGGTGAAAAGCGGTCGTTGCAAACTAACTCCGATGCCTCTTCATTCGATGGTGACCGAATCGGTCGTCGGCTATCTGGAAGCCGTCGACGCGCTGGCCCCTGGCCTGGTCGAGGGGTTCTACCTGGAAGGATCCGCCGCGCTCGGCGACTTCCAGCCGCACAGCAGCGATATCGACTTCGTCGCCGTCACGGCCGACCGGCCGGACACGACCGCGCTCGGCACGTTGGCCGAGGTGCACGCGAAGCTCCGTAACCGCCGCCGCCCGTTCCTGGACGGTGTGTACGTGACGTGGGAGGACCTTCCGCGCGGGGGCGCCGACGACCGCCGCCGCCCCCGCCAGCCACGGCGGCCGCTTCACCCCAGACGGCAGCCCGCCCAACCCGGTCACCTGGCACACGCTGGCCCGCTATGGCGTGCCCCTTCGCGGCCCACAGCCCGCCGACCTGGAGATCTGGACGGATCCGGAGCTGCTCACCCGGTGGACCACCGGCAACCTCGACCACTACTGGCGGCGCCGGCTGGACCGCTCGACGCGACTGGCCAGCCGGGCCGGCGTGGTGTCACTCAGCGACTTCGAGACGTCGTGGACTGTGCCAGGGGTGACACGGTTGCACTACACGCTCGCGACCGGCAACATCGCGTCCAAACAGGGCGCGTGCCATTACGCACTGGGAACGTTCGCAGCGCGATGGCACCGGATCGCCAAAGAGGCGTTGCGGCTGCGTACCGGCGCGGGTGGCCGGTCGCTCTCTACCACCCCACCCACCTGTCCCGCCGCCGGGACGTACGCGACTATGCCGCGATGGTCATCGAGTCAGCCCAGGCGCTGGTCAACCGCTAACGGCGCCTTTGTTACTCCACTGGTCGATGGCGGGCAGCAGCTCGGACAGGCGGTGCAGGACGGCGTCGGGCTCACCTTCGGTGTGACCGCGCTGCCATGCCGGAATCTCCGAATGCGGCACCCAGGCCGCCTTCATCCCGACCGCCTGGGAGCCGTAGACGTCGTCAAAGAGCCGGTCACCGACGAAGACACAACGGCTCGCGTCCGTCGCACCGACAGCGGCCATCGCGGCTTGGAAGGCTTTCGGATGCGGCTTGGTCCACGGCAGCTCCGACGTATACGCGGCGCCGTCGATCAGGTCGAGGATGCCGTCCCGAGCGAAAACCTCCTCATGTGCCGCACGCGGCCAGATCGTGTTCGACAGGACGCCGACCTTGAGGCCGCGCTCGGCGAGGGCGGCGAACAGCGGCGGCACGTCCGGATCGATGAAGGTGTGCGGCGCGAACCACTCCTGGTATGCCGCGAAAGCGCGGTCATGCGCCTCCCCAAGGGGCTCCAGGCCCGCCGAGCGAACGATGTCGGCATACGTCGTGCTGCGATGCTCGTCCCGGCTGCGCAACCACGCGTTTTCCTCGGCCGCCGCAAGCGCCCTGGTCACCGAGTCCGCGTCGACAGACCCATACGCCCGGGCATAAACCGCCCAGGAATCGGCCACGTCGATAACGTGCCAAGGTGTCAGGGTGCCGCCCCAGTCGAAGATCACCGCATCGAGAGTCATGCCCTCATAATGCCGGCCCCCAACGACAAAACCTGCCTCTTCGTGTGGCCGGCGTCACCGAACACCGATGTCAGCCCGCCGCATGATGGACATGGCATGGTTCTGCCCGTACGTTCATGCCCAGCCCACCCATCCCGACGCACCAGGACCGCGCCCAAGACCTCATGACATACCCAGCGAACAAGCTCATCATCCGGCACGGGGTCGAGCACCCGACCAGTGCCGGCACCATCACCGGCGTCAGCGCCTCCCGCGAGGACGACGGCACGCCCAGCGTGGTGCTGGCGGTGAAGGCGACCGACGCGGCGCCGGCGAACAGGGACCTGCGGCCCGGCGAAACCTTCGTCATCGGCCGGGAGAAGTGGCAGATGGCGGACCTACGCCGAGTCGACACGCCCGACTGGTACGCGGTTCTCACCCGGGTTCGCTAGTGTCCTGCGTTCTAGCGACCAAGGAGACTAGGGCACCGTCAGGATCTCGCAGCCGTCGTCGGTGACCACCAGGGTGTGCTCGAACTGAGCGGTCCAGCTGCGGTCCTTGGTGACCACGGTCCAGCCGTCCTCCCAGGTGTCGTGCCGGTAGTCGCCGATGGTGATCATCGGCTCGATGGTGAAGGTCATCCCGGTCTCGATGACCGTCTGCAGCTCAGGATTGTCGTAATGCGGCACGTATAGCCCGCTGTGGAACGTCTCACCACCGACACCGTGGCCGGTGAAGTCCCTCACCACTCCGTAGCCGAAGCGTTTGGCGTACGACGAGATGACCCGGCCGATCACGTTGATCTTGCGGCCGGGCGCCACCGCCTTGATGCCCCGCAAGGTGGCCTCGTGCGTACGCTCCACCAGCAGCCGGGCCTCCTCGCTCACCTCGCCGGCCAGGAAGGTCGCGTTGGTGTCGCCGTGCACGCCGCCGATGAACGCGGTCACGTCGATGTTGCAGATATCGCCGTCCTGGATGACGGTCGAGTCCGGGATGCCGTGGCAGATCACCTCGTTGAGGCTCGTGCAGCACGACTTCGGGAAACCGCGGTAGCCCAGCGTCGACGGATACGCGTGGTGGTCGCAGAGGAACTCGTGGATCACCTCGTCGATCCGGTCGGTGGTCGCCCCGGGCTGGACCTGCTTGCCGCCCTCCTGCAGCGCCTGCGCGGCGATCCGGCTGGCGATCCGCATCCGCTCGATCACGTCCGCCGACTTCACCTCGCTGCCTCGGAACGGCGTGGGCGCCTTGCGCCCGACATACTCCGGCCGCGGGATGTCCGCTGGCACCTTGCGGGCCGGCGCCAGCTGACCTGGTACGAGTGGAGCGCGCGTCTTCATCGGCATGGACGTCAGCGTACGACGAGACGCGCGCTCCTTTAGAACAGGCTCATTGCCGCATGGATTTGCGGTCCAGCCCCAGCTGAGCCGCGTCCGCGGCGGCCCGGCCGGCACCCCAGCCGGCCTCGTTGCGGACCTTGATCGGCTTGCTCTCCAAGGCTGGGTAGTCCTGCGCGATCAGGTTCTCGACGGCGAGCGCCTTGCTGGCCAGCACCGGCAGCAGATCGCCTGCGCTGGACACGTCCGCCGCGGTCGCCTCGTTGGCGGCGGTCAGCCGCTCGCCGATCCGGTTCGCATACGACAGCAGGAAGGCCTGCCGGAACGAGCGGGTCCGCGACTGGCCCGTACGCGTGACGTGCCGGCCGGCGGACACCAGCGCGCGGGTCGCCTGAACCAGCAGCGAGGTGGCCAGCAGCACGGTCGAGTCCACGTCCACCGGGTCGCCCAGCACCGCCACGAACCCGAGGTTGCTGTGCAGCACCGTACGACATCGGTTGGCGGTCGCCACCTCGTTGACCAGCACGGACTTGGCTGTCGCGTAGGGATCGTCGAGCCAGAACCGATGCGTGGTCGCCCTCGGGTCGGCGCCACGCTGGAACTCCAGCATCGCCTCGGTCAGCGCGTACCGGCTCATCAGCTCCTGCGCCTTGGCCGACAGCGCCTCGGCCTCCTCGTCGAACTCGGTCGACTCGGCCTTGGCCAGCAGCGCCCGCACCTTGCCGAGCACCTTCGCGTCGGCCGCGTGATGCCGGCCACCGCCAGCCACTCCGCTGCCCGGCGGCGGCACGATCACCGGCAGCGCCGGCAGCCCGCCGAGCAGGGCCAGCAGCTCGATCACCATCAGCAGGGTCTTGAGCAGCCCGAGCCCCTCGCGCCGTATCCACTGGCCGAGATGCGGCTCGTCCGGCTCCCACCAGAGCGTCGCCTCCAGCTGCGCCAACTGGTCCTTCCAGCGGTCGTCCAGGGTGCTCTGCGCATATCCCTGGCAGAACGCGGCCAGCTGGTCGGTAAGGAAGGACGCCGGCGGCCCGGAGCCGAGCCGCCGGTTGCTGATCTGCACGAGATCCTCCGGTAGCCAGCCGCCAACAGCCAGATTGCGCAGATAGATCCCAGTGACCTCGGCCACTGCCCGCTGCACCGCCGGCCGCTCGTGCGCTGGCCGATCGGCCAGCACCCCAGCCGTCAGGTACGGCGCGTCCTCATTGCCGGCGCGCAGATCCTGCGCCGCCGACACCAGCGAGGAGATAACCACCTGCGACAGCGTCGGCTGCCCTCCCGGCGCGCTCGTCCGATCTTCCTGAACGCGCCGCCGCCTGCCCTGCTTGCTCACCCGAATCTCCCCCTCGGCGCCCGCGGCCCAGGTCCGATGCTGCCTGGTGCCTCCCCACCACCTTCAGGCGCCCCACCGACAGTTTCGGGCCGGACCGCCGAGTTGAAGGCCGCAGTGCTGAATTGAAGGCCGCAGTTCCTGCGGCGGCGCATCCGGTTCGCATCGCCGGGGCACCCAAAAAACCGGGCACCCCACCACCACGAACCTGGGCGGCCTCCGGCCGCCGCGGGCATGGCTGAGTTGAAGGCCGCAGTTCCTCCGGCGGCACATCCGGTTCGCATCGCCGGGGCACCCAAAAACCGGGCACCCCACCACCACGAACCTGGGCGGCCTCCGGCCGCCGCGCGGGCGTGGCTGGGGCCGCCAGGCCCGCGGTGCGGCCGCGGCGCATCCGCGGGTTACTTCGGTGCGGGGTCCCGCCACATCGGGTACATTCGCTCACCTTCGTATGGCAGCGGCAGTGGCTCCGCGCAGTCGACGAATCCGACCCGCTCGTAGAACCGTCGGCTGTTCGAGTTGCTCGCCTCCAAGTACGCCGGCGTACCAGTGGAGTCCATGGCCTCGCACCACGCGTTCAACAGTGCGGATCCGAGGCCCTTGTTCTGGTATTGCGGCATCACCCCGAAGAGCGCGCAGTAGTCATGCGCGCCGCGCGCCGGTCGGGTGCGCGCCGTGCATCGCCTCGTCGAGGGTTTGCATGCGATCGACCCACGGACCGCAGGCCTCGGCCAGCCGCTCGTCGTAGTCCTCCGGGTCTGGACCAGGCACCGCCAGGTTCACCACCACGCCGGAATAGTCCGGTGCTACCAGGACCGTCCCGTGCGCCAAGGCAAGATCGACGACTATCCGGAAATAGGAAGGGAAAATCCGGGCCCGGTCGGCCGGATCGGGCACCAGCCACTGGGACACGTCGAGGTCGTGGAACGAAGTGGCGATGACCTGCGCTACCGCCGCGCCTTCGGTAGCGTCGGCCCGCCGAATGGAGACTTCGCCCGTCATGACCGCCCACCTGGGGTACGGCCACGCAGCGGTGGGGGACCCGGGTGGTGAACGGCGTCGCGCTGCTGGCCGCCGCGCCCAGGCCGATCGCCGCGTAAACGCCCGGCCGGGTGCTCCGCAGGAACAACGCCCAAATAACCCCACCAACACCAAGAAGCGTGTAGATGGCTGGGAAGACAAATCGCAGCGGAGATGCCGGATCACCCAGCAGCGCACCGAAGTTGGACAGGATCAGGTAAATGATCAGCAACAGACCACAGCATGCGATCACCGGCGCGATCAGCCGTTGCCACAGCGTTTCGCCTTCTGGATTGCGGGCCAGGAAACCAATCACCGAGAACGACGTTCCGGTAATCAGCAGCAGGACTCCGAAAGCGCCGGCGGTGCCAAAAGTGAAGAAGAAGTTGACCAGCGGGTCGGCGTGGGAGATCGCGAACGCGATGACGAGCAGGAAACCTACCGCGCTCTGCGCAATCGAGGCATATTTCGGGGCGTTGCTACGAATGCCGGTCCGGCCGAGGAAGGCCGGCAGCACCCTTTCGCGCGGCCCAGCGCGAAAGTGTAGCGGGAGCAGGTGCCGTGGTACGACAGCGCCGCGGCAATC
The DNA here is from genome assembly GCF_010993775.1 of Fodinicola feengrottensis. Taxonomy (GTDB): domain Bacteria; phylum Actinomycetota; class Actinomycetes; order Mycobacteriales; family HKI-0501; genus Fodinicola; species Fodinicola feengrottensis. The sequence continues at coordinate 7,945 of NZ_WOTO01000063.1, read as the reverse complement.
AGCGAGGTCGCGAACAGGATCTGGCCGATGTCGATGACGATGTTGCCGCCCACCTTGGTCGCCACCACGGCGGCCGGCAGGGTGCTGCTGAACTGCGTCGCGGCCTTGTGCAGGTTGTCCGCACCGATGGTGACGGCCATGGCCCACGCCGAGCCGGCATAGAGCACCGCCATCAGGGCCAGCGAGAGAAAGGTCGCGGCCGGCACCGTACGGTCGGATTCTTTGGACTCCTCCGAGAAAACCGCGGCTGCCTCGAACCCGATGAAGCCGGTCACCGCGATCGCCAGCGCGATGCCGAGCCCGGCACCGGACAGGCTGGCCGGCGACAGGGTGGTGAAGCTGACGCTGCCGCCGAATGGATGCGCCACGTCGATGATGTCGAAAATCACCACGACGACGACCTCGGCGACCAGCGCGACCGCCAACACCCGGCTGTTCAGATCGACTCTCAGCAGGCCCATGATCGCCACCAACGCCCAGGCCGCGAGGCCGAAGACGTACCACGGCACGGTGGCACCGGTCTTGTCATGCACCAACGTCGACAGGGTGAAACCGATCGCGCCGTACGTCGACCACTGCATCAGGCCGTACGCGAACAAGGCGATGAACGAGCCGCCAACTCCGAGCGGTTTGCCTAGCCCTTTCGCGATGTACGTATAGAAAGCGCCGGCATTGCGGATCCGCCGCGCGACCGCGACGTATCCCACGCAGAACAGCGCTAATACGACCGCCACCAGCAGGAAGGCAAGCGGCAGGCCCTTGATTTCGGTGACCTGCCAGCCGGTGGAAACGATACCGGCGATCACCGTCAGCGGCGCGGCCGCGGTGATGACGAAAAAGACCACGTGCATGATGCCGAGCCGGTTCGCCGCGAGCGTCGACGACACGACGCTCGGGCGGCTCGCGACAGTGGGGGATTGGGCCATCGTCCAAAGCTCCAGAATTGTGGGGGTAGTGGGCCAAAACTAGTGCCGGATTTTGAGTACCGCCTCGCCGATGAGGCTGTGCACCGTAGTGGTGATTTCGCGCAGGGAGGGATCGGCCTTGGCTATCACGCCGGCGACGAAAGCAGCTATCGCGGCCGCGTCATCCCACAGGTCGACCTGCAACAGACCGATCGCCTCCAGCAGCCCACCAAGATAGATCTCCCCCCAGGTGGTCTGGCCACGCGAACCGGCCAGAGCCGCTTCCAGTCGACCAGATCGCCAGAAAGCGCCTTCCTGGTCAGACGGCCGGTGCACGATGACTGTCTTGAAAAAACGCCGCGTTTCCTGTGGTTCCAGCATGCCGGCACGTACCAGCCGCTCGGTGACCACCGCCGCCGCGGTCTGGCTCAGATAACTCAGCCAAGTCCGCAGGTCGTGGTGTGGCTCGGCGAGAATGTTCTCCAGAATCTCCAGAGTGGTCTGGTCGTCCGGGAGTTTTCCTGTCAGAACATGGATCCGGCCCTCTCGGACCTGAATGTTGCGGGACAGCACCAACTCCCCGAGCAGGGCACCCGCCATTCCGCAGTCCAACGCGACCTGACTCACCCGTGGCCGGCCAGTGCGGTCCTCGTGGGCGATAAACCACAGGTCGTCGCCCACCCGTAGATGCTCGGCCCACAGCCGCTGATCGCGTCTCAGCGTCATGAGCTCCCCGACATCCCGCGCGTTCCGCCCTCTCCGAGTGCCGACACGCCCACGGCGCGACGACTCATCCCGACAGATCGGCGACCTGGCCCGCAAACCCATCTGCCGGGTCGGATGAGGACAACTGACCAAGATCGCTCGCCGCGACGATACCGGTCACGGGTTCGATGGACAATATCGCTGTGCGATTAACCAGGGCGCGAACACCGATCCTTGTCCGTGCGTACGGCCAAAACTGGCCATCGACACTATTTCTCGAACTAATGTTCGAATTCCACAGACGAATGACCCGCGGCCGGAGCCGCGGGCATTCGAGCGTTCGTTACTAACCGCGACCAGACGGGAACTGCACCACCTGCTGGTAAGTGGGCCGGTTCTGCCAGCTGATCTTGCCGTCGGTGATGCCGCCCAGCGGGTGCTGGATGATCGTGTCGGCACACCACTGGTCGCCCGCCGAGCAGTCCGCGTCGGCCGCGTAGACCTGCGTCGCTGGCATCGCGGCAGCCTGTTTGAGGCTGCTGACCAGCGCTTGCTGGCAGCTCGCGAGGTTGCCGCCGCCGCAGTACGTGGTGCCGAGCTGGCTGGCTAGCGGGTGGCCGAGCACCTGGTGCAGGTCCGCGTTCACGTAACTCCACCAGCCGTTCTGGAACGACGAACCCTTGTGCGGCTGCGTGTCGTTCAGGCTGGAACCGCCACCGACATCGCCGTTTTGTTGCCCGGAGGGCGATTCGTTGATCGGCAGAGCGGACGCGAGGGCCTGGTAGAGAGAGTCGCCCATGCCGGCCGAGAATTCCGCCTTGACCAGCAGCGGCCACCAGGCGTCCAGGATCCGGATCGCGTCGGCGGAGGCGTACTGCTGGCTGCCGTAGCTGGTCTCCTGCCGCTTGCCACCAGCCTGCTGCCAGGCCCGCAGCTTGGCGACCGCGGCGCTCACGTCCGGATCGGTGATCGGCGCGCTGTCCAGCACCTGCAACAGCACCGGCAACACGTCCTCGGCGCGTAGGTCGGTCAGCGCCGCATCCTCCATCGCTTTCGCCAGCGACGCGCGGGAAACCTTCTGCCCGCTGGTCACCATCGCCTTGATTCGACTGTCCAGCAAATCGACCCGGTGCACCGAACCCTGGCCGTAGTCACTGGCCGCGAATCCGGCCGCCTGCTTGTTGTTCCAGCTGACGTAGTAATCCTGGTCGATCGACTGCGGGTGCTGGGAGGCCGGCGTGTACTGCGCGGTGTTCGTGGCTGGATTCCAGCCCTGCCACTGATAGGCGGCCTGCGCTTGGACGGGGAAATTGGGATCGACGTTCGCGGCTCGGAGCGGATTGGCTCCGGAGTTGAAATAAGCGGTGTGCTTGGAGTCGACGTAGAACCAGTTGAAGGTGAAGTTGATGTCCGCGGCCGCGCGCTGGAAAGCCTGCGGCGAGGTGATCACCGACGGGTCGTTGAATTCACCGAAGCCCAGGATGGAGTCCGCCTCGTGCATATAACTCGACCGCAGGCTGGTGAACGCCACGAACTGCCCGCCGACCTTGCCCCGATAGGAAACCAGGCCGTACTTCGTCCGATAGCGCACCAGGTCGTACGACCCGGCCGCGGTCGAGTCCGCTGTGTTCGGGGCCCACGCGTCGTGTACGGCGAGCCGCTCCATTGGCACGCATTGTCCGTTGTAGAGATAGGAAAGCGAGTTCTGGGTGACTGGCGCGCCAGTGGGCTCGCACAGCGTGACCGCGTACGAATCGGTCACATCCTGGCCCGCCGAGGTCGCGCTCCACGAGTAGTCCTGCCCGCGGCCGATCAGCACATAGAGGCTGATGCCGGCGAAGGCGATGCCACGAGCGCTGATACCAGGCCCCTGCAGCTCCTCGAGCATCAGCAGCTGTGGCGCGAAATAGCCAGTCTGTGGACCGAAAACGGCGACCGGGTTACCGGTGTCGGTGTACGGCCCGGAAACCACCATCGCGTTGGACATACTGTGCTTGACGCCCTGGGCGAACCCAGGACCGAAGACGCCGTCGTTGAAAATGCCTTTGACCGACGAAAGATCGCGTACGTTCGGCTTCTTTCCACTGGTTTGCTGCGCGGCTTTGGCCGGCGCCTTGGCCGTCTTGGCGTTGGTCGCCGAGCCGGTCGGGTTTTCCACCAGTCCCTGCGCGGTCACCGATCCCGGGTCCGGCATCGCCGTACCCACCGGGTGCGCCGGCGACTGGCCGTACGGGAACGACTGTCCATTGTGGACAGTCTGGACCGCGCTCGGGTCCTCGGCCATCCGCAGCGACTGCCAGATCGCATCGCCCTGCGCCACTCCGTAGCGGGCCTCAGCGGCCCTCCTTCACCTGCGCCGAGGCGATCTCGTTTCCGCCGCCACTGCCGAACAACGCCCCGATGACCGCCGCGATCGCGATCAGGTCGGTCGGCTTGAACGGATCAATGCTGCCCGCATTGGTGATCGCGTTCATGTGGCCGGTCAGCACGTACTCACCGGGGAAGTTGCGGTTCGAGACGGCCTGCGTGATGTACGCGTTGACGCCGGCGACATAGTCGTTCACGTCCGCGAGCGCCTGCTGACCGCGCGACGACGAGCTGGCCAGCCGGTCGATCTGGGCCTGCAGGTCCTGCTCGGTGTAGGGCGCACCGGCCCACAGGCTCTGCTCGAACGACCGGTTCGACGGCGCCCCGCCGGCGAAGCCGGTCAGCGTCGCACGGCCGACATGGCGGAGCAGGTCCATCGTCCACAGCCGGTCAGCGGCACCGGCGTACCCGGCGCCGAACTCCGTCCCGGACCGGGTGGTGCCGGTGATGTGCGGTACGCCGGTGGCCTTGTCCCGGACGATCGTCACGTCGCTGCGCGGTGAGATCGTGCTGGCCACCTGGTCGGCCGGCACGCCGAAGGAGGAGTTGTCGAAGAAAGTGTTCAGCTGGCCGTTGGTGAGCCCGGTGTACTGACTGGCCAGTTTCGCGTACGGACCGAGCTGGTCATCGGTGTGCGCCGGCCGCGTCCCAATGGTCCGGTTGCCGAGAATGTCCAGCAGCGTCGCGTTGCCGTTCTCCCCCGGCGGCAGGATGTCGTTGCACTGCCCCTGGCAGTAGTCCGTCGCCGCCGCCGGTTTCGGCGGCGCGGCGCTGGCCGGTAACCCGGCCACCACGCAGGCGACGGCGAGCGCCGCAGTCATCAGGATCCGCAGTCGACCGAACATAACGTCAGCCCTCTCGCCGGCGTGGCGGTTACTTTGCGGTAACCCTGCCACTCACTGTGACACAAGACACACACGTGCGGAGTTTGTCACTCTTGCCCACGAAGGGTAGACAAAGCCCCCACTTGGTCGGCATGCGTGTCCAAGACGAAACGGCCCTTTTCCACTGATCATCTTCGCCAACCGAGAGCAGATCTGCCAAAACCCGAATATTTAGCGACGTTTCGGGGAAAATAACGGCAGGGCGCACTGACTCGTACGGGGGGCACTGGAGGCAACCGTGACCAGCGCGACGCCAGTCATCGACATCCACGGAGAGGTGATCCCGGCACCACCGGTGCGTGCGGCCGCTCACGCCGGACCAGGATCGGCGCGTCGTCCAGCGAACCGACGCGGCACCGACCGTACGGCTCGGCGGTCGGCAGGGACGAGACGTGTCCAGTTATGACAGCAGTGTGGACTACCACGCGTACGACTTCGTCCTCAACAAGGTCACCGAGGGATCCGGCTACGTCTCCCCCGGCTGGCAGAACCGCAGGTCCGCGACCCGCGCCGCCGGCAAGGTCTACGGCGGCTACCACTTCGCCCGGCCCGGCGACGGCGCGCAGCAAGCCGACCGACTTCTACCTGTCCCAGGCCGGCCTGCCGGCGGACGGCGACCTGCCGGTCTTCCTGGACTACGAGGTGTCCGGCCTCGGCGCCGGCTTCCGGGACGCCTTCTGCCGCCAGTACCAACACCGCGTCGGCGTCGCGCCGGGTCTATACACCGGCGAGTCGATGTGGTCCAGCGACCTCGGACGGGTGCGGGGCGCGGCGCGCTGGCTGTGGCTCGCGCATTACGGCGTCCAGGCTCCGACCTACACCTGTGACATCTGGCAGTGGCAGGGCGATCCGGACCTCGACACCGCTTACACCGACCTGCGGTCCATGACCGTCGGCAGCAACCGCGGCTCGTCGTCGATTTGGCATCCGATCTACAACGTCGACAACACCGTCTGGATCCAGGGTCGCGCACCCGTACTGGCGCTGGAAAAACGGCCGTACCCGTCGGCCACCCAACCGACCACAGTGGACATGCGCAAGGTGCCGGCGGACCGGTGCGCGAACGACCGGACCGGCATCACGCACGACTGGGCCGACTACGTCCACGACCTTTTCGCCGCTATTCCGTGGGATTCCCGCCCTGGCGCGACCTGGGCCGCGCATTTCGGAATAGTTCGCAACGGGTCGTACGGGAGCACGCATTTCTACGCGTTGCTGGAATGGGGACACCTGCACGGCGGCCTTCGTCCAGGCGGCGACAGCGGCGACTGGGCCCTGCTCTGGGGATCCCTTCAGGGCCAATACCACACCTAGAAATAACGGTACGTGGTGATTAACTGATCGACTGGGGCGCGGTCGTCGGTCAGTGGTCGCGCGTTGCCCACCAAGGCGGCGAGTTGGGCCGGACTGGCCACGCCACCAGGCTCGCCGCGGTGGGCGGCCGCGGCGAGCAGCGTGTCACGGTCCGGGATACGGTCGCCAGCGACGATGACGAAATTGCCGCCCTCCTTGCCCTCCAGCGCCGCCTTGGTCCCCATCACCGTGACAGCACCGAAAACAGACCGTACGGTAGCGAGCGATTTCCGCTGCCAACAAGGCAAGTGGCGGGAAGTCGATGACGTTGAGGACATACAAACCACCAGGGCGCAGCACTCGGCGAAGTTCGGCGGCGAACTCCTGGGTGGCCAGGTGCCACGGCACCGCGCTGGAACTGAACGCGTCGCCGATCACCAGGTCATAGCCAGCGGCCGGCTCGGAACGGATGCTGACACGGGCGTCGCCCACCCTGACCTGCAGGGCGTCGGACGTACGCAGCCCCAGCCGCTCCCGGCCGAGCCGCACGACCACCGGGGTCGACTTCCAGCACTCGGCTGGTCGACCCGGGCCGGGTAGCGGTCAACCAACGCGGCATGGTGAAACCGCCACCACCGATATATGCAGAGCCCGCACCGGCTTTCTCGCCGGCCACATCGCGTTGATGACATCGCCGTACCGCTGGGTGTAGGCAAATTTGAGATAGCCATAGTCTTCGGTGTCCACGTACGAATGTTCGGCATCGTCGAGCCACAGCGTCCGACCGCCGGGCCGGTCCGAATCGTCGGTGACACGGGCGCAGTAATACGCGGTTTCGTAGTCACACGGCACCGGCAGCGCGACCGCTCCACCCGTGGCGAGCACCAGCACCGCGACCATCCCGATCACGGTCCGCCGACCGGTGAGCCATCGCGAGCCCACCAACTGCCAGCCACCCAACGCGACCAGCACCGCGCCCGTACCGACCAGGATCGCCGACACCGGCAAGGTCGCCAGCAACACGTACCCGGTCAGGAACGTGCCGGCCAGCCCGCCGACCGTGCCGAAAGCGCTGAACCGACCCACCACGGTTCCGCTGTCGGCCAGCCGACGCAGCTGCGTTTTCACCACCACCGGACTGATCGCCGACAGCACCGCCACCGGAGCCGCCGCCGCGACACCGACCAGGATGATGCTGCCGGCCGGACCGCTGTCCCGCACCAGCGGACCAACGGCCAGCACAATCGGCTTGCTGGCCAACACCAACAGGCCACCGACGGCCAACAGCGGACCGATCAGCACCTTCGGCGGCAGGAAATCCGCCGCCCACCCACCCCCGGTTCGCACCCAGCGCGATCGCCGCCAAGGTCACCGCGATCGAGGCCGTATACGTCTGGAATGTGTTGCCCACATAAGGAGCCGCCAGGCGTACGGACGTCAGCTCCAAAATCAGCACAGCGGCGGCAGACACCATCACCAACGTGATCGCCCACCACCGCACCATCACCGCCGGCCCCGGCTGCTCAGCCGTACCGCTGGCCACCTCTGTCACATCCATGCCCAGCATCCTGCCGGCCACCGGTCGTGACCCGTACGGCCGGGATGCGGCGACCCGCTCCCCGTCTGTCGGCGAGCGCGTCAGGCAGGACTGTCAGCCGGCGAAGACATCCAAACTCTCAGCACTATTAATCGCCGCCGTCGCCGCCTCAGCATCACCAGCGGCAAGCCGACGAGCAATCCCCTCAATCCGCGAATCAGACACAAACATCATACGCAACAAAATCGCAAAAA